>JAFGDS010000008.1 GCA_016931995.1 Pirellulales bacterium
GGGATTTAGGGATTTAGGGATTTAGGGATTTAGGGATTTAGGGATTTAGGGATTTAGGGATTTAGGGATTTAGGGATTTGGAGGGTGTTGGTGTTGAGGTGTCTTCTGGGAGCGGAGTTTCTTTGTGAGCGTGCGTCGCAAGGCGCCAAGCATCCTACCAGTGCTGTCGCAGAGGCGGATGACTTGATCGAAGTCCCCTTCACCAATGTATTTGAGATCTCGCGCGACTTGAAACATGGTTTCGAGTTCTGCGAGAGACCCGTGCGCTATCGTGACGTAACGGAGGAATTCCTTTGTTGTTCCCCGAGTATGACCTTCCGCGATGTTGGCCGGTATGGAAACGGCCGCCCGTTGCAACTGCGATGCCAGTCCGAACACCTCATGTCTTGGGAAGCCACGTGTCAGACAATAGACCCGCCGCACCAATTCCATCCCGTTCTGCCAGACGCGAAGCTCCCTATAGTTGCTAGTGGCCATCTCGCCCCTCGCGCCAAATCCCCAAATCCCCAAATCCCTACCCTTCATACTTCACAATCTCCGGCGTCGGAATCTCCTTGAGCAGCCGGTCGATCACGTCCTCGGTGGCGAAGCCTTCGGCTTGGGCCTGGAAGTTGGTGCTGACGCGGTGGCGCAGGACGGGCACGGCGATTTTGCGGACGTCGTCGATGGCCACGCTGAACCGGCCGTCCATCGCCGCCAGGGCCTTGCCGCCTTGGATCAGGAACTGTCCAGCCCGCGGACCCGCGCCCCAATCCACCAGCTCCTGGACGAACTTCGGCGCGGAGGGGTCCTTCGGCCGTGTCGCCCGGACCAGGCGCGACACGTATTGCACGATGTACTGGCTAACCGCCACGGAGCCGACCAGCCGCTGAAGGTTCACGATCGCCTTGCCCGAGAGAACTTTGCGGATCTCGACCTTCTCGCTCCGGGTGGTGCTGGCCAGGATGCGTTCCTCTTCCTCGGCCGAAGGGTAGTCCACCTTGATGTTGAACATGAAGCGGTCGAGCTGCGCCTCGGGCAGAGGGTACGTGCCTTCCTGCTCGATGGGGTTCTGCGTGGCGATGGTAAAGAACGGATCGGGCAGCTTGTACGTCTCCTGGCCCACGGTCACCTCGCGCTCCTGCATCGCCTGCAACAGCGCGGCCTGCGTCTTGGGCGGGGTGCGGTTGATTTCGTCGGCCAGGAGGATGTTGGTGAAGACGGGCCCCTCGACGAAGCGGAAGTTCCGCCGGCCCGACTCCTCCTCTTCCAGCACGTTCGTGCCCGTGATGTCGGAGGGCATCAGGTCGGGCGTGAACTGGATGCGTTTGAAGCGGATGTCGAGGATCTGCGCCAGGGTACTGACCATGAGCGTCTTGGCCAAACCCGGCACGCCGACCAGGAGGCAATGCCCTCGGGTGAAAACGGCCGCGAAGATCTGCTCGATCACTTCGCTCTGGCCGACGATGATTTTTTGCAGTTCCTCCTGCATGAGCCGCCGGTGCTGGCTGAACTCCTGCAAGACGTCTCCAAGGCTGCGCGGTTTGCCGGTGGACAAGGCTGCGTCCTCGTTGGGGGTTTCGAGAATGAAGTAGTATGGGCTTCGGCGGGGAACTAGCGCGTATGCTACTGGCTACGCCAGTGTGTGTGCTACTGGCTCCAGCGGTGCGCATGTGCCACCAGCTTCGCCAGTGTATGTGTGTGCCACCGGCTTTGCCAGTGTATGTGTGTGCCACCGGCTTTGCCAGTGCGCAAACCACCAGTCCACAAGGCACTGGCGGAGCCAGTGTCACTCAAAGTCCCCTGGGAACACGACTGCGTGCCGACGATTCTCCGCACTGGCGGAGCCAGTGGCAGTCGGCAGTGTGTCCTCCCTGCCCGGGGTAGTCTTGCTCGTCTAACTTCTGAATTCTAAGATACTTGTGGCACAAGCGTCGTCCCCGTGCCTGGAGCGGTTGGGAGTCTTCGCATGAAGCCCTTTTGGAGCTGGTTTGGCCTGGTGCTGGCGTGGATTGGGGCGTTTGCGCCGGATTTGCGGGCGGACGTGACCGCCGAGCAGGTCCGCCAGGCCATGGACCGGGGTATCGCCCACCTGAAGAGCAAGCAGGGCGCCGACGGATCCTGGTCTGAGCTAGACATGCCCTTGCGCCAGCCCGGCGGGGTCACCGCGCTTTGCACGTTGGCCCTGCTCAACGCGGGCGTCGAGCCGGAGGACGAGCACGTCGCGCGGGCGCTCGGGTGGCTGCGGACCCACCGGTTGCCCACCACGTACGCGGTCTCGCTCCAGACGATGGTCTTCTGCAAGGCCGAGCCGGTCCGCGACATGCTGCTCATCCAGCGGAACGTCGCGCAGCTCGAGGAGACGCAATGGGCCCGCGAGCCCGGCAAGGGCGGCTGGGCCTATCCCACGCCCGGCGTGGACAACTCCAATTCCCAATTCGCCTTGTTGGCCCTGCACGAGGCCCGGCAAGCCGGCGCCAAGGTCAACTCGCGGACCTGGGCCCTGGCCAAAAAATACTGGGAGGACGGCCAAAACCCCAACGGCTCCTGGGGATATCATCAGCGGACCGGCGGCACGGGCAGCATGACCTGCGCGGGAATCGCCTCGCTCATCATCGCCAACGAGGAGGTCCACGAGCCGGACGCCCGCGTCGTCGGCGAGCAGATTCAGTGTTGCGCCGGCGATCGCCGCGACGACGACCACGTCGAGCAAGGGTTCGGCTGGCTCGCGCGCAACTTCTCCGTCCGGCAGAATCCCGGACAAGCGAGCAATTGGGCGCTCTACTACCTCTACGGCGTCGAACGGGTCGGACGGCTCACCGCCCGGCGGTTCATCGGCAACCACGACTGGTATCGCGAGGGCGCGGACCACCTGGTGAATGAGGAGATCGCCGGGTCCGACTCCTGGTCGGGACAAGGCCTCGAACAGAACGAGCTGATCGCCACGAGCTTCGCCCTGCTGTTTCTCTCCAAGGGCCGCCGGCCCGTCCTGTTGGCGAAGGCCAAGCACGCGCCGGGCAACGACTGGAACCTGCACCGCGGCGACGTGGCCAACCTGACGCGGTACGTCGAGTCGAAATGGAAGCGCGACATGACCTGGCAGGTGGTCGATCTGGCCGTGGCCGACGTGGACGACCTGGTGCAATCGCCCGTGCTCTACCTCAGCGGCAAGGCCAATCCCCTGCCGCCGCAGGAGGCTGCCCAGCAACAGCTTGCCCAAAACATCCGCGACTATCTCGACCGCGGCGGGTTCCTGCTGGCCGAGGCGCAGTGCGGCGGCAAGGAATTCGACGAGGCGATCCGCAAGTTCCTCGAGCGGGTGTTCCCCGAGCCGGAGTATCGTCTGCGGCTTTTGGAACTCGGCCATCCCATTTGGCGCGCCGAGCAACCGATCCCGCCGGCGCAGGCGCGGCCGCTATTGGGTATCGAGTTCGGCTGCCGCACGAGCGTGGTGTATCTGCCGCCCGATCCGCCCGATAGCCCGCGGCCGTCGCTGTCGTGTCTCTGGGAATTGGCCCGCGGTTGGCGCGACGGAGAAACGAAGTACCCCGCCAAGGTTCAGGCCCAGATCGACGCGGGGCTGATCTTGGGGATCAACATTTTGGCCTATGCCACGAATCGCGAGCTTCGGGCGAAGGATGAGATCCCCGCCACGGTGAACCTCGACGCCGGCGACGCTTCGGCCGGACGAGGACGGCTGGCCGTCGCGAGTCTCCAGCATCCCGGCGGGTGCAACGCGGCGCCGCGCGCGGTGGTGAACCTGCTCGAGACGGCCGGCCGGGAGATGAAGCTCCGCGTGGCCGCCGAACGCCGCGAGGTGGGCCTGACCGACGAGGCCCTGTTCGATTACCATCTCGTCTTCATGAGCGGGCGGACGGCGTTTCGCCTGACCGACCAGGAGCGCCGCCGGCTGCGGGAATTCGTCGAGCGGGGCGGCACGGTGTTTTCCGATTCCATCTGCGCCAGCGCCGCCTTCACCGAGTCGCTCCGCCGCGAGATGGCCGCCGCGTTTCCCGATCACGCCCTGGAGCGCATCCCGGCGGACGATCCGCTCCTGACGCCGACCTACGGCGGCTACAACCTGGCGACGGTCACGCGGCTCGATCCGCAGCCAGCCGCCGCCGGCGGCCCGATGAAGCCGACCGCCCGAAAGGCCCCGCCGGTCCTCGAAGGCATCCGTCTTGCCGATCGCTGGGCCGTGATTTTCTCGCCCTATGACGTCAGTTGCGCCCTGGAGAAGCACAACTCCCTCGAGTGCCAAGGCTACCTCCGCGAGGACGCCCTGCGGATCGCGCTGAACGTGCTGTTGTATTCGGTGCAGCAGTAAAAAAGTACTCCTCACGCTCCGCGTGAGTATCGTAGGGTCGCGGCACACTTGCCCCACCGCAATTTGTCGCAAAAGGTGGTGGGTCAAGTGTACCCCACCCTACTTGTCTGCCCTAGGATATCTGCCGAATCGTCCGGTCGTAGATGTCCTGAATGTGACTCTCTTTTACCTTCCCCTTGCTCGCCTGGTGAAGGAACACCTTCATGTCTTTGTCCGTCAAGAGAATCACAACACCATCCTTATTGCTTGAAATCCGTTTGATGTGCTGGTAATAGTGATTCTTGATCTCGCCGCGAAAACAAAGAATGCCGAACCGTCCGACTTGCGGTGTCAGGTAGTAGTTCATCTGTTGAAAATCGTCCGACTGCAGTGAAGGCACGTTCTTGCATTCCCAAATGACCTGTGTGGCATTGTACCGAGCGCGCACCATCTCCCAGAAACCAGAGTTAGCTCGGTTCGACACTATCCAGTCGCGTCGCACTCGTCCGTCGGCATCGCATGACTGTCGCTCCAAATTCGTCAGAGCGCGGAAAAAACAGAGCCGTATGACTTCTCCCACCCAATCCTCATACTGAGACTGCTCATCGTCGCCAGGCGAGATTTCATCAATCTCTTGGAGTAAGGCCGCCACGGCATCGTGGTATTCGGTCAAGTCAATCGCTTCCGGCAAATCGATAACAAGGCCATCCTTTTGAAGAGCGACGGCGTCATCAAGCGTGTCAATCACCTTGTCTTGAAGATCGAGAGCTTCTCGGTATGTTGGATGAATTACCAGATGTGTCATCGCACCTATGGGCGGCAACGTAGACGAGCGTGCTCCCAAGGACCGATACTCGACCTCGTTCTGGTTCCTGATCCCCCAGAACCCAATGCCGTACAACAATGCGACGAATTGATGAGGCGCTGTATAGGAGAATAGCATAATGCATTTCCAAACACGTTCTCCGAGGTCTCCGCCGCGGCGCGCGGCGGATCGACCCGTCCCGTGGGCCCGGGGATACGGTGCGGGTCATAGCGATTGGATCGAACACATCGGCAAGCGGAAAGAAAATTCGTTGCGGCGGGCGGCTTGAGGCAATTCCGTAACCCATATCATTCTGAGGGTCCCCCGGCGGCGCTGCGACGGGCAAACCGTCTTCCCGCGGAGGTGGGGACGCGATTGGAGATACCACGACCAGGAGGCAATGCAATGGCGACGGCCTCGGTAACCTGCCCCGCGAATCTCGGAACCGACTCGGAGCTATTCAAGGCGATTGCCGGCGCCGTGGAGAGTTGCCTGACCATGTGCGACACGCGCGCCCGGTGCGTGGGCATGTCGACGGTTCCCACGCGCGATCCAGGCGTTGTCACCGGCCTGATCGGCGTGCACGGCGACGTGTCGGGCTTCATCACCGTCAACATGGCCGAGCACGTCGCCCGATCGGCCGTCGGCGGCCTGTTGCAGGACCGCTTCGACACGCTCACGTCCCAGGTGATCGACGGCGTCGGCGAGATGACCAACATCATCTCGGGCGGCATCAAGAACGGCCTGAGCGGCACCCCCTGGGGCTTCAAGTTCGTCACGGTTCCGTCGGTGATCGTGGGCAACAACTACCAGATCGCCTACGCCTCGGGGCTGGAGTACCTCTGCGTGACCTTCGAGCACCAGAACGAGGATGCGCTCCTCCTGGATCAACGGATCCTCCAAGTGGCCGTCTCTCTCATCCGGCTGTAGACGCCAGCCGAGGCGTCGCCTCGCCCCGTGGGGGGGGCCGGTCGTGACGATCGGGATACGCTCCCGTCGGCGTTTCTCCCGCCTTTTTTCCACTTTTTCTCCTTTCGTCGCGTGGACCGACAACCTACTTTTCCTCGGGTACTTGCCCCCGGCCGTCTGCGGGCCCCATGTCGCGTTGCTGACCCGCATGCGGCGGAAGCGTGGTAAGGCGGAAGGGAACCCATAGCCCCCGTCCGCCGCCGAAACCGGTTTGGGTTTTCTTGTGTCCTATTGGAGGAACCATGATGAAACGGTGTCTTGTTTTTTTACTGGGGTTTTGCTTCATGCTCTCGACCGTCGCGTTGGGCGAGACGGTTAAGGTGGGGCTGAACTACCCGAAGACGGGTCCCTATGCCGTGCAGGGGCTGGACCAGTGGCGGGCCGCCAATCTGGCGGTGGAAGAGATCAACGCCGCGGGCGGCATCCTCGGCAAGCAGGTGGAGATCGTCTGGCGCGACTCCCAGTCCAAGCCGGACGTGGCCACCACGAACGTCATCGAGCTGATCGACCAGGAAGGCGTCAAGATGGTTTTCGGCGGCTCGTCCAGCGCCGTGGCCATCGCCGCGGGCAAGGTCTGTCAAGAGAAAGGCGTCCCGTTCTTCGGCACGCTCACCTATTCGACCGAGACGACGGGCGTTGACGGCCATCGCCACACGTTCCGCGAGTGCTACGACTCGTGGATGGCGGCCAAGGCCATCGGCTCGTATCTGAAAACCAACTTCCCCAACAAGAAGTATCTGTACATCACGTCGGACTACACGTGGGGACACACCACGGAAGCGTCCATGCGCAAGTTCACGGACACGGAAGACAAGAACACCCACAAGTCGATGACGACGCCGTTCCCCGGCGCGAAGGAAGAGGATTTCAAAAAGGCCGTGGCCTTCGCCAAGATGGTCAAGCCCGACGTCTTGGTGCTCGTTCTGTTCGGCGACGACATGGTCAACTGCATTCGCCAGGCCACGGCGGCCGGGCTGAAGTCGCAGATGCAGATCGTCGTGCCCAACCTGACGCTGGGTATGGCCGAGGGCGGCGGACCGAAGGTCATGGAAGGCGTCATCGGCGCCCTGCCCTGGGACTGGAGCATCCCCTACAAGTACGATTACGCTCGCGGCAAGTCCTTCGTCGAGGCGTTTTCCGCCAAGTTCGGCCGCTATCCCTCCACTTCGGGCGGCTCGGCCTACACGATCCTCTTCGAGTTCAAGGACGCGGTCGAGCGGGCCAATTCGTTCGACGGGGACCAGATCGTCACGGCGCTCGAGGGCCACGAGTACCAGTCGCTCAAGGACAAGCAGCAGTGGCGCGACTTCGACCACCAGTCGGTGCAAACGGTGTACGCCGTCAAGTGCAAGCCGGAAGCCGAGGTGCTCAAGGATAAGTTCAAGCTGGACTACTTCGAGGTCCTCAGCGCGATGCCCGGCGACGAGGCCGTGTGCACGCGGGCGGAATGGGACGCGGCCCGCAAGGCCGCCGGCAAGCCCACCGAGCTCGAACCGTTGGCCACCAAGTGATCGCCCGGCGCCTCCGCGCCAAGTGATGACCAACCTAGCGGCGTCTCCGCCCGCGCGAGCGGGCGGAGGCTCCGCCCCCGCGCCCTCGCCCGATCCGAGGGGACGGCGGCGGAGCGAGGTCGCGACGACGTGACCGAGCTCCTTGGCTATTCGATGAGTCTAGACAGGGGAGGGGTGTGTCCATGTTCCGGAACTTATTTTCCAAATGGAGTCACTGGACGATCCGCGCCAAGCTGAACGCCATCATCGTTCCGGCGGCGTTGCCGATGATCGCCGTGGCCCTGATCACGTACTACTCGCATTCCAGCACGGCCGTCAACACGAGCGACCGCATCGCGCAGCTCGTGGGCGCCGGCAATGCACGGGAGGTCAACGCCTTCCTCGTCGACCACGCCAAGGTCTTTGGCAAATGGACGGCCGAGGACGTGTACGGCCTGGGTATCGAGTTCAATACGCTTGACGAACTGGACAAGCGTCTCGGCGACATGGCCTCGGCGGCGCCCGACTTCAACCTGCTCCTTCTGGCCAACACCGAAGGCAAGGTTCTCCTGGCGGCCGGCTCGGGCGCGAAGGACGCGGCGTCGCTCAAGGGGAGCGTCGTCGGGGACGCGCAGCGCCTGGCCCAAACTGCCGCGCGCGGCGTGCAACTCGTCCGCTCGGGCGTCTCGCAAGAGGAGAAATCGGATACCCCGACGACGTACTTGTTCAGCTTCCCCTGCAAGGACTCCTCGGGCAAAGGCAACGGCGTGTTCCTGGCCTATTTGGATCCCGCGTCGCTTCAAACCCGGATGGACAACGCGCGGACGCAGCTCGTCGACAACGGATTTCCCGAGGCGCAGGCGTTCTTTTTCAACACGGAGACCGGCGAGACCCTGACCCAATCGACGGCCGACAAGCGCGAGAGTCCCGTCCAGTTCGACGCGGACACGGCCGCGTGGTTGGCCGATGCCAAGACCGCGGGACGGACGATGGAACGGAACGTGGACGACGCGTCGCGGTTCGTCACCTTCAACGTCCTGGACGGCCCCGCGCAGCTCAGCCAGGCGACCGACGACGCTGCCCAGACCGGGGACGTCTCGACCTCGCCGCTGCGATTGGTCGTGACGGTGCCGACGGCGAACGTCTTGTCGCAGGTGCGGACCGTGCTGTGGTCCAACATGGGCATCGTGCTGGTCGGCACGGCCTTCCTGCTGGTCGTGTTCTGGTGGGTTGCCCGCTCGATCACGCGGCCGCTGGATCGCACGATCGCCTTGCTCAAGGACATTGCCCAGGGCGAGGGCGACCTGACGCGCCGCCTGGACGCCTCGGGCAAGGATGAGCTGAGCCGTCTGGGCAAGTGGTTCAACACGTTCGTCGATAAGCTGCAAGGCATCATCCGCGACGTGGCCGGCGACGCGGCGAACGTGTCCACCTCGTCCGGCAAGCTCGCCTCCACGGCGGCCGACATGGCCCAGGGCGCCGACCAGATGTCGCGCCAGTCGGCCACGGTCGCCAGCGCCGCCGAGGAGATGTCGATCAACATGGTGAACATGTCGGCCTCGACCGAAGAGATGACGGCCAACGTCAAGACCGTGGCCGACGCCGTGAAGGAGATGACCGCGAGCATCGCCGAAATCGCCAAAAACGCCGAGCAGGCGTCTTCGGTCGCCGGCAACGCCGCGCGGCTGGCCGAATCGAGCAACGAAAACATCGGCCAGCTCGGCGTGGCCGCCGTCGAGATCGGCAAGGTGATCGAGACGATTCAGGACATCGCCGAGCAGACCAATCTGCTGGCGCTCAACGCCACGATCGAAGCCGCCCGGGCGGGAGACGCCGGCAAGGGCTTCGCCGTGGTCGCCACGGAAGTCAAGGAGTTGGCCAAGCAAACCGCCGAGGCCACCGAGGACATCCGCGCCCGAATCGAGGGCATCCAAAGCTCGGCCGACGGGGCCGTCAAGTCGATCAACGAAATCAGCTTGGTGATCCAAGAGGTCAACGGCGTGTCGAAGACGATCGCCTCGGCCGTCGAGGAGCAAAGCGCCACGACGAATGAGATCGCCCGAAACATCTCGGAGACCTCCGACGCGGCGCAAATCGTCGCCACGGGCGTGGCCGAGTCCGCCTCCGCCACGCAGGAGATCGCCAAGAACGTTGGGCAGATGGATCACGCCGTCAAACAAACCGCCCAAGGCGCCGGCCTCACTCAAGAGGCCAGCGGCGAGCTGACCGAAGTCGCCGGGCGACTCCAGACGCTCGTGGGACAGTTCAAAACCTGAGTTCGCCGTCAGACCTCTTCCGGCACGACGAAGCCTTCGCGGTACGCACGCGTCAACAGCGCGTTCGCCGAGTCGTTGGCGACGAATTTCTCGGTCTTCGGATCGAACTCGAGCGCCGGACCGAGCTGGTAGGTCGTCTCGGATAGCTTGACGCCGACCCCGTCGAGGTTTTCCTCGAGCGATCGGAAGCTCTCGACCACGCGGGGATTGTCGCCGAGTTGGTCGGGCGTCTTGCCGAAGGCCGCGCTCTGGCCCAGCCGGTAGGAAATGTTGCCCAAGTGGCACGGCGCGCACGAGTAATGCGCGTCGAGAATGTCGCCGTTAACGTCCTCGACCCGGCCGCCGCGCAGCGCGGCGATGAAGCTGCCGAACGGGCCGCCCGGCGTCACGCGGACGCCCTGATCGGGGATCCGCTCGGGGTCTCCGCCGCCGTTGGGATAGAACTTCTCGCCGGCAACGCGGCCTTCGGTCGTGTAAAATTCGTTGTCCACCCGATCGGGAAACTGCCTTTTGGCCCCCTGGGGCTTGCGGCGGACCAGACCGTGCGACTCGAACACCAAAAGCACGTCGCCGTACTCGAACACGGAAAGGAGCATGTTGGGCGTTTCGGCCTGGTCCTTGTGGTCGGGCGTTTCCACCCAGCGTCCGCCCAGGCTCCAGACGCGGTTGGGTAGCGTCGCGTCCTTGATGGCCCAGCGGGCGACGTCCATCTGGTGCACGCCCTGGTTGCCGATCTCGCCGTTGCCAAAGTCCCAGAACCAGTGCCAGTTGTAGTGCACCAGGTTTTCGTTGTAGGGTCGCTTCTGGGCGGGGCCAAGCCAGATGTCGTAGTCGAGTTCCGTCGGCGGGGCGACGTCCGGCTTGAATCCAATGCTCCAGCGCGGCTTCGAGGCGTAGGCCTTCGACACGAGCAGCTTACCGTACTTGCCCGAGTGGATCGCCGCCATTTCGTTGGCGCGTCCTCGGTCGCTGCGCTGCTGGGTGCCGTGCTGAACGATTCGGCTGTACTTCCGCGCGGCTTCGACGGCCTTGCGGCCCTCGAACACGTTGTGGCAGCACGGTTTCTCGACGTAGACGTGCTTTCCGGCCTGACATGCCCAAATCGTCATCAGGGCGTGCCAATGATTCGGCGTGGCGATCGAGACCGCGTCGATCGTGTCGTCCTCCAGCAACTTGCGAATGTCCTGGTAGCACTTGGGCGTATTGCCGGCCTTTTCCTTCACGTAGGCTGCTTTCTTGGCAAATAGGCGGCTATCGACGTCCACCAGAGCGGCCACCTCGACGTTTTTGGCGTCGAGGAATCCCTGGATGTGGGCTCCGCCCCGGCCGTTGATGCCGGCCACCGCAATGCGGATGCGATCATTGGCCCCGAGCACTCTGCCCGACGCGGTGGCGCCGGCAAACGCCCACGTTGCCCCAAGACCCATCGCGGCCGTCTGTTTCAGAAAGGTGCGTCGTGTTGGCTGGGACATGATCTCTCCTCATGTTGGATTGAAGGATGGCGGGAGGCGCCCTGAGAGCCGAAGCCAAAGCGGCGTGTCCGGAAGGGCTCCTGGGCGCGTCGCGCGCGGGCTCCACGGCCACCGTAGGATGGTCCCGTGGAGGCGCAGGGCACACGCCGCGCGATTCATCGCGGGGGCGCGGATGGCCGGCCCCCGGCAGGTACATCCCCTATTGGACCACCGCCGCGAGGCGTTGTCCAGTGGCTGGGTGACGGACCATGTTCGGCAGCGAGGGGTCCTTCTAGGGGGTGGTAACTATATCCACCGAAGCGGTTATCCACGCGGGGCAGTGTAGTGAGCTAGGTTTGTGATGGTGGGTTCTTTTTTCGGCAGGTGTGGGTTCCGAGAAGACCATGTCCGCGGATCGGCCACAAGAGCGTTCTTCCGGCGGGCGGAAACCGGCCCGCGGTGGCACCGGCCGCCGCGGTGATCCGGCGGACGGGACCGCACCGGAGAAGAACCCCGCAAAGCTTCGAAAGGTCGCCGCGGCCGACCACGTCAGTTGGCGGCGCACGGCCGTCCTGTTCTCCGTGTTCGTCATTCTGCTCGTCCTGATCGGTCTGACCGGAAGTCGAGCCACCAGCAGCATCAGCCGATGGGTCGGACGGTCGGTCTTCTTCCGCTCGGGTGGTTCCGGCTGGGGAGTCCATCCCAACGCGGAGGTCAGCGATCTGGCTTTCGAGGACGGCTGGGCCGAACTGGGGCAATTCAACGTGAAGGTCTTCGAACCGGCCTCGCGGCGCCGGTTTCGGGCTGAGTTCAAGCTGGAAGGGGCAATCGACTGCAAGGACGAGGCGTCGTTCCAGGACTTCATGCAGCGAAACCACCGCTTTTTTCGCGAGCAGGTCACCATCGCCATCCGCACCTCGCCCACGGCGGACCTCAACGACCCGGAGCATCGCATCCTCCGCAAGCGGATTCTCGCCCGGGTCAATCGCGCGTTGGGGCGTCCCTTTTTGACGTCGGTGGAACTGCCCGGCTTCACGCTCTACGAATCGATTGCCGAGAGCGGCCTGCAACGCGTTCAGCCGGAAGCCGGCGCGGCGCCGTAGCGCCGCCGACGTTCAGCGCGACTTGGGCTTGAATGCCACTTCCAGCAAATCGTTGCCGGAAGGCCGAGATGCCGCTTGCGGCTTCGCAATCCAGTATGCAGACACGCACTTCCTGGAAGTCGCGCTACGCGCCGGTCGCCGCATCGCCGCCGTCGGCCGCGGCGGCCACGGGCGGCGCCTCGGCGGCGGCGCCATGTGAGCCGTCGAAGATCAGTTGGGTCTTGCTGCCCACCTTCTTCGTCCGCACCGTGATCGTGTCGCAACCCTGGAACTCGCCCTTGAGAAGCTCCTCGGACAGGGGATCCTCGATCATGTTTTCGATCGCGCGGCGCAGCGGCCGGGCGCCGAAATCGAGTTCCTTGCAGCCCTTTTTGACGACAAACCGGGTGGCCTCGTCCGTCATGACCAACGCCACGCCCCGCTCGGAAAGCCGCTCGCGGACCTTGGACAGCTCCAGATGCACGACCTGGGCCAAATCGTCCTCGGTCAGGTGGCGGAAGACGATCACGTCGTCCACGCGGTTGAGAAACTCGGGCCGGAAGACCTTTTCGATCTGCTCCTTGACCCGCTCCTTCATGCTCTCGTACGAGGCGTCGTCGTCGGGCCGCTGGAAGCCGAAGGCCGCCTCGTTTTTGATGGCCTCGGCGCCGGCGTTGGTGGTCATGATGAGGATGGTGTTGCGGAAATCGACGTTCCGTCCGAAGCTGTCCGTGAGCCGGCCCTCCTCCATCACCTGCAAGAGCATGTTGAAGACGTCGGGATGGGCCTTCTCGATCTCGTCGAGCAGGATGACGGCGTAGGGTCGTCGGCGGATCTTTTCGGTCAGTTGGCCGCCTTCTTCATAGCCCACGTAGCCCGGCGGGGCCCCGACCAGCCGGCTGACGTTGTGCTTCTCCATGTATTCGCTCATGTCGATCTGGATGAGCGCGTCCTCGTCGCCGAACATGAATTCGGCGAGGATCTTGGCCAGGAGCGTCTTGCCCACGCCCGTCGGACCCGCGAAGACGAAGCAGCCGGTGGGCCGTTTGGGATCCTTCAGCCCGCTGCGGCTGCGCCGCACGGCCTTCGAGATCGAGCGGATCGCCTCGTCCTGGCTGATGACGTGCTTGTGCAACTCCTCCTCCATCTGCATGAGGCGCATCGAGTCCTCGGTGGTCAGCCGCGTGAGCGGGATGCCCGTCATCTTCGAAACGACCTCGGCGATCACCTCTTCGTCGACGACGCCGTCGGTCGCGCGCGACTTTTCGCGCCACTCTTCGGTGATGGTCTTCTTTTTGTCCTTGAGTTTGTCGGCCTTGTCGCGCAGCGAGGCGGCTTTCTCGAAGTCCTGATTGGCCACCGCCTCTTCCTTCTCGCGGTTGAGCTGTTCGACCTCTTGGTCGATTTCCTTGAGGTCGGGTGGACGGGTCATCGACTTCAGGTGCACGCGGGCGCCGGCCTCGTCGATCACGTCGATGGCCTTGTCGGGCAGGCATCGGCCCGTGATATAGCGGCCCGAAAGCTCGACCGCCGAGCTGATGGCGTCGTCGGTGATCTGCACGTGGTGGTGTTTCTCGTAGCGGTCGCGTAGCCCCCGGAGGATGTCGCCCGCCTCGGCCGGCGTGGAGGGCTCGACCATGACCACCTGAAACCGCCGGTCCAGCGCGCTGTCCTTTTCGATGTACTTGCGGTACTCGTCCAGCGTGGTCGCGCCGATGCACTGAATTTCGCCGCGGGAGAGGGCCGGTTTGAGCACGTTCGAGGCGTCGATCGCGCCCTCGGCGCCGCCGGCGCCCACCAGCGTGTGCAACTCGTCGATGAAGAGGATCGTGTTCTTCGCGCGGCGGACCTCGTTCATCACGGCCTTGATCCGCTCCTCGAACTGGCCGCGGTATTTCGTCCCCGCCACCATCATGGCCAGGTCGAGGACGACAATCCGGCGGTCCATCAGGAGCTCGGGCACGTTGCCTTCGACCACGCGCTGGGCAAAGCCCTCGACGATGGCCGTCTTGCCCACGCCCGCCTCGCCCAGCAAAACCGGATTGTTTTTCGTCCGGCGGCCGAGGATTTGCATGGTCCGCTCGATTTCCTTCTCGCGTCCGATCACGGGGTCGAGCTTGCCCTGCTTGGCCAGCTCCGTCAGGTCGCGACCGAAGCTGTCCAGGGCGGGCGTTTTGGATTTGCCGCCGCGCTGGGTCTCGCCGGCCATGCCGCCGGGCAGCCCCCCGCCACGTTCGGCCGCCTCCGGCCCTTCGCCGTGGCCCAGCAGGTTGAGCACCTCGTCGCGGACCTCTTCGAGCTTCAGCCCGAGATTCATCAGCACTTGCGCCGCCACGCCCTCCTGCTCGCGCAGCAGCCCAAGCAGGATGTGCTCCGTGCCGACGTAGTTGTGGTTGAGGTTTCGGGCCTCCTCCATCGAGTATTCGATGACCTTCTTGGCCCGCGGGGTTTGAGGAAGCTTGCCCATCGTGACCATGTCCGGCCCGCTCTGGACGAGCTTCTCGACCTCGAGGCGGATCTTCCGCAGATCGATGTCGAGATTCTTCAGCACGTTGGCGGCCACCCCGCTGCCTTCTTTAATCAGGCCAAGCAGGATGTGCTCCGTGCCGATGTATTCGTGGTTGAACCGTTGCGCCTCCTGGTTGGCCAGTTGCATAACCTTCCGGGCGCGGTCGGTGAATCGTTCGTACATGCCTTGCTGTTCCGTTGGATTGCGTGGTTGACTTCGTTCAGGCTGCCCTTCTCGTTTGGACCGGAACCGCATCCGGCTCGAGGGAGGCACGGCGGCTTTCCGCTCGGGCCTCGGCCAGGCATTCGCGCTCCCGGCCGATCTCCAACTCCCATTTCCGCGACTCTTCCATCCGCTCCAGCCGATCCAGTTCCTCGTCGGCTTCGTCCCACTGGCCCGTGCGCCTCAGCACGGAGGCCAGCATCAGCCGAACGTCCACGTCCCGCGGATTCGCCCGGAGCATCCGACCCAGAAGCCGTTGGGTTTCGTACCAATCCTGTTGCAGGTAATGCTCCACGGCCTGGTCGAAGGCATCCGGCTGGACCGCCGACCGAACCCCGCCCGGCTCGCGCCGGATTCGGCTGACGCTGTACACGGCCGATACGAGCCAGACCAGCGCCAACCCCATCCACACAATACTACGCACCGGGGGGGTAAACGGTTCCATTTCGTTCCAGACGAGGCTGGTGGCCAAGGCAAGGTTCACCAAAGCGGCAAACCCCACGGCCACAACCATCCCCCCCCACGCTCCCCGCTGCCAAACGTGTGGAAGGCCCGGCCACAAAAAAACACCCCACGGTATCCTGCCCATGGCAACGTGCTCCGTATGGACCATCCCTGCGGATCGGCCGGTAGTCGGCCGCCAAATTGTAACTCGCGGAAATAGGTGAATCAAGGCAACAAATATAAGGGGTTTAGGAGGTTTGCGTTGCGCAAGAATGACGGGAAATGCACGAAGAATGGATACCCAAAGCCGGGCGGGCACAGAGGAAACTGATACCCGCCACCAAGCGTCTGAAGGTTGCGACGAACCAGAAAATACCACTTGAGAGGGGCATGTCTATTGCCAGTACTGCCCATTTGTGGCACATTGATACCATGAATAATGGTTACCCTCCAGGGCCCGCGTTCACGGCGGGGGCACAGCGAGCACTGGGACTGGCCGCGGGGTGCGGCGCCGGGCGCGAGCCGGACTGGCTGGACGGGCCCGCGGTGCTGCTGGGCCTCTTGGGCGAGTCGGAATGCCGCGCCGCGGCCATGCTCGCGCGCCGCGGAATCGACGTCGCGGCTGTCCACCGTCGCTGGCCCGAGCTGACCGATCCGGCCAACCGGACACCTTCGCCGCCGGTCCCCGATCCGTCGTGCCCGCCGCCGTGGCGGTTCACTCCCGACGTGGAAGCCTCGCTGCACCTGGCGACCGTTTGGCTGACCGATCGCTGTTTTCCGGTCGAGTTGGCCACCGAGCACGTGCTCTTGGGACTCGTCCTGGGCGATCACGCGACGGGTGCATGGCTGAAGGCCCAAGGGTTCACGCCCGAGGTGATGGACGAGGAGCTCCGCCGTCTTTACGGCGAGCGCGCCGCGCCGCCGTGCGCCGATGGCATCGAATCGATCGAGGAGGATTTCGCCGGACGGGAATCGGCCGCGGCGCCGTTTCAACCGGTTGCGCCGGAACCGAACGCCGCCGACGCGGCGCGCAACGCGGATTGGATGGGCGTTCTTCGGGTAATCGACGCGGAGGCCAATCGGGCGAGCGAGGGGCTCCGCGTCGTGGAGGACTACGTTCGCTTCGTGCTGGACGACCGCCATCTGACCGAGCGGCTGAAACGACTTCGCCACGCCCTGAGCGAAGCCCTGACGCACGTGCCCATGGTCCATCGCTTGGCCGCCCGCGACACGCTTGCCGACGTGGGAACAAACGTATCGACGGGCCGCGAACGGCCGCGGACCGGTTGCCAAGACGTTGTGGCGGCTAATTTCGCCCGGGTGCAGGAGTCGCTGCGGAGCCTCGAGGAGTACGGCAAACTCTTTCCCGTCGGGGCAACACTGGATCTGGCGGCGCGGATGGAGCAGCTTCGCTACGAGAGCTACACGTTGCACCGCGCCGTCGAGACAATGCGCGCAAACCTGACGCGGCTGGCCGGGGCGCGGCTCTACGTTCTGATCGAAGGACAAGAGTCGCCCGAGGATTTCGACATCCTGGCGCGAGATCTGGTTCTTGCGGGCGTCGACGTCCTCCAATTGCGCGACAAGCGGCTGGCCGACCGCGAATTGCTAAGTCGCGCGAGGCTGCTGCGGCAGTTGACCCAGGGCAGCCAGACGCTCTTCGTGATGAACGACCGGCCGGATCTGGCCGCGTTGGCCCGGGCCGACGGCGTCCACGTGGGTCAGGAGGAGCTATCGATCAAAGACGTCCGAGCGATCGTCGGGCCGGAGAGCCTCGTTGGCGTGTCCGTTCACGGCGTCGAGCAGGCCCGCGAGGCCGTGCTCGAAGGGGCGGACTACCTGGGCGTGGGGCCCACGTTCCCGTCGAAAACCAAGCCGTTCGAGACGTACCCGGGGCCGGACCTGCTCCGCGCGGTGGCCGCCGAGATCCGCTTGCCGGCGTTTGCCGTGGGCGGCATCGACGGCGACAATGTTTCGGACGTTTTGGCGACGGGCTTCCGCCGAGTGGCCGTCGGCCGCAGTGTCACCGGCGCCGACAACCCCGCAACCGCCGTCGCCCGATTGCTCGAACTGCTCGGCCCGCGACCGTAGAGCGTCACAGATCGAATCGGATCGCGCCTTCGTCCATTCCCTTGGCGTCGTTGGCGACCTCGATGCCGAGGATCGTCTCGTCGTTGAAGCGGGCAGGCACCTTCATCTTGTCGCTGGTGATCTTGACCTTGTACAGCCCGGGGGCCATGCCCGGGGGCGACCCGCCGGGGATCGTCATGGACACGTTGCCCCGCTGGTCAGTCGTGCCCTCGGCGGCTTTGACGTTGGGACCGAGGAACGCTTCCGGCTCGAAGACCACCTTCGCGCCAGACAGGGGTCGGCCCTGATAATTGAACACGCAACTGACCAACATCAAGCCGAGCCTCGAATCCTGCCATTGTTTGATGCGGGCGGTCACCTCCTCGGCGCTGACGCCCTTGTCGCCGTTCGCGTCGAGCTTGTCGATCGCGGCCTTCAGCGACGGCGCCTTGGCCAGCTCGTCGCCGGCCACCTTGCCGTCCTTGTTCGTGTCGTACTGCGCCATCGCCGCTTCTCCGGCCGCGGACGCGTCGATGCTGGGCGGATAGACACGGGAGGGGCGCCGCGAGCATCCGCCGACAGCGGCCAACGTCACCACCGCCAGGAGCACAACCGGTATCTTCATGCGAGCGATCATGGTTCAACCACCTTCTTGGAAACGGGGCAGAAGAAACCCTATCCAGGACAAGAAGTACAGGCTAGCAGACGGGCCCGAGGCTGTCAAAGGGCACGACGCCGTCAAACGGTGCCCCGCGCGCCCCGTCCACGCTTGCATGAGGGTGTCCGGTGAATGGGGAGGGCGAGCCTCCCGCCGAGCCGTGTTCTCGATAGATCCTCAGCCCGACGGGAGCCTCGCCCCAGCCGAAAACCCCGCATTGTCGCGAAGGTGGCTTGGCGGCTACTTGACGGCATCCGCCTTGGCCGCTTGTGGCTCCGCGCCATCTTTCTTCGTGGCGACGGCCTTCTTTCGCTTGGCCTTGGCTGCCTCCTTGATGGTGGCCAGTTCTTTGCGTTGCTCCGGCGTGAGCACGGCCTCGATCTTTTGATCGCGCTGGTCCATGAGGACCTGAAGCTGGGCCTTGAGTTCTTGGATTTTCGGGCCGTACTCCTTTTGGATGGCGTAAATCCGCTCCCGCTGCTTCTCGTCGACGATCTTGCCGTAGTGGGCGGGCAGACGGAGCTGCACTGGTTTTTTCGCCGCGGCCTTCTCGGCCGCCGGTTCCGCATTGCCCTTTGTCGTATCCGCCGTCAAGGCCGGTTGAACCGCCATCAAACCGAGGACGATCACCGCGCAGCCCAAACCGCCCAGAAGTCGTTGTTTCGCCATGCCAGTCTCCTTTCGCTGAATTGAACACTAGTCATACCGGGGGAGAACTAGTGTATCGTAACAGGTAGCCATTGGGCACGGAAGATACCCCCACCAAAATCCGTATCTTCCATGGGGCACCACTGTCCGCTGGTCGGCGATCATCCACGGCGGCGATTGGGGCGGGCGCGGCGACAAGAAAGAGAAAACGGTCCCCCCCTTTGTCCCGCGGGATGTTGCGCCCGCTGCCCCGTTCAAAGGAAGGAACCGTTGGTGGTTTGGCCCTGGCGGTTTTTGAATCCGCTATGTCAGCCGATCCCAAAATCGGCCGTTCAGCACGACGATCTTCATGCGGTTTCCCGCAAATCGGGGGTCCGCTCATGACTGAGCCGACTGCCCCTTTCCGTCGGCCGCGTCGTGGCTTACAGTCGGAGTCCCATCAAGCGGCAGCTCCGGCCGCCCTCGGCTGTGCAAATAGCCCAGCACAGCCGAGGGCGGCCGTGCCACAGGGCGGATCGCAACTGATGGTCGGGGCTCGCGGCGCGGCACGGCCACGGCTACAATGATGGTCCGGACCCGCCGCCCCGCATCTCCCCTCATACCCCCCTGGAGGTCTGCCATGTCCGCCACGAACAACATTCCCGATTCCGATAACCCCACCCGGCGTGGCTTCCTGAAGACGGCGGCGGTTGCCGGGGCGGCGGTCCTGGCCCCGGCGGTTTCGCGCGGGGCGCCGGGGGCGAACGACCGGCTCGGCGTCGGGTTCATCGGCACGGGCGGACGCTGCGGCGCCCACATGGAGATCGTCAACAACCTGAAGAAGGATGGGCTGGTCGAGCCCGTGGCCGTGTGCGACGTGTACGAGCCGCGCCTGCGCGAGGCCGCCCGGATCACCGGCGGAAAGCCCTATCGCCACCACGAGGACCTGCTGGCCGATCCGAACGTGGATATCGTTTGCATCGCCACGCCCGACCGGCTTCACGCCCCGCAGGCAATCGACGCGGTTCGGGCGGGCAAGGACGTCTACGTCGAGAAGCCGCTGACCCACTGGGCCCAGTTCGACCTGGCCAGGAAGCTCGGCGAGGAGGCCGCCAAGCACGGGCGGATCGTTCAGGTGGGCACGCAATACGTCGCCGACGACAACTACGCCAAAGTCCGCCAGATGATCCAAGAGGGCATCATCGGCAAGCCGGTCCACGTCGAGTTGGGCTACTACCGCCGTGGCGATTGGGGCGAGCGGATGCCCATTCCGGACCCCGTCGCCCAGCCCGGGCCAGACCTGGATTGGGAGCGGTTCCTCGGCGACGCCCCGAAGGTGCCCTTTAGCGTGTCGCGGTTTTTCCAGTGGCGTCTGTACTGGGACTACGCCGGCGGGCCGGCCACCGATCTGTTGGTGCACATGTTCACGCCCGTGTTTTGCCTGCTGGGACTCAGTTTTCCCCAGCGGGTGATGGGCGGCGGCGGCACGTTCCAATACAACCGCGAGGTGCCCGACCAGTGCAACATCATCGCCGACTACGCCGACGGGCCGAGCGTCGTGATGATGAACACGCTCTCGAATCACGTGCCCAGCGACACGAAGATCCGCGGCACGGACGGCCTTATCACGTGGAAGGCCCTGGGCACGCCCGAGTGTAAGGGCATCCGCATCGTGCCCTTTGCCGAGGGGAAGAAGGAGATATTCCTGCCGTGGCAAGGCATGGGCGACACCGCGCGGCTGTGGACGAACCTGATCGAGTGCGTCAAGTCGCGCAAGGCGCCCTACAGCTCGATCGAGACTGCCGTGCGCGTGCAAGCGCCCCTGTCGATGGCCATTCTCGCCCATCGCGAGAACAAGGTGGCTTTGTTCGATCGCGAGGCGCAGGCGATCAAGCTGGTGTGACTTTGATCCAATCGACGGCGAAGACGGCAGGGGATCGGGCCTCAATCGTGATGGTCCGGTCTTCGCCGATCTCGATTGTGCCGAGATCAACGGCCGGCTGCCGCGGGGCGATCTTGTCGAGCTTCTTGGCGGGTTGACCCGCCAGGCCGACCGTGACTGGGACGTCCTGGCCGACGTCGAGCAGCCGGACGACGACGCGGTACTTGCCGGGGGCGGCCACGTTGACAGGGATCTTCACCGGCTTGCCCGGTGCATCGATCTGGAGGTACCCGCCGCCGAGTCCCTCGCCGTGCCCAACCGTCATCGCGCGGGCGGCCACGCCCGCGGCGCGAAGCGGCGCCTCGACCTGGGTGGCGGACATCCTGAACGAGGTTGGCTTGGGTGGCTCCTTTGGTGGCGCGGCGTGCGTGCGGGGGTAGTTCGCCGGTCCAAGCGGCAAGGGCTCGCGCCGCGCGACCGGCGTCAACTGATACCAATAGGCGACGCTCGAGTAGTCGTTGATCACCTTGCCCGGCCAGCCGTGCTCGATCGTCACGCGGATGCTCTTCTTGAACCGCACTGGATCGGCCACGTGCAGACGGTAGACCGTCGTCTGAAGCCAGCCGTCGGGCTGTTTCTCCAGCAGGGGGATGCCGTAGAAGGGGAAGTTCGCCGTTTCGCGGAAGCCCCAGGCGTTGCAGAAGTAGTCCTCCGTGCCCGTGCCGATGATCGAAGGCGTCTCTTCCCCGTCGAGGTAGATCATCTCGTCGCCTTCTCCCCACCATCCGCCGGGCGCGGAATCGACGAAGAGGAAACAGCCGACGTATTGGCCCTGGCCCTGCGTGTCGAGAATCACGTAGTTGTCCTTGCCCGACGTGTTGCCCACCAGATTCTGCGGCTGGAGTTCCTTCACCCGGCGGAACGCGGCGTGGAAGAGCCCTTGGTTGGCGGGCACGAGGCCCAGCTCGTAATCCACGTTGTAGTAAATACGGCGGATGCTCCGCGCGCCTTCGTTGGTCACTTCGATGCGGGCGTGCTTGGCGAAGGGCATGGGCCAGTAGCAGTTCAGCGCGCGGGGATTCGCGCCGACGTTGATCGCCGCCGAATGGACGCAATACGCCTTGCCGTGCCCCAGGCCGAAGAAGTCGCCCAGCGGGACTTCGATGGAGGGTACCTTGGCGTTTTCCCAGTAGATCCGCAGCACGAGGTCGCGCAGGAGGAGGTCGTGTCCGGGAAAGCCGCTGACGGTCATCCACACGTGCGTGATGACGCCGGGCCCGTCGGTGTCCAAGAGCACGTGCGTCGTGCCCGGCTCGAAGCTCCTCACGTTGTCGTTGTTGCCGCCGGTGCGATCGAACGACGACGCCCGATGCGACGAGCGATCGACGACCGTCGGCAGGTCGGCCAGGTCGGCGGCGACGTGCCGATTGGACGTCCAGACGCCGAGGAGAACGATGGCGAAAACGATGGTGGACCGGCCGAGTGTGCGTGGCATGGGGTCGCTCCTGTTGGCTGAATCAGCAATGCCCGTTGCGGGACGCGATTATCAGTCTAAACGGGCGACGAGCCGGTCGCAACATGGGGCAGATGCGGCGCCAGGGCTATCGCACGCGTGCTTCATCACGCCCGGTTGAGCGGATAAGGTGACAATACTCCTGTGGCACAGCCGCCCTCCGCCGTGGGAATCGCCCAACACAGCCGAGGGCGGCCGTGCCACAGCGTGCTACCTCAATCCGTTCGCGCTCGCGCTACTCCTCCGCCGGCTTATCCCATTTGATCGAGCAGCCGCGGGCGTCGGTCTTCGTCGTCTCGGGAGTTTTGCCGTCCAGCACCGCGTCGATCGCCTCGCGAAGGTGGTGCTTCTTCGCCTGATCGAGCTTGTTGGCGTCGTCCACCGCGCCTTCGTAGGCCAACCGGCGCTCCCGGTCCAACACGAACACGTGCGGCGTGCAGGTCGCGCCGTAATCGCGGGCAACCTTCTGACTCGAATCGTACAGATACGGGAAATTGAACTTTTCGGCCTTCGCCCGCTCGATCATCTTGTCGAGCCGGTCCTCCGGAAAGTTGTTCACGTTGATGGCGACCACCTGGACGCCCTTCTTGCCGTATTCCTTTTGGATCGCCTTGACGCGGCCCTCGTACATCCGCGAGATGGGGCAGTGGTTGCACATGAACGCGACGACCAGGATCTTGGCGTCCTTGTAGTCGTCCAGACCATGCGTCTTGCCGTCCGCGCCGGGCAAATCGGCCCAAGCCGGAATCGGCTTGCCGATTTCGGCCGCCTGCGCCCCGGATGCCCACGCTAGTGTTGCGGGCGCCACGCAGCCAACCAGGAGAATCTTTGAAAGGGTCATCACGACACCTCCTTCGCAAACGAAATGCGAGAAACTTGCCAACTCGTTGAGACATTATTGACGCAAGGATCGTGAAGACAAGATGCCTACAGAAGGTGGCACGTATCCCTCTGAATGAGCGTTATCGGGATACCAGTTTGGTCGTAACCGTTCGCGGGGGACGGTCCCGATTTTCGTTGCGGAGGGACTTTGTTTTTTGGAGAAGGATAAAATAGCCGCGAAAATGGGACTGTCCCCCTCTAGCCACGGGGGGGCAGGCGCCTTTTCGGCCGTCAGGTGTGTTCGGCACGGAACGTCAACCGGGCCGAAAAACGAGCCAGTCCCCGGGCTGGACAAGTCGCGAATCGAGGTAGATTTTTGCCGCGGATCTGCCATACTGAAGGCTGCGTGGGCGTATCCAGAGAGGTGGCTTCTGGTCGAACGGGAGACGGAGCCGTGAACGGAACCGCGAGCAAGGGCTGTTGTTGGGCGCGCGCGTGGCGGCAGGGGGGCCGTCGGATCGGTCGATGGGGGATCGGTTTGGTCGCCCTCGGCGCGGTGGTCGTCATCGCCGGCTGTGAAGGCGGGTCGCCGAAGCCGATAAACCCCGTCAAACGCGAGCGACTCGTCGGGCAGCCGGAGGTGTTGGATCCCGGACTCCAACAACCGGGCCAGGTGGCGCCGCCGCCCGAGCCGACGGCGCCCGCCCCGGGGCCCGAGGCGTCGCCGACGGATGCTCCGCCAACCGCACAGCAGCCGGCGCCCGTGCCCGACGACGTCACGAAGTGGAAGAAGGACGACTTCATCCGCGCGAAGAAGACCAGCAACCAGCGCCTTTTGGAGGCCATCCAGTATCTTGCGGTAACGCACGTCGGCAAGCCCGAGGCGGCGGAGATCCTCCGCGAGTTGCTCAAACCGGTCGAGCCGGAGCAAGCGCCGCCGGCGGGCGAGTCCGTGCCCGCGCCGCCCGCGGCCGCGCCGGCGCCGGCGTTGACGGGTTCGGGCACAAGCAGAATGAGTATGGGCGGTCCGGCCCAAGAGATCCCGGAGATGCCGAGCATGGGCCCTTCGGCGCCGGGGATGATGGGCCCGAGCGGGTTCGGATCGCCCCAGGCGGGCCAACTCGGCCCTCAGGGCGTCCAGGCCGTGATTTCCGCCCTTTTGGCCAACAAAACGGACCCGGCTCGCCAAACGCTGCGCGACGTGGTTACCGGCGGGCTCAAGACCGAAGACGATCGCACCGCCGCGACGTCCGCGATTGCGGCGCTTTGCGTCGAGCAGTCGCCGGCCAACGACGCCGTGTTGCTGGTTGCCCTCACCGAGCCGGAGAAGTACCGCAAGTCGAGCGGCGCGGGGGGCTCGGGCGGTTCGCACGACGTTCCCTTGGGGGCCGGGATGGCGGTGGGGCCTCCGCCGGGCGGACTCGGCGCGTCGGGCCCGCCCGAACTGTCGGCCGAAGATCTCCAGCGCGAGACGCAGCGGCTCGTCGAGCAGACGGCGGGCGACGCCCTGCGGGAGCGGATTGCCAGGTATTTGGTCCAACCCAGCACGTCGATGGCGACGCGGGCGCGGCTTCGCTCGATGATGGAACAAGCCATTCCCCAGAACGTCGCGGCACAACTGGTGATTTACCAGGACCGGCAGAGCAATCCCGAACCGCAGATGAAGGAACGGTTCGAGACGTATTTCGCGAAGTATAGCGCAACGGCCCTGGCCTACGTCCTGGGCGTGTTGGCCGACGTGGAGACCCCGGCCGCGCCGACGCCCGGTCCGCAGACTCCGGCGTCGGGCTGGGGCTCGGGCGCGAGCCAACCGGCCGGCTCGGGTTGGGGCGGGACCGGCGGTTCGGTCGGCACCATGTCGGGGACTGTTGGAGGCGGGCGCGGGACCGGCGGCGCCATGGGCATGGCGGTCGGCCTGCCGTCTGGCGGCGCCGCCGCGCCGGGTGGCCTTGACCCTCTGGGCGGACCGTCTTCTCCCATCGGCGCGACCCCGACGGCCGACCCGGCGCTGATCTACCGCGTGGCGAAGCGGTTATGGGAACCCGCCTTCTGCGGCGCGGTGGACACGCGTCTTGCGCAGGCGCCAAATCTCGCGCAACCCAACAACCTTGTGCCGCTGGCTCGGACCATGCCCGTCGACGTCGTCCGCGCCGGGCTCTTCGCTCTGCTGAAGCGACGAGTCGCCGATGGTCCGGCCAACGTGATCTCGGCGGCCCCGCGCGGCGCGATGGGCGGAGGGCCGGCGATAGGCGGAATGGCGTTTGGCGCGGGCGGTGGGGGGATGGGCGTCAGTGGAATAGGCGCCAGCCCGATGGGCATGGGCGGGATCGGAGCCGGCCCCATGGGAATGCCCTCGGGGATGGATGCCCCCGTCGAGGAGATGTACGATCCGGGCTTTTTGATCGTCGTCAAGCTTCTGCCGCGCGAGCCGACGCCCGCTCCTCGCGCGAGATCGCTCCGCGGGCCCACCGGCGACGGCCAAACCGGTGCGCCGGATAGTGCGGCGACCGGCATGGGCGTGGGGCTGGGCGTGGGGGGTAATGTGGGCGGCAATACGGGAGCGGGCGGCGACGTGGTCGAACAATGGAACGGGGCGACCGAGGCCCTGGTGAAGAGGATCTGCCAGCAGTGCGCCGTTGCGGCCAGTCGGCCAGGCGCTCCGGTCGGCGGCGCCTCGACGCCCATCGAACCGCACCCCGGCGCGCAGGTGACCACCCGGTTCGACCTGAAATGGCCCGCCAACATGCCGGCCAAGCTCGCCGGCTTTGCGTTGGATCCCCTCGAGGTGCACTACGTCCGGATCGAGGAGAACGCCGATCCCGTGCGGCTGTTGAACTATTATAAGCGGGTGATGAAGCGAAAGCACCGCGAGGTGGGCCACAACGAGGGGGCCTGGTACGATTTGATCCAGGACGCGCAAACCGCTGGGCGCAAGCAGTCGATCGACGTGCTCATCACGCGGCCCTCGGGCGCGACGCCCGGCGCGGCGCCGCCCCAGCCGGGGGCGAAGGCGAACGCCGAGCCGTTGGTGATCGAGATTCTCTCGGTCGAGATGAACGACCCGGGCAAGGCGGAGGCCGCGCCGGTTCCCCGGGCCGCGACGACCCAGTGACGCGGTTGTATCGGTGGCTCGAACGAGGCGACGGCGCCTTCCGCTCCCTTCGAGGGAACGGCGTCTACGGCAGCGCGAAGAGCGACTGGCTTCGGACGACGGCGCAGTCGTCGGGAAAGGTGTGGAACGCGCGCACCAGGAGGCTGCGGTTTCGGATCTGAAGGTTGATGTAGCTCATCGCTCCCAGGGCCATGCGGCCGCTGGAATCGAACCGATGGAGCATGCCCTGGCATTCTCCATCGCGCGACATCTCGTTCTGATACGTCCAGAACACCTCCGGGTCGACGGGCTCCAACTGGAAGCTCACCTGATACGTGACGCCGCCGCGGCATTCGATCCGATCGTTGCGCAGCCCGCGCAAACGGGCGTTCAGGAGCCGGCGGCGCTCCGGCAGCGGGTGCTGGGCCGAGGTGGCCACCTCGGTCAACGTCAAGCCGCCGTATCGCCACCGGACGACGTGGCCGGCGCTGGTGATGTCGATCTTCGCTTCATACGGCCCCCGCTGAATCGTCCGCGAGGCATGGACCTCGAAGAGCTCTGGGTGTAGAGCCCTTCCGTAAAGCTGAAAGACGAGTTCCGCAACTCTCGGCCGGGCGGCAATCACGGCGCGCGTTCCTGAATCTCAGGCCGAGCCACCCCGAACGGGAAGGCTCACGACGGTCAAGACGCCTCGATTATACCTCGCCGACCCGACGCGGACCAAGGGCGGTTTTCCGCATTCCGGCGAGACATGCATTCAGGTCTTGACAAGAGCGCGGGGTGACGTTCCATGTGGACGACGCGCGCTTGCGACAAGGCGCAATCCGATCAGAGATCCATCGCGATCAAAAGGCGATCGACAATCGCTCGATGGAGGAAAACGGGCCGGAGACGACGCGGCGCGGATTCGGCCGCGACATGCGCCAGGGCCATCCTCCGCAGCGCCTCGTCCCGTTCCGGAGCCGGCCCCATTCGACGGGAGACTGCCGCGGCGGGCGTCGCGTCGACGGCAGCCGACGCGGAAGCCGCGTCCGACGCAACGGAAGCCGCGTTTGACGCAGCGGACGACGCGTCCGACGCCGCGGGCGCTGCGGCCGTCGCCGGCGGCGCCGGCGGCGCCGGTTGGGCGACAAGCGGCGTCGGCTCTTCGCCCGACGCCTGCTCGACGCTCGCCGGAGGACAGGCCGCGTCGGGAGGGACCATGGGCGTGATCAACTTCAGCGCCGTCAGCGGCGACGTGACGTTCGTCCGCGTTAGGACGAAGTCGGTCGCGTCGACGACGCGGTCGCGGTTGACGTCGTGGGGGCTGGCGATCGCGACGTACTCCAAGGAGCCGGTGTAATGGCCGCGCAAGGCCACAAGGTCGGTCGCGTTGACCAGGGCGTGGGTTGCGCTGTCGCCGGTTTCGCCCGGGGCATTGCCCCAGTAGAACACGCTGTCCTCGCCCAACCCCAACCCCGCGCCGAGCACGGTGACCTGGAGCCACGTGTTGCGGATGGCGCCTTCCGGCCAGGTGACGACGATCCGGTCCGCTCCCGAATCGCCCTCGCCGCGGCGCAGCGCAACCGACTGCGGCGCCGGCGCCGCGGTCCAAACGCTCGTGTCGTCCTCGTTTCCCACGCGGAAGACGAAATCGGCCGCCGAGGGCACGGCGTCGTCGGGCAGATTGCCCACGTCGATCATGATGCCCGTGATGCCGCCGCTGAAATTCGAATAGTTCTCGTACGACGCCTGCTGGCCCGTTGCAAGCGGCACTTTGCCGGCGGCAATCGCCAGGTCGTCGGTCCGCGGGACGGCGGGGTCGTCCAGACCGGAGCCATCGTAAAAGAGGTGGCGTCCCAGCAGGCTGGTCGTCATCGACACGACGCCGGGGCTCGGAGTGGCGACGGTCCATCCGCTCTCGTCCATGCCCGACGCCCGGAACGTCGCGCGGTGCAGGGTCGCGCCGCCGCCGTCCGGCTCGGTGGGCCAGGGCGATTCGTCGTCGTAGGACGCCTGGTCGACGAGGAAATAGGGCGTGGTGTCGGGCTCTTCCGGGGAGGGCGTGCCGGGACGCAACAAACGGACCGATTCGCCGCCGTTATCCAAAACACCTTCAAACGGACCGGCCATCGTCACCGCGACGCCCGGATTGTAGAAGGTGTGGAAGCCCACGTAGTCGCTGGAATTGGTCGGGTCGATCCTGGTGAGCACCAGAATGCCGCCGGCCGGGATCACCGTATCGGCCGCGAAATCGAAATCCACGCCGCCGCGAATCCGCCACCCGGTCAGGTCCACCTCGTCGTCGGTCGTGTTGAAAAGCTCGATGTATTCCCACTTCGCCGCGTCGGCGCCGCCGGCCGGGTGGTATTGGATCTCGGTAATGAGGATCGGCCCGATGGCCACGGCGCTGTTGGGCCCGCCGAAGGTCTGCTCGGTCATGGGCTGCATCGCGCCCGTTCCGTTGGGCCGGCGCCCCAGCGACTGGCCCACGTCCGTCGCGCCGAACTCGACGACGTCGCCAAACCGCCCGAGACGCCCCTGGCTGTCGGCCTCCATGAGCCAGACCTGCTCGCCCAGACTGCTCAGGCCGAAGTCGTCGGGATCGACGCCGCCCGAGGCGTTGAACTGCGTGGCGTCGAACACGACGCAATCGCCGGGCGCGAGGATCGTGCCCGCGGGGATCGGAAACTTGTGGAAGCTATTGCTCGAATCGCTCAGGTACCAGCCGCTGATATCGACCGCGTAATCCGCCGTGTTCACCAGCTCGATCTTATCGACGCCGCCGGTCGCGGGATTGGCGAGGATTTCGTTGACGACCACGTCGCGGACGAGCGGCGTCGGCGCCGCGCCCGGCGTGCCGCCCCAGACGTTGCTGGCGATCCAATTGTTCGGGTCGCTCGACGACGCGCCGGGATCGATCAGCTCGAGCGAGCTGCCGCGGCCTTCGGCCCGCCAGGGCCAGTCGCCGGTGTCGTCGTACTCGAGGTCGAGAATCGGGATGCCGATGTTCGCTTCGATGGCCACCCGCTCTCCCGCGTTGTTCAGCGCGCCGGTGAAAACGCCCGCGATGGCCGAGGTCGGCACGTCGGGATAACGAAACTGGAACGCCTCGATATCCCGCACAACGACCGCGTACTCGCCCGGATTCAGCGTCGAAACACTGCCCGCCGAAAAGTCAAACGTGACGCCATCCACAAGAAGCAACCGCGACAGATCGATCGGCGTGTCGCCGGTGTTCGTCAGCTCGATGAACTCGAACAGATCGTTCTCGTCGTAGCCTTCGAGCCGTTCGGCGGGCGTGGGGGCCGGCGGATTGATCATCAGCTCGCTGACGCGGAGCTTCGACTCGATCAGGTATACGCCCTTGGTCAGCCCGCTCCAGCTCCCGCCTGAATAGGACCGGGCCTTGACCATCGTGCTCTCCTCGAAGCCACCGATGGTCTCCACGCGGCCCGCGCTCAGACCGAGATTGAAACTCAGATCGGTGCTGTTCGCGGTGCGTTGATGCACCTCGACGGCGATGAGGTTGACGCCGTTCTGGAGCACGCCGACGTTGAGGGCGAAGGTCGTGTAGGTGTATTCCGCGGCGCCGGAAACGGCGCTGGACGCCGGCGTCGTGTAGGTGATCGTGCCGGCGGGCATATTGGCGCGGACCACCTCCTGCCCGTTGATGTACACGACTGCCCCGTCGTCGTAGATCAGATCCAGCGAGAGTGAGCTGTACAGCGACGCGTCGTCCACCTGGAAGGTGGTGACGAAGTACGTCGTCCAATACTTCTGGCTCGGATTGGGACCGTAACTAACGATGGTGGTTTCGTCCCCGTCGCCGTAGCCCAGCTCGGCATTCCCGCTACCCCATCCGTCGTAGCTCGCGCCCGGCTCGCGCCAGGCCGTGCCCAGGTTCGCGCCCGTGTCGTTGTAGAGCCACAGGCTGCCGGTGGGCAACAGCGTATCGAGCGTCGCGCCGCCGGCGATCATGGCGGTGGGCGAGATGGCCCCGCCGGGCAGACGCGGATCGGAGCCGTCGAGCGTGTAGTAGACGGTTCCCGCGCCACCGGTGATCTCCAGCTCGAAGTCGGGTCCGATGGGACCGCTGGGCTCGCTGAACTCGGGCGCGGCGAGGTACAGGCTGTCCCACCACGCGAGCCGGTCCTCGAGCCAGTCCTTCATGAAGTCGATCTCTTCCTGATACGTGTCGGCGATGAACCAGTTTGGCCAGACGTACGTGCCCAGGATGGGCCAGCGTTGGAAATTGCGCGCGGCCGACTCGCCCAAGAGCGCCGCCAGCGTGTCGATATCGCCCAGCAGCCGCTCGTTCGAGAACAGATCTTGCCGCAGTTCGGTCCAGCGGTCGATGTAGCGCTGGACGAAGTCGGGATCCTGGAACAGCCGGCCAAAGTAGGGATACTCGCCGCTGCTGATGAGCGGATAGTAGAAGCCCTCGGCGAGCCAGCCATCGAGGTAGTTGGCGTTGCCCAGCGACAGGTTGTAGTCCCACAGCGGCCCCATCTTGAGCTTGCCGTCGCGATCCTTGTAGTAGAAGCTGCTCAAGCGGTAGCCGTCGATGTTCTTGGTCAGCTCGACCAGGATGTGGGCGTCGATGAACGAGTCGACGTCGATGTAGGCGGCGTAGCCCACCTCGGGATCGCGGTAGTTGGCCCCATACAGGGCCGTCTCGAAGGCGTTGATGTAGTTGGTCAGCCAGGCGGTCTGTTCCGCCGAGATTTCGTCCTCCTTGGGTTCCACGTAGCCGAAGACCTGCCCTCGGCTCGTGGTGAAGCCGGTGTCGCCCGGATCGAGCCGGTCCTTTTTGAAGATGTAGCCGCCGGAGATCTCCGGCTCGCTGTTTTGTCCGGCCGAGAGTTTCTCGATGTCCACCCGGTTTTCGTCGAGCTTGATCTTCTCGACGAGCACGTACACGCCCACGTAGTCGCCCGAGGTGACCTTCCCGCCGTTCAGGTCCAGGTACATCTCGCAGAGCACGGTCCGCGGGGCGTATTGGCCGATGCGGTTCGACCACATGTAGGACAAGACGTTGCGGATCAACGACTTGTCGGAGTACGGACCGTAGAGCACCCAGTCGGACTCCTCGGGCAGCCCCAAGAGCGAGGCGGCCATGTCGTCGCGCTCCTCGTCCCAGAGTTCAAACGCGTATTGTTTCTTGGGGAAGCTGGTCGAGCTGGACCCGCGGATCTTGAGGCCGGCCTGGCCGGAGAAGTCGGCCGCGGAGGAAAGCCACGCTCGGCCGTCCGCGCCCACTTCCATGAAGGCCGAGGCCGTCAGGGTCAGCGAGTTTTCATTCACTCCCTGGCCAAAGGTGCTGACGACCACCAGGGGGATATTCGAGTTGAACTGGGCCACGGACGTGTCCAGCGCGAAGTACGTGTGGCTCACCACGATGCCGGGCGACTGACCCGGCACGATCACCCGCGCGCGGACCATGGTCGTCGTCGTGATCGAGATCGGACCGGTGTACAGGGTCGAGGTCTCGGTGGGCACGGTGCGGTCGAACGTGTAGCGGATTTCCGCGCCAGGTATGTCGGTATGAAGCGTGAGGGCGAACGAGGTCGTGAACGTGCCGCCCAGGCGCGAGAACGTCAGGTCGTCCCCAAGGCTCAGCGAACCCACTCCGTTGGGATCGCCGGGCGTGGGCTCGGAAAAGTACCGGTAGCCCGTGGCCGCCGGGTCGCCGTACAACTGCGCCTCGATAAGGAACGTCGGATCCCCGTCGGCAACGTTGAGCCCCTGGATCGCCAGGACGTTCTTTCCCTCCAGGAGCAGCGACCGGAAGGCCGTCACGTCGATCACCGAGAATTCAACCGACTCGGCCGCGGAACGGCCGGCCGTCGCCGTCGAGTTCCACGCGAGAGTCTCGGGAGCGTTCGCCGAGGCGATGACCTGCCCGTTCAGAAACGCCACGAATCCGTCGTTGTACCGCAGCCGCAGCGAAAGCGCGTCGATCAGCGACGGGTCGTCGAGCTGAAACGTATAGCGGGTCCAGAGCGAGGCGTTCTGGTCGCGCATGTCCGGGCCGACGTCCGTCTGGATGCAGATGTCCAGGCCGTCCGTGTAGCTGGAGAATCCGATCGTGGCCTCTTCCAAGAAAGGTCGCACCAGGCCGATGTTGTTCGACCCCTTGCTGCTGGTCGAACGCCACCGGAAGTCGGCGGCGGTGTTCGTGTCGGCCTGGCCGTATCGCTGCAACGACGTGATGGTTCCGCCCGTGTCGACCGCTGGACCGATCCACGCTCCGCCGGCGGTGATGTGAAAGCCTTCAATCGTGACGTCGAACGAGGCGAGTTCCGCTTCGGTGTAGTTCCAGGCGGCGAAATCGACCACGTGGCCCTCGTCGTCGAGGATCATGGCCCAACCCGGTCCGTCCTGTTGCCACCAAAGGTTGCCGCCGATGTAGTATTCGTCGGTGGGATCCGCGTCGTCGCGCCAGAGGACCGCGCCGGCCGCGATGGAGTCGGGCAGATACCACCGCAGCGCATGCACGTCGTTGATGTGCGTGCGGTAATCCGCATTGACGACGACCATCCAGCCGGACGTGTCCACCTCTTGACTCGAGACGTTCTGGATCTCCAGATAATCGATCGAGCCCATGCCCATCTCGGCGATCCGCACCGACGTGGGCTGTTTGCCGGACCAGTTGACGTCGCCGAAGGTGGTGGCGGTCCAGCCCGTGCCCAGCGTGGCGTCCGAGGAACTGGGCACCCACCAGACCGGCTCTGTCTCGTCGTCGACCATCGTGACGCGACCGGGTATTCCGTACGACACGTCGCTCACCTGCGGCGGGAAACTCGGGTCGTAGTCGAACGCCACGGTCACGCCGCCCGCCCCGTCCGGCTTCACCAGCGCCAGATACTCGCCTTCGTCGCCGTCGAGCTTGAAGTTCGTATGGAGCGGGGCGCTCGGGTCGCGCCGGTCCTTGTCCGACGCGAACACGACCATATACTCGTTGGCGTCCAACGTGATGGACGGAAACGCCCATTTCCGCAGATCGCCGTCATTGTCGGTCAGGTACCAGCCGGTCAGATCGACCGCCTCGTTGGTGGGATTGAAGATCTCGATCCAGTCGCGGTACTCGCCGTCGTCGTCCCGCAGCGTCGAATCGTTGACCGCCATCAACTCCGTGATCCACAGCGGACCGGCGTCCAACAACCAGCGGGTCTCCAACGGCTCGTGAATCAGCCGCCGACGTCCAAGCGGACCGCGGCAACGGGACTTGGAATAGCGGCGGCTCCGGACGTCAGACGCCTTTCGGAATAGACGCGGCACGGCTACCTCCTTCTCTTCCGCAATCCCGCTCCCCCCGCGAGACCGCACCACCCGCCAATACGGCAAACTCGACACAACCCGGCACCACTCTCCATGGTGACACCTCCTTACAACCATGTCAAGCTTCTTCGGGGGGCACGGCAGTATCCCCAAGCGAGGATGGACGTTTCCCCAACGGCGGGAAAAGCCGCGCCCCGCCACGACTCTCCGACGGCCCAGCCAGCCGGGGAGGCGGCCCCGCGGCCGATTCAGGGCGGAACCAGCCGGTCCGCTGCCCGCCCGGCCTCCTCGGCCCACGCGGCGCCGTACTGGGTTAGCCGCCGGCGGGCAGCCGCCGGATCGGTCCGGAAGAGCTGCGCGACCTCGGCCTCGAACTCCCTCTGCCCGGACAGGGCGCGATCCTCCAGGGCTGCCCAAACCGACCGGACCGCGCCGATCCGCCCCGCGTAGTCGGCGTGAACCCAATCCACCACCCGCCGGAACCGCCACCAGGCCAGCGATCCGTCCGGCTCGAACGTCTCCTGGACCGGGTGAAGCTGGGCGTCGACCGATTGCCACTCGGCCAGGTTTTGCGGCCGGCGATACGCCGCCGGCACGTCGTCCACGCCCAGGTACCACGGAATCATCACGCCGCGGGACGGCTCGCACGAGACGCGCCACCAGACGCAGCCGATCTCCCGCGGCGGCTCGCGGCGCAACTGGAAGATGCTGGCCTCGAGCGTCGTGTCCGAGCTGATCGGCCGGGGCCCTGGGCCCTCGCGAGCCCGCAGCACGGCGGCCAGGGCCGCCACCGAAAGCTTCTCGCGCGGCCGGACGGCAAACGGCACGGGCCGACCCGCCGGCCACGCGACCGGCGCGCCCGTAAGCAGACAAAAAGCCGTCCACCGCCGCGGGTCGGGCTCATCCTCGGGCGGCTCCCGATACGCCAGGCCAAAGTCGAACGGCCGGCCGGCGGCGGGATCGTACCAGCCCCGGGCGATCGCGTAATCCACTAGATCGGGCGAACCAAGGAAATTCCGCGCGTCTTTCAGGTCCATCTGGCCGATGATGTGCACGTTCGGCAGGATCACGACGGCGTCGTCGGGCACCCGCTGGGCGGCCCAGCGACGCCCGCGAACCGTCGAGAAGAGCCACGCTTCATTCGGGTCGGCGATCGTGTACGTCCGGCCGGTGTCGACGTAGCCGAACCGCTCGACGAGCCGCCCGGCCAGCTCGACGCCCTCGCGCGCGGTCCTTGCCCGTTGGGCCACCAGCCGCCGGAGCCACAGCCCGATGCCGCCGTCGCGTATCTCGCCCCGCGCCGCCAGCGCGTCGTGGTCGTCCTCCCGCGTGGGACACCGGTTGCTCACCACGCAGACGCCGTGCTCGTTGAGATAGCTGTCGGAAAACTCCTCGGCGGGGCACTGCGACCAAAGGTATGCCGCCGTCTCCGACGCCTGCGGAACCGTCCCGCCGCGGATCAGTGAAACCGCGGCGCCCGACGCGAAGCGTTGTCGCGGCACGCGGCCAAAGTTCAGGATCCGAACGCCGCGGTCCTGCTCGTTGTGGCCCACCAACACGGACCCGTCCTCCGTGGCGTCGCGGCCGGCGATCACCGCGAAACACGCCAAGGCCGTCGACCCCCGAGGATCGTCGCTCGACGAAATCATCAACAGAAACAGCGCGGCACAAAGCAAGCATCGGGGCATGGGCATGGTGGCGTTCTCGGAGGGAAGGAGGCGGGAGACGGCAAGCGGCGGCGGGATCGTTCTCCACCGGATGGTCGCGGCGCACCGGGCCGGCCGCTCGCAATCCCGCATCCGCGCGAGGCCGCCTACCGCCTACTACCTAGCAGATCGTCCACGGCGGCGCCAAGGTCCCCCGCCGCCATGAGGCTCTCGCCGACGAGCATCGCGGCCACGCCGGCACCTTCCAGCCGGACCGCGTCCGCCCGGCGGCGGATGCCGCTCTCGCTCACGACGAGCCGATCGGGCGGGATCCGCTCGCGCAGGCGGATCGTGTGCCCGAGGTCCGTCGCGAACGTCCGCAAGTCGCGGTTGTTGATCCCGACGAGCCGCGCGCCGCAGGCGACGACGCGATCGACGTTCTCGGCCTCGTGCAGCTCCACCAGCGGCGTCATGCCCAGCTCCACCACCGCGTCGTGCAGCGCGACGAGGCTCGCGTCGTCCAGGCATTCGGCGATGAGGAGCACGGCGTCGGCCCCCGCCACCCGGGCTTGAACCACCTGGTACGGGTCCAGGATGAAGTCCTTGCGCAAGACCGGCAGGTTCACCGTCCGGTGGATCGCGCACAGCGCGCTCAGGCTGCCCTGGAAATACGTGGCGTCGGTCAACACGCTCAAACAGGCGGCACCGTGCCGTTGATACGTCGCGGCGATCTCCAGCGGGTCGAAGTCCTCGCGGATGACGCCCCGCGAAGGGCTGGCCTTCTTCACCTCGGCGATGAGCCGGATGGGCCCTCCGCCGGACAGCGCCCCGAGGAAGTCGCGCGCCGGCGGCGCGTCCGCCAGACGCTCCCTCATCGCTTCGATTGGCGCGGCGGCCTTGGCCTCGGCGATCTCCACCCGCTTTGTCGCGACGATCTCGTCAAGAATGTTTCGCATCACATCAAGCCGCTTGGAGGTCCCCTTTTCTCTAGCCTGTGGTCGCGAATCAAAATACCGTCCTCCTTTTTTCACCAGCCCCTTCAGGGGCGATGGGTTGATTCCGAGATGATTTCGTCCCCTGAAGGGGACTTCAAACAAAAGAGCTCTATCAAGGCCCCTTCGATCCGCAGGCGTAAACGCCTGGGCTAGAGAAAAGGCATGTGACTTAGCCGGCTAAGATCATGCCTACCGTTTCCACTGAAGTCCTCGACACTAAACAAGAATTTCCGTCAGTAGCTTAGCTCACCGGCGAGGAAAACGTCTCCCGCGCCAGACGCCGGGCTTCATCGAGCCAGGCGCGGCGCTGGTCCGGCGTGCTGAGAACCATCGACTCGAAGTTCCGCCGGCGGAAGTCCGTCAGTCCGCAGAAGCCAAAAACGCAATTCTTCCACAAGTTCTCCAACGGGTCGCCGTAGAGCGCAAGCTCCATGTCGCGGGGCGTGTTCGACGTGGTGATCACCAGGGCCTTCTTGCCGGCCAGTTGGCCCTCGACCTTGCCCCCGGCGCCAAACCGGTACACCGGCCCCTTGCGGAACACGCGATCGATCCAGCCCTTGAGCACCGCCGGCGGCTGCGCCCACCAGTTGGGATGGACGATCACGACGCCGTCGGCCGCCAGTAGCTGCTCGATGTGCCGGCGGACGACGGGGCACGCGGGCGCGTCGGCCTGGAGTTCGTCCTCGGTCAGGACGGGATCGAACTCCTCGGCGTACAGATCGTGGAAGACCACGTCGTGTCCGCCGGAGCGGAGCTCCTCGACGATCGCGCCGACGACGGCGTGGCAGAAGCTGCCGGGATGTTGGTGGCCGATTACGGCGAGGATGTTCATCTGTCAGAGAGCTGTTGTATCGAAGGTCGATCCCCATGCCCTGCTTGGCCCGTCAGCCTGAGCGAAGCGAAGGATCTCAACGTGATGATGGCCAACGAGATCCTTCGCTTCGCTTGGGCTGACGCGCGCGGTCATCACCGGGGAGCGGTGCGCAATACCCTCCACCGCTGCTACCGGAAATCCATCTGGCAGCTCAGCCCGCCGGCGGCCGGAAGGTAGCCGTTGCGGACGTAGTCGGCCACCATGCGGTCGGCGCTGAACCGCCACGCGAGCGAGCTGATCGAGTTCATCATCCGCTTGATCCAGTGCTGGGGCAAGCCGTCGATGTCCCGGTCGTAGTAGAGCGGGATGACCTCTTCCTCGAGCGTCCGGTAGAGATTCTCCCCGTCGCGGGCGTCGGTCACCGCCTGGTCGACGTGCCGGGCGCCGTCGCCGATGGCGAAGCCGTTGGAGCCGTCGTAGGCCTCCGCCCACCAGCCATCCAGGATCGACAGGTTGAGCGCCCCGTTGAGCACGGCCTTTTGCCCGCTGGTGCCCGAGGCCTCCTGGGGACGCCTCGGGTTGTTCAGCCAGACGTCGACGCCCTGGACCAGATGGCGGCACACGTTGATCTCGTAGTCCTCCACGAAGGCGATGCGCCCCGCGAAACGCGGATCGTGCCGGAGATTGGCGATCCGTTTGATGAGCTGTTTGCCAGGCTCGTCGGCGGGATGGGCTTTTCCGGCGAAGATGATCTGGAGCGGGCGCTGCGGGTGGTTCACCATCCGCGCGAGCCGATCCATGTCCGCTAGGATGAGGTCCGCCCGCTTGTACGTCGCGAACCGCCGGCCGAAGCCGATGGTCAGGACGTTCGGATCGAGCATGTTTCGGGCCGCCTCGACGTCCTCGTCGCTTTCGCCGCGACGGCGGCATTGCCGGCTCACGCGGCGGCGGACGAAGGCCAGAAGTAGGTTCTTCAGCGAGTTGTGCGTCTCCCACAACTCGCCGGGATCGGTGCCGTGGATGGCCTGCCAGACCTCGGGCTCGCCGGTGCGGCGGATCCAGTTGATGGGGAATTCCCGGTCGTAGAGCTGCTGCATCTGCCAGGCGAGCCAGCTCTTGACATGCACGCCGTTGGTGATGTGCCCGATGGGAATCTCCTCCTCGACGCGCCACGGCCACAGATGCGCCCACATCCGGCGGCTGACGTGGCCGTGCAGGCTGCTCACCGCGTTGGCCCGGCGCGACAGCTTCAGCGCCAGCACGGTCATGCAGAAGGGCTCCTGCGCGTTCTGCGGCTCGACGCGGCCCAGGCCCATCAATTGCTCGAACGAAATCCCCAGCTCGTCGCGCAACGGACCCAAATGCTCCTCGATCAGCCCGCCGTCGAAGCGGTCGTGTCCGGCGGGCACGGGCGTGTGGGTGGTGAAGACGGTCCGCCCGGCCACCTCGCGCAGGGCGTCGTCGAAGCTCATCCCGTCGTTCTTCATCCGCTCGCGGATGGCCTCGAGCGTGGCGAACGCGCTATGGCCTTCGTTGAGATGGAAAACGCCCGGCACGATCCCGAGCGCCGCCAGCGCGCGCACGCCGCCGACGCCGGCCACCAGCTCCTGGCGGATGCGCGTGCGCGTGTCGCCGCCGTAGAGCCGCGCGGTCAGCTCGCGGTCTTCCGGGCTGTTCTCCTTCACGTCGCAATCGAGTAGGTACAGGTTGACGCGGCCCACCCGCATCAGCCACACCTTCGCCTGCAACGGGCGGTTGCGCGTGGCGATGGTGATGGTGATGGGCTTGCCGTCGCGTCCGCGGGCGGGCTCCATCGGCAGGTTCTCGACCTTCGTGTCGAGGTACTCCTCCCGCTGATAGCCGTCCATGTCGAGATGCTGCTTGAAATACCCTTGGTCGTAAAACAGCCCAATCGCCACCAGAGGCACGCCCAGCCCGCTGGCGCTCTTGATGTGGTCGCCCGACAAAACGCCCAGGCCGCCGGAGTAAATGGGCACCGACTCGTGGACGCCAAACTCCAGCGAGAAATACGCCACCGGCCTGGAGCCCAGCACGCCGGCATGGGTCCTCGCCCACGTGCCCGCCTCGGTCATGTATTCCTTCAGTCGCCGATACGCGTGATTGATCCGGCTGAAAAGAACAAGCTCGGACGCACGCATCTCCAAACGCTCGGGCGTGAACTCCGACAGCAGCGCGATGGGGTTGTGGTCCAACTGCCGCCAACGGATGGGATCAAGATCCCGAAAGAGGTTAATGACCTCGGGCTGCCAGCTCCACCATAGGTTTCGGGCCAGCGCGTTGCACTTCTCGAATAGGGCCTCGGGCGAAAGACCGGACGGAGCCGGCGGCGGCGAGGCGTCGGATACCATTGTAGGCGTTTGGGTCATGGCGACCGTTTGCTCCAAAAAAGGTGGCGGAACGTCGCAAACACGCGATTATAACGGGGCCCGCGCAATCAGGCGACCCCATTTGTGCGCCCGCGCGGGCGCCTGCCGCGACGACGCCCGGGGACCGCTGGGCGCCACTGGCTACGCCCGTGGCGCGAGATGCCGCACCTCACGCACTGGTCGAGCCAGTGGCACACGTTCGAGGGGGGGCAACGTCACGCAAGCGCGGCGCGAAGCCGGGCGAGGATGTCGGGCGAAACGCCGCCCCGCGCCCGAATCCGAAAACAACGAGCCGTGGGGCCAACCACGTCGATCTCAATATCAACTCGATCGGGAGGAAGGCAGTTCTTCACCCTGTCCGCCCATTCCACCAAGGTTAATCCATTTTCTCCAAAATACTCCTCTGCCCCCAATTCCAGGAACTCGTCCTCATCCCGAAGACGATAGGCATCCAGATGGTAGATCGGCTCGTCGGCGGGGTATTCGTGGATAAGGACGAATGTGGGGCTCACCACGTCGCGGGGGTCCACGCCCCGGGCCTCGGCCACCGCTTGGACCAGCCGCGTCTTGCCCGCTCCCAGCGTCCCGCATAGCGCCACCGTCGTTCCCCCCGGCAGCGCCGCCGCCAACGCCCGACCCAACCGGGTCGTGTCCGATTCGTCGCGGGCGTCGAAGACGAACGTGTCGGTGTTCACTGGCCGGTTCCAACCCATTTCCAAACACACCTGATGGGACGGATGAGGCGACGATCCCCTACAGGCCGTGTTCCCAGCCGCGCGGGGTCAGCGGGCGATGGCCGTGGCGCCGATCCGTCTGCCAAAGACCGGACTCCGCCACGAATTGCCCGATATCGGTCATTGGTATCTCCAGGGGTTGGTCGGCGATGATCCGCCGGGCCGTCTCCGGCGCGACCGCCAGGATCAGCTCGAAATCCTCGCCGTCGCCCAAGGCATGATCCACCGCGGTCGAGCCGTCGTCAAGCCGCCGGGCAAGCCGATGGGCGTCGTCGGCCACGGGCAGGGCATCCAGGTCGAGCACGGCGCCGCAGCGGCTCTCCTGGCACACTCGGGCCAGATCGAGCGACAGGCCGTCGCTGGCGTCGATGCCCGCGTCGAGCGCGTAGCGCTCGTTCAGAAGCAGGGCTTCATGGACGCGGGGCTCGAAGTCCAGATGCCGGCCCAGTAGACTGCCGCCAAACGCGCCGGTGACGAGGAGCCGGTCGCCCGGCCGGGCGCCGTCGCGCCGCAGCGGCCCGCGCGGGGTTACTTGGCCCAATAGCGTCACGCTAATCACCAGCGGCGCGTCCCAACTGTTCGTGTCGCCGCCGGCAATGGCCAGGTCGTACTTTTCGGCCAAGGGCAGCAAGCCGTCGTACAGGGCCAACGCCAGGTCGAGCCCGCCACGGCGGGGAAGGACCAGCCCCACGACCCCGGCCAACGGCCGGGCGGCCATCGCGGCCAGGTCGCTCAGGTTGACGGCCAACGCCTTGCGGCCCGCGCGCCGGGCGTCGATTTCGTCCAGCTTGAAGTCCACGCCGTCGGTCAGGACGTCGACCGTGACGACGCACTCGTCCACGTCGGCCATGGCCAGCACGGCGGCGTCGTCGCCGGGTCCCAGCCGAATCTGCGGATGGGGGCCGATCCGCCTGCGCAGCTCGGCGATCAACTCGAATTCCACGGCCAGCCCTCGAAGAAACGAATGAAGCGCGGGCGCCATGGCCACGCTTGCGTGGCCATGCGGTGACTCAACGGCTGCAAATAAGGAACATGTCCACGCAAGCGTGGCCATGGCGCCCTGCTCGTCATTCTGAGCGAAGCGAAGAATCCGGGCCCGACGAGACCCTTCGCTTCGCTCAGGGTGACGTGAGCGTGAGGGCTTGGCGCCCGATTCCGCGAGTCGGCCCGCCACCACAACTCCCCATTCTGCCGGACGGCTACCGCTGGGTCAACTTGCCGTCTTTCATCGAAAGGGGCAGGAAGCCGAAGAGGGTCTCGTTGCCGCGGAGGATGTAGAACTTCACCGGGCCGTTTTGGGCCAGATCGGGCCGGCTGAGGATGTAGCTGACGTTTTCCAACGAGACGGTCTCCCAGATGTGCATGCCCACCAGCACGTCCCCGCGATGGATGCCCTGCTCGGCGGCGGGGCTTTCGGGTCGGACCGAGGTTACCGCCAACCCGCCGCGGTAGCGGGTCTTGTACCGCTCGCGGAATTGCTCGGGCGCGATGCTCTCGAGTTCCATGCCGAGCGACTGCCAGGCGTCGGGCGATGCCGTGGGGCGTTTGGGCCGGGCGGCGGCCAAGGTCAAATCGAGCGAGAGCGACTCGTCGCCGCGCCGCACGCGGAGCATCACGCGGTCCCCGCCGCCGCGATCCAACATCGCTCTCTGGAAGTCGAAGGAGAGGGCCATCTCGATGTCGTCCACCTCGGTGAGCACGTCGCCCGACTTCAGTCCCGCCTCGGCGGCCGGGCTGTCCTCCTCCACGGCGGCGACGATCAGCCCCGGGCGGTCCTCGGCGCCGCGCGGCTTCAGCACCAGCCCGTGTCGGGTCGCCTCGGTGTTGCGCGCGGCCAGAAGCGAGTCGACCACGGCGACGACCTTGTCGATCGGGATGGCGAAACCGATGCCCTGGGCGCCCGCGCGGACGGCGACGTTGACGCCGATCATCTGGCCGTCGATGTTCAACAGCGGCCCGCCGGAATTGCCCGGGTTGATGCTCGCGTCGGTCTGAATCAGATCGTCGTAGAACTGCGCGTCGCTCACCTGGACGGCGCGGTGCAGGGCGCTGATGATCCCGCGCGTGACCGTGTGTTCGTAGCCGTAGGCGTTGCCCACCGCGATCACGGGCTCGCCCGTCATCAGGTCGGACGACGTGCCGATCGGGATGATGGGCAGCCTGTCCACGGCGTCGATTTTGATGATGGCCAGGTCGGTTTCGGGGTCCCGCGCGACAAGCCGCGCGGTGCACTGCCGCTTGTCGGACAGCGTGACCTTGATCTCGCGGACCCCGTCCACGACGTGGAAGTTGGTGACCACGTAGCCGCGGGGGTCAATCACCACGCCCGTGCCCATCCCGTTGACCCGCTGGCCGATCTTGCCGGGATCGGCCGCGACGCTCTCGGCGCCGACGGTCTTCTCGCCGCGGATGTTGACGACGGAGGGCCGGGCCGTCTCCACCGCCCGGACGATGGCCGTCCGCCGCGCCGACGAGGGTTCCGCGGCGGCAGGGCGAGAGGCCAGCGCGGACCCCGCCAAACAGCAACCGCAGAAAACGGCCCAACACAAATACCTGGACACGCCGGCGGGCGAAACAGACATGGCAAGCATATCGGCGCGGGTGGAGTGGATCGGTCGGGGAGCGGGACGATCGATGCGGGACTCTTGGGGCGCACCAGCGCCGTCGGGCCGCCAAGGCGACATTCGCCCTGTGATAGATCGACCCATCCAGACAAGGGGCTTGACCGGTCGGGTTGTGCGGCGTCAAAGACAACCCAAACTGCCATCCGGCCGCCTCGTTGCCGTATGCAATGGCAGGCCAGGGCTATCGCGATCCGCACGTCGCCATCCGCCCCGTGGCACGGCCGCCCTCGGCTGTGTGCTGGGCAATTTGCACGGCCGAGGGCGGCCGTGCCACAACGGGATCACGGAGTGCCACTGGCTCTGCCAGTGCGTGGAGTGCCACTGGCTCTGCCAGTGCGCATACCGTGGCATCCATGGGCGGGCACGTCGCGGGCTACCGGCGGAGCGACCAGCCGCCTTCGGCGGTTTCGTCGGGGTCGGACGACTCCGCCGGCGCCGGCGGCGAGAAGACCCAGGCCGGCACGGAAGACGCCGGCGGGCGCGCGGCCGAGCCGTCGTCCGACTTGGCCGAGGGCCGCAGGGCGGGTGGAGGTGGGATCAGCTCCGGCACGTCCGTACCTGGGCCCGGCTGGAGCGGCATCACGCACTCCGGCGAGGTGGCAAACGCCCTCGGAAGCGGCAAAGGACCCCGAGGAACCAAGTCCGACAGGTCGCCTCGCGGCGTGAAGACCGGGCGCGTGGGCACGGGGTGAAAACGCGGCTCGTTGTGGTAGCCGGTCTGCGCGACCTCGCCGCCGGAGCCCATCGCGTTACACCTCGGAACACAGGCAACCGGCGGGGCCATGAGGGCCGGGACCGGGCCGGCCGGCTGCGCCGAGCAGCTTTCGGGTCCGCACGAGACCTCTTCGCTTCGGTATTCGCTGCCGCGACTCTTCAGCCAGGGAATCCGGTTCAATTCCAAGGCGAAATCGCCCCGGAGGATTACCCCGTGGCGGGGGCGAGGCCAACAGCCCGAGCACGCCAGCACCAGGCTGCTGCCGATCGCCAGATAGACAAATCGCCGGAATATCTCGATCCGCACGGCCCTTCCCCCAACATGCGTCCGATGAGTGACCCCAACCGATGCAGTCTCCTCCCTGACGCAGCGGGTGCGGCGTCCGGGTGGAAACACCGTCGGTAAGATCGGCACGACACAACCGGAAGATAAGGCATAACCGGCAAAGTCTGCCTATTTCACCGGCGTTTTCGGAGAAGAGCCCCCAGAAAGGTGAATAGGCACGCTAGGCCGGCCAGCGCCGAGGGTTCGGGCACGGAGGACGCGCCCTGGCCGGCGGCCGACCAGTTCGCGGACAGAATCGCCAGGTCCAGGTCATCCACCAGGCTGTCGCCGTTGAAGTCGCCCTCGCGCCAGCCGAAGCTCTCGCCGAGCCAATGGGCGGCCAGGATGGCGGCGTCCGCGGCGTCCACCGCGTGGTCGAGGTTGGCGTCGCCCGGCGACGTGGCGACCGAGTAGCCCAAGAGGGCGAAATTCCACGAGGCGTCGTCCCACTCCAGGCCGAGCCGCGCGGCGGCGTCGTCGAAATCCAACCAGTCGGCCCACGCCCCCCGCGGATCCCGCCAGAAGCTCTCGTTGGGCGCGGCCGACGAGTAAATGTCGTAGGGCGGATCGGTGACCGTGCCCATGGCCGTGTACACGCGGAACGACGCGTCCACGGCGTAGCCCCCCTCCGTGAGCGAGAGGACGACGTAAAACGCCTCGTCCCGATCGAGCCAGACGGGCCGATCCAGATCGACGGTGTGGAATCCCGGCTGGGCGAAGCTGCCGTCCTGCTGGGCCAGCGCGACGGCGCTTTCGCCGAGGCTCGACGTGATCCGCACGGAGTAGCCGACGTCGGACGCGAGCGTGTACAAGCCGACGGAGGAGAGCAACTCGTCTCCAGCGGCGACGTAGCGGTTGGCCACCTCGACCACGTCGTTCACGCCGGCCGTGTCGTATTGCCAGCCGTGCAGGGCGTGGTTGTGGACCACGTCGTAGGGCTGCGACTCGACGTCGCGGAAGGCCGCCCCGCCCATCGTCGCGTGCCGCGCGGCGTGCTTGTCCTCGTACGAGATCCAGAAGTAGCCGTCGCCGTGCGCGCTGGGGCCCCAACTGTTTTTGCAGAGCCACGCGCCCGGCGTGGGGGCTTGCGTCACGCGGTTGTCGTCCCAGCCGCAGATCGTCACGGCGTGGTTGGGCTCGTTCGCGTCGCTGGGCGGCTGGTAGTGGTTCTCGCCGCTGATGAAGCCGCCTCCGTAGTACATGCACGTGGCCACCGCCCCATTCTCAACCAGCGATTCCTTGATCCGCTGGCGTTTCTCCTCGTCCGTGCCCTGCCAGGTGAGGAATTCGACGTGCCGGGGCACGAAGTAGGCGTAGTCGTCAACGAGTTTCACGCCTTCGTCGTCGAGATAGCCGAATTTCTGCCGGCGCTGGGCGTACGTGCCCGAAGTGATCCGGGTGGAGTCCGTTTCGTTCACCGCGCCGTGCGCGGTCAGATAGGCCGCGGCGATGCGGTAGTCGCCGCCGAGGTGGACGATCAGCCCGTGATCGCGCGTGGTCGCCGGCTCGTCCACGTTGCTCCCCGGATAAGGGTCCCTCTGGCCGGTGTACCAGGAATCGTTGGGCTCGTCGTCGGGCATGCCGCGTCGGGTGAAGCCGTTGAACTTGTCGAGGTGGTACTCGGCCAGGTCGGGCTCACCCAGCAGGCCGGCCGCGGTCCAATCGCCGGTGCGCACCAGATCGCTCTCCATGGCGGCCATCGTGGCGTGGATCCAGCAGGTGCCCCACGACTGATCCTTCACCGACGTGGTGTAGTTGGTCGAGCCGTCGCCCAGCACGTCGCGCAGGTCGAAGGCCGCGTCCGCGGCGGTCGGCGCCGCCTGGGCCGGAATCGAAAATCCCGCCAGAACAACGAAGACGATCCACGCCAGCCAAACACGTTTCATGGTTGCGAACTCCGGTGTCCTCGGTTTCATGGCTCTATTCAATGTTGCATGGCCGCTCGCGGCTTCGCAATGGAAAACGCCGGCGCGAATCTCCCGAAGGAAGCGTCAGTCCGACTCCCTCACTTCCGCCGCCGCGGCCACTTCCTCCGGCGTGAGCCGGCGGAGGCGAAGATCGCGGACGGCCGATTTCGTGCACCACGAGGTGACGCCCAGCGGCTTGGACAGCTCGACCTCCATGCGGACGTCGAACTTGTGCTCCCCCCGGGGTAGATCGACCAGTTGCTCGTCGTTGATCCACGCCTCGATCCGGGCGTCGCTCACCTGGATACGGATGCGGTACCACCGCTTGTTCTCGAAGGAGCGGAACTTCGCCGTGTTGTTGTTGTAGGCATCGTAAAAATCGACGTTCGAGATGCCCACCACCGTGCCGCCCCAACCGCCGACCACGAGCGAGCAGCAGCGATCGCCCACGGGAAAGGTCGTGGTGGCGAAGAAATCGTTGCCGTCCAGTCGCATCCCTTCGAGCGTCAATTCGTAGTTTGTCCGCGGCAGCTCGCCGGTCCACGTGATGCCGGTGAGATCAACGCCCATGCCCAGCTCGATCGCCCCGTCGCGGACGCGGACCTCGCCGTCGCCGCCGTAGACGGGCACTTTCCACTGGCCAAGCGTTTTGCCGTCGAAAAGCAGTGTCCAGGCGAAGGGGTCGCTCTGGGCGGGGGCCGCTTCGGGGGCCGTCGCCGCGGGCCGCGCGGTTTCGTTCGTGCGGCACGCGCGCCGGCGCGAGGCGAGCCGTCTGGAGACGGTCCCGATTTTCGCGAAGCGAAAAGAGGACTGCCCCCCTTGCCTTAATGGCCCCGCGGCCGCCGGTTGCCCGTCGCTGATCGTCAGCGCGCCGAGCACCGTTGTGACGATCACCCAAGCACGCCCCGGGTGATGCCGTCGGATGGGGCCTTGGGTTCTCTCGCGGGTACGACGGGAGGCTTCTTGATGCATGGCTGACACCAGTGTGCTCGAACCGAGGTGGACGCGCGGCATCGGGACTACTACCCCTGTTGTACCATGCGGCCGCCCGGGGGCCCAACACGCGTATGGATTTGCTGGAACGGCGCCTGCTATCGCCCGGCTCGCGCCTCCCTTACCCTAGCCCTCTCCCAGGGGGGCGGAGACGGCCGGGGCTCCCGGCACGGCCGTGGGGGCCCCCCGCGAGATTGACACAGCTTGGCGAAAATGGGATGCTACGCGGACTTGATGTCCCGCCCGTCGCCCGCCCGCAGGAACCGACCGGATGCCGCCCACGACGGAAGAGCTTTATCAGCAAAGACTTGCGCGTTACACGACGGCCCTGCGCAACGGCAAGCCGGACCGGGTACCCATCCGCCCGTTCGTGGCCGAGTTTGTTGCCCGCTACGCCGGCTACACCTGCCAGGAAGTGACGCACGACTTCCAAAAAGCGTTTGATGCCACGCTCCGCTGCGCGGCGGATTTCGACTGGGACGCGACCGTGCCAAACATGGTTTGGGTGTGGACCGGCCTGGTCAAGGCGATTGGGCTGAAATATTACGCCGTGCCGGGCATCGAGACGCCGCCGGACGCGTGCTTCCAATACCTCGAGCCGTCCGACGACGACGCCCACATGCGGCCCGACGAGTACGACGCCCTGATCGAGGACCCGACTGGCTTCCTCTACAACGTCTGGCTGCCGCGCGTCGCCCGGCCGATCCAGAAGCCGGGCGAGCCGGTCACCCTGGCGCACAACCTGGCCCTGGTCCGCGGTGGCATGTCGATGATGCACTACTTCCAGGGCCTGGGCGACCAGGTCCAGGCGATGCGCGAGCGGACGGGCACGGTGTCGGCCATCGCCGGTATCCTGAAAGCGCCGTTCGACATCATCGCCGACAAGCTCCGCGGCTATCGGGGTCTATGCATGGACCTGTTCCGCCAGCCGGATAAGGTGCTGGCCGCCTGCGAGGCCCTCACGCCCCATCTGCTGCACGTGGCCAAGGCCACGTCCGACCCGGCCAAGCAGGCGCCGGTGGGGCTTTGGATGCACCGCGGTTGCTCGCCCTTCCTTTCGCCGGACCAGTTTGAACGGTTCTACTGGCCGACGTTGCGACAAATCATCGAGGGCCTTTGGGCCGACGGGATCCAGACGCTGTTCTACGCCGAGGGCGAGTGGAACCCCCATCTGAAGTACATCGCCCAGTTGCCCGAGCGGAGCATCGTCTACCACGTCGATCGCGGCGACATTTTCGAGGTCCACCGCGCCGTGGGGCATATGTTCTGCATTAGCGGTGGCATTCCGAACGACGTACTGGCCCTGGGCACGCCCCGGGACGTTCGCGACTGGTGCAAAAAGGTGATCGACGGCGTCGCCCGCGACGGCGGCTACGTCATGGACGCCAGCGCCATCATGCAGAACGACACGAAGGTCGAAAACGTTCTCGCGATGACGGAGTTCACCCGCGAGTACGGAGTGTATTAGGTAGACCAACGGAGACGCCCATGTCCGAGCAAGAGCGAACCGTCCGACCGCCGGGCACGTGCGTGCCCTGGGAGGAGCAGGTCAAGGAATTCCCGCCCATCACCGGCGACGCCGAACTCGTGCGCCGGATCTGGCAAGAGACCGACGGCTTTGGGTACGTGTTCATCTGGCAATGTCTGCTGTCGTTCTGACGCATTCCACGAGGAGCAGCAACCGTGAGCGAACTGAGCCCTTTGGCGGCCGCGCTGGCCGAGTGCCGCGAAAAAGACGTCCAACGCCTCATCCAGGAGCGGATCGACGCCGGCGCGCCGGCCGCCGAGATCGTCGGCGAGTGCAACCAGGGCATGATCGAACTGGGTAACCGCTTCGCCTCGGGAAAGTGCTTCATCCCCGAGCTCATGTTCGGCGGGATGGTGATGAAAGCCGTCACCGAGAAGCTCGCCCCGATGATCGAGACGGACGCGGCGGGCAAGACCGTCGGCCGGGTGGTGATGGGCTCCGTCCGCCACGACGTGCACGACATCGGCAAGGACATCGTCATCATGATGCTCCGCGGCGTCGGATTCGAGGTGATCGACCTGGGCGTGAACGTGCCGCCGGAGAGGTTCGTCGAGGCGATTGCCAGGCATCGGCCCAACGTCGTCGGCATGAGCGTGCTTCTGACCACGTGCTACGAGTCGGTCGTGGCCACGGTCGAGGCGATCCGCCAGGCCGGGCTTCGCGAGGGCGTGTCCATCATGGTCGGCGGCGCGGCGGCCAGTCCGCTGCTATCGGAAAACGCCGGCTGCGATTTCTACGGCAAAACCGCCGTCGACGGCATGAAGCACGCTTGCGCGGTCGTCGGCGTCGCGTGAACCATTTTGGCAAGGAAAGCACGAGGGTGCACGGAAGTGTCCAAACGCATCGGTTTCGCGGCAATCGTTCTCTGGCTGTGCGTGGGAACGGCCGGCTCGGCCCAGCAGTGGGCCAGGAACATGTTCCAGACGACCACCCACGACTTCGGCGCCCTGGCCCGTGGAGCCAAGGCCGAATTCGCTTTTACGTTCGAGAACATCTATCTCGAGGACGCGCACGTCTCGCACGTGCGGACCAGTTGCGGTTGCACCTTGGTAAAGCATCCCACCGAGATCATCAAGACCTATCAGAAGGGCCAGATCATCGCGTCGGTCGATACCCGGGGCTTCCTGGGCCGCAAGGACGCGACGATCACGGTTGTCTTCGATAAACCCTATGCCGCCGAGGTCCAACTGCACGTCCACTCGTACATCCGCAGCGACATCGTCTTCCAGCCCGGCGCGATCGACTTCGGCTCGATCCGCCAGGGCCAGGGCGGTCAGCACAAGACGGTGATCAGCTACGCCGGCCGCGACGACTGGGCCATCACCGCCGTCGAAAGCCCCCGGCCCTACCTGAGCACGAAGCTCGTCGAGCTGGACCGGAACCTGGGCCGCGTGACGTACGAGCTATCGGTCGAACTCAAGCCCGACGCCCCCAAGGGCTATCTGGGCGAATACCTCACCGTTCGCACGAACGACGCCGACGCGACGAAGTCGCGGGTGCCGCTGGCGGTCGAGGGCGTGGTGGTTCCCCCGCTTGCCGTGCGCCCCGCCGCGCTGGCGCTGGACGCCAAGGTCGGCGCGCCGCCCGTCACGCGCAATCTCGTCGTCCAGGGTTTCGCGCCGTTCCGCGTGATCGAAGTAACCTGCCCCGACCCGCGGATCACCTGCCAAGTGCCCACGGAGGTCAAGAAATTCCACGTGATTCCCGTCACGTTCGCGCCGGGGACCGTGCCGGGTAAAACGGACGTCGCCATCGAGATCAAAACCGATCTGGACGGCGCCTCCGTGAGCCTGCAAATCCACCTCGAGGTCGTTCCCGACCCGCCCCCGCCCGCCGCGCCGGCAACGGCCGATGCGCCGTCATCTTGAGCGCGGCGAGGAATCTCGTCCCGCGTTGGGTGGCGCGTTCCGAGCGAGGCGAAGAACGTGGTCCCTCCATCCAGCCGCCCCGCCTTTCGTTGCGTTGGCAAAGGCGCCCCGATCCGCCGGTTTTTTTGGCTGGACGCGATGATCGCGCTGCTTGCCGGCTCCCGCGATCAAGGGTATCCTCAGGGGGTATCGTGCAGGTCTTCCGCCGGACGGAGCGCCCCGCCATGGAGTTCGACGAAAAGTCTCTCGACGCGTTGCGCGCGGCGTTGGCCGTCTCGCCCGATAATATCCCCCTGCGCCAGCATCTGGCGGAGACGCTCTTGCGTTGGGGGCGTCCCGACGAGGCCGAGAAGGAGTATCGCGAAGCGCTTGCGCGAGCGCCCCGCAACGTGGCGCTGAAGCTGGGTCTGGCGCGCGCCTTCGCGGACCAGGCCAAGGACTCGCACGCGATGGTGATCATCGAGGAGTTGGTCAAGGGGAGCGATACCCCCGCCGAGGCGTTTTTGTTGCACGCTCGGCTCCTGTTTCGATCGGGCGACGTGTCGTTTGCCGTGACGGAGTATCGCGCCGCCGTGGCCGCGGATGGGGGACTGCGCGATCGCGAGTTCGAGGAGAGGCTCGGGCTCGACCGGGAGGAGACGGACTCGGAGGTGGTGGACGGGCGCGTCCGCGCGGCGAGGGAGGACGGCCGCGGCGGCCCGTCGGGCATCCCCCTGGAGCGGCCATCGCTCCGGTTCGACGACGTCGGCGGCATGGCGGATCTCAAGGAAGAGATCCGCATGAAGATCATCTACCCAATCGAACACGAGGCCATGTTCCGCGCGTACGGCAAGGCGATCGGCGGGGGCGTGCTCATGTACGGTCCGCCGGGCTGCGGAAAGACCCATCTCGCCCGCGCCACGGCCGGCGAGATCCGCGCCGGCTTCCTCGCGGTCGGGATCAACGACGTGCTGGATATGTGGCTGGGCAACAGCGAACGCAACCTGCACGAACTGTTCGAGAGCGCGCGACGCAATCGGCCGTGCGTGCTCTTCTTCGACGAGGTGGACGCCTTGGGCGCAAGCCGCTGCGACATGAAGGCCAGCGCTGGCCGGCACCTCATTAACCAGTTTCTGGCGGAGCTGGACGGAGTGAAGAGTTCCAACGACGGCGTGTTGATCCTGGCGGCCACGAATGCCCCGTGGCACATGGATTCGGCGTTCCGCCGGCCGAGTCGGTTCGACCGCATCCTTTTCGTTCCTCCGCCGGACGAGCCCGCTCGCGCGGAGATCCTCCGCATTCTCTGTCGCGGCAAGCCCTCGGCCGATCTCGACTGGGTCCACGTGGCCCGCAAGGCGAAGGACTTCTCCGGCGCGGATTTGAAGGCCGTCGTGGACCTAGCGATCGAGGCGAAGCTGACCGAGGCCATGAAGACCGGCGTTCCCAAGCCGCTGGCGACGCGCGACTTGGTCGAGGCGGTGAAGCGGATCCGCCCCAGCACGTCGGAATGGTTCGCCACGGCCCGCAATTACGCCCTTTACTCGAATCAGGGCGGCACCTACGACGACATCCTCCGGTACCTGAAGCTCTCGTGACCGATCGCTAATCGCCGCCCGACCGAAGCGTTAGACGACGACAAAAAGGTCCAGAAATCAAGCCCCCCGGAATTCGCTCACGCGAGAACCCCATGACGCACCACGTGCAGCGCGCCCGACTGCTCATGGATCAGTCCCGATGGGACCTGGCCGAGAAGGAGTTGCGTCAGGCCCTTTCGCTCGACGCCCAGGATGCCCAAGCGCACGCGCTGTTGGCGCTGTGCCAAAGCGCGCGGAACAAACACGGCGAGGCGCGGCGGGAAGCCCAGGCGGCCATCCACGCGGCGCCGGACCACTGGTTCACGCATTACGCGCAGGCGCACGTGCTTTGGCACGCCAATCGCGCCGCGGAGGCCCGCCGCGCCGTGGCCGAGGCAATTCGGCTCGAACCGCGCGTGGCGGAACTCTGGGGCCTGCTGGCCATGATCGAGCACAATCTGAAGCAATGGGACCGATCGCTGGCCGCGGCGCGCCGGGGTTTGGCCATCGACCCCGAGGACGCGATGTGCGTCAACGCCGAGTCGATGGCGTTGGTGAAGCTGGGTCGCGCCGGCGAAGCCCACGCGCGGTTGGACGACGCCTTGGCCCGCGATCCGGAAAACGCCTGGAGCCACGCCAATCAGGGCTGGACGCTCTTGGAGAAGGGCGAGGTCCGCCGGGCGCAGGAACGATTCCGCGAAGCCCTGCGGCTTGAGCCCGAGCTGGATTGGGCTCGCCACGGCATGGTCACGGCCCTCAAGGCCCGCAATCCCGTCTACCGGGTCCTATTGACCTATTTCCTATGGACGAGCAGGCTGGGCTCGGGGGCGCAGTGGGCGTTAGTGATCGGGCTGGTGATCGGCTACAACGTCGTCCGGAATCTGGCCGACGCGCAGCCCGCGTTGCGCCCGCTGCTCGTGCCCCTGATGGTTGGCTATATCATGTTTGTCTTCACGTCCTGGTTGGCCGACCCACTCTCCCACCTCGTGCTGCGATTGAGTCGTTTCGGCCGGTACGTCCTTTCCAAGGACGAACGAATGGACGCCAACCTCGTCGCCGCATGCGTGGCAGGCGCCCTGGCGGCCTTCGTCGCATCGCTCGTGTGGAACAGCGGAAACCTGTTGTTTGCCGCGATCGCGTGTCTGATGCTGGCGATCCCCTGCTCGGCGATCATGCGCTGCGACCGGGGTTGGCCGCGTCACGCCATGATCCTCTACACGGTCGTGCTGGCGGCCGTTGGCCTAACCGCGCTGTTCGGCTCGCTGCTGGGCGTCGATTCACTCGAGACCCTGGGGGTGTTGTTCCTGCTGGGCGCAATCGCGTCAAGCTACGTGGGAAGCGCTCTGATGTCCGCCACGCCCAAGCGATGACGCAACGACGCCCGCTCACCCCGGGCCGGGTTCGCCCGATTGCGCCGGGGCACGGTCCGGGCGAAGCGAAGGCCGTGGGGACGCGACAACCGCGGGCCCCGATCAGCCGGCGAGCCGCTCCAAGGCGGCCTGGGCGGAATCGCGGCGGGCCTTAAGCTCGGCAAGGCCTTCCCGCTCCTTCTGAACCACGGCCTCGGGCGCCCGGCCGACGAATTTTTCATCCGCCAGCTTCTTCCGCTTCGCCTCGATGAGCGAGTCGAGCTTCGCGATTTCCTGCCGTTTCTTCGAAGCCTCGGCCTCGACGTCGATCAGCCCGGCCAGATTGACGAAGATTTCGCCCGCCGTCGTGGTCGTGTTGGCCGATAGGGGCGGCGGCTGGACCTCCGGGCCCCAGGCAATGGCCCTCGCGCCCGCCATGCTCGCGAAGTAGGGCCCCATCGCGGAGAGCTTCGCGGCCGTGTCTTCGTTGCAGCGTCCCAGGATCTCCACCATCGTCTTCGGAGGCACGTTCTGCCTCGCGCGGATCTCCCGCACGCCGCCCAGCGCGTTCTGGAACAAGGCGAATTGCGCCTCGATGGCCGGATCCTCCATCGCCGCGTCGGCCGTCGGCCACGGGGCAATCATGATGCTCGCGGCCGCCGGCGCGGGCGCGGGATACCCGCGCGACGGGGCGTACTCGCCGAGCAACTGCCAGACCTCCTCGGTCACGAATGGAATCATCGGGTGCAGCAGGCGCAAGAGCGTATCGAGCGTGTGCGTCAACACCCGCTGGGCCAGCGGCCGGCCCTTCGGATCCTGCAAGCGGCCTTTGACCATCTCGACGAAGAAGCTGCAAAACTCGTCCCACGCGAAGCCGTAGAGCGTCCGCGCCGCGTCGGCGAAGCGGAACTGATCCAGCGCCTCGCTCACCTGCCGGGTCACCGTGGACAGCCGGCTCAGAATCCACCGATCCTCGACGAGAAGCTCTTCCCTCGAAATCGGACCGGCCGTGTAGCCTTCCAGGTTCAGCAAGGCAAAACGCGAGGCGTTCCACAGTTTGTTGCAAAAGTTGCGGGCGTCCTCGAAACGATCGCTCACCACGAGTCCCTTGGGCAGGACCTTGTCCTCGGGTTTCTCGGCCCATTGCGTGGAAAACGCCTTCTTGCACTCGGGACACGGCACGCGCGGCAGCACGCGGTTCTTGCGCGTCTGCTCGATCAGCTTGCCGCAATGAGGGCACTCGAACTCGACCGGCATCCGGACGTCCTGCGTCTCGGTCGTCAGATGGGCCAAGCCGAAGCGGAGGGCATCGGCGCCGAACTTGTCCATCACGTCGACCGGATCGACCCCGTTGCCCTTGGTCTTGGACATGCCCTCGCCGTAGCCGTCGAGGATCTTGGGGTGGATATAAACCTGATGGAACGGCACGTCGCCCACGTTGAACAACCCGGCCAGCACCATCCGGGCGACCCAAAGCGTGATGATGTCGCGGCTGGTGATGAGCACGCTCGTGGGATAGTAGTATTTCAGTTCCTCGGTCTGCTCGGGCCAGCCGAGCGTCGAGTGCGGCCACAGGGCCGAGCTGAACCAGGTGTCCAGCACGTCCTGCTCGCGCACGAGCGTGTGACCGGGCACCGCGTCCTCGGCCAGGTCTTCTTCCTCCGCGCATATGAGCCACTGCTCGTATTGGTCGTCCCACTGCCAAGTCACGTCGTCGCGCCCCACGAACGCCCGGGCAAGGTCGGCCTCGGTGGCGGTCTTGGCATACCAGATGGGGATCTGGTGTCCCCACCAAAGCTGCCGGCCAATGGGCCAGTCGCGCTTCTCGCCGAGCCAGTCGAGGTAGCCCTTGGCGTAGCGATCGGGCGTGATCTTCACCCGTCCGTCGCGCACGGCGTCCATGGCCGTTTGGGCCAGCTCGTCCATGCGGACGAACCACTGATCGGTCAGAAGCGGCTCGATGGGGGTCTTCGAGCGGTCGCTGTGCGCCAGGTCGATCTCGCGATCCTCGACTTTGACCAGGAGGCCCTGCCGATCCAGGTCGGCCACGACCTTCTCGCGGGCGTCGAGCACGGTAGCGCCGGCATACGGTCCGGCGTTGTCGTTGAGCGTGCCGTCGAGGTTCAGGATGTTGACCATGGGCAGGTTTTGCCGCAGACCGACCTCGTAGTCGTTGGGATCGTGGGCGGGCGTGATCTTGACGCAGCCCGTGCCCATCTCGGGCTTCGCCCAGGGATCGGCCACCAGCGGGATCTCCCGCTCCAGAAGCGGCAAGAGCAACATCCGCCCGTCGGCGGCCATGTTCCGCAGCGCGACCAACTCCGGCAGGAGCGCGCGGCGGCGCTCGCGGAGGTCGGCCAGCTCGGCTTCGATCTCCGGGCGCTGTTTCTCGGGCGCGGCGGCCAGCCGGGCTTCGAGGTCGGCCTCGACGGCGGCCAGCGCGCCGGCCGGATCGGGGTGGACCGCCACGGCCGTGTCGCCCAGCATCGTCTCGGGCCGCGTGGTGGCGATCGTGACGTGTTTCGGCTCGCCCCGCTTCGGCTTGATGACCGGATAGTGGAAGTACCAGAAATGGCCGGCCACCGGCTCGTGAAACACCTCGTCGTCGCTTACCGCCGTCTGCAGCATCGTGTCCCAGTTGACCAGCCGCTTGCCGCGATAGATCAGGCCCTTCTTGAATAGGCGGAAGAACGTGTGCCGCACGGCGCGGGCGCAGACCGGATCGAGCGTGAATCGGGTCCGCTGCCAGTCGCAGCTACAGCCCATCTGCTTGAGTTGGCCGAGGATGCGGGCTTCGTAGGACTCTTTCCACTGCCAGATCCGATCGCGGAGTCCGTCAGGGCCGAGATTGTGACGCGAGAGTTTTTCTTCAGCGAGCAACCGCCGCTCGACGACCGCCTGGGTGGCGATGCCCGCGTGGTCCGTGCCCGGCACCCAGAGCGTTTCGAAGCCCTGCATCCGTTTCTGCCGGATGAGGATGTCCTGCAGCGTGTTGTTCAGGGCGTGGCCCAGGTGCAGCGCCCCGGTGACGTTGGGCGGCGGGATGACAATGGTGTACGGCTTGCGGTCGCCGCGCGGCTCGCTGTGGAAATAGCCCCGCTCCTGCCAGAAGGCGTACCATCGCTTCTGCGCGGGCGCGGGGTCGTATTGTTTTGGGAGATCGCGCGAAGGAATGTTGGACATGAGGTTGGTCTTGAAGAAGGAGAGTAGGACAATCACCACGGAGGCACGGAGACACAGAGAAGGCAAGAGGAGGGAACCGCGGATGAACGCGGATGAACGCGGATGAGAGACGTGGGGGGGACGCCGGCGTCAGAGCGGGGTCATGCCGCGCCTAGGTGCTGTCATCTTCACGCCAACCACATCCGCGTTTATCCGCGTTCATCCGCGGTTTCTTCCCATTGTCTATTCTCCGTGCCTCCGTGGTGAAATCCCTTTATGAGTTCTTGGTTTCCGAAGGCGGCTCTTCGTCCTTGCACAATTTGTACTCGATGCTGTCCACCAGGGCAATCCAGCTTGCCTCGATGACGTTCTCGCTGACGCCGACGGTGCCCCAGACGTCGTGCTCGTCCTGGCTCTCGATCACCACGCGGACGCCCGCCGCCGTGGCCGCCTCGGAGTTGATCACGCGGACCTTGTAGTCCACCAGGTGCATCGTGCGGAGCGACGGGAAGGAACCGTTGAGGGCCTTGCGCATGGCGGCGTCCAGGGCGTTCACCGGGCCGTCGCCCTCGGCCACCTCGTGGTGGATCTCGTCGCCGACGCGAATTTTCACGGTCGCTTCGGTCCGCGTCTTGCTCTCGCCCCGGGTTTCCACGTTCACGTGGTACGCCAGCCGCTCGAAATGCGGGCGGTACGTCCCGGCGCACTTTTTGACCAACAGGTCGAACGAGCCTTCGGCCGCCTCGAACTGGTAGCCGGCGTTTTCCATCGACACCACGCGGGCGAGAATCTTTTCCATCAGCCGCGCGTCGTGCTGGATGTCGTATTTCGTGGTCAGTTCGACGATGCTCGAACGGCCGGAGAGCTCGCTCACGAGGATCCGCCGTTCGTTGCCCACGCGCTCGGGCTCGATGTGTTCGTAGCTGGTCGCGTTTCGCGCGACGCCGCTGACGTGCATCCCGCCCTTGTGCGCGAACGCGCTCTTGCCCACGAAGGGCTGGTTGGCGCGATAGCTCGTGTTGACCGTTTCGTAGACGAAGCGGGAGAGCTCGGTGAGCCGCTCGACGCCCGAGCGGCCCAGCACGTTGTAGCCGCCGTACTTCACCGCGAGGTTGGCGATCACGGCGATGAGGTCGGCGTTGCCACAGCGTTCGCCGAACCCGTTGATCGTCCCGTGAACGTGCGTGGCCCCCGCCCGCACGGCTGCAAGCGAATTGGCCACGGCCAGGTCGCAGTCGTTGTGGCAGTGGATTCCCACCGGCACGGAAAGCTCGGCGGCGGCGGCGTGGGTGATCTCGGAGATCTCCTCCGGCATGGTCCCGCCGTTGGTGTCGCAAAGGACGATTCGGCTCGCGCCCGCGTCGGCCGCCGCGCGGACCGCGCGCAGGGCATAAGCGGGATCGGCCTTCCAGCCGTCGAAGAAGTGCTCCGCGTCGAAGATCACCTCGCGGCCGGCGCCGGCGATCCGCTCGACGCTCTGGCCGATCATGGCCACATTTTCCGGCAGCGTGGTTTGCAGGACCTGCTCGACCTGAAACACGGAGGTCTTGCCCACCAGCGTGACGACCGCGGCGCCGGACTCCAGGAGCACGGTCAGGCCCGGGTCGTCCTCGGCCGGTATTCCCTTGCGCCGCGTCATGCCGAACGCCGCGACCTTGGCGTGCCGCAGGTCCATCTCGGCCACGCGGCGGAAGTATTGGAAGTCCTTCTCGTTCGAGCCGGGATAGCCGCCCTCGACGTAGTCGAAGCCCAGGCTGTCCAGCCGCTCGGTCAAAAGCAGCTTGTCCTGAAGCGAGAAGCTAATCCCCTCGCCCTGCGCGCCGTCGCGAAGCGTCGTGTCGTAGATTTCGATGCGAGACATTATTCCAACAAAAACGCCCTGGAGACCGCGTCAGGCCTCAGGGCAGGTCGGATCGGTCGGCCTTCCTGTCGGCTTGCCCTCAAATACCCCAAACCCCCAACCATACAAGTCTGCCTTGCCCCTGTCAACGGGGATTGGTAATTGTGGGGGGCCTGCGGCAAAGGGGACAGTCCCATTTTCACTGAGACGAAAATTGGGACAGTCCCCGGTTCACGCCACCTCGTTGCCGCGCCGGTGGCCCACGGGCTCTCCCTCGGGTTCCTCCTCTTCCGCCTCTACCTCGTCGGTTTCTTCCTCTTCGTCGTCGTCGTCCTCCTCCTCCTCATACTCTTCTTCCGCCTCGTCGTCGTCCTCGGAAGGCTCCTCGTCTTCTTCGACGTCCTCCTCATACTCCTCGTCCAGACCTTCTTCCTCCAGTTCCTCCTCGTCTTCCGAGTCAGACAGATCGTCCTCCTCGTCGGTTCGTTCCCACGGCGGCGACTCCTTCACCGCGCGGACCGGACGGTTGGCCGCGGCGGTGTCGAGCAAGATATTCCGCGGGTGTCGCGGGCTGGCGGTCGCCGGCGGCGGGGCCTGGCCGGTCATCGTTTCCCAATCCTCGACGGTGATGAGCACGTCGCGGGCTTGTGAACCATTGTACGCGCCGACGAATCCGTCTTCGGCCATGTAGTCGATCAACCGGGCGGCGCGGCCGTAGCCGATGCCCAGCGCCCGCTGCAAGAGCGATACGCTTCCACGACCCTCGCGAACCACGACGTCGATAGCCGCCTCGTAGAGTTCGTCGCGGTCGGTCCGCAGTCCGCCCTTCTGGCCGTCGGGTCCCACCGCCTGCAATTGAACCAGCTCCTTGACGTATTGCGGCTCGGTCGTGGCCACGGCGTCGATCACCGCGTTGATCTCGTCGTCGCTCAGATAGGTTCCCTGTCCGCGGATCAGCGTGCTCGTGCCCGGCCAAAGGAACAGCATGTCGCCGTTGCCCAACAGGCGGTCGGCGCCCATCTCGTCGAGCACCACTCGGCTATCCACGCGGCTGGCCACCTGGAAGGACAGCCGGGCCGGCAGGTTCGACTTGATCAGACCGGTAATGACGTCCACGGTCGGCTTTTGCGTGGCCAACACAAGGTGGATGCCGACCGCCCGGCTCTTCTGCGCCAGCCGGATGATGTGGCCCTCGACCTCCTTGGCCGCCGTCATCATCAGGTCGGCGATCTCGTCGGCGATGATGACGATGAAGGGCATGTGCGAGGGGATCTGCGCGGCTTCCTCGTCCGTCTCGGGCTGGATCCGATCCAAAATCTCCTCGCGCCCGAGCTGGTTGTACGCGGTCACGTGGCGCACCCCCGCCCGGGCAAGCAATTGGTACCGCTCCTCCATCTTTTCCACGGCCCAGCCGAGAATCGCCTCGGCCTTGCGCATGTCGGTCACCACGGGGTGCATCAGGTGCGGCAGGCTCTTGTAAGGGCTCAGCTCGACCATCTTCGGATCGATCAGCAACAGGCGCACCTCGTCGGGCCGCCGCGTCATGAGGATCGAGACGATCATCGAGTTCAGGCAGACGCTCTTGCCCGTCCCCGTTCGCCCCGCGATCAATAGATGCGGCATCTGCGACAGATCGACGACCATCGGATGACCGGCCACGTCCTTGCCCAGGAAGATCGGAATCCGCATCTTGGCCGTCTTCGCCGCGCCTTCCTCCATGACCTCGCGGAGCCGGACGAGCTGGCGGTCGGCGTTGGGCACCTCGATACCCACCGTGTTCTTGCCGGGGATGGGCGCGACGATCCGCACGCTGGGCACCCTCAGCGCGATGGCCAGGTCGTCGGCCAGCGACGTGATTCGACTCAGACGCAGGCCCGCCTCCAATTCCACCTCGAACTGGGCGATCACCGGCCCCGTCTGGATCTCCACGACGCGGACGTTGAACCCGAAGTTGGCCAGCGTCTTTTCGATGACCTTGGCCTTGCGCCGCACGTCCTGCTCGTGCTCCTCGAAGCAAAACTCCTCGCTCGGGAGCAAAAGGTCCATCGACGGCAGTTCGTAGTCCTGCGCCGCGTCGTCGACGTCGGCGGATTCCAGGTCTTGGAGAACCTGCTCCCGTTGCGTCCGACGCGGTTTCCGGATCCGCAGCGGCGCCGCGGGCGCGTCCTCCTCCTCCTCCTCCGGCTCTTCCTCCTCATCGTATTCCGTCTCGGCCGATTCCTCGTCGAAGTCCGCCTCGGCCGCCGGGCGGCGCACGGCGACGGGCGCGTTGGCCGCGGTCCGGACCGAACGCCGGCCGAGTCGCCCCACGCACGCGCGACCCACCTTCGCCGCGGTTCGCGACAATCCCCTCGCGGGCACGCCCACCGTCCATGCCATCACGCGGATAACAAAATAGTCGGTGCACAGTAGCAATCCGCAGAGGATTATGCTGAGCGTGAGGATGTACCCGCCGATGTTGGCGAAGTGCATTTCCAACAGCGCGCGGCCCGTCGCCCCCAGATAGCCGCCCGAGCCGATCACCGGTCCGGGTGACCAGTCGGGCAGGGCCATGGCGACGAAGGTGGTCGCGCCCGCCAATGACATTAGCCAGCCCGCCAGACGCAGCCGCGGTTCGCTGATTTCGCGTCGGGCCAGGAGAAACGAGTCGAGCACGGCCAGCGAGAACAGCAGGTAGAAGGCCCCCAGGCCCAGCCCCTCGAACAGCAACCGGCTCACCCACGCCCCCGACCGCCCGCACACGTTGAGCGTCTGATTCTGCTCGGGGTAAACCAAGGCGCTGGGGGGATCGCCCGGCTGGTAGCTCAACAGCGACGCCGCCAGAAAGACGGTCAGCGCCAGCAGGCCCAGGGCCAAGAGGTCGAATTTGAGATCGCGGTCTTCGGGCATCGACGCTTGTGACCCCACCTGGCGGGGGATGTTCCCGCGCGTGGTGGCGTCCAAAAAGCCTCCTCGTGCCGGGGCGCGTCCATGCCCAACAGGCTCCTGCGTGTCTTTATCCCCATCGACCGCCGGACTTGAGCGGAACCAACCTTGGGCGGCCGCGCGGTGCCGTTTTCCCGTTGGTTCCGATGGGAAGAACCCGACGTTTGGGGATATCCGTCACGACCCGCCCCCCCAATGTTATCGTGGTACGCCTTGAAATGAAGGGTCCCATGACGCAACGGGTAAGCGTGGGAAAGGCGTGACTCTGTCGAGACGGATTGGTTGGGGGGCGGACGAGAACATAAGCCCAGTAACCGCGGAAGCGTAGGGGAAAGGCACACGGCAGCAGTACGGGTTCCGCTGCGCTGTTGCAAACGGTCGCAACCCCAGCCAGGTTAAGTACTTTGGTGTGCTGTGAGCAGAGAAGAGGAACCCGCGCCCGCGCTGGAGATACCCACCTACGCTTTCGCCAAAGGAACCCAAAAAAAGTCCATGGCTGTTCTGGTCTCTCGCGGTTTTTCATCCGGCGGATCTCATTCTTTAGACGGGAATTCCCCCAGAAAGTGGTGGTTTCCCAGTCGGCAAAGATTTCCTGGATTTTCCCGCGTTTAGAGACGTTAAAACCTTGATTTGGCGGCGGATCCCTTTTATCATCAACGTAACCGTCCATAGGTGGCGGCGCATTGGCGTTGCGCGCTGGGACGGGAGGCAGACAGCACTGACAGCAGAGACACGTGTCGCGTCGGCAGTATTCCGGTGTTTGGGAGACGTTGCGGACCCTGCCGCGCGATCGCCTAGGATGAGAGACAGGTCATCGCATTTTTATTGGGAGACGAGCAATGAGAAGCTGGATTGTTTTGAGTGCCGCGGCGTTGTTGTGTGTTTTCGCCCTGTCGGCCCAGGCGGAGCCCCTGGCGACGAGCCTTCTTTATCTCGATGGCCAGACCATCACGCAGTTGGAGGATAACGACTGGGAGTCGTTTCTTGACGGGAACGCCAACTGGGTCGTCGAGCAGGGCGAGTATTTCTACGGCATGTTCGACATCACCGACGTCCGCGACGCCAGCCCCCAGTTACAGCCGGATCGTCAGCGGCAGGCCAACATGTTTGCCGGCGTGTTTGTCGCCGAGGTGAAGTCGGTGACCCCCAGCGCGTTGTTCACCGGTGGGGCGACCGTCCAACTGCAGCCTGCTCCCGCGGCCGTGTGGACCCAGTTGGGCCTGGCCGCGCCCGTGTCGGCCAACACGATAGCCGTCGTCTACTCGGATCCCGATGGCCCGCAAGGCATGGTCGACCCCAATGCCCCGGGAGCGAATCCGCTTGCCCGAGTGATTGCCTCGTTGGCCACGGCGACCAACGGCACCAAGATTTGGGAAGTCGGCTTCGCCGGTGGCGGCGCCGACCCGACCGAGTTCTGGACCGGCGAGGTGAACAACGCCAATATGCTGGCCCTGCAGGTGTTGCTCTACAACGCCTCGCTTAACGTGACGGCTCTCGGCCCCGGCGCCGCGGGCGTTACCCTGCTCGATCACGATTTCCTGTTCGGCCCGAACATCCTTTCCGAGGTGCAGCTCAGTGGCAGGATGGAAAGCCTCTCCGCCGGCAACTTCATGATCCGCACGGACACGGATTTCTACCTCAAGGCCATTCCGGAGCCGAGCACCATCGGGCTCTTGCTGGCCGGCCTGGCCTGCCTGGTCGGCGCCCGTCGGTTGCGCCGCGGCTGATCGTCTCCCGTTCTCCCAAGCGATGACCTTTTCCAGCCGTCCGCTCCTCCCAAGCGGACGGCTGTTTTTTTCGTCTCGTCCCACGGCCCTCGCCGTCTTACCGCGTCATCCCGAGCGAATTCGGTGGAAAAACCCGTCCGTGTAGCGCGTCAGAATTGAGGGATCGTGTTGAAAGCCGTCTTTTGGGTACCACTGGCTCTGCCAGTGCTCGGAAACACAGGCGATTCAGCACTGGCGGAGCCAGTGGCACACGCTGGATAAGGTCACATCTGCATGATGCCCCGCGGCCGGTTGGATCTCGACCGTCCTGCCGTGGCGCGTGAAACGCAGTCCGACGGGCGCGAGGATCGCCGCCAGAAGCTCGTCGACCGTTGCGTTGTCGAGCTTCACGGAGATGAGCCTCTCCCGCGAGACGCCCGCTTGACGCAAGGTGTTCTCGTCGAGCGTTATTTCCAAGCCCAACTGCTTGGCGACGTGCCCGAGCACCTCGCCCAACGGACGATTCTCCGCCGCGAACCGCGCGATCCGGATGTGGTCCAGATCGGCGTCGGTCGCGCCGAGCGTTTTCGACGTCTCGCCCGGCGCGGCGGACGCCGACCGCCCGATTTGCTCGACGTCCTCGAGCAACCCCCGGACCGTCACGCGCTCCCCCTCGACCGAAACACGGCACCGCGGCGCCCGCGCGGCGAGACGCCGGGCCAGCGCCTCGGGATCGCTCCCCCCTGGGTACGTTTTTGTGATGGAGACCTCCTCCGGCAAGGGCACAAGCTCAATCGCGCGACCCGTGGGATCGATCCGGTACGTCAGGTCGAAGGGAACCAGAAGCAGCGTGAGCCGGTCGGCCAGGGACATGGCGGGCCAGTCGGCGGCGGGCCAAAGGTCGTGCGGCACGCGTTCCAACCCCCGGATTTCGATTCCCGCCGTTCGGCCCAGCTCGGCCAGCAGGGCGCGGGGCTCGGCCAGATCGTCCCATCGGCTGGGCGCGGATCGGTGAAACGCGCCGGCGGCGGCAAGGCCCAACTGCCGAACCTCCTCGCGGCGCGACTCGGCCACGGTCCGAAGCCGCGCGGCGGCCGCCGATGGGCCGAAGTAGACGACCGGCTCGAAGAGGCTCCATCCTAGATGGTGCGCCTTGGCGATCTCGGCCAGGACGTCCCGCAGCGGCCGTCCGCCCACGTCCAGATCGACACCTTGGCCGGGATCGACGCGTCGATCGAGCCAAATGGCCACGCGTTGCGCCCGCGAGAGCCCCTCGATCGCCTCGCGCAGCGGTTTCTGGGCCCAAAGCCCCTGGACGGGCGCCGCAAGCCGCCGGTGCCACGCGGCGCCGGTTCTCCAATCGGTTGTATCGGTTGTATCGTCCGCGCCACCCGACCGGCCAAGCAGCAGGACGGCGCCCATCGCCCACGCGACGAAGACGGCCAACCGCGCGGGTCGGTTCATCGCTTCATTCTCCCGCTCGGGGCGTTCCGGCAAAAAGATAGGACGCTCCGAAACACGCCACCCCATTGGGCAACCCTACCTCACCCGGCACTTAAGTGCTTGCCTCGTCTCATTCTCGTCCGTCGGTCGCTTCCGTGGAAGCGGAAAGATCGCCACGGGGGGGTTTTCTTGTTGGTTTGCCGGAGACCCCTGATTAGAATCGAACGGTAGGTCGAGGGCCGTTTACCCCGATTCCGTTCGAGCGGTGGCGTCCCGATCGGCCTCATCCGAGGAGGGCGTCCGTGAGCAGCGATTCCCCCCGCACTCCGATTCTGTGCAGCCTGTATCGCCAGTATCTCGACGACCAGGATTCGGCGGGATTCGTGCGCTCCGTCTCCGCGCGGTACACCAGCGGCACGCTGCAGCGGCTGTGCGAGCATCCGGAACGCGAAGTCCGCCGCGGGGCCGTTTTGGCGTTGGGATTCGTGGGCGAGTACGACGTTAACCACACGCTCGGCCGCGCGCTGCACGACGACGACCGCACGGTCCGCGTGCTGGCCGAAAACAGCATCCGCAACGTCTGGCCCCGCGCCGGCAGCGCGGCCCAGCGCCACATGCTCGCCGCCGTCATCCGCCTGGTCGCCGCCCAACAGTACACGGAGGCGGTCCGGCAGGCCACCGATCTGATCGAGCAAGCCGGTTGGTTCGCCGAGGCGTGGAACCAACGCGGCGTCGCCTTCTTCCGGCAAAACTGCTTCATCGAGTCGATCCGCGACGGCCACCAGGCGCTCGAGGTGAATCCCTATCACTTTCCCGCCGCGGCGAGCATGGGCCAGGCCTATCTGCAGCTCGGCAACCCCGTCTCCGCCCTGGAGTGCTTCCGCCGCGCGCTGCGTCTGAACCCCAACCTCGAAGGCGTCCGCGTCCAGGTCGAGCGGCTCTCGCGGACGATCGAGGACAGATAGCGCGCCCTCGCGCAATCCTCTCGCCCTCATTCCGTCATCTCGCCCTCATTCCGTCATCCCGGCCTTATTTCGTCATCCCGCCCTCGTTCTGTCATCCTGAGCGAAGCGAAGGACCTCGTTTGCGAGGCTTCCGCCGAGATGCTTCGCTTCGCTCAGCATGACGGTTGCATCCGGACGGCTTGCCCTCTCGCCCTCGTTGTGCCAGAATAACGCTGTCGCGATTGGGAGCCCCGCCATGAACGCGCCCTTGGACCAGATCCTCGAAACCTTTGAAAACCCCCATCCGGGCCGGCCGTACACCGTGCGGATTGCATGCCCGGAGTTCACGTCGGTTTGTCCGAAAACGGGCCAGCCCGACTTCGGCACGCTCGTGTTCACCTACGTGCCCGGGCCGAAGTGCGTCGAACTGAAGAGCCTGAAGCTCTATCTGCAACAGTACCGCAATCTCGGTATCTACTACGAGGACGCGACAAACCGGATCCTGGACGACCTGGTGGGCTTGCTCTCGCCGCGGCGGATGACGCTGGAAGCCGCCTTCACGGCCCGCGGCGGCATCACGACCACCGTCACCGCGACGTTCGAGGCCGAACGCTGAGTCGCCCGATCGGCGGCGCGCCGCCACGATTCACCTTCAATGGAAGCCATTTCCCTTCCCGCCTCGCGATGTTGCCTCGCCTCGTTTACCGTCTGCTCACGGAGGTCTCGCCGCGATTGGCGTGGAAGGCGGCGCACTTGTGGGCGTACAAGGGAACGCGCGCCGTGGCGGCGCATCGCCGGCGGGCGGCGCGGGGAGAGCTGTTTCCGCCGTTTCTTTTCCTGGCTCTGACCAACGCGTGCAATCTCCACTGCCGGGGCTGCTGGATCGAAAGCCGCGGCCCGGTATTCCGGCTCTCCGAGGCGGAGGTGGACGCCGTCATCGCGTCGGGCAAACGGCGCCATTCGTGGTTTTTCACGCTCCTGGGCGGCGAGCCGATGATGTATCCCGGCGCGCTCGACATCCCGCGGCGCCATCCGGATTGTTACTTCCAGATCATCACGAACGGCCTGTTTTTCGGCGACGACAACGTCCGCGAGATCCGCCGGCTGGGCAACGTCACGCCGTTGGTGAGCCTGGACGGGCCCGAGGAGGCCAACGACCGCCGCCGCGGCGCCGGCGTCTTCGCGGCCGCCACCGACGGCATGGCCCGGCTGAAGCGAGAGAAAATCCTCTTCGGCGTCGCCACCACCGTTACCGGCCAGAACCTGGACGAAGTGACCTCGGACGAGTACGTCCGCGGGTTTATCCGGCGCGGGGCCATGTACCTGTGGTACTACGTCTTTCGCCCCGTGGGCGCCGATCCGGCGCCGGAGCTGTGCGTCGATCGCGAACAGATGCTGGAGCTGCGCCGCCGCCTCTTGGTCTTGCGGCGGCGCCATCCGATCGTTCTGATCGACACGTATTGGAACGCGGCCGGCGAGGCCGTCTGCCCGGCCGCGCTCGGGCTGGGGTTCCACATCGGCCCGCGGGGTAGCATCGAGCCCTGCCCCCCGTTGTCGTTCGCCCGCGAGACGATCCGCGACAACCAGGGCGACTTGGCCGCGACGATCGACCGGAGCCGGTTTCTTCGGGCGTTTCAAGAGTTCGTCCGCGCGCGGACGCGGGGCTGCGTCATTCTGGAGCGGCCCGGCGAACTGGCCGAGTTCCTGCGCCAGTGGAACGTCACGGATTACAGCGGCCGCGACGCGCTGGCGGAGATCGCCGCCGGGACCGCCCGGACGAGCCACCACCTGCCCGGCGAGGAAATCCCCGAAGACTACTGGTTTTATCGTCTTCTCAAGCGGCAGCTTTTCTTCGGGATGGGTGGCTACGGGTGATTCGGGACCGGCCGCGCGGCCGGGGGCGGCGGCCTCTTGTTGTCGGGCGGTTCCGGCGGTATCCTGATGTCTGTCCCGGGCCCCCTCGATGCACGAAACCACAACCACGCCCTTCGTGCCTCAGGGCGTGCCACCCAACTTGAATTCGTTGCCTTGACGCGAAAGGTGCGTCCATGACGCGATGGGAATACAAGACGATCAAACTCACCGCCAAGGGGTTTTTCGCTGGCGGCAAGGTGGACGAGCGCGAACTGGACACGCTGATGAACAACTTCGGCGACCAAGGCTGGGAGCTGGTCGCCGCCTTCGACACGAACCAATGGCCGGACGGGATCACGCGGGACGTCTTCGTCTTGTTCAAACGTCCGAAATCATGAAGCCAAAGACACGGAGACCGACATCATGCTCAAGACGAAACTGCTGCATCCGGAGATGCTGGGCGTGCTGGGCCAGGCGGGCCACGGATCGCAAATCCTGATCGCCGACGGCAACTACCCGTTCTCGACCGGCTCGCCCGCGTCGGCCAAAAAGGTCTTTTTGAACCTGATGCCCGGCGTCGTGACGGTCACGGACGTGCTCTCCGCGCTGGTGGCGGCTATTCCGATCGAAGCGGCCGCGGTGATGGTGCCCGACGACGGGGCCGACCAGCCCATCTTCGCCGAGTTCCAACGCATCCTGCCCAAAAGTCTGGAATTGACTCGGATCCATCGGTTTCCGTTCTACGAGAAGGTCCGCTCGGGCGACACGGCGTTGGTGATTGCCACGGCGGAGCAACGGATCTACGCCAATCTGCTGCTGACCGTCGGCGTGGTTCCGCCTGAAGCATGACACGCCGCCGCGTCCTTTTGCCGTTGGTGCTCCTGGTGGCCACCGCCGTGTCCACCTTCTGGGCCGGCGCCACGCACTGGATGCCGGGGGCCTGTCTCGACGGCTTCGCGTCGGCCGGCCAGGCGCTGTGGGAGCATTGGCCCGACGGGCTGGCCTACGCGGCGGCCGTGCTGGGGATCCTGTTCACTCACGAGATGGGCCACTTCCTCGCGGCCTGGTGGCACGGCATCCCGGCCAGCTTCCCGTACTTCCTGCCCGTCCCGTTTACGCCCTTTGGCACCATGGGCGCGGTGATCCGGATGCGCGGACACGGGGCGGATCGCCGCGCGATGTTCGATCTGGGCGTGGCCGGCCCCCTGGCGGGTTTGGCCGTCGCGCTGCCGATCACGTGGCTCGGCATCCGGCAGATGGGACCGCCCGTGCCGGGCGCCGTGGACATCGGATTCTACAATCCGCTGGTGTTCACCTTGCTCATCGACCGGCTCCGCCCCGAGCTGGCCGGCGACTCGATGATCTATCTCAGCCAGTTGAACCCCTTGCTCATGGCCGGCTGGGTGGGCATGTTCGTGACGGGGTTGAACATGCTGCCGATCAGCCAGCTCGACGGCGGGCACGTCGCCTATGCCCTGCTGGGACGCCGGGCACACCATCTCGCCAGGATGCTGCTGGTGGCGGCGATTATCTACGTGCTGGTCGCGGAAAAATACATGTGGGTGGTGTTAATCGTGCTCGTTTGCCTGATGGGCGCGGACCACCCGGCCACGGCCGACGACCGCGTGCCCTTGGGCCGGGTTCGCGCGGCGATCGGGTGGGTGGCCCTGACACTGCCGTTCTTCTGCTTTTCGCCCCGCGGCATCGGCGAGGTGATCTGGTGAAACCACCCTGTCGGGTGGTGTCGCTTCGGGCCCGTCCCGGTCCGAAACCAACTCTTGGAGACACGCGCGGCACGTCTTAGAATAGATGGTTTCCCCGTCGGGGCGGCACTGCGGGGCAGGCCAGCAGGGGCACTCGACGCGTTGTTCGTTGAATTGAGGTTATCCGCGGCAGGTTGCGATCCATGACGAATGACTCTGACCTTGGCCGGGAAGAGCCGGTCCAGACGCCCGATTCTTCCGCCACGCCGGACGCGCCCGGCAACGGCGACCCTTCCCTCGCGGCTGACGCGAATACCGAGCCCGTCGCCCAAGAAGTTTCCGGCGCGGGGGGCGGCTCGGCGCCCAAGCGGGCGCCGCGGATTCTGATCGGCTCACAACGCGACCGCGGCTCCGTGACGCCTCGCGCGAAGCGCGACTGGTACGTGCCGGGCGAGGACTCCGAGAAACCGGCCGAGGAGCCGGTCTCGTCCGAAGACGCCCCCAACCGCGCCGAGGTGGAGGGGCCGCTTGTCGCCGACGCGAAGACCGACCTGGTCGAGGAGCCGACGGCCGAAGAACCCGCAGCGCCGCCCGCACAGGAAGGACCATCCGCCGCGCCGCCGCCGTCTGATGAGCCAACCGACGCGGAACCGGCCGCGCGGCGCCGGCATTTCCCGCCGCCGAGTCGGCGATCGCAGTTGCCCACGGACCTCGAGGCGGAGTTCGAGGCGGCCCTGGGCGACGCTCCGTTGGAGGAGTTGCTCGCCACGGACGAGACCGTTTCGCGGCAGGCGACGCTCGAGCCGGAGTCGCGCATGCAGGGCCGCGTGGTGGCGGTCGAGCGGGAGGACGTTTTCGTCGAGCTGGCCGGCAGCCGCGAGCAGGGCGTCGTTCCCTTGCCGCATTTCGCCCAGCCGCCCGAGGTCGGGGCCGTCGTCGATGTGATCGTGAAGCGGTTCAATCGGGAGGACGGGCTCTACGAGCTGGGGTTGCCGCACGCCGCGGTCAACGTGGGCGATTGGTCGGATCTGACCGAGGGCATGATCGTCGACGCCCGGATTACTGGCCACAACGCCGGCGGGTTGGAATGCGAGGTGAATCACATCCGCGGGTTCATTCCCGTCAGTCAGATTTCGCTTTACCGCGTCGAGGATCTGGCGCAGTTCGTGGGCGAGAAGTTTTCGTGTTTGGTCACCGAGGCCAACCCGCAACGCCGCAATCTCGTGCTTAGCCATCGCGCCGTGCTCGAGCGCGAGAAGGAGGAAGCCCGCCAAAATCTGCTCGAATCGCTTGCCCCCGGCCAAATCCACGAGGGCGTGGTGCGGAAACTCATGGACTTCGGCGCCTTCGTCGATTTGGGCGGCGTGGATGGGCTGCTCCACATCAGCCAGTTGGGGTGGGGACGCGTGAATCATCCCAGCGACGTCCTGGCCGAAGGTCAGCGGATCCAGGTGAAGATCCAGAAGATCGACCTCGAGTCGAACCGGATCAGCCTCGGCTACCGCGAGATGTTGGCCAACCCCTGGGACGACGCCGCCCGGAAGTACCCGGTCAACACCGTGGTCAAGGGCAAGGTGGCCAAGCTGATGGAGTTCGGCGCGTTCGTCGAGCTCGAACCGGGGGTGGAAGGGCTGGTGCACATCAGCGAGTTGGCGCACAAACGCGTTTGGCGCGCCAGCGACGTCGTGGCCGAGGGTCAGGAAGTCGAGGTCATGGTCAAGTCGTTCGACGCGAAGGCCCAGCGGATCGGCCTTTCGATGAAAGACGTCTTGCCGGTGCCCGAAACCCAGAAAAAGGACGAGCCGACGGACGAGGATCTCGCCGCGGCGATGCCCAAGCCGGGTAAACAGCGTCCCGCGAAGCCGCTTCGCGGCGGACTGGGCCGCGCCGCCGGCGGCGACCGCTTCGGGCTGAAGTGGTAGCGAGTCGGGTTTCGTCCGCGCCGCAAGACCGCTTGGCCGCTTGACTGCTTACGGCTTCGCAAGGAAAAACGCGCGTGCCACTGGCCTTGCCAGTGCAGTGGCAATCACGACGCAACGGGCGTCTCGGGCACAACGATCCGCGCGGCGATGCTTTCGAGCGTGCGAAGGCCGGCCTCCACCTTCGCGGCGTCGCCGGCCTTTGCGGCTGACTCGATGTCCATCGACGGCTGGGTCAGCACGGGGAATCCCGCCGTGCCGCCCGCGCCTTTGAGCCAGTGGGCCAGTCCCGCCACGGTTTCGAAGTCGCCGGCCGTCCGCGCCTGCCGCATGGCGCCGAGCCGTTCGCGAAGGTAGCCGACGAACTCGCGAACGATATCGCGGTAGACGGGCTCGTCGATGGGCAGCTTCGAGTGCAGCGGCAACCCCGAAGCGCTCTCCACCGCCGCGTCGGCGCCGGACCAGGCCGACGCGATCGGCGCTTCGTCGACCGAGGAGGTCCCCAAGGCTTGAGCCACCGCGCGGACAAGCACCTCCGGATCCACCGGCTTGGTCAGATAGCCGGAACATCCGGCCGACGCGCATTTCTCTTCGTCGCCCTTCATGGCATGGGCGGTCAGGGCGAGGATGGGCACGCCAATGCCTTTGCGGCGCAGCCGGGCCGTGGCGGTGTAGCCGTCGAGCACGGGCATTTGCATGTCCATCAAAATGAGATCGAACGATTGTCGCAGGGCCAATTCGACGCCGATTTGGCCGTTCTCGGCGCACGTGACGCGCGCTCCCGCCCGCTGCAGCACGACGCGGATGAGCTTCCGGTTCGTCTCCCCATCCTCGACGAGGAGGATGCGGGAACCGGGCAGGCGCACCAGGTCCTCGTGGACGGTTCTGGGAGCGGTGGCCACCGCGTCGGTGGGGATGCTCTCGAGCACCCGGACGCCGTCGAGCGATCCCACGTCCAGAACGACGGCAAAGGTGCTGCCCTCGTTGGGCTTGCTGCGCACGCTGATGGACCCGCCGAGAGCTTCGGCGATGCGGCGGCAGATGGCCAGCCCCAGGCCCGTCCCGCCGAATTCGCGCGTCACCGAGTTGTCGGCCTGCATGAAAGGATCGAAGATCCGCTGCAGGTTATCCTCGGCGATGCCGATGCCCGTGTCGATCACCTGGATGTGCAGCTGCGGCCGGGACGGCTCGCCGTTGAGGCGGACGACCACCTTGACGTAGCCCTGTTTCGTGAACTTGATCGCGTTGCCGACAAGATTCATCAGCAGTTCGCGAAGCCGCGTGGGATCGGTCTCGATGACCTCGGGCACGCCGCCGGCCCATTCGTAGTCGAGACGGAGCCCCTTCTCCTTGGCGCGAACGCGGAGCACGGAGATGACGTCGACGATGATCTCGTGCGGCGAGCATCGGATCCGGTGGATATCCAGCTTGCCGGCTTCGATCTTCGAGAGGTCCAGGATGTCGTTGATGAGGCCGAGAAGATGTTTGCCGCTGCTGTGGATGGTGTCGAGGTAGTCCTTCCGCGTCGCCTCGCTGCCGCCGTCCATGCCCTTGCGCAAAAGCGAGGTGAAGCCGAGAATGGCGTTCATGGGCGTGCGGATTTCGTGGCTCATGTTGGCCAGAAATTGGCTCTTGGCGCGGTTGGCGGCCTCGGCGGCGTCGCGCGAGCGCTCCAGATCGGCCTGAATCTGCTTGCGCTGGTTGATCTCTTCCTCCAGCTCGAGCGTCCGCAGCCGGACGCGCTCCTCGAGCTGCTCGTTCGCCTCTTGGAGGGCGTTTTCCGAGACCTCGATCTGACGGAGCATGCGGTTGAACGCGAGGCAGAGGTTGCCCAGTTCGTCTTGCGCGCGCGGCTCGACGCGGATCGAATAATCGCCCTCGCTGGTGATGCGTTCGGAAGCGGCGGCCAGCTCCAGAATGGGCCGGGCAATGGCCTTCTGCAATCCCGTCGAAAAAACGATCGACACGGTGAGCGAGCAGATCGTGACGACGGCGGCGATGAGGGCGTAGTCCCGGAATTGCGCGCGCAGCTCGTCCGTGTTGGCCAGGAGAAAGAGCGTTCCGACCGGCTCGTCCTTGTCCAACACCGGCTGGAACAGCTCGATGCGACCGTCCTCGGCAAAGCGGAACCCTTGCGCCCCCGGTGTCGCGGGGGGCGGGACGTCGTGCCCTTGGCGCGTGTACGTCGCGAGGGCCTTGCCCTCGACGTTGTACAGGCAAGCCGAATCCACGGACGGCTGGAGCCGGAGGGAATCGAGCAGCCGTTGCGCCGCCGCGGCGTTCTGGAAAGTCAAAACCGCGGTGCTGTTGAAGGCGAGGACCCTTGCGTTGGTCTCGAGTTCCCGAATTTTCGCCGACCGGAAGGCGCGCACGTCGTTGAACACGAAGCCGACGCAGCAAAGGAGCAGCGCGACGCCTCCGGACGCCATGACCAGCGTGATCAGCTTCGCCCGGATGGAAAGGTCACTGAACGATCGCATCGGATAACCTCGCACGGCGTTTGTTTCAAACGGCAATCCAAGCGTTGGCGGGGCGAGGATCCGTTCGCCGGCCCTGGGGGAGCGGTCTTCCGATGACGTTGCGCTGGATCGGGTTCAATCCTCGGGGTCTTGCACGATGACGGCCAACTTGAGCAGTTTCGCGTCCACGGTCAGCCTCTGACGCCGGACCGAGTCCACGTTGATCTCGAAACGGACGGTGTCCTCCTCGACGAAGAAGCTCACGGTGCCTCCCCAGCGGGCAAAACCCGCCTCGTCGCCCACCAGGAGCACGGGCGATTTGCCCAGCTTCTGGATCGCCGCGGCCTGGATCTCTTTCGACGTCGTCTTGGGAACAAAGAGGATATGGCAGGGGCGGTACGCCTCGAGCGAGCTCATCCTGTGAACGACGATGGGCCGGCGCTGGATCTGTTTGCTCTCGGCAATGCGATCCAACGCGCCGCCGAACGGATCCTCGCCAAGCACGCCGATCACGAACGGCGCTTCCCTGCCGCCGAACACCGTCGGCGGCCAGTCGACGTAACGGCCGAAACTATACAGAAACGCCGCCTTGACGTTGTACTCGTGCTGTGGGTTGACCGAGACGGGCGCCGCCGTCTGCGCCGCGGCCCCGGTCGGCGCGACGAGCATCGCCGCCACGATCGCCCATCGAAGCGCCCTGCCGCACGCCTCGCGCCGCGGAACGTCCCCGCGGCGGCCGCGCCGGGCAGCCGGCGCGTCGCGTCGCGAGTCGGATCGTCTTGGGCAAGCGGACCTATACACGCGAATCCTCGTCCTCAATAACGCCACGTCGCTTTGGCAAATACGCCGCGCTGGACCTCGGTCGCCTCGGGCGGATATCGGAACTCCGTGTATTCCGGATGATGATCGTCCAACAGATTCCGTCCGACCAACGCCAGCTCGAGGTGTTTGTTTGGGTTCCAGGCCAGCCGCGCGTCCATCGTGATATAGCGCGGAATGCCCCGCGACAGCGAATCCACGTAGCGCAGACCCAGGTCAAACTCCCAATTCCGCCCGAGATCCCAGGAGGAGTACAATCTCGCCTGATTCCGAGGGCTCTTCATGCTGGGGTCGAGCAAACTGAAGAAGAAGGCTTCGTAGTCGTAGTCGATGTCCAAAAAGCTGTACGAGGCCGACACCCGCCAGTCGTCGCGCACCGTCCAGTGGCCCCAAAGTTCCACGCCGTGCGTCTGGGCCGCCGCGTTGTTTTCGAAGACCACCGGCGCAAGGTATTGATGGTCTCCCACGGGGATCGGCCAGTCGTATCGCCAGTCGATCAGGTTGTCGTAGACGTTGTAGAACGTCGCCACGTCGATGGAGAACCGATCGGTCACCAGCGCGCGATAGCCAAGCTCGTACGACACGAGGTCTTCGGAAAACGTGTCCCGATTGCCCGTGATGCGGGGGAAGTAGACGTCCTGCCCGAGGCGCCACCAGGCCGGCTTCGTCGACCAGCTATCCCACTGCATTCGATCAGGGGTGCGCACGGCGCGGGAGACGGCCGCCCAGACCGACTGTTTCGGGCTGGGCGTCCACAGGATGCGCGCGCTGGGCTGATACTCGAAGCCCGTGTAGTAATTGTCGTCCAGCTTGCACCCAAGCGTCAGGCTCAGTCGGTCCTCGACGAGCGTGAACTCGTCCTGCACGAAACCGCCGAAGAAGCCCATCGACCGGCCGTCCGGGGCAACGTTCCAGATGAACCCATCCGTGCGGAAGCGGTCCTCAACCAGCCGGTAGTCGAGGCCCCAGATGACCTCGTTGCGCGGGCCAAGCGGGAAGCGGTGCTGGAACTCGGCGTCGAACGTGTCGATTTGCTGGGACGTGAGATCGTCCCATCGCATCGCGCGGTCGAAGTACGTCAGAAACGTCCAATCCGAATCCTCGTCGATCTTGTGGGTCCAGCGGCCCAGGACGTGGGCGCCGGAGACGCCTTCGGCGTCGATGAGCGTGCGATCGTAGTCGGGAGGATCGTTCAGTACGGGCAGGAGCATCTTGTGCCCTTCCTGGCCGCCGTAGTAGTCGCCCTGAACGGTGAGGACGTCGTCCCGCCGGCGGTCCAGTTCCCAGTCGAGGCGGAACCCGCCGCGGCCCATCCGCCAGTCGTCGTGGGCGCCCGCCGGATCGTAACCGGGACCGCGCTCGAAATGCTTGCCGTAGACGCGCCAGGACATCCCTTGTCCGTTGGTTCCGCCGTAGCGGACGCCGCCCAGGGCAAGGTCCTCGCTGCCGCCGCCGTAGGTGACCAGGGCGCCTTGCGTGTCCTTGGCCTTCTTCGTGACGATGCTGATCACCCCGTTGACCGCGTTGGCGCCCCAAAGCGTTCCGCCGGGTCCGCGGACCACCTCGATCCGCTCGACGTCTTCCAGCAGCAGGTCTTGCACGTCCCAATAGACGCCGGCGAACAGGGGCGTGTAGACCGTCCGCCCGTCGATCATCACCAACAGCTTGTTGGCGAAGTGGCCGGCGAATCCCCGCGAGGTGATCGACCAGGAGTCGGACTCGATCCGCGCGACGTCGAGCCCCGGAACCATCCGCAGCAGATCGGGGACGTTATGGGCGCCGCTGCGGCGGATCATCTCGCTGGTGATGACAAAGACGGCCGCGGGCGATTGGGCCACCGTGCTGTCCTGCCGGCCCACCGACGAAACCGTGGCGCCCAACTCGGGCTGGCCCGCCATGCCGCCGACGTTGACCTGCGCCAATTGAACCACGTCCTTCTCCGCCGCTTCGAGTAGACTATCCAGGTCGCCCGGGTCCAGGCCCGGTTGCGCCGCCGGCTGGCCGGTCGATTTTTCGACGGCGGGCGCGGGCGTCCGCGCACGCACATCCGCGGTGGTACCCCAAGCCAGGCTCGCGATGAGCCAGTAGCCGGCAACCATCCGCCGTCGCAACGTTCGTCCTCGCGCGGTCATGTCGTCTCGGCCCAAATCACTCCAACGGCGCAGGCCGCTCCGGAGAGAAACCGCGTCTGCGCGGCGGGCGACAACCCGCCCGGCCAGCGCGTTGCTCGCCGCGCGAATCCCTCCCCCAACGGGTGGCGTCGATGCGTGGGCAAGCCGCCCATTCGTCGCGCCATCCGTCGATGTAAAGATATGATTCGGCTTTGTCTTGTATCGGTTGGCGAAACAAAAACGGTGCATTTGGACTGACGTAGTGACCTCTGGTGTTTCCAGGGACATACGGGTTGTGACGATCGTGTCGATCGGGCAAGCCGCGCGGTCGGGCGGCGCTTCCTTTTACGTGCCCCTCGTCCAGGGCTCTTTGCCACCGCGTGCCCTTGGCGAAGACGCTCCGTTGCAGCTCGATCGAGAAGCCGGCGCAGGGAAAGAGCATGGGACGACGATCGTCCGACGGGCCTTGTCGCACGATGGCCAACGCGCACCGCCTGGACGGCCCCCAGGAGCCCCCCGCAATGAACCCCGCGACTGCCGGGCGCGTCCTGACTCCGCCGCGCCTGGCCAATCGCCGGCCGGGCCCCGCCGCGGCGCTTTCCCACGCCGCGCGTCGATCGGTTACAATGGGACGAAGCCCATGTGCCCTGCGACCGCGTGTGCGAGTCGACGCCGTGCACTGAGGTTGGGTCTTATGTCGGTTGGAGCGGCGCGCGGTTGTTTTCGGCTCGCCGGCGGCGATGCAAAAGGACACGATGGAACGCTCGATCCGTCTGCGCGAAGGAAGCATCCCGCGATTGCTCCGGGCCTTCTCGGCCCCGGCCATCGTGGGCATGGTCGCGCAGGCGATCTACAACCTGGTGGATCGGGTTTTCGTCGGCCAGGCGGTCGGTCCGCTGGGCATCGCCGGGGTCACCGTCGCGTTCCCGTTCATGTTGGTCGTGATGGCCTTTGGCATGTTGGTCGGCCTCGGCGCGGCCGCGCTCGTCTCGATTCGGCTCGGTCAGCAACGACGCGACGACGCCGAGCGCGTCCTGGGCAACGCGATGACGCTGCTGGTGGCCGTCTCGTTCCTTCTGACCGGCCTCGGACTCGCCGTCCTCGATCCCCTGTTGCGCACCTCCGGCGCGACGGCGCGGATCCTCCCCTTCGGCCGAGAATACCTCCAGATCGTCGCCGCGGGATCGATCTTTCAGATGATCGGGTTCGGCCTGAATGCCGTGATCCGCGGGGAAGGGAACCCCTGGATCGCCATGTACACAATGCTCCTCGGCGCGCTGGTGAACACGATCTTGGACCCCATCTTCCTCTTCGGGTTCGGCTGGGGCATGCGCGGGGCCGCCGCCGCGACCGTGATCGCCCAGGCCGTTTCGGCCCTGTGGGTGCTCCGCCACTTCCTCGGAAAGCGAAGCGTCGTGGCGCTGCGCGCCAGGAATCTGCGTCTGCAATGGCCCATCTGCTCGGCGATCATCGCGATTGGCTCGCCCATGTTCGCCATGCAACTGATCGCCAGCGTGATCAACGTCATGCTCAACAACCAACTCGGCGCCTACGGAGGCGATCTGGCCGTCTCGACCATGGGCATCGTCCACGCCGTCACTTTTTTCGTGGCCATGCCCGTCTTTGGTATCAACCAGGGCGCGCAGCCCATCATCGGATACAACTACGGCGCGGAGGAGTTTGGCCGGGTCAAAAGGACGCTTCTCCTGGCGATTCTCGCCGCCACGGCCATCACCACCGCCGGATTCCTGCTGGTCGTGCTCCTGCCCGATCGCATCGTCTGGCTCTTCAGCCCAAAAGATCAAGCCCTCGCGCGCGCCGGCGCCAGGGCGCTGTGGATCTGCATGTTGATGTGGCCCATCGTCGGTTTCCAAATCGTCAGCGCAAGCTACTTCCAAGCGGTGGGCAAACCGAAACAAGCCCTGTTCCTGAGCCTTTCGCGACAAGTGCTGCTCCTGATTCCCGCGGTGCTGCTGTTGCCGCGTTGGTGGGGCGTGGACGGCATTTGGGCGGCCTTTCCCGTGGCCGATTTCGGCTCGTCGGTGGTGACCGGCGCGTGGCTCGTCCTGGAGCTGCGCCACCTCCGCCGTCGCCACGGCGAGGCCACGCGGGGGGAATCGCCGCCCCTCGCCGTGTTCACGGAGTAGTCAACCGAACGGGCGTTTCGTCTGGAGGCAAGCCGCGGCGCGGGATAGAATCGTGGGCCACTCCGAGGGGCGATCCATGGTAAACCAACGGCAAGGCAGGAGGTCCGCGGCCCGGCGCGGCGCGATTCTGGCGGCGACGGTATTGTTATGCGGCGGCGCGGCCTTGGCGCAAACTCCGACGACCAACCCGTCTTCGCCGCCGCCGGCGGAACCAACCGACCCGATGGCCGGCGAGACGATGCGGGCGGACGCGTGGCTGCACGACGCGTGCTTCGCCGGGCCCGAGCAGGGCTGGGCCGTGGGCGACCGCGGCGCGATCTGGCACACGGACGACGCCGGCCGCACGTGGCGGCTCCAGCAATCGGGCGTCGCCTGCCCATTGCGATCCGTCTGTTTCGTGGACGAGCAAACGGGTTGGGCAGCCGGCGGGTTTGCGCAGCCGTACGCCGACGCGAGCCGAGGCGTCGTGCTCCGCACCGACGACGGCGGGCAAACCTGGCGTCGCGACGACGGCCTGTTGCTGCCGGCCGTATACAAAATCCGCTTCCTCGACCGCCAGTGCGGCTGGGCCCTGGGCGAGTCCTCGACGCTGTTCCCTTCCGGCGTCTTCACGACCCAGGACGGCGGACAAAGCTGGAGCCCGATGGGCGGCGCCCGGCGGGCGGGTTGGTCCACCGGCCATCTGTCCGGACCGCGGATGGGCGCGGTGGCCGGCGATCTCGGCGCCACGCAAGTCATTCGCGAGGCGGCCCTTCAGGATGGCCGAACGCCGCCGCTGGGATTGCGAACCCTCCACGCCTTGCAGCTTGTGCCGCCCAACTGGGGTTGGCTCGCCGGCGACGGAGGTCTGGTGATGCTCACGGGCGATTCGGGCACAAGCTGGCAGTTGCCGCCCGGCGAGCCGCCTTTGGGCGATCCGCGCGACTGGGATTTCGCCGCCGTGGCCGTCCGCGGACCAAAGTGCTGGATCGCCGGCTCGCCCGGCTCGCGGGTCTTCTTCACCGAGAATGCCGGGCAAAGCTGGACCGCCGCGCCAACCGGCCAGAACGTGCCCCTGGCGGCCCTCGCGTTTGCCGACGACCGTCGGGGCTGGGCCGTCGGGGCGCTGGGAACGATCCTGGCCACCGAGGACGGCGGCCGGACCTGGACCCGCCAGCGCGGCGGTGGAGCCCGCGCGGCCCTTCTCGGACTGTTCAGCTCGTTCGAAGACGTGCCGCTGGAACTCGTCGCGTTGCTGGCCGGCAACGAGGGCTACCTCGGCGTGATCGAAATTCTCAACCGCGGCGACGCGGAAAAGCAGCCGGCCGCGCGGAGCCGCGCCGCGCCGCGCATGCACGAGGCCATGTTGCGTCTGGGCGCCAGCGGCGGCGAGTCGGCCTGGGCGTTTCCGCTGGGCGAAGAAGGGCTCAAACTCGGCCAACCGCGGATCCTCGACGCGTGGGACCGGGCCAACGACGGTCGCGGGTATCTCGCCCTGCAGGCCCATCTGGTCCGCCAAATCCGGCTCTGGCGGCCGGACGTGATCGTGACCCACGCGCCGAGCCCTCGCGGCGACCGGCCGCGAGCCCATCTGGTCAATCAAGCCGTGCTCGAAGCCGCGGCCCGGGCCGCCGATCCCACGTCGTTCCCCGCCCAAATCGCGCAAGCCGGGCTCGAACCCTGGCAGGTCAAAAAGGTCTACGCGGCATTGCCACCGGGCGAGAAGGGCTCGATCGAGATATCGGCCGGCCAGTTGGCCGATCGGCTAGGCCGCTCGGTGGGCGAGTTGGCCGACGGCGCGCGGGAGCTGATCGCGCGGGAGCCCGGCGCGGGACCCGAGACGGTCGGCTTTGAACTGCTGTTAAACCGTCTGGCCGCCGAGTCGCCACAGGACGATTTCTTCGCCGGCATCGTGCTGTCGCCCGGCGGCGAAGCGCGGCGGCAGCTCATCGAGCCGTCCGACGAGAGTCTCGCGGCGACCCAACGCATGGCGCAGCGCCGGCGGAACGTGCGGATGATTCTCCACTTCGCCGAGCAGGAGCCAGGGCAAGGGCCGTCGCTCTTGGCCGGGGCGGAAGAGCTGGCCGGCGGCATGGAACCGTTGGACGCGGGTCGCGTGTTGCACCAGTTGGCCGAGCAGTACAAGCGGACGGGCCGATGGGAGTCGGCCGCCCAGACGCTCGAACTCCTGATCGAGCGCTACCCGACGCATCCCCTGTCTGGCCCCGCGCACGTCTGGCTGATTCAATACTACGCCAGCGCCGAGGCGGCTTGGCGCGCGCAAAGTCCGCAGCGCCACACGGAGGTCCGCCTCGATGCGCCGCCCGTCTCGCGTTTGTCGATCGACGCCGCGCGGCAACAAAACCGTTTTCAGCGGGCGGCCGCGCTGGCGAAACGACTTGGCGAAACTCGACCCGAGGCGCTGGCCGATCCGTCCGTGGGTTTCCCGCTCTCGGTGGCCGACCGGATGCGCGGCTTTCCGCGGGAGGCGGCGCGATTTCTCATGCTCGCCCGCCGGTCGCCGGAGCGCGACGCGTGGTGGCGCTGCGCCGAGGGCGAGGCGTGGCTTTCCGATCCCAAGACGGAGCCGCCCAAGCCAGTGCTGGTCTGCGCCGTGGCGCCGTTCAAACCGCGTCTGGACGGCCGTCTGGACGAGGAATTCTGGACGCGGGCGCAACGCGCCAAGCTCGAAAGCGCCCGTCGCGACGACGAGGCGTGGCCCGCCACGGTGCGCCTGGCCTACGACCGCGAGTTTCTCTATCTGGCTATCGAATGCCGCCGCGCGCCCGGCGCAATCTACGTGAAGGCCAAGGGCCCTCGGCCTCGCGATCCCGATCTGTCCGACCACGACCGCGTGGACGTTTATTTGGATATGGATCGCGACTACGTGACGTGTTATCGCCTGTCGATCGACCACCGCGGCTGGCCGGGCGAGGACTGCTGGGGCGACTCGACGTGGAATCCCGCCTGGTTTGTCGCCGCGGGACCGCCCAATCCGATTAAGTCGCCAAGCGAATCACAACCGAATTCGCCCGAAACGCCGCCGGACTTGGAATCGCCCGAGCCGGATTGGGGGTCGATCTCTCCGACATCGGAGACGCCATCGGCGCCGCCCGAAGCGACCGTTCCGTCCACCGCGCAATCGAACCCGCCCGACGACACGTGGACGGCCGAGGCGGCAATTCCGTTGGACCAGCTCAACGGCCGCTTCCCCAGGTCGCAGGACGTTTGGGCCGTCGGCATGCAGCGGATCGTCCCCGGCGTGGGCCTTCAGTCCTGGACCACGCCCGCGGGGACGAAGCCCGTGCCCGAGGGCTTTGGGTATCTGGTGTTTGAGTGAGCGACCGGACGAGATTCAGTAGTTCCAAATTTGCCCCCGCACGTCATCCCGAGCGCGGCGAAGGATCTCGGTGGCGAGGGAGATTCTTCGCTTCGCTCGGAATGACGGTATCGATTGCTTCCGAAATTTGGAACTACTGAGATTGGGGATTGGGGGGCTCAAGCGTCGCCGTTGCCGCCGGCCCAGGACGGTTCGATGGGCAGCTCGACGCGGACGGTGGCGCCCTGGCCGGGGCGACTGATGATGGTCGCCTGGCCGCCCAGCAGGCGGGCGCGCTCGTGAATGCCGCGCAGGCCGAAGCTGTTGGGTCGCACCTCGTCGGGATCGAACCCGACGCCGTCGTCGTGGACCGCCAGCGTAACGCGGTCGCCCGATTGGGTCAGGCGGATCTCGACCCGTTGGCCCTGGCTGTAGCGCCGGGCGTTGGTGAGGCTTTCCTGGGCGATCCGGAACAAGGTGTTTTCGAGCATCGGATCGAGCCGTTCGAACTGGACGTCGTGGTGGAACTCGACGCGGGGCCCAGGCTGGCCCCGGCCCTCGGAAATCAGGTGTTCGATGGCCGCCACGGCGCCGGACTCGTCGAGCACGGCCGGACGCAGCCCGCGGATCAAACGTCGCGTCTCCGCCAGAGCCTCATCCAAGAGCCGCTTGCCGGTGAAGAAGGCCTCGGCCGACGCCTCGTGGTTCTCGCCGTGGAGCTTCTCGGAGACCTCGAACTGCATGGTCGCGCCGGTGAGCAATTGCGCCAGCCCGTCGTGGATCTCGTAGGCGATCAAACGGCGTTCCCATTCCTGGGCCTCGAACAACTGCCGCAGCGCCTTCTGCTCGCGGCGGACCCGTTCCTCCGCCTCGCGGCGCGCCGACACGTCCGCCACGACGGCGAGGACGTGCCGCTTGCCCTCGATAGACACTCGCTTGAGCGTCGCCTCGACCCAGAATACTTCGCCGTTCTTGCGTCGGGCGCGCCAATCGAGAACCTGGGGGCCTTCCTCCGCGGCCTTGCCGATCGTTTGCGCGGCAAGCTCCGCGGTGTAGGGCGGTCGGCCGTCGCACAGATCGCCCAACGTGAGCGAAAAAAACTCCTCGCGGGTGTAGCCGGTCATGTCGAAGGTCGCCGGGTTGGCGTCGACGAACTGGCAGGTGGGTGGATCGAGAACGACGATCGCATCGGTCGTCGCGTCAAACAGATCGCGGCAGTATCGCTGGGAGGCTTCGAGAGCCTGCTCGAATTGCCTGCGGTGCGTAATGTCGTTGCCAATGCAGAGGATCTCGGTCACCCGACCATGTTCGTCGCGGACGGGTTTATTGGTCCACGCGATCCAGACTCGCCGCCCATCGCGGCAGAGATTCTCGTTTTCGTTGTTTTTGAACTGTTCGGGGTGTTGGCAAAGGTCGCGGATGTGCCGGGAGAGATCGCGTCCCGTGGACTCCACGGGAGGGACGATCGTGCCCACGACGTTTTTGCCCAGAATCTCCTCCTTGGAGTAACCCAGGAACCGATAGGCGAACTGGTTGGCGTAGGTGAGCGCGCCACGCCGGTCCATGCGGAGAATAATGCTGTTGACGCCCTCGACCAACTCGCGGTAGTTCGCCTCGGAACGCTGCAACTCCGCCTGCATTGCCGCGCGATCGTGCTCGGACGCCTCGAGAATCGCCAACCGCTGGCGCACGGCGGCGAGCTCCTCGAGGAGTTCGGTCGTCGTCATGCCGGGAGCGTCCATGGTTCACCTCCCGAAAAAGGGATGATTTCGAGGTCGGCGGGCCGGTGAAAACCGCTTGCGGCGCGACGGGGAATCTGCCGTGTTGTAACACCGCTAGCGCAATTATAGACCTAACGCGCAAAATGGCTAGTGTAAATCCCCCCTGAACGAGCGGTCTTTCTATCGCGTTTGGTGGGACATTCCGCGGATCGTTTGGGGGGTATTGCCGGCGGTTGCGCGAGTTCCGTGACTTGCCCGTGGCCCGGAGGACGATATAATCTTCTCTGCGCGATGCGGGGGCAAAAGGTAGTTGACAGGATCGCGGGGTTGAGGGATTGGCTGGCGGCTGAGGGGGGGCAAAAAATCGCGGGAAAAAATCGCCGTGCGGTAGGCTTTTGCCCTTTGACACGTTCGAGGGCGGTCGCTACACTGAGTGTTTTGTCACATGGGGCGGGGCGTTTGACACGGGACGGGTTTCGCGTCAGGTTTGAGTAGACGTCGAATGCGTCCCCTGTCGAATGTCCGGCAGGATTTCCGCTCCGGCGGAAAACGATCTTTGACAATTTGGTTGTGTTTGAAGTGGCATCTTTAGATGAACCACGTCCGCGGATCCGCTTGGATCCGCGGGGGAAGTTCATACGAGTCCTTAGAGGCGGCCGTCGGTCCGGAGCGGATTTCCGTTGCCGGGTCGCGCGGTCGCCATAGAGCAATCGTTACATGGATCGGGACAGGCGTCGGCCCTCGGGTCGGCGAGCGGCTGTCCGATGCAGGTAGCAGCAGCGTGGATCGGCGCTTTCGAGCGTTGGATTCATGTGGCCAAGCTACTAAGGGCACATGGGGGATGTCTTGGTGTCAGGAGATGTTGAAGGGCGTGGAAGACTGCGATAAGCCCGGGGGAGTTGCCAAACGAGCGTTGATCCCGGGATACCCGAACCGACTTGCGCTGAATCCATAGGCGCGGGTGAGCAACCCGGCGAACTGAAACATCTCAGTAACCGGTGGAAAAGAAAGAAAAATCGATTTCCCAAGTAGCGGCGAGCGAAACGGAAAGAGCCCAAACCGCGGGGGTTTTCCCCTGCGGGGTTGTAGGGCCTCTCACATGGGAGTCACAAAGCGGCTAGTTAGCGGAATCGTCTGGAAAGGCGGACCATAGAGGGTGACAGTCCCGTACGCGGCAGTTAGTCGCCTCCCGAGGGGTACCTGAGTAGGTCGGGCCACGTGGAATCCCGACTGAATCTACGGGGACCATCCCGTAAGGCTAAATACTCCCTGA
>JAFGDS010000038.1 GCA_016931995.1 Pirellulales bacterium
CCGCTCATTTGGGCCTCCGCGCGCAGTCTGAACGCCGTGAGCGGATTGTGGGTAATTGCGTAAAGCACTCCGACCGTGCGGCATTGGCGCCCTCCCGTGTCTTTAACCAGGGGTGGCAAATACAAAAAGTCACGGCCTCGGAGCGTGAGGAGCACGGGTAGCGATTGCCGGCGCCACGCGGCGCATGGCATCGCGCTCTTAAGTCCCACCCGCGCACGACGCGCGCCCAATGCCGTGGGACAACGCCCCGAATCCCGCCGGCGCAACCAACCCGCGCGCCCGCGCCCACACCGCGCGCATGGAAACGACACGCCCGGCCTGACAACGAACCTTGGAGGAATCGAACTGGACGTCAAAAGACTGGCCTGCCCCCTTGATCCGGGGGGTTGTTGACGAAGCCGAAAAGAGATCATTATTTTGGCGTGTAGTTTAATCCGATATTTGCCCCCTTGGAGACCGTTCGGTGACAGGTTCTTATGCCACTCTACGTGCCCTGATTCTGTTGATCGTGTTTACAGCCACAGTCCAAGCAAAGGTCACCATGGATACTGTGCCGGTAGGCAACCTGGGCAACGCCCCAGACACACGCTACCAGACTCCTGGCTACGGGGCCGTGAGCTACGTTTACAGCATCGGCAAGTACGAGGTAACCGCCGGACAGTATTGCGAGTTTCTCAACGCTGTGGCAGCAACAGACACCTATGACCTCTACAATCCACAAATGGACATCAACAGCGGTTTGGAGGACAGCATATACGGATGCAATATTGAACGGACCGGCACGCCGGGCAATTATGAGTATCGTGTCGATGAAGACAGGGCCAACCGCCCAGTGAACTACGTTTCCTGGGGCGATGCGGCACGTTATGCAAATTGGTTGAACAATGGGCAGCCAATTGGCCCACAAGAAGATGGTACTACGGAAGACGGTTCGTACGACCTCAACGGCGCCACCGACTGGGTCACTTTGATGACGATAATCAGAGAGGATGATGCCTCGTGGGCGATCCCCAGTGAGAACGAATGGTATAAGGCTGCCTACCATAAGAATGACGGTGTCACGGGAAACTACTTCGACTACGCAACCTGCAGCAACAACATGCCAGGCCAAAACATGGCCGAGACCACGAATCCAGGCGACAACTCGAACTACAGGGGAAGTCCTTTCCCAATCGACTCGCCCTTTTTCACAACGGTCGCTGGAGAGTTCGAGTTGTCCAGTAGTCCCTATGGCACATTCGATCAGAGCGGCAATGTGGGGGAGTGGGTTGAGGCTATCCGTTCCGTCTCGAATCGTGCCATACGGGGCGGCAGTTTTCGTAGTTTCGTCAGCCAGCTACGTGCCTCGAACGACGCAAGCTATGCCGATCCTACGTTCGAGTACAGCACGATAGGATTCCGCGTCGTCCAGGTTCCCGAACCCTCCACCCTGGCCCTGTTGCTGGGCGGGCTGGTGGGCTGGGCATTGTCAAGACGGTGAGATATCGGATTGCACCCGTGTGGCGAAGCCACACGAGGTCCTGCGCCTCCTGCCGCTGGCGCGGCCCAGGTTCAAGAACCTGGGCTACCCGCTTGACCGTGGCACGGGCTGGTCCGCGTCCGGTGTGTCCGAAGGCTCCACGTGTTCCATCGAGCTAGGCGAGCCGCTCACGCTGCTCCGCCTCCGAGCCATGGAGTCGGTCAACGAGACGCATCCAGACGGGACACGCACGACCGCACGCGCGCCTAGGGGCCTGACCAGGGAATCCTGATCTGGATCGAGGATCCACGCGCCAAATCGTCGAAGGGAACGCCACCGTGAACCGTCGGCAAGCTCCGTGTCCTCCGTGTCTCCGTGGTAATCTCCTTCGACCGTCCTGACGCGAAAATGACGCGATGAACTACCTCGCCCACGCCATCCCGTTTCTCGACGAGCCCTACCGGGTGGCCGGCGCCGGCGTGCCGGATATGTTGGTCGTGGTGGACCGGCGGGTGCGGCTGCGGTCGCGGCACGTGCGGCCGTTTCTGGACGATCCCGATCCGGTCGTCGCCGCCGTGGCCGGGGGCATCGCGCAGCACTTCCGCGACGACGCGCGGTTCCACGAGACGGCCGCATTCGCCCGGTTGTCGAACGAGCTGGCCGTCGCCAGCGCGGCCGTGCTGGGCGACGCGGCGGCCCTGCGGCCCCGGTTCGTCGGGCATTTGCTGGTCGAGCTGCTGCTGGACGCCACGCTGGCCGAGGACCGGCCGGACCTGTTGGAGCGGTATTACCGGGCAATCGAGGCGGTGGACGCCCGCCGGGTCCAGGAGGCCGTCAACCAAATGGCCCCCCAGCCGACCGACCGCCTCGCGGCGATGATTTCGCTGATTCTCCGGGAGCGATTCTTGTCCGACTACCTCGAAGATGCGAAACTATGGGTGCGGCTGAACCAGATCATGCGCCGCGTGCGGCTCGAACCCTTGCCGGAGGGTTTTCGGGAGATCCTGCCCGACGCGCGGCGCCGCGTGCGGGCCCAGCGCGACGCGTTGTTGGAGGGGATACCCGTGCCGGCAACGGGAGAATAGCCACCCAGACAACAACAACGATAACGCCGAGTGCCACTGGCTCCGCCAGTGCTCCGCGGACGGTGTGATGTGGGCACTGTTGGAACCCGTGGCACACGACGACAACCATTACGTGTGGATCATCCGCCACAAGCACGCGCCGGGGCTCTGCCCCCGGACCCCGGGATTTGTGAGGCATGACTCCGGTGTCCAATGGCATTTGTCACGAGAAGTAGATTGCCCTCGCTTCTGGTGAGGTCGAAGAGGCGGAATTCGGCTCGCCGTGCCCATTGGACACCGGAGTCATGCCTCAAAAAAACCTGCGGCGCAGCCGCACCAACATCGCAACTTGTGGTGGCCGGGTGCCATGCCCACGCTTGCGTGAGCATGTCGCGTCCACGCCGCATGTCCACGCAAGCGTGGACATGGCGCCCAGCGCGCAACCGCACTGGCGGAGCCAGTGGCACACCACGAAATGCCAACGGCACACGACAACCAACCATTCATCTTGACCTCCAAGGAGCCCTCCCATGCGTTACGGCATGAACCTGTTGATGTGGACGGACACGCTTTCGGACGAGGCGATGCCGATCCTGGACGAACTGAAGGAGGTCGGCTACGACGCGGTCGAGCTGCCCATGTTCGACCGGGACGAGGCGAATTCGGTGAAGTGGGGTAAGCGGCTCGACGCGCTGGGGCTGGCCCGCTCGGCGACGACGGTCCGCGGCGCGGACGACAACCCCATGAGCGCCGACCCGGCCGTCCGGCGGCGCGGGATCGAGGCCAATAAGGAAACGCTCGATTGTTGCGCGGCGGCGGGCTGCGAGGTGATGGCCGGCCCGTTCCACTCGGCCCTGGGCTATTTCAGCGGACGAGGGCCCACCGAGGACGAGTGGAAATGGGCGGTCCAGAGCATGCGCGAGACGGCCGAGCACGCCGAAAAGGTGGGCGTGACCTTGGCGCTGGAGTATCTGAACCGGTTTGAATGTTACCTCCTAAACACGGCGGCGGACGGCGCCCGCTTCGTCGCCGACGTGGGCCACCCCCGCTGCACGATGATGTACGACACGTTCCACGCCCACATCGAGGAGAAGAACATCCCCGCCGCCATCCGTGCGTTGAAGGGGTGCCTGGGCCACGTTCACATTTCGGAAAACGACCGCAGCACACCGGGCGAGGGCAACGTCCGCTGGAAGGAGAATTTCGACGCCCTGGCCGAGATCGGCTACGACGGCCTCATGGTGGTCGAGGCCTTCGGCCTTGCCCTGGAGAAGCTCGTGCCCGCCACGAAAATCTGGCGCCGCATGTACCGCTCCGAGCGCCAACTTGCCGCCGACGCGTTGGCGTTCATGAAGAGGGAAGTGGAGAAGCGGCGGTAAGGCTAAGGTTCAGGAACCGCAGATGAACGCGGATGAACGCAAATACGAAGGGCTGGTAAGCGGATAGGGCCTCGTGAGAACCACTCCACTTCGCTTTCTCCCACGCGGTTCTGTGCTCAGTCGTCTTTATCCCGGGGATGACGTGAAAGGAACCTCCAGATGCGGATGTTGATATCGAAGTCTCCCGCCCAACGGTGATCAAGCCCATCGAGAACGAGCAACTCGACGGGGTGCCCTTCGTGGCGAAAGAAGTCAGCGGCTTTTTTCACGTCGGCCGGTGGGACCTGGCGATCATCGGAGCCGGCAATAAACATTATCGGACATTTATGCTTGGTGTTCAACTCGCGTCGGGAGAGCGGACCGGGTAACCAGCCAGAGTGAGACACCGCGGCAGCAAGCAGCTCGCTTCGTTCCTCGACCAGAAGCTCTACAAAAACAGCCCCCTGTGAAAGCCCGACTGGGTGAACACGTCGCTTGTCAATCGGGAGTTGCTGAGTCAACCGATTGTACAACGCGTCGAAGAACCGAAGGTCACGTTCCACATGCTCAGGATCGTCGTCCGGCATGGATGCTGGCCAGGACTGCCGGCATCCCATCGGATAGACCAAATAAAAGCCCCTGGCTGCGGCCAACCAGTCAAGCTGCGAGTTGCGAGCCATCTCTTCAGGCGTCTCGTGCGCTCCGTGAAAGGCGAACACAACCGGCGCCGGCGTCTGGCCATCCAGTGCATCGGGGATTACCAGACGGTACTCGCGCCGCACTCCGTCAACCTCGATGGTTTCGTCCGTCAAGACAGTCGCCGACAGCCGCGGCCGCCACATGTGTAAACTGACGACGATCATCACAGTCGCGACGATGGCCGCGACGGTGAGCCCAAAATGCCGTGCGAGAATGCTTTTCATGTCCCTTTGTGGGGAACGGCCCGAACGTCGGAGCATCGGTTGCGGCGCATGACTCCTTGTACCCGACGCGGCCGAGGTGGGCAAGCCCTCTCTTGGCTGAGTCCTTGCGCGGCCAACATGGAACAGGATGATGGTGGGGCTCGCCGCGCTCGACCCACCCTACGTCCTTATCATTCACTCATCTGCGTTCATCCGCGTTCATCCGCGGTTCCTTCTCCGCAGACTACTAAGTGCGAGGAGAAGAGCTGCGGCGGCGGTGAGAAGGGCCAAGCTCCCCGGCTCGGGGACGGCGGGATTGCCGAGGTTCCGGCCCCAGTTGGCGGTGAGGATGGCCAGGTCCAAGTCGTCGATGCGGTGGTCGCCGTTGAAATCGGCGTGGGTCCAGTTGGCGTCGTCCGCGCGGAGCCAGTTGGCGGCCAGGACGGCGGCGTCGAGGTTGTCGACCGCGCCGTCGAAGTTGGCGTCGCCGGGCAAGAGGCCCGGCACGGTGGCGACGCCCGAGCCGTCGTCGGCAAGCCGAACGTAGTACTGACCGTTCTGCTCGACAAGCTCACCGATGGGCCCCGACAGTCCGCCCAGGGCGAACCAGGTTCGCCCGTCGATCGTGGCGGCCTCGCCCAGATCCAACAGAAACAACTCGATTGCCTGGGCAATGTCGTAGCGCAGCGAGGGCGTCTGATCCAGGTCGTGGACGGCGGCGACCATCGCCTCGGAAAGCGGCCGGTCGAAGATGGCCACGTCGCTCAGGAGGCCATTGTAGTACCACTGCGGCCCATTCTTGTCCACGTTTCGTCCCAAGGCCATCTGGTTGAGCGACTGGACGGCGAAAAACGGCTCCGTGCCGAAGCCCTCCAGAACGCCATCGACGTACACGCGGGCGGCGTTGTCCTGGCCGACCGTGGCGGTGACCATGTGCCACTGGCCGTCGTTGACGCGGGTTTGCGACTCGACGTGGCCGGCTTCGCCCGGCGGATCGGAACTGTCGTCGCGGACGTCGAACCACATCGTGCAGGCGTCTTCCATCATCATGCGGATCTCGCTGCTTTCGTCCTGGCTGTCGGAGGCGGCCAGCACGGCCTGATTCACGGTCGAGGTTGTCTTCATCCAGAACGAAATCGTGCCGTACGGAACGTCCTGGAAAGCGGCGGCGCGGCTGCTGAGGTCCACGTGATCCGATCCGGAGAACGACAGGACCGTGCCGCGCTCGGAATCAAGTTGCCAATCGGGATCGTCTCCGTTGGGCGACGCCGAACCGCCGAGCCACCCGAACCGGCTGTTGCCCGAGCTATCGTAGGCGATCTGGCCGGCGCCTTCGTCGAGCTTCCAGAAGGCGAGCATCCGGCCGCCGTCGATGGGCGGCAGCGTGGGATCCGCGGCGCCGCCGTCGAGCCAGCCGGGCGTGAAGCTGGCGAACGTGATGCTCGCGTAGTCGTCGCGCTCGTACAACAGCCCGATCCGGTCGTCGGCCGTGCGGACCAGATCGGTGTAGGCCGACGGGCCCTCGTAGATCACGCGGCCCTGGTTCCACGTGGCCGTCTCGTCGAAGCTCGATCGGACAAGGACGTTCTCGCGGGCGCTCGAATAGGGGTACGACTGGATGATCCGGTTATCCGCGTCGCCCCAGGCCGTTTGGGAGAATCGCAGGATCGAGCCGTGGCAGACGGGCGCGAGAATGGTGGGGTCGATTTGCGCCGGCGTGTCGAACGAAAGCCCCGCGTCGCTGCTGGTGGTGTACGCCCGCGTGCCGGTCGACGGGCCGTGCTGGTCGCGGATGGTGAAATAGATCCGCTCGTCGAGCAGCTCGACGGCAGCCACCTCGCTCACGTAAATATCGGGCGCCGCCGCGCCAACCGCGCCCAGATTCCACGAGACGCCGCCGTCGTCGCTATAGAGCACGTGGCATTGGTTTGTCGAGAGGGCCGATCCCGTCGAGTGGTTGCCGGCGATCACCAGCCGCCCGGCGTGCTCGCCGTATTCGAGCTGGATGCCATGGTTGGGCCCCCCGGCGAGCCACCGGGGATCGATCGCGTCGGTGGCCGTGATTTGCACGGGATCGGTCCACGTGGCGCCGGTGTCGGCGCTCCGCTGTACGTAGTACACGCGCTCGCCGAACGTGCCGTTGCGGATGGTGGTCTGCGTGGCGCCGGGCGTTTCGTGGATGGTCACCAGGACGACGTCGCCGGTGGCCTGGTCGATCACGGGGCAGGGATTGCCGGCCACGCCGGTCGCGTTCGACCAGATCAACTGCATGGGGTCCCAGGTCAGCCCGTTGTCGAAGCTCCGCCGGAGAACCATGTCGATGTCGCCGCTGTCGCTGGTGCTATTTTTGCGTCCTTCGGCGAAGGCCAATAGGGCGCCGTTTTGTGCGCGGACAATGGCGGGAATACGGAAGGTGTGGTAGCCTTCCATTCCGCTCGCGTAGACTTCGTTCTCGAAGAAGTCCTGCGCCGCGGTGGGCGGTGCCTGGGAAACGACCAACAGGATGCCGGCCAGCAGACGGGCGGATCGGACGGGGCGATCAAGGCGAAGCGGCACGTGCACGGCAAGAACCTCGGACGTGGCAAATCTGCATCTATAACACTGTTATAACACCGCGGAGTGCGTGAAATCAAGCAAAATCCACGGTCCCCAGAGCCGGTGCGGTCGCCCGGGTGGACAGTCACTACCCAGCCGGCTGGCCATCGTGCCATTTCCCCGACCGGACAAGATCCGATAACGTCAGGGTGGCTGGAGGGGGACAGTCCCTTTTTCGCGGCGACTGACCCATCTCCAAAGAACCGAGTCCTCTCGGCCGCGAAAATCGGGACAGTCCCCCGTGAACGGTTACGTGGGAGGATGTTTCTCGTGTTGAGACAACTGATCGCGGTTATGTTGCTTTGTGGGACGACCGCGGCCGGGCTTGCCGCGCCGCTGCCGGGCTTTCAGCAAGGGGGGCCGTTCGGCGAGCAGACGAAATGGGATCGGCTGCCCAGCGGCGTAAGGATGTTCGTCGACGCCCCGGCGGATCTTCGCGCGAAGGAGCGTTTGCTCATCGTGTACGCCACGCCCAACGGGAACACGCTCGAACAGACGCTTGGCGCGGCGGCGTCGAAGGGCCTCGACTTCCGGTTCGACATCCAACACGTGGCCGCGCAAACCCGGCGGTTCCGGGAGCTCGATCCCTCGCGGGACGTCGTCCTGGCCGTCGTCCAGTCGCCCGTGCTGAGCTGGCCGGCGTTCCGCCAGAATAACGCAAAGGCAGGCGAGATCATCCGCGAGCTGGTCGGATCGTTGGCCGAAGGGTGCGGCGCCAAGCGGATCGTGCTGGCGTGCCACAGCGGCGGCGGGTCGTTCGTCCTGGGGTACATTAGCGCGGTGGACGCGATTCCGTCCTCGGTCGAGCGGATCATCCTGTTGGACGCCAACTACTCCTATAGCGACGAGGCGCGGCACGGCGACAAGCTGTTGGCGTGGCTTGAGGGCGACGCGCAGCGGCGGCTTGTGGTGGTGGCCTACGACGACCGCGAGGTGACCTACAACGGCAAAAAGGTGGTGGGGCCCGAGGGCGGCACGTTTCGCGCGTCGCAGCGGATGATCGCCCGATTCCACCGCGACGGCGAACTCGCCGAGCAGAATCGCGGCCCGCTGCGGCGCGTCACCGGCCGCAACGGGCAGATCGACATGCTCCTCCACATGAATCCCGACAATAAGATCCTGCATACGGCCCTGGTGGGCGAGATGAATGGGCTCTTATACGGCCTGGCGCTAGGCACGGCGCGCGAGGCCCACTGCGGCTTTGGCGAGCCCAGGGCGTACACGAAGTGGATTCAGCCCGAGCCGTTCGTCGAACCGCCGGCCGCGGCGGCGGGAGATTCGCAGGGGCAAACGGATGTCCGTCTCACGCTGCCCGACCGGCCGGCCGACGCTCCCAGCGGCTCGGCGTTTCGCGACCGGATCGCCGCGATGCCGCTGGCCGAGCGGGAGGCCGCCATCGTCGCCGAGATCGCCCGGGGCAACGTGCCGGGCTTCCTGCGGCGCATGAAGCCGATCCCACTCGCGGCAAGGGACGCGGCCGGCACGCCGCACGTGGGCACGTGCTTCGTCACGCCCGACTACCTGGCCGTGGGCGCGGACGAGGATTTCTTTCGCGTGCCGATGACGCCCCGGACGGCGTGGAAGATCGCCGACGCGCTGGGCTGTTCGCTTCTGACCACGAAGCTCTCCGACGACGTCCACGCCGCGGCCGAAATCAAGCTAGAGCCCCGGCCGTTGACCGTGGACCGCGAGGCGGTGGCCACGTTCTTCGAGCATCACGCGATCATCGAGAAGCAGCTTGCCGGCAAGCCGCGGGGGTCGCTCGTGGCCGGGATCAAAAAGGACGTGGTACTCACCAACCGCCTGACGGAGAAGCCGCACAAGGTGGCCATCCACGGCTGGCACTATCCCGACGGACGGCCGATCCAGCCGCTTTACGTGGGCCACCGCGACACGTACGTCGATTACAGCCACGGCGTTCGTCTATTGGCCGGCGACATGCTCGCCGACGGCCGACGGCGCAAGACGCTCGACGTGCTTGAGGACAAGGACCTGTGCGGTCTCGTGAGCGACGAAGGACCGATCGACGCGTCGGCGCTGCGGTTCGGTGGCACGCTCTAGAGCGAATCTCGGATGCGTGTAGCGTTTTGGGTGCCATGCCCACGCTCGCCGTGGGCATGTCTTCCCGGGAAAACCATCGCATGGCCACGCAAGCGTGGCCATGGCACCCGCTTTGATTGCGCGAGATGCGCTCAGAGCGTGCGACCCGTCGGAGACTCGTCATGCTGAGCGCAGCGAAGCATCTCTACTGTGGCCATGTTAACGAGATCCTTCGCTGCGCTCAGGATGACGTGTTTCGTTGGCGCCACGCATGGCGGCGTGTTGCCACGAGCCCGTCAGAAATCCGTATCGACGTCGGCCCGGGTGACGTACCAGTGGGACGGGTTGAAGAGGTCTTCGGCCTCCAGGCCGAGGGCGTCGGCGTTGGCGTGGACGAGCATCTTCCACGCGCTCGGGCGGCGGCGGAAGCCGAAGCGGGCCAAGCGCGAGGCGACCCATTCCGCGCCGGTGAACACGGTCACGACCGCCCGGACGCCCTGTTGCCGCATGAGCCGCGCGAACGCGGCCAGGAGCCAATCGAGATGGACCGGCTGGTCGAAGAGGAAGTCGCTCACGTGGGCCGTGCCCTCGCGAAGCGAATAGACGAGGTAGCCCAGCATCTCGTCGTGCGGACTAGTGAGGCAAAGCGCCCGATGGCACGTCGCGGGGCAGCGGGCGAACCGCCAGTCGAGATACGCGGCCGACCGCTGACCCATGATGGACGCGTGGTGCCGCGCGGTCTGCCAAAGCCGGTCGAAACGCGCGTCGAAGTGGTCGGTCACCTCGAACCGCGCGCCGCGGGGTCGCCGGGCGAACGTCTCCCGCGAACCCAGTCGCAGCGCCGCGCCGGCCGCGGCGCCGGCCACTCGGCGAAGCGGTCCTCGCCCGAGCCAGCCGGGCAGCACGGCCTCGCCGGCAAGCGGTTTGACCCAGCGGCCCACCTCGGCCACGCTCCGGTAGCCCACGCGGCGCAGCACCGGCTCGGACTGCGCATTGGGAAACCCGTAAATCAGCGCCCGCTCGCCCTGCTCGACCTGGGCGGTGATGGCCCGTTGCAGCCCCAGGGCCACGCCGCCGAGCCGGTAGGGCCGATCCACGTTCAGGTCGATCGGCTGGCCCGCCGAACACGCTTGGCCGAAGACGTCCATCGCGCGGTCCATCAGGCCTATCGCTCCGATGGGCTCGCCTTGGTCGTCTCGGGCAAGCCAGCTTGTGGCGACGCCGGATCGGTAGAGCCAGTCATATCGCTCGGGCGACGCCTCGGGAAGGTTGCGCGACCAGAGGCCGAGGACGGCATCGCGTTGGGTCGTCGCGTCTTGCGGGCAGATGGCGGCGTGTTCGGTCATGGCGGCGCCTCGCGGTCAAACGATCAAATGGGCGGTTCGTGCCGAGTGCCACTGGCTCCGCCAGCGCCGACTTGTGGGAGGCGACTCCCGTCGCCGATCTTTGATATTTTCACACTGGCAAAGCCAGTGGCACTCGATCTGCCGAATACATCAAACACGTCTCAACGGTTCCACCAGCATCGGCGCGGCGTGAAGGTATTGGGCGAATTGGCGTTTGGCGTCGATGTCGCGGTAGACCCATTGGACCTGCTCGGGCGACAGACCCAGGGCCGCGGCCAGCTCGGCCGGCGGGACGTCGTGGTCGCGTCCGAAAAGGCACAGGTCCATCTTGTCGAAAGGCAACGAGAAGAAAAACTCCTCCTGCGACTGCGGCATTGAGTAGGTGTCGGTCGTGGGCGGGCGGGTGCGGATCGCCTCGGGCACGCCCAGGTACTCGGCCAGTTGGTACACCTGCGTCTTGTACAGGTGGGCGATCGGCTTGAAATCGGCCGCGCCGTCGCCGCCCTTGACGAAGAAGCCCTGGTCGTATTCCAGCCGGTTGGGCGTGCCGGCCACGGCGAAATTCAGCCGGTCGGCGTGGAAGTACTCCATCATCTTCCGCACGCGCTGCTTGAAATTCGTCGCCGCCACGATCGTCTGGTAGGCGTCCAGCGGCAGACGCTTCCGGTGGATGTCGCCGCCGGGCGACTCGATGACCACGGAGAAGACGCGGTACGGGCTGCCCTCCAGAACGCTCGGGAGCACGATCTTCGCGCGGCAGCCGGGGCCGTATTGCGGGAAGACCTGCCGGATGGCCTCGTCGCGACGCCGATAGCAGCCGGCCGCGTCGAGCACGCCGGTGATGTCCTCCAGGACGGAGAGGATGCCCAGATGGTTGGCCAGGGCGCGCGACAGGTCGATCGTCTCTTGGGACGAATCGCGTTCGGGCATGAAGAGCCCCAGCACGCGCGCCGGCCCGAGCGCCCGGACGCACAGCGCGGCCACGACGCTGCTGTCGATCCCGCCGGACAGGCCCACCACCGCGCCCTTGCGGCGGAGCGTTTCGAGCACTTGGCTCTGGATCGCGGCGACGATTGCGTCGGTCGCCCGTTGGGGATCGAGCCGCAGGGTATCGAGTCCCAGCGGCGTTTCGGTGGCGGAATTCATGCAAGGGCTCCCTGCAAAGAGCGTTTTTGGATCTTCCCGTTGTCGGTCTTGGGCAGTTCGGGGCGGAACTCGACGAACTGCGGGACCATGAAATCCTCCAGGTGGTCGGCGCAGTGGCGCAGTAGCTCGCGCTCGGAAAGCTGGCGATTCGCCTTGAGCACGACAAATGCCTTGATCGCCTGGCCGAGGATCGCATCGGGCACGCCCAGCACGGCGGCCTCGGCCACGTCGTCGTGGCGGTGGATCACTTCTTCGACTTCCCTGGGGCTGACCTTCTCGCCGCGGCTCTTGATCACGTCGTCGGTGCGCCCGATGAAGTAGAGAAAGCCCTCCTCGTCCGCGCGGAAGAGGTCGCCCGTATGGAGCACGCTCCGGCCGTCGCCCAGCGGGCCGGGCCGCAGCGCGGCGGCGGTGGCCTCGGGCATGCCCCAGTAGCCCCGCATGACGTGCGACCCGCGGACGACCAGTTCGCCCACGTCGCCGGGCGCGACCGGCCGGCCGTTGGTATCGACGATGACCCATTCCTGGTTGGGCATCCCGCGGCCCACCGAGCCGGGCCGGCGATCCAGCTCCTCCGGTGGCAAATACGTCACCCTCGCGCACTCGGTCAGCCCGTACATCGAATAGAGCCGCACCCGCGGCAGCAGCCCGCGGAGCCGCTCTATGTGCTCCACCGGCAGCGCCGCCCCGGCGCTGGTGACGTATCGCAGCGCGGAGAAATCGTACCGCGAAAGGTCCATTTGCAGGAGGATCGAGACCATCGTGGGCACGAGCGGCAGGCCCGTGGCTCGCTCCTCGACCAGCCGCGTCAGCACGGCGTGGGGGAAGGCGAACGAGGGCTCGAGCACGACCGTGCCGCCGAACCGGACGGCCATGAGCACCTGGTACAGCCCGTAGCCGAACGACATGGGCAGCGCACTGAGGATCACGTCGTCGGGCGTGTTCTCCAAGTACGCGATGATCGACTCGGCGGCGGCGTTCATATTGGCGTGGGTGAGCATGACGCCCTTGGGCGCGCCGGTCGAGCCGGAGGTGTACAGGATCGCGGCCAGATCGAGGTCGATCGCCCGCTTGGGCGGCGGGGTCACGGAGCCGGCGTGCCGGGCGAGGAGGCTATCCATCGTTGTGCCGTCCGCATTCTTGCCGACGGCAATGACCGCATGAAGGCTCTCGCGCTGGCCGAGCATCGCCTCGCACGCGGCGCGATTGCGCGCCGGCAGGAAGAGGGCGCGGGCGCCGCAGTCGTCCAGCAGGTGGGCGAGCTTCTCGGGCTTGGTCGTCGGGTTGACCATGGCGAACACGGCCCCGGCCTTCAGGGCGGCGAACACGGCCAGCACGGCCTCGACGGAGTTGCCCAACTGGATCGCCACCCGATCGCCCCGCCGCACGCCCAGCTCCACCAGGGCGTGGGCCAGGCGATTCGCGTCGGTCTCCAACTCGGCGAAGCTCAGCCGCCGCGATCCGCGGACGATCGCCGTCCGCTCGGGCGAGCGCTGGGCCGTGCGTTCGAGATGGGATTCGAGTTGCATGGCATTAATTCGTTGTTCTTCGTCCCGGCGACTCGGTGCGCGCGTCATGCTGAGCGAAGCGAAGCATCTGGCTGGTTTGCGAGTCAACGAGATCCTTCGCTGCGCTCAGGATGACGCGGGGCTTGGGATGACGTGCTGGGGGCGATGGGATTGTTGAAACGGATCCTATGTGGTGGCGTTGGCTTGTTCAGTTTTGCGCTGGACGAACCGGAGGATGTTGTTGATGGAATCCAGGTTTTCGGGCACGAGTTCGCGGTCCTCGATCGTGACGCCCTGCTCGCGTTCGAGGAAGGCGACCAACTCGAGCACGCCGGTCGAGTCGATCAACCCCATCTCCAGGAAGGAGTCCTCGTCGGCGAAGTCCGGCTCCCGGCCGAAGAGGAAGTTGTCCTTGATGAACTGGCGAAGCGTTTGGGCGGTCAGGCTCACGTGGCGCGACTCCTTGGAGGGAATTCTCGTCATGCGGGACGAGGTCGATTTGTCATCCTGAGCGAAGCGAAGGATCTCGTGTTCGGTTTGTTGTCCGCGTCCTCCGTGGTGAATCCCTGGTGAGAAATCCGGGTCAGACGGTCAAGGGCTCCATGGTTCGTTCGTCGGTCGATTCGGCTTCCGCCGGGGCGGGGTAGTTGCGCACGAAACGGTCGATCAACAGTTGCGTCGAAAGGATGCCCACCAGAGCCATGTTATCCTTGAAGCCGATGATGCGGCCCGCGCGGGCTTTGGCCACCAGGCGCGCGACCGCCTCGGGCTCGAACAGGCCGTCGTCGCGGATCCGGCCGGGCGCCAAGACCGCCTCGACGTAGTCGGGCGACGGGCCGTCGGCGGGGAAGAAGCTGGCCGAGTCGGGCGCGCGGTACGGCTGCTTCGTGCGATGAATGATCGACTCTGGCACGAGCCCGCGGACGGCACGCTTGAGAAGGTACTTTTCGCAAAGTCCCTTCATCTTCAGTCGCGGCGGCACGCGGGCGGCGAACTCGGCCACGCGGTGGTCGAGGAACGGGAACCGGCCCTCGACGCTGTGGGCCATCGCCATCCGATCGCCCTGCGACGACAGGATGTAGCCCGGCAGAAGCGTGGACGACTCGATGAACTGCGCCTGGCAAAAAGGCGGCCAGCCGTCGAATCCGTCTGGCAGCAAAGCCTGGCAATCGGCGTACACGTCGCGCGAGCCAATCGCCTCGCGGCACGGGGCCGAGTAGAACGTCGCCAGCCGCGAGGTCATCTCCCAGCGCGGCAAATGGGAAAACAGCGGATTGGCGAGGTCGCCCGGCCGGACGTGGAAGAACGCCTGCTGGTAGGCTGGCGAGTTGGCCTGCACGCGGGCCAGATAGGGATAAAGCCTGCGGAGCAAGAGCGGGCGCCACGCCGATTCGGGCTGGGTGGCCCAAAACCGCCGCACCTTGGCCTCCTTGAAGAGGTCGTAGCCGCCGAGCATCTCGTCGGCGCCCTCGCCGGTGAGCACCACCTTGTATCCGTTGTCGCGGACCAGGCGCGAAAGCAGGAACAACGGGGCCGGCGCGGTTCGTAGAACGGGCCGCTCCGCGTGCCAGACCACGTCGGGGAATACCTGGCCAATGTCCCGGGCCGTGCAACGGATCGCCTGATGATCGGTCCCGAGCGCCTCGACCGCCTCGCGTTGGAAGGCGCTTTCGTCGAACTCGGCATCGTCGAACGTGATGGAAAACGTCCGCGGCGGCGCGTCGCTGGCGCGCTGGATCAGGGCCGTGTTGACGGTCGAGTCGAGCCCTCCGCTGAGATACGCGCCCACCGGCACGTCGCTCCGCAGCCGCAGCCGGGCGGCATCGGTCAGGAGAGCCAGAAGCTCGTCGGCCCAATCGTCCACCGACCGGGGCCGCTCGTCCACGCGATAGTCCAACTGCCAATAGCGCCACAGCCGGAGTTGCCCGCCCTCTAACGTCAGATTCGTGCCCGGCGGCAGCTCGCGGATCCCCTCGAACACGGTTCGCTCGCCCAGGGTGGACCAGAACGTGAACGTTTGGGCCAGGCCCACCGGGTCGATCCGCCGGGGCACGTCCGCGTCGGCCAGGAGCGACTTGATCTCCGAGGCGAAGAGGAACTTGCCGCCGTCTTGCGTGAAAAACAGCGGCCGGATGCCCAACCGATCGCGCGAGAGGAACAGCCGCCCGCGCCGGCGGTCCCAGATGGCGAAGGCCCACTGGCCGTTGAAGTGCTCGACGCAGTCCGTGCCGTATTCGAGGTACGCCCGCAGGAGCACTTCGGTGTCGGATCGCGTGGCGAAGGGATGGCCGAGGTCGAGGAGCGTCTGACGGAGCTCGATGTAGTTGAAGATCTCGCCGTTGAATGCGACGACCACGTCGCCGTCGTCCACGGACATGGGCTGGCGTCCACCGGCCAGGTCGAGGATGGCGAGCCGGGCGTGGCCCAGGGCGACGTGGCGATCGACGTGCGCGCCGTGGGCGTCGGGCCCGCGGTGGCGCACGGGGGCCAACATCCGCCGCACGAGCCGCCGGTCGGCCCGCCGTCCGTCAAGATGCACCACGCCGACTATGCCGCACACTGCCTTTGTTTCCCTTCCTTCTGAAATGGCATCCTTATCGTATCGGCGTCATCCGGAAGCGCAGCGAAGGATCTCGTCCCCAACACCTGCCCGAGATGTTTCGCTTCACTCAGCATGACGGATGCCGCTTGGCGTGACGGACTCGCCTGGGCTCCGGGATGAACGCCAAACAGGGGGTTCGGGGCACCCAAAATGCCGATTTACCCTTTTGCGCCGCGAAGGTTAGTCAACCATAGCTTTTTCCACGCTGGAAGAGGAGGCCGGCCGTGCGGGATCCGACGGTTGCGCACGCGGCGCATACGACGCCAACTCATGCGAGCCGTGGGGGTGGCAAGCCATCCCCCTTGTGTGGCGAGGGAAGCCGAGCATAATGGCGGCGAGACTGGAAATCGCCTTGCGGCCGGGGCACCAGTGGAGCGCAGGGCTAGTCATCCTGAGCGCAGGGCTAGTCATCCTGAGCGCAGCGAAGGATCTCCGCAATGGACGAGATTCTTCGCTGCGCTCGGAATGACGACTTGCGCTTGGCGTGACTCGTTGGCGTCGGGGAAAAACCACGCGGACCGGAGGTCATCATGCCGGAGCACGAGGACGACTATCGCGCGGTGGTGGGCGACGTGGGGCCAACCGCGTGCCTGCCCGGCACGGCCATCGAGATCATCCGCCCCCGCCAGAACCGCCGGCCGCCGCGGTACGCCCTGTTCGACTTCGACGGCACGGTGAGCCTCATCCGCGAGGGCTGGACCGAGGTGATGGTCGCCATGATGGTCGAGGTGCTCCAGGCAACGCCGACCGACGAGTCGGCCGAGACGCTTGCCGCGGTGGCCAAGGAGTTCGTCGGCGAGCTGACCGGCAAGCAAACGATCTACCAGATGATCCGCCTGGCCGAAGAGGTCCAGCGCCGCGGGGGCACGCCGGAAGACCCGCAACACTACAAGCAGCGATACCACGATCGCCTCATGGCTCGTATCGCCCATCGCCGCGAGCGGCTTCGCTCGGGCGAGGCGCGGCCCGAGGAGATGGTCGTGCCCGGCTCGCTCGAACTGCTGCGAGAACTGCGCGGCCGCGGCGTGCGGCTCTATCTGGCCAGCGGCACGGACAAGCAATACGTGATCGAAGAGGCTGGCCTGTTGGGCCTGGACGCCCTCTTCGGCAAGCACATCCACGGGGCGCTGGCCGACTATCGGGCGTTCTCCAAGGCCCAGGTGATCGAGCGAATCCTCGCGGAGAACCGCGTCGAGGCGGACGTGCTCGTGGGGTTTGGCGACGGGTACGTCGAGATCCAGAACGTGAAGCAGGCCGGCGGCGTGGCCGTGGGCGTGGCCAGCGACGAAGCCGGGCGGAGCGGCCGGAGCGACCCGTGGAAGCGCCGGCGCCTCATCGGCATCGGCGCCGACCTGATCGTGCCCGACTACGCCGACTGGCGCCCGCTGGTGGCCTACCTATTCGGCGAGTCGTGACGCCGTGTCTCCCCTCTCCCGGAAAGCGGGAGAGGGATTGGGGGTTCTGTGTCTCCCCTCTCCCGCACGCGGGAGAGGGGTCGGGGGTGAGGGAATCTCATTTGCAATCACCACATCCGTCATGCTGAGCGAAGCGAAGCATCTCGTCTTGCGTATTGCCGACGAGATCCTTCGCTTCGCTCAGGATGACGTGTTGACGACCTGCACTTGAGCTTCGTAGGGTGCGTGCAAGCACGCACCATAGTCGTCAGACAACAGATCGGTGCGTGCAAGCACGCCCCCTACTTATTGGGTCCAGTCAATGCACACCTTCTCCGGCATGACCGACGCGCGACTGCGGCAGTTGATCGGCCGCTTCGGCTCCGTGCGCGTGGCCGTCGTGGGCGATTTCTTCCTGGATAAGTACCTCGACGTGGACACGGCCCTGGCCGAGCGGAGCATCGAGACCGGCAAGACGGCGCATCAGGTGACCGCGGTTCGCACCAGTCCCGGCGCGGCCGGCACGGTGGTCTGCAACCTGGCCGCGCTGGGCGCGGGCGCGATCTGGGCAGTCGGCTGGACCGGCGACGACGGCGAATCCTTCGACCTGCGCAAGGGCCTTGCCGCGCTGGGTTGCCAGATCGACCACCTGCACGCCGCGCCGGATCGAATGACGCCCACCTATCTGAAGCCCCGCGACCGCGCCCGAGCCGGCCTCGAGGGCGAGCACGACCGTTACGACACGAAGAACCGTCGGCCCGCGCCGCCGGCGCTGGACCACAAGGTCCTCGCGTCGCTGGACGCCCTGCTGCCGAACGTCGATGCCGTGGCCGTGCTCGACCAGGTCGAGGAAGAAGACCGCGGAGTGGTGACGACCATGCTTCGCGAGGCGTTGGCCGAGCGAGTCCGGGCGTATCCCAAGGTCGTCTTCTGGGCGGACAGCCGGCGGCGGATCCGGCGGTTCCGCGGCGCGATCGTCAAGCCCAACCAGTTCGAGGCCCTCGGCGTCGAGCAGCCCCCGCTGGACGCGCCGGTGGATCTCGCCGTGCTCGCCGAGGCGCTGCGGACGCTGGGGCGCGAGACGGGCGGGCCCATCTTCGTCACGCGCGGGCCGCAGGGCATGGCGGTCTTCGATCGGGAGGAGTTGACGGTGGTGCCGGGCGTGCGGATCGAGGGACCCGTCGATCCGACCGGGGCGGGCGACAGCGCCACGGCCGGCGCCCTCATGGCCCTGGCCTCCGGCGCGACCTTGCCCGAGGCCGCGCTAGTGGGCAATCTCGTCGCTTCGCTCACCGTGACCCAACTGGCCACCACCGGCACGGCCCGGCCGGATGAGTTGCCACCCCGTCTGGCCCAATGGCGCGAGCAACAGTCGTAGTTCAGGCTGTGCCTGACACGCTTCCAGTGTTGCATTGCATCGTGTCAGGCACAGCCTGACCTACGGAGAGGGGGATAGGACAGGATTCACAGGATTGACAGGATGAGTGCCCATGATATCCCTGTGGGAGGCGACTCCCGTCGCCGATGAAGCGAGGCGGCAACGCAATCGGCGACGGGAGTCGCCTCCCACAAGGCTCAATTCATCCAACGTCGGAGAGACCTTCCGTGCAATTCGGCCTGCGAACGCTGTTTTTGGTGTTCTTCGTGCTGGCCACGGCGTTCGCGGCGTTCGGGCCGGCGGGGTTTCTGATTGCGCCGTGGCTGGTCGCGGTGGCCGTGTGCTTTCGCATTGCCATCGCGCGGCGGGACGGGGCGGCGGCCATCTTGGGCATTATCCTTTTGGTCGGCCCCTTGTTCGTGCCGGTTACGTGTAGAGCAGGGGAGTCGTCACGACGGTCGTGTTGCCAGAGCACCCTAACGCAGATCGGTATCGCCCTGAGCAACTACGCCGATCGTTACGGTTGTCTTCCGCCAGCGATTGTGGCGGATGCGAACGGCCGTCCAATGTGTAGCTGGCGCGTGTTGTTGCTGCCGTACGTCGAGGAGAACGGCGTCTACGTGAAGTATCGATTTGACGAGCCCTGGGACGGGCCAAACAACCAAAAACTTGCGACGACCACGCTGGCGGCCTGGCATTGCCCAAGCCAACCCGTCGCTACCGACGACCGCCCTGCGCCCACGCACTTCGTTGCCATCACCGGTCCCGACACGGCGTGGCCGGGAGACCACGGCTGCCCGGCCAGGGCGATCGAGGATCCGGCCAATACGATCCTATTGGTCGAAGTGGACCGTTCGGACATCGCCTGGTGTGAACCGCGGGATCTCGCGATTGACGACGTGATCCACGACGAGCAAGGACTGGCCGGAGCGATCGGGAGTCGCCACGGCAGCATCGACGATTCCTACTTCGTTCGCGGCGCCCGCGGGGGGCACGTGCTCACGGCCGACGGCATGAGCCACTACCTCGC
>JAFGDS010000039.1 GCA_016931995.1 Pirellulales bacterium
CGTTCGAGATACTCGCGGGCGTGGTCGCGGTGGGAGCGGGGTAGGCGCTGGTTGGTCAGGGGGTCTTCGGCCTGGTGCTTGGCGGCTTCGACTTGCTCCTGGATCGCGGCGCTGACGTCGCCCTTCTTGTTGGGCCCTTCGACCTGGCCGACGATCGTCATCGAGCCGGGGCCGGGCTTCTGCTGCACCTGGGTGTCGCGGAAGGCCGTGTCGCCTTCCTGCTCCGGCCGGGGCCCCCATCCGCCCTCGCCGGGTCCCAGTCCGTTGCCGCCCTCTCCTCTCTTGTCGCCCATGCCACCCTGGCAGGCCGGGCAGCCCGCTCCGCCGCAGTGCGGGCAGCCCATGCCTTGGCGGCATTGGGCCATCTGCTGCATCGCCTCGTCGAGCATTTGAAGCTCCTGCGCCTGCTGCTGGAGGTCGCTCAACTGCTGCTGGAGGCCCTGCATCGCCTCGGCGGCCTCTTGCATCTCGCCCCGGTTCATGCACTCCGCGCACTGGCCAAGCTGCTGGGCGATCTGCTCCATCTGCCGCATCGCCTCGGATTGCTGCTGGAGCTGGTCGAGCTGCTGCTGGAGCTGGTCCGCCTTCTTCTGGTCGCCCGATTTGTTGGCTTGGTCGATCTCCTTCTTGAGTTCCTGCTCGGCCTTTTTCTGGGCGGCGGCCATTTTTTCGAGCTTGTCCTTCATCTCGCGCATCTGGTCGGCCAGCTTCTTTTGCGCCTCTTTGTCGAGCTGGCCTTGGGCCATCTTGTCGCGGAGCGCTTCGATCTCCTTCCGGGCCTTCTCGAAATCGCCTTGCTTGATCGCCTGGGCGAGCTTGTCGGCGGGGCCGGACGAGAGATTCTTCATCTGGTTGAGCTTCTGGCGGATCTGTTCCGCCCCGCCGGCCTTCCGACGGCGCTCTTCAAGCTGCTTGGCCAGGTCGTTGAGCTTCAGCAGGGCCTGCTTGCGGTCCTCCGGCGCCTTGTCCTTGAGATTCTTCGCGCCCTCCTGGAGCAGCTTGAAGACCTGCTGGGCCTCCTTGAGCCCTTGCCGCTGGGCCTCCTCCTGCTTTTTCGCCAAACGGCTTTCGAGCTTCTCGACCGACCGCTCGACCTGCTTTTTCACCTCGCCCGGATCGGTGGTCGCCTCGGCGGGGTTCTCGACGACGGCCGGCTGGACAAACAGCACAACCAAGAAGCCGATCAGGGCCGGCACGAGCGGGAACAAGAGCCGACGGTCGGGCGCCACGTTCATCCGCTCGGAGATTTCGATCCGGCGGACGCGGCGGACGGCGTCCTCCACCAGCGCGCGGCCCACGGCCGAATCCCGCTCGTCCGGCGACAAGGCCAGGGAGCTGGACACGCGTTCCTTGAGCCCCCAGCGGCGGTCGATCTCGATGGCGGCGTCGATCGGACCGCGCCCCCGCCAGAGGGCCCAGCCGGCCGCGGCGGCCGCGCCGGCCACGAGCGCGGCGGCGGGCCAGACGACGTCCGGCAGGCCCAGCGGCCAGAACTTGCCGACGAGGATCACGATCACGGCGACGCCCAGCGCCGCGGTCCAACACCACCCCAGCGCGGCGACAAACCGCTGCGCCCCCAACCGGCGTCGGGCTCGGCCCACCTGCCTTTCGAGTTCGTCCATCGTTGGCCTCCTTCTCCGCGCTCGACTCGGTTCGAATGGACTGTATTATACCGCCGCCGCGCCAATTACCATGCCGGCCTTGCGGGAGGGCGAGGCTCCTGCCGAGCCGTGTGGAAGATACCCTGGGTGCCACTGCTGGCTTGTCCAGCAGCGCGAACAAGGCATCCTCCGGCGACAACACTGCTGGACAAGCCAGCAGTGGCACGCGGCATTCACCCCCCCGTAGAGGTGTTTCCTCAAGCCCTTAGCCGGGGTGGATGTCCATCGCCACGATGATCCACATGTAGATGTTGATCCCGACCACGTCGATCAGGCCGGCTACGAAGGCGTTGCTCATCAGGGCGGGGTCCAGCCCAAGGCGGTGGAAGAGAAGCGGCAGCAACGAGCCGGTGAGGGTGCCGCAGACGACAACGAGCATCAGCGTGATGGGGATCGTGGCCGCGGCGTAGAACGAGAAGGGGTGGATCAAAATCGCTCCGCAGCCAAAACCAACCATGCCCAGCGCGCCGCCCAAGAGCACGCCCATCAAGACCTCGCGCCAGACCACGCGCCACCAGTCCTTAAGCGTGATGCTTCCGGTGGAGAGGGCGGTGATGATGAGGGTGGCGGACTGATTGCCGGAGTTGCCGCCCGTGGAGATCACCAGCGGAATGAACAGCATCACCCACTTGAGACTGTTGAGATAGTCCTGGTACTGATTCATGTACCGGTTCAGGGTGACGGCGGTGAGCATCGCCCCGAAGAACAGGATGGTCAGCCAGATGCCTCGTTTCCACGTGAGCAGCAGGAGGTGGGTTTTCAGGTAGCCCTCGTCGAGCGGCGCGACGCCGGCCATCCGGTAGGCGTCCTCCTCGGCCTCCTCGCGCATCACGTCGATCACGTCGTCGTGCGTGATGATGCCCACCAGGCGATACTCGTCGTCCACGACGGGGATGGCCAGCAGGTCGTAATCGGCCACTTTTCGGGCGACCTCCTCGCGGTCGTCCTGGGCGTTGACGGTGACCAGGTCGCGCTCCATCAGATCGCCGATCTTCGTCTCCGGCTTGCCCATCGCCGAAAGCAACTGCCGGAAGGAGATCAGCCCGCGAAGGTGGTCCTCGTCATCGACGACGTACAGATAGTAGATCGTTTCGAGGTCTTCCGCCTGGACGCGGATCTCGTCGATGGCGCGGCTGACGGCCCAGTTTTCGCTCAGCCGGGCGAAATCGCTGGTCATCAGCGCGCCGGCCGTGCTTTCCGCATAGCGGCTCAGGCGTTGGATGTCGCGCCGCTCCTCGGCGGGCAGCAGCGGCATCAGCTCCTGGACCACTTCGAGTTCGACGTCGGCCAGCAGGTCGACGCGGTCGTCGGCCGGCATCTCGGCCACCAACGGGACGATCTCCTCCCGCGGGGCCTTCTCGACAATCTCGATCTTCCGCTCGTCCTCGAAGTAGCCGAAGATCTCCACCCGAAGCGGCATGTCCGCGTGCTGCAAGACCGCCCAGGACTCTTCGGCCGTGAGGCCCTCCATGAACTCGGCCGTGCGGGCCGGATGCAGCGCCGTGCAGAACTCGCGCAGCTCCGCCGCGTTGTTCTCGGCGAGCATCTCGCGCAGCTCGGGTAAATAGAGCGTGTTGGCCATGGCCGCGTGTCCGAAGGCAAAGCGCGTCAACGGGAACCCATGCGGATGCTCTATTCTACCACGCCGTTTTCAGATCGGCAGCGGGGCCACCACGACGGTCTGGTTCACCACCGGGGCGGTCGGCGGATAATGGAGCGCGGCGCCGGACGCCAGCGTCGCCACGACGTGGTACTCCAGATCGTCGCGATCGGCGGAGGAAGGCAATTCGACCCGCCAGACGCCGCGGGCGACGTGCCGCAGGGGCACTTCGGCCATGGAGCCCGGGCCCAGCGGTCGCCAGCGCAACGTGACCTTCTCCGCCGTGCCACCGAGCACGATCACCCGGACGCGCAGCGGCTCGCCCGGCCGGAGCAGCGTCCGCACCGTCGGCACGAACAGCCGCGCGGGCCCGGCGTATTCGCGCGAGGGCATCGCGTCGGCCGGCAGAGGCTCGCCCAGCAGCGCGGCCAACTCCTCGCCGGGCCGATAGAGGAGCATGGGCAGGACGTGCTGCTGCCAGTTGGCGACGTTGCCCAGCCCGCCCGGCGTCGAAACCGCGGCCAAAAGATATCCATGGGCCTCGGCGGCGGCCGCGACCAGCTCGCGCCGCGGTGGCAGGGCCAACTCGCGGGCGAGGGCCTTGCGCTTGGCTTCGTCGGGTTCGGCTTTCACGGCCTGGATGGCGGCGTTGTACCGCGCCCAGACGCAATTCACGCGGGCGAGCGCCTTCAGGTAGCGGAACTGATGGAGCCAGTAGTCGAACCGCTCCAGGTTGCCGGGCCCTCGCACCCGATCGCGCAGGGCGGCCAGCTCCTCGACGAAGGCGTAGTCCTTTTGCACGTCGGCCCAGGGGCGAGGGTCGGGCTGGATGCCGCCGGGTCCGTCCACCCAGGTGGACGGGCGGGGCAGATGGCCGTCGAGCCGGTTGAACAGGGCCGCCAGGGGCTCGGCCGCCTCGGGCCCAAATTCGCTCCGCGCCCAATCGGCGTAGAAATCCGCCGCATCGAGCCCGCGCGTCGGTGCGGTCGGCGGCGCCGCCGGCCAATCGGCCTGGTAGTCCTTGTAGGCCGGGCCGCCGCAATTGATCTTGCGCGTCGCGGGACCCTCGACCACGAGAGCCGCCACGCAGGGGTATTCGATCCGGTGGACAAACTCGATCGCCAGCCGACCGTCGGTCACGCGAACGTCGCGGAACGTCAGATCCAGCGCCCGGTCTTTGCCCACCCGGCCAAAGATGTCGATGTTGTCCTCGACCACCTTGCCCTGCAGCTTGATGCCGAAGGCCCGCTTGCCGGCCGCGTCGTAATGCGGCTCGCAGAGCTTCACCGTGACGGTGTACATCCCGTTGGGCACGTCCAGATCGTAGCCCTCGACGTTCCAGCGGACAGTCTGATAGAGCGGGTCGTCCTCGGTGTTGGCAATGGGGTTGTCGGGGAAGTGTGCAAAGTGGCCGGACCGGACGCCCTCGGGCCGCGGTGCCGGAGTTGCAGACTCGGCCTTCGGGTCCAGATCGGGATTCCAACCCTGCTGGTCCCACGCGGCGTGGGCCAAGGCGGAAACGTTCGGCCCGAGGACGCGGGTGCGCCAATGAATGCCCAAGAGGCCCGTGCAGCCGTAGCGGCGGGCCAGGGCGGCGTCCTCGCGCATGCGTCCGGCCCAAAGCTGCGGGATAATCATCGCCGGATCGTCTTCGAGCCAGGGGATGGCCCACTTGGGCCGGCCCTCGACCCGCGCCAGCCCCGGCTCGACCGGCGCGTGGCCCACCTCGCGGTTAATGCAGCTCATCGGCATGTCCTTGGGCAGCTCGCGGTCGAACAGGGCGCGGTCCTGCTGGGGCCCGAGCACCCAGCCGCACGTGGCCAGCGTGAACGGGGCCTCCACCCGGCGGGCGGCCTCGATGGCCGCGCGGAGGTCGGCCAGCGTCGCGTCGATCTGCTGTTGCGTGGTTCCGCTCCAGGTCCAGCCCTCGGGCGTCCAGAACCAGTAGTAATCCAGTGGATAATTTCTGGCGATCCACTGGAACATGCCCTCGTACAACTCGCGGACGACCGCCGGATCGGCCGGATCCTTGCCCGCGGCGCGCAGACGCTCCTGGACCACTTTCGGGATCGTCAAGGGCGTCTCCGTGCCGACGCAGGTCTTGATGCCCAGCCCACGGGCAAACGTGAAGGCGTCGCGCAGGGTCGCGGCCGTCCGGTCGAACAGCCCGTTGCACGCCTCGGGCATCATCTTCGTCCAGGTTTCCGCGCCAATCATGTAGTCGGGCCCCCAGTCGTCCCGATCAAATAGGGCGTCCGCGCCCCAGACGTAGCGGCCCGTGGCCGTCGGCGCGTAGCCCCAGGAAGGCGCGTCGGGCGGCGGCGGGATCGTGTTGCGCGTGGTGAAATGTCGCGAGGGATAGCTGGCCTTCACGCGGCCGTCCGCTTCCAGGTCGGAGGCCGGGCCGATCCAGACGGTCGGCTCCGGGCCCACGGAGCATTCGGGATAGGTGTGCAGCCCGAGGAAGTTCATCCGCAGCTTGGGCAGTTGCGCGAGCACGGCCTTGTAGTCGTCGGCGTTCCACCAGTCCGGTCCCTCGGGGAAATCGTGGAACGGCTGGATCCCGCGAAGCTCAAAGAGCGGCTTGCCCACGTCGTTCAGCTCCGGCAGGGCGAACTCGACTTGCCGGTCGGGCACGACGTCGCCGTGCGGATAGAATCGCACGCCCAGATGCTCGGCCAGGCGGTAGGCCCCGTAGAGAGTGCCCACCGGATCGCCGCCCGCCACGAGCACGACCGTCTGCCCGTCGCGCTGGAGCGTCTTGAGGCGGTATTGCTGGCCGGCCAGCGCCGCCAACTCGGCCTGGATCGCCGGCTCGGCGGCTTCGGCAAGGACGACCGCGCGGTCCTTCGCGCCGACGACAATCCGCGGGCCCTCGGCCGACGCGACGATCGGCAACATCTGGCCGGTGCGGAGGTAAACGTAGCGGCGGAGTTCCTTGGCGGCGAGTTTCTCCAGGGCCGCGGCCGCCGGATCCACAACGATCGACGCCGCGGGGGCGTCATCGGCCGCGACCAGTCCGGTCAACAGGAGCACGGCGGGCAGAGCCAGGAACCAGAATCCGACAGGGCGCAACATGGCGGGAACCTCCGGGGAGAGTGCTGCGATCACGCAAAGGCGGGCGCTCCCCATGTTACCGGACGACGCCGGCGGGAGGCAAGCCGCCCGGGGACAGGGGGACACGGACAAGCAGGGGCAAGGGGGACAGTCCCCGGCGCGCCGTGTGCCACTGGCTCTGCCAGTGATTGTCGGGCTAGACTGTTTCACACTGGCAGAGCCAGTGGCACTCTACGCGATGGCGCGAAACCGGGATAGTCCCCGGCGCGCCCTCGCCCCTTGCCACCCCCCGGGGGAAACGGGAAAATAACACCTTTGGAGCGCGGCGACTTGTCGCCGCTTTCGTCGGCACGGTGCGGAGCAATCATCCGATGAGTGATCGAGCCACGCGGAAGAGGAGTTGGGCGGAACCGTTCAAGATCAAAGTAGTCGAACCGATCAAAATGACCACGCGCCCGCATCGCCAGCAGTGCATCGAGGAGGCCGGCCACAACACGTTTCTCCTGAAAAGCGAAGACGTGTACATCGACCTGTTGACCGACTCGGGCACCAGCGCGATGTCGGACAACCAGTGGGCGGGCATGATGCTCGGCGACGAAGCCTATGCGGGCTCGAAGAACTTCTACCACCTCGAGGACGCCGTCCGCGAGTATTACGGCTACAAGTTCGTCGTGCCCACCCACCAGGGCCGCGGGGCCGAACACATCTTGAGCCGGATCCTCATCAAGCCGGGCGACGTCGTGCCGGGCAACATGTACTTCACCACCACGAAGCTCCACCAGGAGCTGGCCGGCGGGCGGTTCGTCGACGTCATCGTGGACGAAGCCCACGACCCGGCCAACGAGGCCCCCTTCAAGGGCAACATCGACCTGGCCAAGCTCGAGCGCTGCATCGACGAGCATGGCGCCGGGCGAATCCCCTACGTCTCGTTCGAGGGCAACGTGAACATGGCCGGCGGGCAGCCGGTCAGCATGGCCAATTTCCGCGACGTGTACGCCCTGTGCCAGCGGCACGGCATCAAGGTGATGCTCGACGCCACGCGGATGGTCGAGAACTGCTACTTCATCAAAACCCGCGAGCCGGGCCATGCCGAGCGGACCATCGCCGAGATCCTCCGCGAGATCTGCTCCTATTCCGACGGCGCGACGATGAGCGC
>JAFGDS010000040.1 GCA_016931995.1 Pirellulales bacterium
CGCTTCAGAACGACTGACTTTGCCCGGCCCATTGTATGCGGGTCGAACGTTTCGGCCTCCTGCAAGCCTCGCAGGCTTACGTGAGCCGTCGCTTCGCTTCGATTTTACTTCCTGCGGAGCCGATAGCCGACCAGGCAGAGGGCTCCCATGACGAGCATGGCGATCGTGCCGGGCTCGGGAATGGCGGCCAAGGCGGCGCCGCCGCCGGCCCATTCGGCTATCTTGCCCCAGTTCATGGCCAGCACGCCAAGGTCACCGAGGTTGACCGTGCCGTCGCTGTTGAAGTCGCCCTGACCCCAGGTCATGCCCGTCTTCTCCCAGTTCATGGCGACAACGCCGAGGTCGCCGAGGTTGACGGTGCCGTCGAGGTTGGCGTCGCCATCATAGGGCGACTTGATCTGGATGGCATTCCCGGTACCCCAGAACTCGTGCCGGGTCGAGGTGGTCGTGCCGTACTCGCCGGTGACCACGGTCAACTCGACGATGGCGAGCTTGCCGTCGGGAACGATCAACTGCAGCAAATCCTCGACCTGCGACGTGGTCGACAGGGCGCCTTCCTTGAAGTAGCCGTCATAGCTCCCAGCCGAGGAGTTATTCAGCGTGCCCAGGCCCGAAGTGCCGCCACCCGTGATGGTCTCCAGGGTAACCGCGGCGGGAAGCGGGGGATCCGGGTCGGGATCCGGGGGGTTGTTGAGCAGGTCGGGCGCTCGGTCGTCGCCGAAGATGACGAAGCTGTCCAACGGATTGTTGGGGGTCGCGGCGCCGTTGAGCCACTCGCTCTGCACGCCGGCCGCGGTCCAAACTTGGTTCACGCTGCCGGTCACGGCGAATTCGGCAAGCACGCCGATCCCCACGCCAGTGGCCTGAACGGTGTAGCTCCGCAGGCCCGCGCCGGGATCGAGGTTTTGCGTTGTGCCGACCGTCACCTGCGCCGAGGCGACGGTGGACATGGCCAGAACGGCCATCAAAGCAAAAGCAATCGCCCTCATAATTGCCATTCTCCCTAGGTGTCTATGAAACTGATGAACAAGAGTGAACGAGACGAAGGACGACCCCGGCGGCAGCCCGACGGAGCGGGCCGCCGCGCGAGGCGTTCTAAAGGTTTACTTCCGGCGGAGGCGAGCCACGAGCAGGCCCAGGGCCCCGGCGATCAGCAGGGCGATGGTCCCCGGCTCGGGAATGGTCACGCTGAAGGAGCGGTACCCCGGATCGTCGCCCCCGTACTCCCAGTAGAGTCCGGACAGGACCACCGGCGTGATGCCTCCCTGGTCATTCATGGCGAGCACGACCTGGATGACGTCGTACCCCTCGGGGTTCAGGTCGCCCTTGACGGCGAAACGCATGCCGGTGGCATCGAACATGCCGTTGCCGTACTCGTAGTCCGGGCCCAGAGGCAAGCTGGCGGGGTTGGTCCAGCTATTTGTTTCCACGACGTCCGCACCGTCTTTGGCAACCCCTTCCTCGGTGTAGAGGAAGTGTGTATCGACGGCCGCATCCGCAGCCTCATTCGGCAGATCGAAATCGCTCAGCCAGACCGTGGGGAAGAGCCGCCCGCCGCTGCGCGCAATGTTCGCTTGATGCACTTCGCCCGCGATGATGAGGTTCTCGAAGGCGTTGGTGCCGTTGAAATGCACGTTCCAAGCCACGAGCCCCGGGGCGGGATTGGGCAACTTCACCAGTTCAATCGTCACCTCCGCGAAGCACGCGCTTGTCATGGCCACCACGGCCATCAAAGCCAAAACCATGGTCGTCTTTTTCATCAGTGTCTCCTTATTCCTCAACCGAAGCGAGTAACAGTAAGATTGCGAGGCTCGTTGAACACGCCTCTCCCTCGAACGCATTCTCTTCTTTGCCGCGATTATTCCGAACGCCGCTGCCGCCGAGCAACAGCGATAGTCCAACATACTGGCCGACCGCGCAAGCGATACCGGAGTCTCTCAGCGGGGGCGGCGCCCTCGGTTCTCTCCCGTCGTTGGCTGGCCAGCACCGGCGCGACTGCGCCGGCAATCCTTCCGTTCATGCCCAACCCGTCCCCGCTCCCGAATCCTTGGAGCCAGGACATCCATGCGTTTGCCCACTCGTGCCACCGGAAAGCCCAACGCCGCACGACGCCTCGTTTCCCGCATCGCGGAAAGGCTTTGAAAAAGCTCCAAGGCGCCACCATCGAAAGGCCCTTCCTGCGACCTCGCCGGCAACCACGATTGAGGCCGAACTCCCAACGGGCCGCCGATCCGATCACGAGCCCCAAACGCAACCTCTGCGCTCCAAAACCCGGCCCTATCGGTCGGTAAAACTAGTCAACCAGGGCAAGGTTTCTACTGCACGATTACGAGTATCAGCACATCCTATGCAAAAGTCAATACTCGGGACTGCCTTTTTCCAAAATATCCGTGAAACCCCTATTTGATATACCCACCAAGAGGGTGTCCCCGTAACCGCGAGAGGTTGTTTTTGGCCCTTCCGCTTGCCGTTCTTTTGGGTTGGCAAGCCACGGGGGCGGCGCGGCGCAATAACAGTTGCGTGGCGTAGGGTTTAATTGGGACCGGACGTCCATTTCCGCGACCAAACCAGCCCGACGCGGAACGGGCTTCGACAATCGGAGGGCACTAGCGATGAATACCCGACGGAAGGCGACTTGGCGTTTGGCGATGCTCGCCGCGTTGGCGATCGGAGCGTTCCTTGCCGATACGAGCGTGGCCGGCACGGATGCGCCCGGACGACGGGGCCAGCCCGCGCCCTCGGCCGCGAGCGCCGACGCCGGCGCCAAATCGGGGCACGGCGATTGGATCTTCGACCGAGGGCTATACACGAACAACCCGAAGACGGGCCAGCGCGTGGACCAGTACCAGCACGAGAGGCCGGCCTACCGCGACCCGTACTCGTTCTTCGACTCGCCGCACCAATCGTTTCCCTTCGCGCCCGACGCGCGCTACGATCTGTATCCGTACTACTACGGGCTGTATCCGTACTTTGCCGAGCACATTGAAGGCGCGCCGCTGCCGGCGCCGTTCGCGCCGCCGCCGGGCTACGGACCCGCGCCGTACGAGTGGTGAGCGCCGGCGCGCGGGGCGCCGCTCGTGCCCGCGCCGTACGAGTGGTGAGCGCCGGCGCGCGGGGCGCCGCTCGTGCCCGCGTGGACGCTCTTGCCGGCGGACACACTGGCGGAGCCAGTGGCACACCTTTGCCATCGGAGCCAGTGGCACACTTTTGTTGGCGGAGCCCGTGGCACGCCGCGAAGCCGCGAGCGGCTTCCTCGCCGGTGGTGGCTCCTCTCGGACGGCTCAGTCGCCGGCGAGGGTTCCGGCGACGGTGTCGCCGCCGTCGATCGTGGCCAGCGCGCGGAAGACGTTCGGGTCGACGTCGTCGTTGACGGCGCGGACGGCGCCGTCGCCCGAGAGGAAGTGGGTGGTGCGCGGGTGTTGGCTGCCGAAGCCGTGGCGGTAGTCGGCCACGGTTTGGGGGTTGGGCGGGACGGCGGCGAGGCCGACGACGCGGGCGCCGTGGTGGCTGTCGGACGGCGGGGCGGCGACCCAGGTGGAGTAGTAGTCGAATTTCACGGCGCGTTCGCCGACGAAGACGGTCTGGCTCAAGCCGTCGGCGATTTCGCCGAAGGCGACCTGGCTGTTTTGATAGAGGGCGCCGGCGCCGACGGTGGTCGCCGCGCCCACGGCCGATTGGGCGGCGCTGGTGGAGACGGCGTCGCCGAAGACGCCGACGTAGTTGGCCGTGGCAAGTTCCAGATTGCCGGTGTCGGCGAACGTGTCCTCGCCGACGTCGCTGGGGCAGCGGAACCCTTTCAGGACGGTTTTCCGGCCGGTCAGATTCGCGGCGTCGTTGGCCGGCAGGTTGACGTCGAGCACGTCCTCGAAGAGCGATTTTTGCTCCATGTGGGGCAGGATCATGACGGCCCAGGCCCAGCCGGGCACGCCCTGGGATTTCGGCGTGCGGTCGGTCATCGATTCGTAGCCGAGCCATCCGGCGGGCAGGTGGCCCTTGGCGTCGTGGTGCATGTGCAACGCGATGCCGAACTGTTTGAGATTGTTGGCGCAACTGGCGCGTCGGGCGGCCTCGCGCGCGGCCTGCACGGCGGGCAGCAGCAAGGCGATCAACACGCCAATGATGGCAATGACAACCAAGAGCTCGACCAAGGTAAACCCACGGGATCGCTTCGACATGAACGTGGTCCTCTCAGCAAAGAAACACAGGGGGCGTCCGTGGCGCACCGCGCGCCATGCGGGTGTGGCCGACCCAACGAGAAGGAAGAATGCCAGACGCCCCGCGCGTCTCGCGTCGGCGCGCACGCCGACCGCGGAGGACCCGAGGGACACTCGGGACGCCCCCCGCGGCGCCCGGAATCGCCACGCCTGTTCCGCAGGTGACGAAGCCGAGGAATTCGCCGCTTTTCAGAGCGCCCTCCCACCGGCGGGAAAAGAGTCGCCACCGGGGGCTTATGTGCCTCTTCTCTACCTCACCTGAGCCGATGCCTGTTCCGTCGCTTGCTGAATAAATACTCAGCATCGGCCATGGTAGCCGTTCTCTCCCGGCATGTCAACAGACCGGACAGGCGCGTTTTCCTCACGGCGCGCCGGACTCAATCTGTCGGCGGAGGGCCGCGATTTGGGCCGAGCGGGCGTCGGGCTCGGCCTCGGGATCGAAGTCGATGGAGCGGCCCAGCAGACGCTCAAGCTGTTGGCGGGCCGTCCGCCGGGTTTCGACCTCGGACCGCGCCAACAGGATGAGCCAGAGCGCGGGGTCCTCGATCAGCATGGAGGCGGCGTCCGCGGCCGAGTCCTCGCCCGCGGCCCCGGAAAACGCCTGGACGATCCTCCGGATTCGGAACCGCTGCTCCGCGTCCAGGGCGCTGGCGTCGAGTCCTTCCAGATAGGGCGCCACGCGACGGCCGGCCTCGCGGAGTTCGCGGTCGGCGGCCTCGCGCCGGGCGTATTGGTCGGCGCCCAGTTGGGCGACAAGCTGCTCCCAGCGTTTCCGGTCGGGCGGGGCGTCGTTGTTGGCCAACCGGAGCAGTTCGGCCTCGACCTGCCGGGCCTCGGCCACCAGGTCGCCGTCGGGATGAAACACCTTCAAAAAGGGAATCAGATGCTCCTGGCACTCGGCCGGATGGGCGAAAAGGAGGTGCCAGAGGGTGGGCGCCGTCCACGTCGGACCGGTTCCCACCGAGAACGCCAGGGGCCCTTTGGGCTCTTGCAGAAACTCCACGGCCGGGAGCGGCGCGTCGCCCTTGGGCGCGCGGCTTACGCGGACGCGGCCCTCGCTCGCCAGTTGGATGGTGAGCGTCTCCGCGGGCGAGGTCAATTCGTAGAGCATCTCGGACCCGCCCGAGACGTTGGAGCTTTGGATCGAAAGCCGCTCCTTGCGTTGGTTATTGGTGGACGATTGGGTGTTGAGCGAGCCGCGACGAGTATTGGTGACGACGATTCGACCCGAACGGACGCCAAGCTGGAAATAGCGTTGGGCGTATTGGGCGATCATGGAGTGCGCCGGCGTCTGGGCGCGGGCCGGCAAGGCCGCCAGCGCGGCGGCGAGGAGGACAAGGGCGGTCGCGGCCTTCAACGTCGATTGGCGCGAGGGAGGCATCGATCTTACCTTTCTGGGCGGTTTTCGGGTTCGAGTGGATTACGGAATCCAACCGCGAACGCGACCGAACAAGGCAATTCTACTCAGAAAACCGAGAGATGGGTACTTCCCATCCGGCCAACGGGCCGAGGCGACGACCGTCGACGCCACGGGGCCTGCCCCCGTTTTCCGCCCGCGCGGCCGCGTTGATGAACAAAAAGGGGCGGGGCTCGGGATTTGAGATTTGAGATTTGAAATCTCAGATTTGAGACCCCTCCGACGTCCGCCCTTCCCAGCCGCTTGCGACTTCACAAAGGAGGGCCGCCACCCCAACGGGCTTGCGGCGTTTTCGCACACGGCCCCAATGGCCATTTGGCGCGCAAGTGCTCGTGGCGAAAGAGATTACGGAGTTAGCGACACGGGGTTTTTGGACGTCGAGCGTTTTTTTGTTCGACGTCGTTTGTCCCGTGGGCGCAAAACATCTCTTAAGCCGCGCGCCGGGGCGTTTTGGAGTGCGGCGACTTGTCGCCGCTTTGCGTTGAAGCGGGCGGGCTGGTGGTGTCCGAGCGGGTTGTGAAGGAGCGGCCCGGTTTGGGTTCGGGAGCCGTACGTCGATACAGCGAGGCCGTCACCG
>JAFGDS010000041.1 GCA_016931995.1 Pirellulales bacterium
CTTCGCTAACCCAGGGTAGCGGCCGCGCCGCAACCCTGGGCCAACCTACGCGGCCCCTTCGGGGCAAATTTCTGGTAATGTGCCTGGCAGTTGCCCAAAAACAAGGTTAACGGCGTGGAGTGCCCCTGGCTCCGCCAGTACTGAATCGCCCGTGTTTCCGAGCACTGGCAGAGCCAGTGGTACTCAAAACTGGCGTTCAATACGATCCCAATTCTGATGCACTACACGAGCGGTGGCGCCCGCGCGGATCCTCAAGACGCCCGCCACAGCAGCGCCACGGCGACGCCCATCATGGCCACGTCGCCCAGGACGTGAACCACCCAGGGCGCCACGATCGAGTCGGCCGATTCGTAGAGCTTCTCGAGGACCAGGGCGAAGATGAAAAGCGCCACGACGGCGATGCCCAACGGCAGCGGCGTGACCCAATGGTGGATGAACAAGAGGTGCTGCGCGGTGAAGGCGGCCGCCGGCAGCAAGTAGGCCAGCAGCCGGTTGTGCCGCGCGAGCCGGCCGAACGCAAAGGCCCGATAGAAGAACTCCTCCAGGAGCGAATTCAAGAAGATGGTCACCGGGGCAATGAAAAAGACGGTTCGCGGCGTGACGCTGAACTGTCGGTGGATCTTCGCCACGAGCAGGTCTTTGTCCAGGAGCCAATCGCCCAACAAGGCGTACGCGCCCCAGAAGAGAAGCACGGCGAGCGCGCCGAGGCCAACCGCCGTGCCGAGCCGGCGCGAGGCGTTGCGCCACTTCAGCACGTCGGCCCCCAGCCGAATTCCGGCCATCCGGCAATAGATCAGCGGCGGAATGAACAGGAACAGCTTGTAGATCGAGTAACCCAGCACGCCGTCCAGGCCCAAGGCGATCTGAGCGCCGATCACGCCCAGCGGAAGGACGGTCAACGCGATCAGGACATGAAGCTCGGTTGCGGGAATGCGGGAGAAAGAAACCGCGGATGAACGCGGATGAACGCAAGTAGTCTCATTAGCCTGGTCCGGCTCCCCCGTCCTCCACTGGCGTTCATTCGCGTTCATTCGCGGTTCCCTTTTTGTCTGCGTCGCCAACAAGGCCAACCGTTCGTTCGGCGGACTGTCCCCTGGCATTCTGCCGGGCGTCTGCCGGCGTTGGATGCAACGATCGGACGGTCGAAAACCGAGCTTGCTCTAACCGACGACTCCGGATACTCTACCCCCCGGCGATGGGGCGAGAGAAGCACCCGTCGATTCCCACGTTATATCCCATCGGGTTTCCCGCCCATGGACGATCCGGAAGCGACTGGCTCATGCGCATGATACGAGAAACGACGACGTTCGGTTGTCCGGCGGCTGCGTGCGTGGTGGCTCTTTGGCTCGCGGCGCCGGCCGGCGGCGAGACCATCGAATCCGTTCGTCCCGATGTGGCCCGACCCGACGCCACCCACGTCGAATGGCTGCCCGTGCCCACCTTGGGTGGGAAGCAGTTCTGGGCGGATGAACTCTTTTTCCAGGGGTGGCGGATCCAGAAAAACGTGATCACCGGCCACTACCGGTTGGTCGATCCGCACAATCGCCGGCACGGCTGGGGCACCTTCGCGCAATGCCGTAACCAGCTCGCCGAAATCCGCCGCCAGCGGGATCTGCCGCCCATGCACGGCACGGCCGTGATCGTGCTGCACGGCATGATCCGCAGCCGCTCGTCGATGAATTGCCTCTGCGGGGCACTCCGCGACCAGGGCGGCTTCACCGTCATCAATATCACGTACGCCAGCACCCGGCGGAGTGTCGAGGAACACGCCCAATCGCTCGCCCGGGTGGTCGAAAACCTCGAGGGAATCGAACGGATCCACTTCGTCGGTCACAGCCTGGGCAACATCGTGATTCGGCGGTATCTGCACGACCAGATCGACCCGGCCACGGGCGAGGCCCGGGACCCGCGTTTTGGTCGGATGGTGATGCTGGGTCCCCCCAACCACGGGTCGCCCATCGCCGAGGTGTTAGCCGACAATGTGGCGTTTCGCCTGGTGACCAGCACGCCTGGCCAGGAGTTGGGCGTCGATTGGCCCGCCATCGAAGCGGAACTGGCCACGCCGCCGTTCGCGTTCGGGATCATTGCGGGGGGTCGGGGCGACGGATGGGGGTTCAACCCCCTCCTGCCTGGCGACGACGACGGGGCCGTCGCGGTCGAATCCGCCCGCTTGGCCGGCGCGGCCGACTTCGCCCTCCTGCCCGTCCTGCACAGCTTATTGGTGCTCGACCGGGCCGCGATCGAGCGGACGATCCGGTTTCTCCAGCACGGGTACTTCGTCTCGCCCGAGGACCGGCGGCCGATCCCCTGAAGCTACCCATCTTATCCAGACTGATAGGTGAAATGGACAGGATTAACAGGATTCACAAGATGAGTCCAAAGGGGGATGGCATGTTCTGAACAAAGCGAGAAGCGTGGTTGCCATCCTGTCAATCTTGTCAATCCTGTCCAATACTCATTCTTTGACGTAGTCGTTGGCCGAATTGACCTTGCTCCCCGCCCGGGTTCTTGCGACACTCCCGCGCCTGTTTTCTTTGGGGACGGTCCCCACGGCGCTTTCCACACGCGCGGACGGGTTGGCCATGGGGCGTTGGTTGTCGGTTGGTCTGTTGTTGGCGGTGCTCGGGTGCGCGCCCGGCTGGTACGCGTCGCCACCACCGGGCTCGACGGGTCCGCTACAGCCCAACCCGGTGCTCGTCCCGCCGTGCCAGCCCGAGGCGATCTGGGAAAACGTCGTGGACGTGGTGGACGACTATTTCCCGATCGAGCGCGAGGAGCCGGTGCGGCAGGTCGAGGGCGTCATCACGGAGGGCCATCTCTACACGTTCCCCGAGATCGGCGCGACCGTGCTGGAGCCCTGGCGTCACGATTCGGCCACCGTGTACGAGCGGGTCGAAAGCACGCTGCAATCCGTGCGTCGCCGGGCGGTGGTCCGCGTCCGGCCGACGGAGCGCGGGTATGAGGTGGGCGTGGTCGTCTTCAAGGAGCTGGAGGACCTGCCACAGCCGGCGCAGTCCCGGGCGGGATCCGCGACGTTCCGCTACGACGACTCGCTCTCGGGCGTGGAAAACCCCGTAACCGACGTGCCCGTCGAACCCGGCTGGATTCCCCAAGGCCGCGACCTGGCCCTGGAGCAGCGGATGCTCGGTCAAATCCTCTCCCGCGTCGGCACCGCCGCGTGGCGCTAGCCGCTACAGGGCGGCGAAATTTCGGAGGATTTTCAGTCCTTCCGCCTGGCTTTTTTCGGGATGGAACTGCGTGGCGAAGAGGTTACCGCGCCAGATCATCGAGCAGAACGGCTCGTGGTAGTCGGTTTCGGTGGCGACAACGCCCGCGTCGCCGGGCACGACGTGGTACGAGTGGACGAAATAGACCTGCGTGCCCTCGGCGATACCCTCGAGGATCGGCGCGCGGCGGCGGATGAGGAGTTGGTTCCAGCCCATGTGCGGAACGGTGTAGCCGGGCGGAAGGGCGAACCGCACGACGTCGCCGGCCAACACGCCGAGGCCCGCGTGCCGGCCGTTCTCGTGGCTCGTCTCGAACAGGAGCTGCAGGCCCAGACAAATGCCCAGAAAAGGCTTGTCCTGGTCGATGGCCTCGAGCACGGGCTGGACGAGCCCCCGCCGGGCCAACTCGGCCATGGCGTCTTCAAACGCGCCAACGCCCGGCAGAACGACCTTTGCCGCGCGGCGGACCTCGGCCGGGTCGCTGGTGACCACCGCCGCGCGGCCCACCCGCTCGAAGCCCTTCTGCACGCTCCGCAGGTTGCCCATTCCGTAGTCGATGATTGCGATCATGGTTGATTTCGTGTCTCGAGAAAGAGCGGCCCGCGCGGCGTCACGGCTTTCTGGCCGCGTTCCATTGCCGGCGAAGCTGGCGGAGGCGCTCGGCCTGATCGGCGTCGAACGAGCCGTCGCGCTGGGCGTAGGTGTCCATCCAGACGATGAGCCGCCGACGTTCGTCCGGCGAAAGCTGGACGTCGTAATGGCCCGCGTCCAAAAGGGGCAGAAGCGGGCTGGCCAAGGAGCCGCCGGCGCCGGCCACGGATCGCCGGGCTTCGTAGCGGGTTTGCACGTGCTTGCGGAGGCTCCGCGGGCCGCCGAAATCGACCAGGGTCTCGTAAGCCCGCTCGGGCGTGAGGTCCACCGCGGCCCCGGCGCCGTCGGCCTTGGGGTTGTGACAGCTCGCGCACTGCCGATCCAGCACCGGCTGAACCAACTCGGCAAACGCCAGCGGCCACGAACCCTCCGGCTCCGGCACCGGATCGGACGCGGCGCGGAGCGAAGCCAGCGCGAGGCGGTTGGGCGGCGCTGTCTGGCGGGGCTCGTGACAGCCGATGCACGTGTAGGTCTGCTCGGGCTGAACGTAGGTGGCGCTGCGCATCGTCTGCACGGCGCGGCCCTCGGCATCGAGCGCCTGGAGAAACAGCGGCACGCCGGCCGGCACGCGGAAATAGGCCGACCCGTCCGATTCGACCGGCACCGTGCCCACCACGAACTTGCCCGGGTCGTCGTCGGTCAGGCCGATGCTCGGGGCGTTCATCACGGGGTCGGTCTTCGGCGGCATTCCGACGACGCGCAGCGCGCGGATCGTCCCCCGCGGAAGCTCCGCCAGGTCGCCTTCGTACACGTCCTGCAAGAGCATCGCGCCCTCGTGCGGTCCCTCGCGCCACGGCACGTCGGAGGCGATCACGGCCGGCCGCGGCCGGGGTCGCACGGGCAAGGGGCACATGCACGAGATCGCGGGATCGCGGTGCAAGAGCGTGAGGTTGCCGAAGGCATCGTAAAGATAGAGCCCCAGGCTGTTGGTCGGGCCGGGGAGGGGCCGTCCGTCGGGCTCGAAGGCGTGTTTCCAGATCCGCTCGTGGCTCCAACCGACCAGATAATGCCGCTCGTCGAGCGGATACGGATTGGCGAAGTAGGACGTGCCCGCCCAGCCTTCCCACTCGGGGAAGGGGACCTCGGGCGTGAGCCGCGTCATGGCCTCGGCGCCGTCGACGCCCCGGCCGACGTCCGCCAGAACGAGGCTCCCTCCCGCGTGCGAATGATGCGCGGAGGCCGTGAAGACGTACTTGCGCGTGCCCGGCACGTCGCGGGCCTCGAACAGGCTGTAGGGCCCCTGCGTGAAGTTGCCGAAGACGATCTGCGCCGCCATGCCGTTGGGCAGGGTGGACCACAGAGACATGTGCCACATGGCGTGGCGATCGACGTAATCCCAGCGGGCGTAAACGATCCGGCCGTCGTCCGTGACGCTCGGGTTCCACTCGAAACTCTCGAACGGCGAGATCGCCCGCAGCGCGCCGCCGTCCGCGTCCATCACGTGCAGCGTGTGGATGCTCACCGGGCGGTACGCGCTGCCGCCGCAGCGGACAAAGGCGTCGGGCAGCGTCTCGCGCCGGGTCGCCTCGGCGCTGGCCAGTCCGCACTGCACGAAACGCCCGCGGCGGGTCGAGAGAAACACAATCTCGCCGCTGGGTAGATACCGCGCGTCGAAATCGTCGTAACGCCCGTGCGTGAGACGCCGCAGGCCGGTCCCATCCAGATTGATCTCGTAAATGTGATAAAACGCGTCCTCGGGAATGGACTCCTTGTCCACTTTATTCGGATTGGCGGCCAGATCCGGATAGTGGCGGCAATAGGCGAACAGGGCCTTCGCGCCGTCGTACGACAGATCGGGGCGAATCACGTCGCCCGGCGGCAAGAGGCCGGCCGTCAAGCTCCGCACCCGCGGCGCGTCGCTTCGGAAATCCTCCAACACGCACAGCTCGCCTCCGGGCCGGGACCACCACGACAGATACTCGTCGCAGTGGCAAAGCAGCAGATTCGGCGCCCGCTTGACAAAGAGGATGCGATCGAAGTCCACGAGCGGATTGGCCAGGGCCAATTGACGCACGATCCGCTGGGCGTCGAGGTAGAGCCGTTCTCGGGCATCGCTTGGGGCATCGTTGGGCAGGGTCTTCCACGCGGCGGCAACCTCGTCCAGCGCGCGGACCCGCCGCGCGACGTCCACGCCGCGGCCGGCCAGATCGTCGGCCAGCAGCCGCCCGCGACGGATCACTTCCAAGGCAGGCGAAGCGATGGGTTCACGTCGGCTTGCCGCGAGGCCGGGCTTGGTGGGCAGAGGCTGGTCGCCGCCGGCCGCAAGGACGTCGATGCGGCCCTTTTCAAAATGTCCACCCCAGGGCAGCAGGATCCGGACGTACCGCGCCTTGGTCCCGAAGCACGGCAGGCCGATCGGATCGCTCGGCCCGTGAAATTGCCGCCCGAAATGCTTGCTCACTTCGGTCCACTCGCGGCCGTCGGCCGAGAGGTTTGCCGTCATGCCGAGGATGCCCTCGCCCGGCGGAACATCGTCCAGGTTGAACACGTCCACCCGCTCGATGGGCATCACGCGTCCCAGATCGACGTCCCACCACGGGTTGGCCAGATTGTCTGGCACGCGCGACGGGTAGCGGAGCGGCAACTGGCGGCGCCAGTCCGCTTCGAGAGCGGGCTGCTGGGCGTTCGCGGCAGCAGACACGGAGTCCGGTCGCGATGCAGTCGTCCCGGCCAAGGCCGCGCCCGTCAAAAACACCGCCAGGAAGACACCTGTCAAGCCGGTGGGTTTCGTGGCCATGGGTGATCCGTCCGAACGAGGAAAAAGGAAGAAGACCCCCAAGACAGCCCAGCGAGGTAGGACGCCTTTCACCGCCCTCCGCTGAAAGCAAGGCTACATCCCCCTATTATTACCAATTCCTCGCGCCGTGCCTAGCTCCAAACCCCCGTCCTTGGGGTGGACCGTAAGCGGGTCAAGCTTTGCCCGACGATCCGAAATCGAAGCTCCGCGTCTCCGCGTCTCCGCGTGAGATAATGACCGTTAGGTAATCCTCGCGCGGAGACGCCAAGACGCGGAGAACGGGGCTCGATGTCAGCGGCTCTTGCGGATCATGCCCCAGAACGGAAGCGACGCCTTGCCAATGGATTCGCGGAAGACGACGTCGAAGCCGTGCTTCTGGTAGAAGCGGACGTTCTTCTCGGTGGTGGTTTCGAGATAGACGGGCGTTCCTTCGGCGTCGGCGCGAGCCAGCCCGGACGATAGAAGGGCGCTGCCCACGCCCTGGCCCTGATAGGGCGGGTCCACGGCCAGCATGAACAGGTACCAGTGCGGCTCGGGCAGGGCGCGCTTGTGCCACCGGTCGCCCAGCCGCGTGATGTGGAACAACCGCCCGCAGGTTCGCGGCCCCAATCGGAACGGCGCGAGCAGCATTCCGCATTGCACCGCCTGCCACATGCCCATCGAGGTCCCGTCCGGCGGAATCCAGACGGCCAGCCCGGCCAATGCGGGCGTGGTTTGCAGCCGGCCGTGGCGCAGGGCAAAACGGAGGCACGCGCGGTGCATCCATGGCGCGCGCGCCGCGCGGCGCTTTGGGTCGGGCAGAAGGTAGCGCGTCATCGGGTCGTCGTCGAACGCCCGAGCCAGCACGTCCGCCGCGGGCGCGATGTTCGCGGGGTTCAGGTCGATAATCTCGCGCGGCGAGTCGTTCACGGCGGGATACCCCCTGTTGATTCCTCCACGACGGCGAACGTCACGTTCCACACGCCGGCGCGGGCGCAGGCGAGCAGGATGGGCTCGACGTCGCGGTAGGGCACGTTTTGGTCGCCGCGGATGCGGACCTCGATCCGCCCGTCGGCCTGGCCGCTCTCGTGACGGATGAGCTGGTCCAGCTCGTCGGCCGAAAGCAGCGCCCCGCCCACCAGGATCCGCCGGCCCCCGGACGCCTCCGGCAGGACGTTCACCACCACGCGCCGCGGGCCGCTCTGGTCGGGCGTTTGTCCGGTGGAGGCGGAGGGCAGGTCCAATTCGAGCTGCGCCTCCTGCCGGGCGAGATGGCTGGACACGAGGAAGAAGATAATCAACAAAAACACGACGTCGATCATCGGCGTCATGTTGAAGCCGAGGCTTCCTCGCGACCGGTTCGACGGGACGCGCATCAGAGCGAGCCTCCCACGGGGGGCGGCGCCGACGGCGCCTTGCCCGGGGCCGCGCCGCGGCGGCGCTTCAACGGAGCCAGGGCGTGCCGCGCCACGTAGGCCGCTTCGGCCACGAACTGATCCACGCGATTGCGGAAGATGGCAAAGGCCGCCAACGCCGGGATGGCCACCACGAGACCCTCGATCGTCGTGACGAGGGCCAGGTAGATGCCTTCCGCCAGGTCGGCGGCCCGCGCGGCGCCCTGGGTGTCGGCCACCTCGCGGAAGGCGTAGACCATGCCGATCACCGTGCCCAACAGCCCGAGCATCGGCGCGATATTGCCGATTACCGAAAGGTATTCGATCTTCCGGAAGAGCCGGGCGGACTGATCGGCGGCGGCGTCTTCCGCGGCTTTTTCGACGGCCGCCCAGCCGCCTTCCGCCTCGCCCATCGCCGCGGCCAGCACGAAGGCCAGGAAGCTGGGCTGCTCCTGACACCTGCGCCGGGCGGTGGCCACCTCGCCGGCGGCCAGCAGGTGCCGGACGTCGTCGGCCAGTCCCGGCGGCATGAGCACGCCCCGGCGGAGGGTCATGGCGTGTTCGATCACCAGCGCGACGGCCGCGATCGACAGCAGGCCAATCACCAGCCCGACCAGCCCGCTGGCCGCCAGGATGTCCCAAAACGATTGGCCCGGCGGGGGCGAGGGCGCCGCGCCGGACGACGGACCGCCAGGCGCGACGGCGCCGCCCGACGCCGCGGGGCCAGCCGGGGCGGGACCCCCGGGCGTCTGCGCCCCGAGCGATCCGCCCCAGCCCACCAGCGCCAGGGCGAGGAGCCCGCATATGGCAATTCGCGACATGATGCCTCCCTGCACGTTACCCGTCCACGCGGCCGTGCTACTTTTTTTCCAACCTCTCTCGGGCTTCGGCGGCCTGATTCGCTTCAGGATAACGTTCAACCAACTCGCGGTACAGCCGCGCGGCGTCGATCGGACGTTGCGCCTTTTCCAGCGCCCGGCCGGCGTCCCACAGGGCCTCGGCGGCCAGATCGCGGCAGTCCGGGTATTGGATGGGCACCCGCAAGAGCGCCAGCGCCGCGGCCTCCCACTCCCGCCGACGTCCGAGGGCCTGGCCCAGGACGAAGTAGGGACCGGCGCGAAGCGGCGGGTCCACGGTTTCGATCGCCGTCTGCCAGACGGCCGTTTTGGCCGCGTCGGCCGCGACGATCTCCGTGCGCCAGATCTGGCACTGCGCCAGCCGGGCGACCGGACCGTCCGCCTCGACCGCCAGGCGCTTCAGCCGCGCCAGGGCGGCGGGCCGGTCCACGCCCAACAGATGGCTCGCGCCTAAAAGCGCGGCGGCCGGCGGATCGTCCTGGACGAGCCATTGCCGCGCGGCCTGCTCGACCTCGGCGGTCGGCGGCGCGGCGCTCCACGCCAGCGGAAGACAGGCAAAGTCGGAGGGCCCGGGGTCGCCGCGCATCGCGACGAGCGCGGTTTGGCCCGCCGGCACGGTTTGTCCCAGCCCTCGATAACACCAGGTCATTTCGACCAGGATCCGCCGCCGCACCCACGACCGCGTCTCCGTTTCCAGGGCCCGGCGGTACAAGGCCAACGCCTGGTCGAATCGCCGGGCGGCCCGCGCGGCGGCGGCGTCGTTTTGCGCCGGGACATACGACGTCTTGACGTCGACCACCTTCGGGGACGTGATCGAGTGCTCCTGCCCATGGGCGTCGACGAGCCGCAGCGCCCGGCCCGTCCAATCGACCACGCGCCCCGTGAGCACGGTCGTGCCGCCGCGTTCGGTCGCGATGGTGACGGCGTCGGGCTCCTGGCCGAGAGTCGGCGCGCACGCGATCGCCCACGTCAAGATCGCGATCGTCCGCATTCCCGAGCCAAGCAACCTCACGGTTTTTCTCCCAAGCGGGAGACGTCGACATAGGCGTGCTGTCCGCCGCATGCCCGAGCCAACCGCACGAGAAAATTGTCGGGATCCTGCCGCGGCCCGAAGCTGAATTCGATGGTGTTGATCTGGATCCCGCCCGCTTGACGGACGATCTTGTCCAATTGTCGCGGCGAGAGTCGGGGTTCGTCGGCGTCGGTGAGGAAGAAGATCACGTCGGGCCGCATCCGGATGGCCAGCAAAAGGGCCTCTTCGTGCCGCGTGGCGCCGTCGGCGGTGACGCCGGCGGTAAAACGCCGGGCGAGCTCCTTGTTGCGGTCGGTGCCGAAAGCCAGCCGGCCGGCTTGACCGCTGGGGTTGAACGCCCAGGGACGCTCGTTGTAGAAGACGATTTGGAACTGATGCGTGCTTTCCAGACTATCGAGGCTGGAGAGCAACTCGGCCTTGGCGGCCTCGAGCGCCGTGCGTCCGACGCCGCCCATGCTCCCGGAGCGGTCGAACACGTAGACGAACTTATGCCCTTCGCCCACGGCGCCGAAGACGCTGACGCGAGCCCCGCCGGGCTTGCCCGATCCCCGTCGGCCCACCGATCCCCGCGTCGCCTGGCCGGCGTCGCCGACGCCTTCGTGTCCCAGGGCGCCCATCCCGATGGCGTCGGGGGCTTTCGGCAGGGATTCGCCGGGATCGCTGGTCGCGTGGTTCTCGAAGAGCGCCTCGCGGCCAAGCGCGCCGACGGACTCGGCCGCGGCCCGGTCGCCGGCGGAGTCGGTCTCGCTAGTAAAGTACGCGCGCGGTCCGTCCTGGTGCTTCAGGGCGATGCCCACCTCGGCGAGCCGGTGCCCCGGGGCACCGGCGCGGGGGTCCAGCTTAAGGGACACGCCAAGAATAACGATCAACCCCGCGTGCAGCACGAGCGAAAGGAGCCACGGCGGCCAGGCCACCCCGCGCCACCGACCAATCGGAGGCGGCATGTCGGCTGGCGTGTTCGGCGGCGTCGCGGCCATGGTTGACGTTCCGAAAATCCAATTGAGAAAAGCATTTGCGCGCGGCGTCCCACCAGGGACATCGCGGCGAGGGAATTCTAGACCCCCTGGGTGCCCAAGTCAACGCGAGTCCCGCCCGCCTTCGCCCCAGGGGGAGAAGAGCCTATAATCATGTGGCGGTCCATCACCAAGAGGAGTACCGGCGTGAACATCATCAAGTATCCCCATCCCACTCTGCGGCATCCTTCGAAACCCCTTAGGAGGGTCGATGCGGAGCTGCGCCGGTGGATCGCGGAGATGTTCGAGGTGATGTACTCGCGCAAGGGCCTCGGCCTGGCCGCCAACCAGGTGGACCTACCGTATCGCCTTTTCGTGATTAACCTCAAGGCTAATGAGGACGAGAAGGACGAGGAGCTGGTGTTCATCAATCCGGTCATCACGAAGCACGCGGGCATGGCCGAAGCGGAGGAGGGCTGCCTGAGCTTTCCCGAGATCTACGCCCCCGTGCGTCGCCCGGAAAAGGTGACCATCACCGCGTACAATCTTTCGGGGGATGAGATGCGGTACGAGCTGACGGGGCTGTTGGCCCGCGCGGTGCAGCACGAGGTGGACCATCTCGACGGCGTGGTCTTCATCGACCGGCTCGGCGAGACCGCCCGGCTCTCGGTCCGCGACGCCCTGATCGGCCTGGAGCGTCAGTTCGAGTCGGACCGCGCCCGGGGGCTCATTCCCGACGACGCCCAAATCGCCCAGCGGTTGGCCGATCTCGAACGCGCCCGGACGTGACGTTCTTACGCGAATAGGTTGCGCCGGAGGACGTCTTTGCGCAACCGTCACGCTTTAGCATGCTCGCCGCTGGGCGAAGTTCACGTAGGGCGTCCGCGCGCTTCTGACCGATGAGGTAACAGGGACCGGTTGCGCCGGACGCCACGGCCCTAGCGCGCGGCGGCGCGGTCGTGTTCACACGGACAGAACAGCCTGTCGGGAGACCCACATGTTCCGATTCCGTCATGCCCTCGTGGCAAGCCTTGCGGTATGCGCGGCATGGAGCGTTGCCCAGTGGGGGCGCGCCGAGAGCCTAGCCATGCTCGGGCCGATCCGCCCGATCGACAAGAACGAGCCGTTGCCGCCGGAGAAGGTGCCCGTCATCACGAGCGTGACGCTCGGGCCCGGAGGCGCGCGGATAGCCACCTCGGGCGACGACCACCTCGTGCGCATCAAGAACACGAAGGATGGCTCGCTCGTTCAGCGTCTTGCGGGGCACGCCGATTGGGTCCGGGCCGTGCGTTTCGACGCGTCCGGACGGTTTTTGGCCACTGCGGGCGACGACCGCCGGATTCGCATTTGGACGCTCGACGCGCCTCCGGCCGAGGACGGACGCCCGCCGCGGATCTCCGTCAGTACGCCCGAGCAGGTCATTCATGCCCTGGTGTTCCGGCCCGACGGCAAGATGCTGGCGGCGGCGGGTTTCAGTGGGCAGGTTCTTCTGCTCGACACCCAGACGGGCGAGATTCGCGAGACGCTCGACGCCGCCAGCGGCGACGTCCGGGCGCTGGCCTTCTCGCCCGACGGCGCGCAGCTTGCCGCGGCGGGCCGCGACGGCACGATCCGCGTCTGGAACACGGCCGACGGCCGGCACATCGCCGATCTGGTCGGTCACACGCAACGGGTTCGGGCGCTGACGTACGTGACCGTTCCCGATACGGCTGGCGGACAGGTCCCGCGGCTGGCCTCCGGCGGCGACGATCGACAGCTCCGCCTTTGGGACGTTGCCGCCGGCACGTCGGAGGCCTTGCCGGTTCGGTCCGGAAAGATCCTGTCGCTGGGCTATTGTCCGCCCGGCCGACTGGCCGTCGGCGCCAGCGACAACCTGATCCGCGTGTGGGACCTGGCCGCGCGCCGCGAGCTGTGCGTGCTGGCCGGGCATACCGGGTCGGTGGCCGAGCTGGCATGGAATGTGACGGAAGGATCGCTCGTTTCCGGCAGCTTCGACACGACCGTGCTCGTGTGGCGCCTGCCCGAGGCTCGCGGCAATCAATTGTCGCACGTCGACGCCACGCGATAGAGTCGGAATGATCTCCGGCGGCGCGGACGGACGCGACGGCCGGTTCGTGGGGTAATACACTACACGGAGGTGGGTTGTGAGCTTCTTTCGACCAACGCGCCGGCAAGGCGACCGGCATCGTCGAGGCGACGTGTCGTCCCGCGCCAACGCGGCGTCCGCCGCGCGGCATCGATGCGTCTTCGAGCAGATGGAGCCGCGCCGGCTCCTGGCCGTCGACATCGTGCCGATCCACGTCGGCGCGGTCTACTTCGAGACGGCCGGCGACAATGACTCGGGCGGAGACCGCTTCGAGATCACGTTCACCGGCGGCGTGGCGGGCACGCAGTTGACCCAACTGACCATCGAAACCGACAAAAACAGCAACGGCCAGATCGACCCGTCCGAGTGCCTGTTCGACACGGAGTCGGCGGCGCCGGGCGATTTTGGCTGGGCGGGCTTCGAGATCGTCTCGCTGGGGGGCGTCGATTCCGTTCAGGCCACGGTGGTCGACGGCGGCGACGCGATCCTGCTCGCGTTTGACGGCTTCGACCCCGGCGACCGGCTCGTCTTCACCATCGACGTGGACGAGCAGGGTTCGTCCCACCCCAACGCCGTGGCCGAAGGCGACGAGTTCGAAGACTCGCGGTTCCGCGCCCGCTTCGAGGCCGACCACTATTACGCCGCCGAGGGCGTGGATGCCTTCAAAGACGAATACGACTACAAGCTCCTGAGCGACTTGAACCTGCCGGCGGACCGCTACACCACGCCGCCCGCCGAGAGCGTGGCCTCGCTCACCGCCGGGGCCGTGTTCGCCGTGACCCAGGAACCGCTGCCGATCACCTTAAGCGGCACGGTTTACGAGGATCTCGACCTCGATCTCATCCGCGACGCGGGCGAGTCGGGCCTGGCCGGCGTTTCCCTAACGCTTTACGTTTGGGATGGGCAAAACTACGTTACGACGGGACGCACGACCCACACCCTCGCGGACGGCACGTACGCCTTCACCGACGTGGAGCCCGGTACGTACCGCGTTGTCGAGACCCAGCCGTCCGGCTACCTGAGCGTGGGCGCCACGGCCGGCACGGTCGATGGACTCACGCGGGGCGCCGCGTCGAGCGCCGACGTCATCACCGACGTCGCCCTGTTGGGCGGCGAGGATAGCGTTCACAACGACTTCGCCGAGGTCCGGCCCGCCTCGCTAAGCGGCCACGTCTACCACGACGTCGACAACGACGGCGTATTTGATCCCGGCGAGACGGGCATCGGCCAGGTCCTGGTGCGCGTCGAGTGGATGGGCGGCGACACCTTCCCGCCGGATGACGAATTCCCGGACGACGAATTTCCCGACGACGATCTGTTTCCCTGGGACATCGTCGCGCAGGATCCGATCGAGGTGTACACCAACGCGGATGGTTTCTGGTCGGTCGGCAACCTGATGCCCGGCGAGTATCGGGTCACCGAGGTCACGCCGGTCGGCTACATCGATGGGCTGGACGCGGCCGGCTCGGCCGGCGGCGCGGCCCACAACCCCGGCGACCTGATTGACGGGGTCGTGCTGGCGGCCGCCCAGGCCGGGATCAACTACGACTTCGGCGAGCTGCTGCCCGGACGGCTGTGCGGCTACGTTTACGTCGACGCCAACGACAACCTCCAGCGCGACGACACGGATCCCGGCATCCCCGGCGTCCAGTTGGTTTTGCTCGACGCCGACGGCAATCCCACCGGCGACGTCGTTTGGACGGACGCCAACGGGCTCTACTGCTTCACGGACCTTGTGCCGGGAACGTACGGCATCCGCGAGATCCACCCCACTGAGTACGTCGACGGTGTCGATACGCCCGGCACGCTCGGCGGAGTGGCCCACAATCCCGGCGATCTGATCGACGACATCCACCTTGGCAGCGGTCAGTGGGGCAAGCAGAACAACTTCGGCGAGCGCGAGCGGGTAAGCCTATCCGGCTACGTGTGGGAGGACGACGACAACGACGGACTACGCGAATCGGGCGAGGCGGGCATCGGCGGCGTCACCGTCGAGCTGCTCGACGCCTACCGCAATCCCACCGGCATCACCCGCGTGACCGACGCCAACGGCTATTACATCTTCGACCTGCTCGAACCCGGCGTCTACGGCGTGGCCGAAACGCAACCAACCGCGTACAAGGACGGGCTCGACGCGGTCGGCACCGCCGGCGGAATCGCCCACAACCCCGGCGACCGCCTGACCGAGGCCGCGCTGGTGGGCGGCTTCCACGCCGTCGAGTACAACTTCGGCGAATTGCGGCCCGCGCTGATCGCCGGAAACGTCTTCGTCGATCTCGACGGCGATTGCATCCGCGATGCCGGGGAGACGCCGATCCCGGGCGTCACCATCCATCTCGTGGACGCCGAGGGCAACCGGATCGCGACCACGAAAACCGCGGCCAACGGAACCTACCAGTTCGTCGATCTCGCGCCGGGCACGTACGGCCTGGAAGAGATCCAGCCGAGCAACTACCTCGACGGCTGCGAAAAGGTGGGCTCGGCCGGCGGCATCGTGCCCTCCAACGACCGGATGGCCAAGATCACGCTCGCGCCGGGCACCAAGGGCGTGGACTACAACTTCTGCGAACTCCGTCCGGCTTCGATCTCCGGCTACGTGTTTCAGGATGGCCCGGCCGTGGTGCTCTTTCCCGGGCAGACCATGCCCCAGGTGGCCTCGATCCGCGACGGGCAGCGCACCGCGGACGACCAGCCCATCGCCGGCGTCACGCTCCAGCTTTGCGACGGCTCCGGCGCGCCGGAATTGGACGCCCGGGGCAATCCCATCACGACGAAGACCGACGCCAACGGGTATTACGAATTCACCGGCCTTGCGCCGGGGGTGTACTCGGTTATCCAGGTGCATCCGGAGGGGTACATCGACGGGATCGACACGCCTGGCTCGCTGGGCGGGCTGGCGGTTAACGCCCACGAGCCGCTCGACCCCTTGACCTTGGGCCTGCTCGCGGTGGACCCGAAGGACGACGCGATTCTCCAGATCGTGGTCTCGGCGGGCGAGACGGCGGTTTCGTACAACTTTTCGGAAGTGCAGGTGCAGCAGAACTACATTCCGCCGATCCCGCCGCCGCCGCGCCCGCCAATCCCGCTTCCCGCCGTTCCGACCGTCTTCGAGCCGCAGCCCATGCTTCGCTCGGATCACGTGCTGGTGACGATGGAAGTGCCGTCGCACTACGGCGGGGGAGGCGTGCCGCCGGGATTCGCCTGGCACTTAAGCGTGATCAACGCCGGCTATCCCCGCCAGCGGCGCGACAACGCCGACGTGGTGGAGCAGGCGCTCCCGCGCTATTTCAATCCCGTCGCGTGGGTCGGCACGGCGCTGGACGGCGGACAGTGGAGCCTGGCGGACGCCGAGGGCCGGGTGGTGGAAGACCGCGTGTTCGGCATGCCGGGCGCCATCCCGGTGACCGGCGATTTCAACGGCGACGGCATCGACGAAATCGGCGTCTTCCTGGACGGCCAGTGGTTCCTCGACCTCAACGGCAACGGCGTCTGGGACGAGGGCGACTTTTGGGCCCAACTCGGCGACGAGGGCGACCTGCCCGTCACCGGCGACTGGGACGGCGACGGCAAGGACGACATCGGCATCTTCGGCAAGGCGTGGGTAGGCGACCCGCGCGCCGTGGCCGTCGAGGCGGGCCTGCCCGACAGCCAGAACCAGCCCACCGGCCGTTATAAAAACCTTCCGCCCGCGCCCGAGGACGCCCCGCAACGGAAGCGGATCATGAAGAGCACGAGCGAGGGAACGCTCCGCGCCGACGTGATCGACCACGTCTTCCTCTACGGCGCCGGCGGCGACAAGGCCGTGGCCGGCGACTTCAACGGCGACGGCGTGGCCACCGTGGGCATCTTCCGCAACGGTTCGTGGTTCCTCGACGTCGACGGCAACGGCCGCTGGAGCGCCGGCGACGTCTACGTCGAAGGATTTGGCCAGCGGGGCGACCTGCCCGTGGTCGGCGACTTCAACCGGGACGGCATCGACGAGCTGGGCGTCTATCGCAACGGCACGTGGCACCTGGACACCAATGGCGACCGCCAGTTGGACTCCAGCGACGCGGTGATCCAACTGGGCGGCGCCGACGACCGGCCCGTCGTGGGCGACTTCGACGGCGACGGCGTCGATCAGATCGGCGTCTACAACTCCGGCCCCGTGGTGGATCGCCAGGTCTCGCGGTAAGGCATCGCAACAGAACCACGCGACCGAATGGAGCGCGTCATCCCGAGCGCGGCGGAGGATCCCGTCCGAGAATCATCGGAGATTCTCCGCCGCGCTGGGCGGTAATAATGCCCCCGTAGTGCCTCAGTCCCCGCATTCGGGTGGAGCGACAGGATCTTCTCAGTCATTTTCAGGTCCGGCCGAGGGCGAAGACCGATGTTGCCCGCCACGCTGGATCTCCGCTACACTCCAGCCGGATGTTACCGCAAAGGGGGAACCCTTCTGGGCTGGAGGCGCGGCCAATGCGCGTTCCGCGGGTATGCTTTGGCGTGGCGGCCGCAACGCTTCTCATGGCGTCCGTCGCGAGGTCGGACGATCCGTTCCGCGTGAATGACTATGGGAATCCGAAGCGGCTGGCGTTTGAAGGCTGCCAGACGTTCTCGGAGAAGGAGCTGGGATCGGCGCTGGTGACGAACGTGGACGTGGCGCTGGCCGCCCACCCCGCCGCGCCGCTTGCCGCGTATCTCGAGACACTCAGCAACGGGCTCATAAGGGGCTATCGTCATGCCGGCTTCCCCGACGCGTGGGCCGTCACTGGGGTCGATGAGGATGCCAAGAAGATCCGGGTGACGATCGACGAGGGCCCGCGATACACCGCCGGGGAAGTCGTCGTCCGCGGCAATCGAGAGATCCTGGCGGCGCCGATAGTTCATTGGCTCACCTCGCTCTATCCTCCCGAGGGCGCCCGACGCGACGGCGTCTACCAGAATGGAGAGGAAACGACCGTTCATTGGGTCGACAAGGACGGGACTGACGTCAAGTTAGAGCATCCTCTTTGGAAGCCAGGCACGCCGGCGCCGTTCGACGAGGCAACCCAGACCAGACTCCGCCGGCAAGTGCAGCGCGCATTGGCCGAACAGGGTTTCTTCTTCTCGAGGTTTCGCATGGAGATCGCGCCCCAGCCCGACGGCAAGACCGCGGCCCTGGCGATCGACATCGACGAGGAAGGTCCCAAGGCCGTGCTGGGCGAGATCGCCATCACGGGCAACGACCGCAACTCGACGGAGGAGATCCTCAAGTACCTCGACTTGACCCCGGGCGCGTCGCTTGCGGCCGGTTGGCAGGCCGATCTCGAACATCGTCTCTGGCTGTCGGGGCGATTCACCGAGTGGCAAGTGACCCTCGACGCGCCGGCCGCGGGCAGCGATCGGGCCGCGCTGAAGCTCAATCTCACCGAATCTCCCTGGGCGCCCCGGCTTTCGGAGCCGCTCTCGCCCGAGCAGACCGTGCTCTTGAAGCTCCGCGACCAGTTGGCCGATCCGCGGCGATGGCCGGGCGACCTGTGTTTTAGCGCGGACATGACGGACGCCACCATGGAAGTCGTCGTTTCTCCAACCCATGGTGTCTTGGCGCGGCTCTCCGACACGCCGAAACCCGAAGAGAAAACGGCCGAGGCGAAGGATCTGTCCTTCGTTCTCTCCGACAGGCAGTGCGGCGCCGTCTCTCGCGTACCGTTGGGTGTCGGATTCTGGCTGCCGACAAGGCCGCGGATGCAGTGTTATGGGTCGATTGCGTTGGGGCTTTCCGGCAAGTTGGAGGACCGAGAACTTCCACGCCGCCTGCAATTCGGTTTTGGCACAAAGGATTGTGACGAGGAGGAGCCTTACCGGCCGGTTCGAATCCAAATATGTGCAGAGCCTGCATACTTCGTGGCCGAACCCAACATCGAGGATGCCAGCGGGTTCACGCTGGCCGACGGCGTGCTGACGTGTCGTACTTCGACGATGAACTATCGCGTGGATGCTGTCACAGGACACCTGCTGGAACTCGACGTTCTCTCAGGTGAGACCAGCGAAGTCGTTGCGCGGTTTCGATTCGAGCCAAACGCGTTTCAAACGCGACTTGAGCAAGTCCAGGCGTTGACCGCCGATTGCCCAAACCTGTATGATCCCGACGCGCCGGTGAGTTCCTGGCTCGGGCTGCTATGCCAGGAGCGACTGGTTTCTTCACTCGTGGATACCAACCCGGAGGTGCTCCGTTGGTTGCAACTTGTCCGCAAGATGCACGAGAAGAAGGTCTTCGACTCGCTCGACGACGTGCCCCGGCGGCTTGACTTCGGTAAGAAGACGGGCTCGGGCGATGCCGGGGAGTTCTTCATCCCCCCAGGCTCGGAAGACACCTCTGAAAAGTGCGAGGAAGCGAGGTGGCTCGTCTACGGCCTTTGCCTGCCCGACGCCCTGTTTTCGCGACACTCCTGGCCTTGGACATTGACGCGCGAAATCATCCTTGCGGCCGCCCAGAAGGGGCAATACACGCAGGCCGAGCTCGCGGCGCTTTGGAACTCGGATCGGGCGGGCCCGATCTTCTACCTGCTGGCCGCCACGACACTGGACCAGGTCAGCCCGGAGACCGCCAAGGCGTTCGCCAACCGGGGCTTGGAGAGAACATCCACCGTCGATTTCCAGAATGACTGCCGCGAGTGGCTCCACCCAGACGGCACGGTCGGCCAGTGCGCCCGCCGCATGGCCCAGGCCGTGCGCGATCTTGAGCCGGACGAAGTCGAGGCGATTCTTGGCCCCGAAACGGACCGCGACGCGTCGCCGTTGGCCAAGTGCATCGCGGCGCTGCGGTCGCCATCCGACCGCCCCTTGGACGACGCGATCCTGGCCGCTCTGACTGCCGCCTGGGAGGCAGGTCTGCGGGATCAGGTCCGCTCAGGACTCGTGGCGATTCGCGACCGCGATCCCGAAGGGTCCATTGTCCGGAACCCCGAAGCGGGTTCCCACACGCTACGATAGCCGCACAAAACCCGATGACCCGGGCCCTGACTTGCCGCCGGCCGTCGGCTTCCTCTTCTCCGCTTAGAGCCTATCCGAGAACCCTCGCCCGGACCGCGCGTCATCCTGAGCGCAGCGAAGGATCTCGTTGGCGTCAAAGGATTTCAGATGCTTCGCTTCGCTCAGCATGACGGCGTCGTCCGGGTTCTCGGATAGGCTCTTAATCAGCACACACGCTAGGAGTCTACCCCACGGCCGCACCCGTAAAATACGCCACCGCGTTGGCAAACAGCGCCAACCCGTCGCCGGCTGGGCTGGCGTCGGCGCGGGTCCAGCGGGGGTGGTGGGTGGGGTCGATGTGGCGCTCGGGATGGGGCATCAGGCCCAGCACGCGGCCGGTTGGGTCGCATACGCCGGCGACGTTGCCCGGCGAGCCGTTCGGATTGTCCGGAAACGGCAGCGCCGCGGACGGATCGGCCGGGGTCGCGCCGTCCAAGGGCACGTAACGAAGCGCCACCTGGCCCGCCGCGTCAAGCTCGGCAAGCGCCGCCGCGTCGCGCGGGACGAACTTGCCTTCGGCGTGAGCCACGGGCAGGTACATGCGGTCGATGCCCTGGAGGAAGACGCACCGCGAGCCGTCCGCGCGGAGCCGGACCCAGCGGTCTTCGTACCGGCCGGAGTCGTTCCACGTGAGCGTGGCCGCCGGGCCGCGCTGGCCGTCGGACGTCAGCAGCACGCCCGACTTCAAGAGCGCCTGGAACCCGTTGCAGATGCCGAGGATCAGCTTCCCGTCGTCCTTGAACCGCGCGATCGCGTCGGCCAGGTGGTGCTGCATCTGATTGGCCAGGATCCGGCCCGCGGCCACGTCGTCGCCGTAGCTGAACCCGCCGGGGATGCACAGGATCTGAAACCGGTCGAGCACGCCGGGCGACTCGAGCACGCGGTTGACGTGCAACACTTCGCACCGCGCGCCCGCCGTCTCGAAGGCGAACGCCGTCTCGCGGTCGCAGTTGGTTCCCGGGGCACGGAGGATCAGGACGCGGGGTTCGGGCATGGGAATGAAACCGAGAATGAACGCCAGTGGACGCGAATCTGGGAAAACACAAGAACGCCACGGAGGGCGTTCCCTACAGGTTGTAATCGCTCACGTTTATCTTGTTAGGACGGCTTACCAATCCAAGGGACGTTGCCAAGTCTTCTTCAAGGTAGTCAGGTCGCAGCGGATAGCGTGTTCGCCGGCGTGGACGATTTCGAGCGTCGCTTCGGCGATCACCTGACCGATGCACGCGCAGGGCAGGTCGTCCAGGGCGGCGCGGAAGGCTTCGGCCCGCTCGGGCGGCACTTCGCAAAGGAAGCGGGTGTTCGACTCGCTAAACAGGAGCACGGCCGCGTGGCGGGCGTCGTCCGTCGCGGGCACGTCGTCCAGCTCGATCCGCGCGCCCAGCCCTCCGGCGAAGGCCATCTCGGCGACGGCCACGGCCAAGCCGCCCTCGCTCAGGTCGTGACACGCGCGGACCGCTCCGGCGTGGATCGCCCGATGCACCGCGACAAACGTCCGCCGGGCCAGCGCGGGATCGACCGTGGGCACACTGCCGCCGTCGAGCCCTTCGACCAGGGCGAAGTGCGACCCGCCCAACTCGTTCTTTGTTTGGCCGACCAGAAAAACCGCGTTGCCGGCCTGTTTCAGGTCCATGGTCACGCATCGGGCCACGTCGTCCACCTGGCCCAGGGCGCTGATCAACAGCGACGGCGGGATGGCGATCGGCTCGTCGGCGCCCTCGGGCCGGAATTCGTTGTTGAGGCTGTCCTTGCCGCTGATGAAGGGCGTGCCCAGCGCCGTGGCCACGTCGTAGCAGGCCACCGCCGCGCGCACGAGCGAGCCGAGCGTCTCCGGCCGGTCGGTGTTGCCCCAGCAGAAGTTGTCGAGAATGGCCGTCCGCGCGGGATCGGCGCCCACGGCCACCGCGTTGCGCAGGGCCTCGTCGATCGCGCTGGCGGCCATGTGGTACGTGTCCAAGTCGCCGTAGCGGGGGTTCATCCCACAGGCGATCACGATCCCCCGGCGGTTTTCCAGCACGGGCCGCAGCACGGCCGCGTCGCTCGGGCCGTCGTTGGCCGCGCCGGTAAGCGGCTTCACCACGCTGCCGCCCTGGACCTCGTGATCGTACTGCCGGATCATCCAATGCTTGCTGGCCACGTTGAGCGAGCCGAGAATCGCCAGGAGCGAGTCGGTGTAGCCCTGGCAATCCTTTGCCGGCGGCGCAAGCGGCCGCGCGGGCGGCGGCGCGTAGACGGCCTCGCGAACGACCGGCGGGCGGCCGTCGTGCAGAAACGCCATCGAAAGGTCGGCCACCTGCTGGTCATGGTACTTCAGCTCGAGCCGTCCGGTGGGCACGAAGCGGCCGATCGCAGTGGCCTCGACGCCTTCGGACGCGCACAGGGCCGATAGCTCGTCCCATTTGTCCGGGGCCACGGCCAGGACCATCCGCTCCTGGGCTTCGGAGATCCAGATCTCGGCGTAGGAAAGCCCTTCGTACTTGAGCGGCACGCGATCGAGCCAGACTTCGGCGCCGATCTTTTCGCCCATCTCGCCCACGGCGCTGGAAAAGCCGCCCGCGCCGCAGTCGGTCACGGCGTGGTACAGCCCCCGAGCCTGGGCTTCCATGAGCACGTCCAGGAGCATTTTTTCGGTGATGGCGTTTCCGATCTGGACCGCGCCGCCGGAGAGTTCGTCGCTTTCGTGCGTCAGCTCGGCGGAGCTGAACGTGGCCCCGTGGATGCCGTCGCGGCCGGTCCGCCCGCCCATGGCGACGACGAGGTCGCCCGGCTTGGGCTCCTTGAACGACTTGTCGCGGGGGATCGTGCCGACGTTGCCGCAGTAGACCAGGGGATTGCCGAGGTAGCGGGGGTCGAAGAAGACGGCGCCATTGACCGTGGGGATGCCCATCCGGTTGCCGTAGTCGCGCACTCCCGCCACGACGCCCTTCATCACCCGCCGCGGATGGAGGACGCCCTGGGGCACGGCGTCGACCGGGGTGTCGGGCGGGGCAAAGCAGAAGACGTCGGTGTTGCACACCGGCCGGGCGCCCAGCCCCGTGCCCATCGGATCGCGAATCACCCCGCCGATGCCCGTGTTGGCCCCGCCGTAGGGCTCCAGGGCCGAAGGGTGGTTGTGCGTTTCGACCTTGAAACAGACGTTGTATTGTTCGTCGAAACGGACCACGCCGGCATTGTCGGAAAACACGCTCACGCACCAATCGTCCGCCCCGGCCTCGCGGCGGATCTTCTGGGTCGCGGCGAAAATCGTCTCGCGGAGCATGTTGTCGAACTGCCGCGAGACGTCGGGCCCCTGGTAGCGGATCCGGCCGGCGAGCGTCTTGTGGCTGCAATGCTCGCTCCACGTCTGGGCGAGGGTTTCGAGTTCCACGTCGGTCGGATCGCGCCCGAGGTCGCGGAAATGGGCCTGAATCGTCCGCATCTCCTCGACCGAGAGGAACAACTGGCCTTCGCGGCCGAGACGCACGAGCGCCGCGTCGTCCATCGCGGCCATCGGCACGGTAACTCGCGCGAACGCATAGGCGGAGCCCACGCCCAGGCGGTCGAACGCCAGCGGGCCGAGAATCACCTGCTCGATGGCGTCGTTGGCCAGGATCTTCGCGCACAGCGGCGCGACCTGATCGTCGGCCAGGCCGGTGATCCAGTACTTCTTGAACGTTCGGACCGCCTCGACCGCGAGGCCGAAATCGGCGATGGCCGCCTGGGCGCTTTGGGCCACGGGATCGGTCACGCCCGGCTTGGGCAATACGTGGATGAGCCGCGCGGCCGGCTCGGGCGGCTGGCTCAGGCGGTCGTCGCCCACCGGGGCCACCACGGTCCGCTCGACCACGGCGTCGGCCAGCAGCTCGCCGGCGATTCGATCCAGATCAGCCGGGCTGAAGTCGCCTTGAATGAGATATCCGCGGGCGGCGCGCACGCCCAAGCGGCCGTTCATGCCCGCGTCGGCGGCCTCGCCGGCCACCGTGGCGGCGAGCCGGTCGGTTTGGCCCGGTGCCGTGTAAATGTCAACTTCCCAAAGCATCGCGGTTTTTTTTGGCTGCTACAAGGATGCGGTTAAGCGAGTCACCATTGCCCGAGGCGATTGCCTCGACGAGGGCGTCCAGATTCCGACGAAAGACATCCATCGCCGCCAGGACGTTGTCCCGGTTGGTCTGGAAGACGGGCGTCCAGGTCTCGGCCCGGCCGGCGGCCACGCGGGTGGTGTCGGCCAGGCCCGCGCCGGCCACGCGAAAATACTTCTCCGGCGCGCTCAGGGCCAGCGCGGCCGCCACGGCGTGGGGCAGATGGCTCGTCAGCGCGACCGCGCGGTCGTGTTCGTCCGCGGGCATCTGGACGACCATCGAGCCCAGGGCTGTCCAGAGTTGTTCGAGGCGGTCGAAATCGCTCGCCCGGGTGTTCTTGGTCGGTGTCAGTATGGTCACGCGGCCCTCGAACAGGTCGGTCGAGGCGTGGGCGGGGCCCATCTTTTCGCCACCGGCCATGGGATGCGCGCCGAGAAACCGGCATCCCCGCGGCAGGCCCTCGTCCAGGGCCTCGACGATCGCCTGTTTCGTGCTGCCGGCGTCGGTGAGGAGCGTCCCCTCGGGGCAGTGCTCGGCCGCGAGGCGGACATCGTCGACGATCCGTCCCACGGGCGTGCAGACGACGACGAGATCGGCCCGTCCGACGCCCTTGGCCATATCCACCGTCGTATTGGTGACAGCCCCCACGCGTCGGGCGGTCCGAAGGCTGTCCTGATGCCGCCCGATGCCCACGACTCGCTCGGCCAACCCCCGCTGCCGCAGCGCGCAGCCGATCGACCCACCGATCAACCCCACCCCGACAATGGCCACGGTCTTCAACGGCTTCATGCTTCGGTTCCGCGTGGGGGACATCGTTGCCAGTCCCTCCGCCTCCGGGAGGGGGCATCTATTGTCCCCTCTCCCTCCGGGAGAGGGCATCTGATGTCCCTTCTCTCCCAAAGGGAGAGGGAGTTGGAGTCGGCATTGTAGCAAATCGTGCGATGGTTGGCGTGGGCCCCTGGCGGGAGAAAACAAGCACCTCGGCCGGGCGGTTGTCAGCTACGTTTCGATCGCGGTTGACTCGCCCGGGCGGCCCGTCTACCATGCCCGGCCCTTTCCCGCGGTCGTGGCTCTTGGCTCAAGGTTTGCCTGGCGTGTCGCGACAACTCAAACGGCTGGTCTGGCTCGGCGCGGCATTGGGGGTGTTGTTGTTGGCGGTGGCGGCCGGGTTGTACTGGGCCTCGCAGCAAGCGCCCCCTTGGTATCGCCAGGCCGCGAGCAAGCCCCACGACCCGCGGCAGCGCCAGGCCAGCGAGGAAATGGAGCAGCGCGTGGCCGACCTCGTGAGCGGCCTGAAGACGACCGGCCGCTGGGAGGTGGTCATCACCCAGGAACAGGTCAACGCCTGGCTTGCCGTCGGGCTCGTGGAGAAACATCCCGGCGCGATCCCTCCCGAGTTCCACGATCCTCGCGTGCTGATCGAGCCGGATGGCGTCACGCTGGCCTGCGGCACGTCGCGGTCGGGCGTTGCCGTGGTGGTTTCGCTCAAGGTGGACGTGTATCTGGCCGAGCCGAACGTGGTGGCCATGCGGATCCGCCGGGTCCGCGCCGGGCGGCTGCCCTGGCCGTTGGACCAGGTGCTCGACGGCATCGCCCGCGCGGCCGGGGAGATGGATTTCCCGCTCCGCTGGAACACGACGGACGGCGACCCGGTGGGTCTGATCGCGATCCGCCCCGTGGACGGCAAGAAGGTCGAAATCACGGCGCTCCAATTAGACCAGGGCCGGCTGTACGTGGCCGGGACCACCCGCTGACCGCCCCGGCAACAATCGGCGCAACCTTTTTCAGGCATTGGGGATGGGGACACGCCGGGCACGTCTTGACACGGGCCGGCCGGACTATCATAACGGCGGAATGGGCCCGGCGCGCCGGGCGGCCCCACCCAGCGCGCTTCGGGCTGGTCCGCGATTCCGCTTTCGACAGGAGACCGACATCGTGGAGCCTCGGGTGGAAGTCGTTGCCCAGATCAACAACCGTCGTGGAGACGCGCCCCTCTGGGACCCTCAGGGCAGCCGGTTGCTCTGGGTCGACGTCGAAAGCTCCCTGGTCCTCGAGTGGTCCGACGGCGCGCAAGAGCCCAACGTGCTCAGCCGCGGACTCCGCGCGTCCGGCCTCGCCCTGCACGAGCGGCGCGAGCAGCTCGTGCTCGCCGGCGAGACGGGCGTGCATCTTTGGCGCGGCCAGGACGACTTCGAAACCGTCGCGGCCGAGTTCGAGGGCGAGAAGCTCGCGTTGAACGACGTCCTGGCCGACCCGGCCGGCCGGCTCTACGCCGGAACGTGCCATTGGGTCGATGGGAAGATGAAGACCCCGGGCCGGCTCTACCTGTTCGACGTCGACGGCGAGATCCAGGTGCTCGACGACGGCATCCTGCTTTCCGGCGGCCTGGCGCTGAGCCCCGACGACGGCACGCTCTACTACGTCGACTCCGCCGCCCGGACGATCTTCGCCTACGACATCAATCGGGCCAACGGCGAGGTCTTCCACCGCCGCGTCTTCGTCCGCGTCGGCAAGGACGAGGGTCTGCCCGACGGATTGTGCGTCGATAGCGAGGGCTTCGTCTGGAGCGCCCAGTGGTACGGCGGGCAGATCGTCCGGTACGATCCGGACGGGAAGGTCGAACGGCGCGTGCCCCTACCGGTCAAGCAGGTGGCCAGTCTCAACTTCGGCGGCGCGGACCTGTGCGACCTCTTCGTCACGACCGCCAGCGCCGCGTGGAACAATCCTCTGGCCCCGCCGGGGTTCGACTTCGGCGCGTCCGACCTGGGCGGCCCGCTCTACCGGATTCGCGTCGACGTGCCCGGGCTGGACGAATACCGCGTCAAGCTCGCGCCGGCCAAAAAGAATCGTTCCGGCGCGTAGGCTGCTCCCGTTGGAGCACGGCGACGAGTCGCCGCACTCCAAGGGTCAAACGGAGCGCCTTCGGCGGACAAGCACCGCCAGCCCCATCGCAAGGCCAGAGGCCGCCAGGGCCAGCGCGCCCGGCTCGGGGACGCTTTGGAAGAGGTAGAGGGTTCCCTGCATGCCGAAGCCGCCGTAGCCGACCAGGAGATCGGGGCGGCCGTCGCCCGTCCAGTCCACGATCGCCGGGCGGGCGCGGTAGTCGCCCGCAAGGTCGATGGGAACGCCGCCGGCCGTGACGGCCGAGTACGTCGAGAAGCTCGGCGCGGCGTCCGTGCCCTCGTTCGAGTACAGGAGAATCTGCCCGTCGGTGTTGCCCACCAACAGATCCTTGCGGCCGTCGCCGTCGAGGTCCATCACCACGGGGCTCGAGCGCAGCGAGGGCGCCTCCAGATAGCCGGCGCCGGCCGCCACGAGCGTTTCGGCGGCGAAATCGGGCGCGGCGTCGGTGCCTTGGTTGAGATACAGGTGGATCCGCCCGTCCAGCGCGCCGAGCACCAGGTCCCGCGCGCCGTTGTTGTCCCAATCGGCCAGCGCGATCGTCGCCCGGTCGCCCACGTCGATGGGCGCCTTGCCGCCGGCGGGACCCGCCATCACGGGCACGCTGTCGCCAAACACGGGGTTACCGTCGGTTCCCTCGTTCAGATAGACCCGGACCTCGCCGTACGTCTGCCCCACCAGCAGGTCCTTCTTCCGATCGCCATTGAAATCGACGACCCGCGGGAAGACGCCCAGGCAGCCGCACCCGCACGGGTTGGCGTCCAGGTCGCCGTGGCCGGACCGGACGTAGCTGAAGCTGGAGAAGGCGGGCGAGCCGGCGGCGCCCTCGTTCAGATAGACGCGGATCCTGCCGAGGGCGTGGTTTCCGCCCTCGCCGATGATGAGGTCGAAGAGGCCGTCGTTGTTCCAATCGGCAAGGGCCGGGACGGCGTAACCGGGCACGGTTAGGTTCGCGCCGCCGGCCCGAACGATCTCGCCTGGGCCAAGATGGAGCGTGGCGGCTCCGACGGAGCCCGCGTCCCCAACGGCGATTACCAGAAGACCGATGATCGCGCTTGCCGCAAGGGATGGACGCATGGGACATCTCCCGGGAAGGAGGCGAGGAAGCCGCCACCGTTCCCTATCCTACGCACGACGAGGCGGTGACGCAAACGTTTGGCCAGGCGTTGGATCGTTTGACGAACGGCTTCGACCGTGGCCAGCGCGGGCGGAAACGGCATCCCCAAGAAACGCCGGAGGGCGAGGCCCCGCCGACAGCCAGCCACTCGGGGCCGGGCAGTCGACAAGGACCTCGCCCTCCGCTTATGCCTCGGAAGGCTTTCAATCGTGAACGTTTACTTCCGCCGGCGGATGTAGCCGACCAAGCCGACCAGGGCCGTGGCAAGCAGGACCCAGGTGGACGGCTCGGGAATGCTCTGGAAGTTCCAGCTCACGATGTCGTGGTTTTCCACGGCGCCGCCGATGGCGCCGACGAAACCGACGTACAGATCGGTCTCGCCGCCGAAATGGGCGGCCAGATCAACCATGGTGGTAATAACGGGGGTGTCCGGCTTGACGTCGGTGTTGGAGAAGTACACCTTCATCTCGTCCGTCGCGCCGTTGTAATCGACCCAGACGTTCAGGACGCCCGCGCCCAGGAACTCGGGGATGACGCCCACGCCGGTCTCGGCAATGCTGTACTGGACGCCGCTGAGGTCAACGGCGATGTGGTTCCAGTTGCCGGCGGTCTGGTCGTGGAGTCCGCCGTCCCAGGTGTCGAGCTCGACGGCCAAATAGGCGCCGCCCAGGCCATTCAATCCCATGTCGCCGCCAGCCCAGCCGGTCGCCTCGACGCCGGCGTTCTGGATGACGAACGCCATGCCGTCGGCGCCGCCGGTGCCCGCGTCTTCGCTGATCTCGAACGCGAACTTCGTATTGAAGGAGAGGTCGGAAACGAACTGAACGGTTCCGTTGAGCCAGTAGGCGCCGGCTTGGCTACCCACGGTCGAGGAAGTCAGACGCAGCCGGTTGTTGTAGGGGCCGGCCGAGCCGCGAGCCCGAAGGCCCGTCGGGTCCGAGAAGTCGGCGAACGCGAATTGGCTGCCCAGGGGCGTCGGGGGGGCAACGGTCGGCGCGGGCACGGCCAGGAAGTCGGCCGGGCCGAGCACCTGATCGACGGTGATCCGAGCCTCGTAGGCGTAGCCGTCCCACCGCTCGTTCGAGTTCCACGCGGTGCCGCCCAACACGAGGACGTTAGTGTCGAACTTGGAGTCAAACACGCCGGTCTGGTGGCCCACGAGGCTCACCAATTGATAGTCAACGTACGTGGCCAACGTGTTGCGCACGTCGTCAAACACCATGGCGATGTGGTGCGGATTGCCATCGAACATGTCGGGCACCGGCGCGCTAAAGCCATAAGCCAACCCGTCGAAACTGAAATGAAGATCCTGCTCGCCCCAACTCTTGCCGAAGAACCAGCAGCAGTTCTTGTCCGTGTTGAAGAAGGGGCTATACTGCTGCATCTTCGGCGCATTTTGGGAGAGAACCGCCTCGAGCGTGAAGCTCCTGTTCTTCATCGCGCTGATGGGCAAGGTCGTCTTCACCACGCCGGCGCCGCCGGCAACGTTGGCCAGCGAGTAGCCGGCGAAATTCAAGGCGCCGTCCGTCCAGCCTTCGCCGCCTTCATATTGGCCGGCGTTGGCGCTGGTGTCGGCAAAGTTCACGAGGGTACCGTTGTAGCCGTTGCCGGTGACGTCGTTGACGGTCGTGCCGCCGTTCTCCTCAAACGTCCAATGCGCCAGCACGCTGGCCTGAACGTTGCCCGCGCAAGCCAAAAGCGCGCAGACGGCCAACACGAGCGCCCAGTTCTTTCCGTTCATCATGGTTCGCACCTCACGGGAGATCAGAATAATAAGATCACTTCCACGAACCGCGAGCGATTCCAAGTCTCCACGGTCGCGGGGAATGCCAACCTCTTCAGACCCCATTATCTTCACCAAAATCCCCATTTCAAGCGTCCGTCCCGAAAAAACCGCAAAATCCCCAGGATAAGGGAGATCCGTCGCGAAGTGCATCAAACGACTGAGTAATCCATCATAATAAGGGGTATATTATAGTAAATACGGTGGAATTGGGGCTGCGTCATGCTGATGTGGCATCATCCGCGTGTGCCACTTGGCTCTGCCAGTGCTGAATCGCCCGTGTGACAGAGCCCATGGCACTCAAAACGGGCCTTCAACACGATCCCTCAATTCTGACGCACTACTTCCAGGCGTGTATTCGCGCCCACTGTGACCTCAATCAGGGGGTGTATATCCCATTTCGCGAAGCATGTCTTCCAGCAGTCCCAGCGGCAGGCCGACCACGTTCGACTCACTACCTTGGAGTATGTGAACCCACCCCGTTCGGTCCTGATAGCCGAACGCGCCGGCCTTGCCGGCCCATTGTCCGCCGGCCAGGTACTCCTCGATCTGGTCGTCGTCGAGGGCGTCCATGCGGAGCGTTGTCACGTCGAGGCGGACAACCGGCTGCCCGCCACCCACCGGCCAGAGGCACAGCCCGCTCACGACGCGGTGTTCCCGACCTCGCAAAGCCCGAAGCATGGCCCGGGCGTCGTCCCGATCGACGGGCTTGCCGAAGATCCGTCCTCCACATGCGACCACGGTGTCGCAACCGAGGACGAGGACCTGCGCGGCGGGCCCTCGGGCAAGGCGCGTGACGACGTCGGCCGCCTTGCGATAGGCCAGCTCGGCGGCCAAGTCTTCCGGGGGCAAGGCGGCGCGGATGCCCTGCTCGACCGACTCGTCCGGCCACGCGACATCGAAGACGTACCCGGCCTCGGCCAACAGCCCCCGCCGGCGGGGGCTGCGGCTGGCCAGGATCAGCTTGGAGGGCGAAGGATTCATGGTCAATCCCGGGAGGCCGAGGCTCCTGCCGAGCCGTGGGCCTTCCCTTGCGAAGTGCGCCACGCAACGCCGTCCGGTATTGGGTGGCGTTGGGGGGGCGTAAGGGATTGGGGTTGGAAAAGTTGGGGCCTCTTGCGACACTTGGATTTTTTGGTCAGACCCAACGGGCAAG
>JAFGDS010000042.1 GCA_016931995.1 Pirellulales bacterium
GACGGCCCATTCTACCGCGCTAACCGTAAAACCTAAAGGATTCGCCTGACGGCGAGGGTTTTAGACCCATCGTTGAGACAATAAACCACCCAAGTTGCGTAAACAAACTTGAGTCTAACAAAACCTCCACGAGATGCAACGTTTTTCCGTCCGCGATCAACAATTCTCGTATTCCCAAACCGGTGAATAAACATGCATCCTAATGGTATTATTCGCAGTTTGACGAACTATAATGCATAAAAAGACCGTTCTTGCATGCCCCATTGATGGCATTGCTGATGCGTAAAAAAGGGATAAGTCCAATTATCGCGGAAAACGAATCGCACCGTGCTCCTCCGCCCTACTTCTTTGCCTCGCCCTACCGCGTCTCGTCTTCCCGTTGCAAGGCGTCCTCCACACCAGGTATTGCCACAATACCCCGTGGCCGCCGCCTCATCCCGCGCCGATCACGACGCCCGCCAGCCAAAAAGACGACGCGACAATTGGGAGCACGGCGATTTCTCCAAACGTGATTTCATCGGTAAACAGAAGTGGGTCAGCGTTTCTCGACCGTCACCGTGGCGTCAATCAGGATGGGCTTTTTGCGCCAATCGTAGTCCTTCAAGTAGCCGATGTCTTTCACCCGCGGGCGGCGCTCGCGGAGGCGGACGGAGTTGACGCCGATGGCCCGGTCGCTGGAGAGATGGTTCCGGCCGACGCATTCCAGACGGAGCGTGTACTTGCCCGGCTCGGGCCAGAAGTCCATCAGGCTGATGTCGTCCACCAGAGGCAAGGTCTTGTTGGCGGACTGGGTATCGTACAGGTCGAGGGGCGGACCGATCTTCACGCCGTTTAAGAACGCCTGGTAGATGCCCGCGTCGGGCGACTTTTCCAGCACGGCCACGAGCCGGTAGGGCGCCTTCTCCTTCACCTCGAACGAAAGTTCAATCCAGGCGTCTTTCTCGCTCTTGGGCGTGAAGGCCAGGACGCGGTCGGTGTCCCAGTATTGGGCGAGGCCGCGCATTTGGACCGCGCCTTGACCGTGGAAGCGGTCGGCCCGATGGTCCTCGCCCCAGGCGATGATCGGATCGATCGAGGGCAGCTTCCGTTGCTCGGCGGTGGTCGTCGGGGCGAACTGCTTGCTGGGGCCGAACTGATACCAGAAGGCGACGCTCGCGACGTCGTCTTGGCGCTGGTCGTAGAGCCGAGGGATGTTTTGGGCGTTTTCATCGGCGTTGGTGAAGCCCATCATTTCGACGGCGACGCGGATGCTCTTTTTGAAGACGATCGGATCGCGGACGTGCCAGCGGTAGGCGCACGACATTTGGCCGACGTCGCGCGCGACGTGGCTGACGTAGGGCGTGCCGAAAAAGGGCGTCAGGCATGGTTTCAAGCCCCAGGCGGAGAGGAAGTAATCCTCGGTGCCGGTGCCCCAGATCGATGGGCGCTCTTCGCCGTCGATGGCGATGCGGATGTCGCCCTCGCCGAACCAGTCGGGGCTTCGCGTGCGGACCGAAAGGGCCGTGCCCACGTAGTAGCCCTGGCCCTCGGTGTCGAGGATGAGGTACTCGTTGTCGGGCCGGTCGGGATTGCCTTGGACCGGGAACTCCTGGCGATAGCGGGCACAGAAGTACATCGTCTCCGGCGACAGCGAGTCCTTCTTGATCCAGTCGATCGCGCGGAAGAGCGACCGGAGCGGCTTCTTGCTCTGGTTGACGACCTCGATCCGCGCCGACTTGCGGAACGGCATGCGCCAATAGCAGTTGTACGAGTCGCCGTCCTCGACGACGACGGGGATGCTGTTGACTGTGATGCGTTTGCCGAACCCTTGGGCGAACAGGTCGCAAAGCGGCGCTTCGACGTCGGGCCGGTCGCGGCCGTCCCAATACATGCGCACGAGCACCTCGCGCGAGTTGGCCCGGCCGCGCGGCTCCTCGCCGGGGCGAATCGAGCTGAAGTGGTTGATGGTGATCCAGATGTGGTTGATGACGCCGGGTCCCTCGATATCGGCGATGACGGCGGTTTCGCCGGGCTCGACGAAGCGCTGGCAATCGATATTGGCCGCGGGGTCCGGTTGGCCGTCCTTGCCCAATCGGGCGGAGCTGGCCGAGTAGCTGCGGCCGTCTTCCCACCGGGTGACGTCGTCCAGCGGGTCGCCCGCCACCGGCGCCGCGGGCAAGGCGGTCATTGTCACGGCCAGCATCATGCCCCTCCAAACGCGGCGCGAGAATCGCGGGACGCCGCCGTGTCGTCGTGAGTCCGAGGTGTTTTTGTCGAACATGGTCGCCTCCCTTGGGTCCAATGCGCCGAACGCCCCGAAGCCCCCGTGCCATGATACCGCGCGGCCCAACGGCTTTCTACGGCTCTTCCCCCGCCGGGGGCGTTTGGGTTTCGGCTTGGGCCGCCATCACGGACAGGGCGCTTAGGAGCCTTCTGAAGTAGCTCTGCGCGCGTTCGATGTTCAGCGTGTTGACGCGGTCCCGGCGCAGTTTCGCCTGCCACTGTCTCGGCGACATCTTGAGAATTCCGCTGCGATACGCGATGTCCTCTTGCGCCAAGGCTTGCGCCCGCTGCTGGGCGGACGCGTCGAATCGCTTGGCGAGGACCTCGATCACGCCGTGGGCCTTTCGATACTCCCCTTTGCGGAAATCCCGGTCCCGCGCGGAAATGATCGCGTCGGTGTTGACGCCGAACTCGGTCCGCCGCGCGGCCGAAAGAAGGTGGGTGAACGTGCCCGCGTCGATCAACGCCGAGGTGGGCTCCGTGGACGGCGCAAAGCCGGCCGGCTCGCTTTCGGTCCCCGCGGCGGCCAGCTTGTGGAGCCCCTCCAGCACCGCCTCGAGTCGTTGCAGGATTCCTTCCGCCTTCACCTTGGCGGCGGCAAGGAAGCGGTCTTCCGCGGAGAGGGCATCCGGGTTTTCGGGATGATGCCGCAGCACCTTCCAACGTCGATCCCGATACGACTCCCACGTGGCGCTCACCAGCGCGGCGGCGTCCTGGTGGTTTCCGGCGGCCAAGGCGGCCTTGGCGTCGGCAAGCGGGTTCGCGTAGGCCGACCCGTTCAGCTCCCGATGTAAACGATCCAGCTCCCGCTCGATCGATGCCGGCGCTCCCCCGCGCACGTCGCACGGAGACGCTTCGGCGTCCGGGCCCGCGGCGCCGTCGGAACCGGGGCTCTGTCGTCCAAAAGCTGGCATTCTTGGTTGTTAGTCGATTACCATTCGGATTCCAGCGAACAAAGAGGGCGTCCGAGCGGCGTCGCACCGATGGAGATGCTATCGGTGTCGCGCCAGCGACGAGAGGACCACTTCACCAACAAGCTCCTCTTGGGTCCACGGACCCCGATAGCCAAGCTGTTGGCCACCTCCGGCATTTGCGGGCCCGAATCGCCGGACGCCCACAGGAAACACCAATTGTGTCCCCGTGTCGACTCCCGTTGTCGAACAATGACACAAGCGTGATAATATGCGTATTATGGGAAAGCGCGGATGGGCGATTGACGAGTTTTTTTCGTTGGTGGATAGTTAGGAAAGGGAAACGGCTTGACAGCATGGTGTACATATGGATACACTTAGTCCGGTCCAGCGCAGTGAAAGGATGGCGCGGGTCCGGTGCAAGGATACGAAGCCCGAGATAGCTGTTCGTCGTCTTGTGCATTCGCTTGGTTACCGGTACCGGCTGCACTCCAGCCGGTTGCCCGGCTGCCCAGATCTAGTTTTTTCGTCGCGACGGAAGGTCATCTTTGTCCACGGGTGTTTTTGGCATCGTCACAGCGGGTGTCGGAATTGTCGACTTCCAAAATCGCGATTGGAGTTTTGGCGGCCGAAACTAGAGGCAAATCGACGGCGGGATCGACGGAATCGTGACCGACTGCGGCGGCTTGGTTGGGGGGTGTTGGTGGTATGGGAATGCGAATTGGCGAATGTCGAAAGACTGACCGTCGGGATCAGGCGATTTCTGGAAGACGAATGATGAGGACCATTGAGCTTTTCGCCGGCGCCGGCGGCCTAGCGCTTGGTACCATGTCCGCGGGATTCCGCCACGAGGCCGTGGTTGAGTGGGACCGCAACGCGTGCGACACGATTCGCGAGAATAACAGGCGGGGCGTCATCGCGTGGCCGCTGCATCAGGTTGACGTGCGGGAGTTCGAATACTCCTCGTTCCAAGGATTGGACTTGGTGGCGGGCGGTCCGCCATGTCAGCCTTTCTCCATTGGCGGGAAACACCGCGGACATGCCGACCATCGCAACCTCTTCCCCGAGGCGGTTCGCGCCGTTCGCGAGATCCAGCCTCGAGCCGTGCTCATTGAAAACGTGAAGGGGCTCCTTCGCGCGTCGTTCGCCCGCTACTTCGAGTATATCGTGCTCCAATTGACCTATCCGGGCTTGCGTTTACGCAAAGACGAGGACTGGGCGAGCCATCTTTCGCGTCTCGAACGTCACCACACCAAAGGTGGTCAAAAGGGACTTCATTACCATGTTGTTTTCAGCAGGCTGAACGCGGCGGATTTTGGCGTGCCACAACGTCGCGAGCGAGTGTTCATTGTGGCGTTCTGGAGCGACATCGACGCGAAATGGGCATTCCCCCAGCCGACTCACTCCCAAGACGCATTATTTCTCAGCAAGTGGGGAATAGGCGACTATTGGGAACGTCACAAGGTGGCGAAACGAGACAGGCCAACGCCGCCATCGCATCACCGCGCGAAGGTGGATCGATTGCGGGAGATGCTTTTCGATGCTGACTTGGCGCCCTGGCTCACGGTGCGCGACGCCATCGCGGACTTGCCCGACCCACGCGCGTCTGGCAATTCAGTATTGAATCATTGGCAAAACGGCGGCGCTCGCGTCTACGGAGGGCACACGGGAAGCCCGTTGGACGAACCCGCCAAGACACTCAAGGCCGGCGACCACGGCGTGCCTGGCGGGGAGAACATGCTGGCCTATCCGAACGGGGACATGCGATATTTCACGGTGCGAGAGAGCGCGCGATTGCAGACGTTCCCGGATGATTTCGCGTTTCAAGGCTCTTGGACGGAATCCATGCGACAACTCGGAAACGCCGTGCCCGTGGCACTGGCGAAACGGCTTGCATCGAGCATCCGAAACAGATTGGACGCCGTGGCGTAGTTTTCATTTTGGCGGGAACTGCTTATCCCACGAACTCACGCGGTCCGTGCCAGGCCTTCCCTTTCCGGGCGTCTTGCTTCCGAAGCCGCTTTGGTTCCATAGGTGTTCATTCAGTCGGGCACGAAGCGTCCGCTTACTACTGGTTGTCGCCTGGGAAGCCTTGCCCACGTAGACAAGAGCCCCTTTCCAATAGATCACATACACCCCACTCGCCCTGGGACCAATGTCTTTTTCCAGCGCGAGTTTCGGACTCGCGCTCAGCTTGGCAAGCACCTGTTCCCGGATTGCCAAGTCCAACTCGAAGACGAATTCGTGAGGGTCTTTTTCCACGTCGCGCTGGGTCGCCATCTCGTCTCGTCGCAAGCGGACACACTTGAAGGAATCCACTGCGGTATTCGGCAATGCACCGCCGGTATTCGGCAATGCACCGCCGCGTTTTTGAGACGACCCGCGACAAGGCGGTTTGGGGCGATATTGAGGCCCGCAAATTCGCGCCAATCCGTGAATCCCACATTGCGTCGTCGATGAGAACGTCCCCCGAACACTGCTGGACAAGCCAGCAGTGGCACCCATCCATCACGTCCGCGCCGTGCTCACTCCACGATTTCCGGCATTTGCCACGGATTGTCCGTGGCTGGGTTGTCGGATTGGTCGGGGCCGAGGATGTCGGCTTTCGACAGGATACTCAGGTACTCGCCATCGATGGCGAAGGGGCCGGCGTCCATTTGGACGCGGATCGCGTAGCTCTCGGAGAGCGTTTTGGGTACTCGCCACGAGTACCGGCAGGTGAAGCCTCATCCATACTCGAACTGGCCGGTTTTGACCACTTTGCCGTCTTCGGCGGTGATGGTGAACTTGGGCTGGCCCGGCCGGTCGCCCTCGACCAACAGGTATTCGCACAGCTCGCCCGCCGTGCCGACCAGCTCGAGCTCCAGCGTCACTTCGCCGTCTTCCAGGGGACTGGACACCTTGACCACCGGAAGATACGGAGGGCCGAAGGGCAGGGGAACCCTATGACCGGCCGCGACCTTGACCGGCGCTACCCTGGCGGGCACGTCGGCCATGGCCACGGTTCGCTCGTTGTCGTCCTTCACTAGGCCCGGCAACACGGCCCGGCCGATCGCCAGGGCGAGGGACCGCGACGACTGGAAGCGTCGGCCCGCGTCCGCCGCGCGATCGGGCTCGATTGTGTAGTTCAAGAGCTTCCATTCTCCTTCGGGCAACGGGGCCTTGCCTTCGATGTCGCCGATGATCGGCAAAACGCCCTGGGGACCGGCCACGAGACCGCGGTAGCCGCGATGGGCGCTGAGCACGTGGCCGACCGGCGCGGTGGACGGGGCCAGCGAGAGCCGGTCGCCGGCGGGCAACACCGTCAGATCGAAAAATCGCCCGTCGCGGAAGATCACGGGGCCAACGTGATATCGGCACGCCGGAGCGCCGTCCGACCCGTCCGGCAGGTCGCCGTTGACGTGTTTGCGGCGGGGGTCGAGCACGTAGAGCACGTCGCCGGGGGCGATTTGGGCCGCGGCCCGGGGATCCTCGTTGTCGGCGTCGGGCGGGAGCACCCGCGGGGCGTCGTCGAACCGGCCGTTGCTGTTGCCGTCGACGACGACCACGCGGCGGCGACGGCCGTCGACGGTCAATTCGCCATCGGCATAAACCGCCGCGCGGAGCTCGACGGTCGTGTCGCCGCGCCAGCCGGAGGATTGCGACACGACAAACGCGTAGTCGATGGTCATGCCGTCCACGTTGATGGGCAAATCAATCCGCGGAAACGCGTCGGGCGTCGATGGCCTCCAAACGTCATAGAAAATCCTATACCGCGCCCGTTTGGAACTCCCGTCTTCGCCTTCTTCTTCCTTAATCATCTCGACAACCGGATCGTCGGTTAGGTCGCCGTTTCGGTTTTGGTCGAAGACGAGGCGGGTGTAGTCCTTGCGGGGCGTTTCGTTGCCGGTGATTTTTCGGACGACCATGCCCAGCGCGCGGGCCAACGGGCCGCCGCGTCGGGCGTCGGCCTCGGCCTCGCGCTCCTCCGGCGTGGGCGCGGCGGCGTCGAGGACGAATCCGTAGTAGTCCGAGCCGAGCTTGGCGACCGCCCGAAGGGGATGCCGCGCGGCGTAGCCGGGCAGCTCCTTTTTGATGACTTCGCTGAAGGCGGGCGGGGGCGTTTGGCCGGTGGGCGCGGCGAGGATGGGCTTGCCGCCTTCCCACGAGAACTCGAACGACTGCGGCTCGACGTTGGCGAACGCCGTTTCGATGGCCACCGGCCACTCGACCGGTTGCTTGGCCGGCACGATTTTTTTCAGAGTGAGCGGGCAGGTGTCGGCGCGGACGGCGGGAGCCGCGAGAAGCAACGCCACCATGACGAGCACGGGCAGAGCCCGTGGCACGCGGACATCGGCCCAACCGGACAACCGTAAATACATCGGCCGAATCCTCCTCTTGCTCCGACACGGGCGTCACCGCCGGCTTGTCCAGCAGCGACTCTCCTTTCCGGAATCCGCAGCACACTGCTGAACAAGCCAGCAATGGCGCCCTACGCGAGATCCTTCGCTTCGCTCAGGATGACTTCGTACGAGTTCAGGATGACTTCGTACGAGTTCAGGATGACGCCGATTGGCGCGACGCGATTGAGTCGTGCCGAAGAACAGCCGGGAGGTCGGGGCGGGCCCGGCCTCCCGGCGCGAGGGTTCCGATCATTTGTTGGTCAACGCGGACTTTTCGATAACGCTCGTATGGTCGTTGTCGATGGCAATGGGGCCGCCGTCCATCTTCACTTTGACGAGGTACTTGTCGGCCAGGTCCTTGGGTACTCGCCACGAGTACCGGCAGGTGAAGCCTCATCCATAGGAGAATTTGTCCGCGGCGACCTCCTTGCCGTCCTCGGTGGAGATGGTGAAGGCGGGCTCGGGCGGCTGGCGGCCGTCGACCATGAGGCTCGTGCAGACCTCGTCCGCACTGCCCACCAGGGACAGGCCCAGCGAAACCGAGTCGGCGCCCGAGCGGTATTGCACGTCGACCACGGGGCGGTAGGGCGGGCCAAACGGCAGCGCGACCGTTTGGTCCTTCACGACGGTGAAGGGCTTCCCGTCGCGTTTGGCCCGGGCGGAAACCCGCGTGTACCGCACGATGGGCGGCCGGACGACCTCGCGGCCCGATCCGGCCAAGGCCTGGATGAGCGCCTTCATCAGCGAGGGCTCGCTGGCTTTTGGCTTGGCGGCATTGGCCTGCTCTTTCTTCGGCTCTTCCTTGGGCTTGGCCATGCCGGTCTGGTCGATCGTGTAGTCCAAGAGGCGCCACTGGCCTTCGGGCAGCGGGGCCTTGCCGTCGGCGTCGCTGACGACCTTCAGGAATCCCTTGTCGCCGTAGACGGTGGCGCGGTAGCCCTTGTTCGGGTTGGTGACGAAGCCGACCGGATCGTCGGACGGCTCGAGCGAGACGGTATCGCCCGTCGGGGAGACGACGAGGCGGAAGAACCGCCCATTGAGATTGACGAGCTTGCCGACGAAATGGGCGCCCTCGGTGTTGGTGGGCTCGTAGGGATTGATTTGGCCCATTGGGGCGTCGGGGTCGAGGAGATAGAGCGTGTCGCCGCGCTGGGGATAGACGGTGCCGTCGGAAAGCTGGACGGTCGGGTCGATGCCCGAGGCGTCGTCGAACCGGCCGTTGCTGTTGAAATCGACAACCACGACGCGGTACTTCTTGCCGTCGAGGGTGATCTCGCCGTCGCGATAGGCGGCGGCTTGGATCGAGCAATTCGAGTACGCGTAATCGACCGACGTGTTCAGATACACGCGAAGCGTGAACGCGTAGTCCACCTTCTTGCCGTCGAGCTCAATCGCCACGTCGATCTGGGGAAACATGGATTGCGCGTAATTCACCTCGTAGTTGCGCATCGTCCGGGCTTCGATCACCTGGTCGTCGGTCAGGTCGCCGTTGTGATTGAGATCGAAGTAGAGCCGGGCGTAGGGGACGGCCGGCTCCATTTTGGGCGCGGGCTTGTCGCCCTCGGACTTCTTCTCGTCCTTCGGGGCGTCGCTCTGTGTCGCCTCGTCCTTCTTCGCTTCATCCTTCTTGGCGTCGGCCTTGGGCTCGGCGGCGTCCAGGGCGAAGCCGAAGTGCTGGTCGCCCAGCGCGACGACTCCGCGGAAGGGGAACTTGGCCGCGTACTTCGCGGGCTCCTTGGTGATGAGCTTGGAGAATTCGGGCTTGCCTTCCTCACCCCGCCGGGTCGGCCTCGGGCCCTTGGCGTTGAACTGTATGAAGGTGGACTGCGGATACACCCGGCCGAAGATGTAGTCCGCCGATGGCCCACCGGCACGGATGCCCGTCGGCGTTTCGGCGACCTTCTTCAACTCAAGCTGGCAGGTTTCGGCGCCGGCGTCGAGCGTCCACGCGCCCAGCGCGACGACCGCCGCCACGCCGGCCAGAAACACAAACGTCCTTCTCATAAGCAAAGTCCTCCCCATGCTCCGTGACGTAGAACTCGAATGGCACGATGCGCCGCCGGACGCCGCGGGTTTGTCCCACGGCGCCTTCGTTTTGGCACGCGACCGACATCTTATCACGACCCGGGGCGCGCGGCGACCAGAAATCTAGCCAACGGGCACACTTTTGGGCACCCGGTTGGGGGAAGCAAGAGACCGTGCCACTGGCTTTGCCAGTGTTGGGAGCAAGAGCGTGTGCCACTGGCTTTGCCAGTGTTGGGAGTCGTGGTACGGCACTGGCGGAGCCAGTGGCACTCACCGCAGAGCCAGTGGCACTCACCGCGGAGCCAGTGGCACACGGCACGGCACTGGCAAAGCCAGTGGCACTCAACCAGGAAGCGGCACTTGCCGAAGGGAACGGCCGGAACGAGACGCCGGACCGCGTCACTCGATGCCGGCCCCGACGGGCTCGGGTTCGTCCTGCGCGTCGGGGAAGGTCCGCGACGATGGGTTGGGCCTGTCGCCTTGCACCCGGGCGACCACGGCGTTGAACTCCTCGGCGAATTCGTGCCAGAAGTCGTCGTCGCGAAACCGCAACGGTTCGACCTGCTCGCCCCGAGCCAGCGCCCGCATCTCCCGCCGCAGCCGCACCATCGGGCCGGTGAACCGGTTGCTCAGCCGGATGATATCCGCCACCACCAGTGGCAGCAGCAGCAGCGAGGCGATCAGCGCCGGGCCGTAGTGGAACCACATATCATCGAAATGCGTGTAGAACATCCTGGCCGGGCCGGTGAGCATCCGCCAGCACAAGAGCATGACGATCGCCGTGCCCAGACAGAGGAACCAATACATGATCACCCGCCACACCAAGGCGCCTTGGACGTGGGGATCGACGAACAAGTGTTTTCGCAGGCGTTTTTTGTCTATCATGGCGATTCCTACCTATGGATTGGCCCAAGACGTGTTGGCGGAAGACGTTAGCCGCTAGGGAACCATAGCTTGCCCAAGACGTCTCTGACGGGGCTCGCCTCCAGAGTCCCCGACCCCTCTGGGAGAGGGTCAGGGTGAGGGTTTGTCGGCATCCCCCCATGGCCTGGTACCCCCCGTGAAGGGGTCCTAGTCGGGACCGATGGCTGACGTACGGCATACCCAAGGCTTGGCGGTCCCGGAACAGGTAGGTTAGGATACCTCACCAAGGCAGTATGGATGGATATCGGCCGATTCCGACTACCTAACACGCTGGCACGCCGCGACCAACGGTCATGGCGAACAGACGAGTGACTTCCTGGTTCCCGCCGAGCGAATCGAACGGGCCATCCTCCTCCTTCGCGGGCAAAAGGAAGCCGACGCAATGGTATCACAAAATGTGATACCATCGAAGCGGAGCCTGGGGGGTTCGCTACCCTACGCTTTCACCCAAGAGGGCGTCGCCATGCTCTCCAGCGTGCTCCGAAGCGAACGAGCGGTGCTAGTGAATATCGAGATCATGCGGACGTTCGTCCGCCTGCGGCAAATGCTGGCCTCGAACGTGGAATTGGCTCGGCGATTGGATGACTTGGAAAGGAAGGAAGTTACGACGCGCATTTCCGGGTGGGGTGATGTCAAACTACAATGGCTGTTGCATTTGAAGTTTGACTCCACCGAATCTCTTTTCGCGGACAATCCCCGAGGGCGAGCACGCCGTGATGGCGTGGGACGGAGCTGGCTTCCACACCAGCCGGTCGCTGGTCGTGCCGGGCAACGTCACGCTGGCGCAACTGCCTCCCTACAGCCCGGAATTGAACCCGGTCGAGAACCCGTGGCACTACCTGAAGAGCCATTTCTGGAGCAATCGCGCCTACGCCGCCCTGGAGCAAGCGGCGATGGCCGCCTGGCGCCTCGCCGTGCTCGACGAGCCCCTCATCCGCACCGTCCGCGCCGCCCCCTACCTCGATCGCGCTACTTCAGATTATATGAAACTTATTCGCCGCCCACGTCCAGTGGCGGTCGGAGGTGGCTTGGACCGTGGACGGATCGACGCCCAGATCGGCCACGAGCCGGCCCATTTCTTCAACGGTGAGCGCCGCGCGAAGGGAATCGGCGAACATGCGGCGTTGGTGGGCGTTGGCGCCAGCGGCATGGGTATCGACCAGTCGGGCGAGCGCGGCCTCGTCCGCGGGACGGAACAAGTCGCGGAGGAAGGCCAGTCCGCCCGGGGCCAACACCCGCCAGATCTCGCGGACCACGACTGCCGGATCGGGCACGTGATGAAGAAGACTGTTGGAGAACACCGTGGGGAATCGGTTTGCCGGGTGAGGCAGCCGTTTGGCGTCGGCTCGGGCGAGCGCGATCCGCCCGGCCAGCCCCGCGTCGCGGACGTTTCTCCGGCCCAGGGCGAGCATGTGTCCGGCCATGTCCACCGCCAGCACGCGGGCTGTCGGGCATTGCCGGCACAATTCGATCGGGATTTGGGCCGTGCCGGCGCCCAAGTCGAGCATCGCGTCGACGTTGGGTCCCACGGCCAACAAGTCGGCCACAAACGCGCGATTCACCTGGGCGTGGTCCATCGAGTCGTAATCGACGGCCTCGGCCAGCGTGTCCATGGCCTCTTCGGGTTCGAGCACGCGCGGCAACAACATGCTTGGTGGGAGGCGACTCCCTTCGCCGACAGAGGATTGCTTGTCCGCGAGAGCGACGACAAGAGGCGTTTCCCACACGGGGCTCACCACGAAAGTATCCCGCGCCTCTCTGGATCGTTCAAGCTCCGCCGGAGGTAGGCCGCGGGACGGACAGGGTCTCGTCCGGGTGTGGTGGCTCGGGCGAGGGACCTCGCCGGCGCAGTTCACCCGGGCTCCGTAGACTCCCGCGCGAGCCCTTTCCGAGTGGAGTTTTTCTCCCCAAAACCGCCCCGCGGTCCGATCCCCCCGAGACTGGCCAGAGAACGCTGTAAAGCATTATTCAATAAACACTTAATGGCGACGTGGTCGTTGTGGTGGCGATGGGCCGTCTCCTAACCGAATGCTCACAAACCGCACGGGCGCAACGTGTTCGGTCCGATTTCCGGGAGCCGATTGACGCGCGGAGCGATCCGGCTAAACTTTGACGTTCGCGTCTGTATGTTGTGGTTTCCCATGGGCGCACTACAATATATAGGGGTCCGGTTGCATGTTTACCCATTTATTAGGAGGATTCAGACCCCCCGGTACAATCTGGCATCGTGATCGTCGTTTTGGCTGGACGAGCCAGCCATGGTATTCATAATAGCATACATGCGTATAGTACTCGGTATGGACGCCCATCCGAGACTGAGGAAGGAACATCAGTCATGGAAAAGCTGGAAGCGCAGCGGGTGGAGGACGCGGCCACGACGGTCGCGACGGACCGCCCGGAGGAAACGTCCGCGATGCGACGCGACGGCCTTTCGATCCAATCCGTTTTTTGCCCGGCCGACGTGGCCGATCCGTTCGATACGGTCGCCTGGGAGCTCCGCACGGCCGCGATCAAGGGCGAAGGGGGCGAGGTCCTCTTCGAGCAGACCAACTGCGAGATCCCGGCCACCTGGAGCCAGTTGGCCGCGAACGTGGTGGGCAGCAAATATCTCTACGGCGAGGTGGGCACTCCCCAGCGCGAGTCGGGCGCGCGGGCGCTCATCCACCGCGTCTGCCGGACAATCGCCGACTGGGGCATCGGCGACGGCTATTTCGCCACGGCCGAAGACGGCGAACGCTTCTACCGCGAGTTGACCTGGCTTTGCCTGCACCAGCATGCCTCGTTCAACTCGCCCGTCTGGTTCAACGTCGGGCTGTACCACGAGTACGGCATCCGCGGCGCCTCGTGCAACTGGCACTGGGACGTGGAATCCGACCGGGCCGTCCAGCCCGACAACCCCTACGAATACCCCCAGGCCTCGGCCTGCTTCATCCAAAGCGTCCAGGACAACATGGAGGACATCATGGAGCTGGCCCGCAGCGAGGCCATGCTCTTCAAATACGGATCGGGCACGGGCACGGACCTGTCGACGCTCCGGTCGCACCGCGAGAAGCTCGCTGGCGGCGGCAAGCCCTCCGGGCCGCTGTCGTTCATGCGGGTGTACGACCAGATCGCCGCGGTGGTTAAAAGCGGCGGCAAAACCCGCCGCGCCGCCAAGATGCAGTCGCTGAAGGTCTGGCATCCGGACGTGCTCGAGTTCATCGAGTGCAAGGGCCGCGAGGAGAAAAAGGCCCTGCTCTTGATCGAGGAGGGGTACGAGCCGGACGAAGCCTATAGCTCGATTCTTTTCCAAAACGCCAACCTGTCGGTCCGCGTTTCCGACGATTTTCTCGGCGCGGTCGAGGCGAACCAGCCGTGGGCAACCCACTGGGTGACCGACGCGTCCCGCGAGGGGCCGACCCATCGGGCGCGCGAGTTGATGGACCGCATTTCCCAGGCGGCGTGGGCCTGCGGCGACCCAGGGCTCCAGTACGACACGACGATCAATCGCTGGCACACCTGCCCGAACTCGGGCCGGATCAACGCCTCGAACCCGTGCAGCGAGTACATGTTTCTGGACGACTCGGCCTGCAACCTGGCGAGCATCAACCTGATGAAGTTCCGCCGGGAGGACGGCGGTTTCGACGTCGAGCGGTTTCGCGCGGCGTGCCGGCTGGTGTTCATCGCCCAGGAGATCCTGGTCGATCACGCCAGCTATCCCACCAGCCGGATCGCGGCGAACAGCCACCGATTCCGGCCGATCGGGTTGGGCTACTCGAACCTGGGCAGCCTCGTCATGGCCAGCGGGCTGCCGTACGACTCGGACGAAGCCCGCGGCCTGTGCGGCGCGATCACGGCCCTGCTGCACGGCGCGGCCAACCTCGCCAGCGCGGAGCTGGCGTCGATCGTCGGGCCGTTCGAGGGGTACGAAGAGAACCGGGCGCCCATGCTCCGCGTGATGCAGCGCCATCGCGACAAGGTGGACGAAATCCGCCACGCGCCAGACGACCTGGTCGAGGCCGCCGCGCGGCTCTGGGACGAAGTGCTCCGCCAGGGGCACCAGCACGGCTTCCGCAACGCCCAGGCCACCGTGCTCGCGCCGACCGGCACGATCAGCTTCATGATGGACTGCGACACGACCGGCATCGAGCCGGATATCGCGCTGGTGAAGTACAAGCAGTTGGCCGGCGGCGGCGTGTTGAAGCTGGTGAACCAGACCGTGCCCTTGGGCCTGGCGACGCTCGGCTACGACGATCCGCGGATCCAAGCCATCGTCGAACACATCAACACCCACGACACCATCGAAGGCGCGGCCGATTTGAAGGACGAGCATCTGGCCGTGTTCGACTGCGCGTTTCAGCCGCCGGGCGGAACCCGGTCCATTCCTTGGATGGCCCACGTCCGCATGATGGCCGCCGCGCAGCCGTTCATTTCCGGCGCTATCTCCAAGACGGTCAATATGCCCAAGGACAGCACGGTCGACGACGTCGCGCAGGCGTACATGGAGGGGTGGCGCATGGGCCTGAAGGCGCTGGCCATCTACCGCGACGGGTCGAAGGGCGCGCAGCCGGTTTCGACCAAAAAGAAGAGGGAAAAAGAGGCCGAAAAGGCCATCGCCGCCCCGCGCCGCGAGCGTCTGCAAGACACGCGGCACTCGATCACGCACAAGTTCAACGTGGCCGGCCACGAGGGCTACATCACCGTGGGGCTCTATCCGGACGGGCGGCCGGGCGAGATCTTCATCACCATGGCCAAGGAAGGCAGCACCATCGGCGGCATGATGGACTGCTTCGGCACGGCCATCTCGATGAGCCTGCAATACGGCGTGCCCCTGGAGGTCTACGTCAAGAAGTTCTCCCACACGCGGTTCGAGCCGATGGGCCACACGACCAATCCGGACGTGCGGTTCGCCAAAAGCATCATCGACTACATCTTCCGCTGGCTGGGCGTGACGTTCCTGCCGGGCTTCCGCGAGGCCAACGGCGGCGCGCCGGCCGAACAACCCCCGGAGGGCGCACCCGGCGGCGACGCCGAAGCAGAGCCCGGGCCCGCCGCCATGAAGGCCGGTGGGCCAATCGCGGGGCAAGGACCAGCCGGCCAGAACGACGGAAACCCCGCCGCCGGCAACGGCCATCACGGCCGGTCCAACGGCGCCGCGTCTCGGTCGGGCGTGAAGACCCGGGCGAGCATCGCCGTGCTGGAAAGGGTTCTCGCGTCTCCCTGGATCGACTTGCCCACCACGCCGGCCGCCCCGCCCAGCGCCGGCCGTAGCGAGCAGTTCGCCAGCTTCCAGACCGACGCGCCCGCGTGCGACGAATGCGGCGCGATCACCGTCCGCAACGGCAACTGCTACCTGTGCCACAACTGCGGCAACAGCATGGGCTGCTCGTGAGAATGATGCCTTAAGGACGAAGGAAAGAATCACCACGGAGGCACGGAGAAAAAGAGACGGAAGGAACCGCGAAGGGACGCGAATGAACACGAATGGGGTTTGGGATTCGGAATCGACGATCACAGCCTCAACGGTCAATCCCGCGCTGCCTGACTCCTTCTCATTCGCGTTGGTTCGCGTCCCTTCGCGGTTCCCTACCTTCTGTTACCTCCGTGTTCTCCGTGGTGAACTCCGTTCGTTCGACCTTGGGCGACGTTCCGTGCGGTATTACCCTCCCGCGGCGACCTTTCCGACCGGGGCGAGGTAGATGGTGAATTCGTCGCTGCCATCTACCCGTAGCAGCCGGTCCATGAGCGGCTGGTGGTACGCGCCAATCGCGCACGTGCCGGCGCCGATCGCCTCGCAGGCGAGGTACAGATTCTGGCAGACGTGGCCGGCGTCCAGGGCAATCACTTTGTACGCCGCTGGTCCGTAGCGCCATTCCATGCGGTAGGGGATAGCCGTCCAGATGAACACGACAGCCGCGCGACCCAAAAAGCCTTGGCCCAGCGCGGCTTCGGCCAGCTTCTCGCGAGGGTTGTCCTCGGCGAACTCGAAGAGCAACTGGTGCTCGACGGGCAGATACCGGTAGAACCCGGCGTCCAGGTCGGTGACGTTCAGGGCCGCCACGTACGTTTCGATCGCGTGCCTCGCGCCGGCCGAGGGCACGGTTCGCAGGGCCGTGCCCGGGTCCACCTGCCGGCGGATGCCGGCCGTGGCCCAAAGCAGGAAGGCCAGCTCGTCCATCGAAAGCGCCGCCGGCGCGAACGCCCGATGACTCCGCCGGTTGCGAATGGCCGTCTCCAGATCGGCCGGCGGGATCGTCCACTCGCCCGGCTTGGCCAGATCAATCCGCCGCGCGTCGGCCGCGAACGGCTTTTCGACCGGCGGCGCCGGCCGCCCGCGGGCTTGATCGGTTTGAGAGAAATCCGTGTGAAGTCGGATTGTGTCCTTGAGGAATCCGCGGAAGTCGGTCATTTCGTGCTTTCGTGTTTTTTTACTTTCGTGATTCGTTTGGAGGGACGTTGCTCAGCCGCTTTCGGCCTGACGTGCTCGGTAGCAGTCCTCGGCGACGGGATCACGAAAGCACGAAAGGACGAAGACACGAAAACGGGGTTGGGTGTGTGACGTTCAAGACTCGTCACTCCGGCACGTCGACGTACTGGCCGCAGTGCCGGCAAATTTCGACTTTCCCTCGCCGCTCGGCCGGAAACGAAAGTGGCTTGCCGCACTCCTCGCAAGGGAACGCGACGTCGGGGAGGTCGTCAAGACGCCTGGCGTCTTCATCCGACCCGCTCGCCGCGCCGATTTGGCGAAGGACCGCGAAGGCCCGCGCGGCGTCGGCGGCGGCGACCTGGACTTTGATCGTCGCGCTGGGAGCGAGACCGGGCAGGCCGGCTTGGCCCAGCGCGTCGGGCTCGCTCAAAAACGCCTCGACGCCCTCGGCGGCGAGCGCCGCTTGACATGCCTGCGCGGCGGCCAAATCGACCGGCGTCGCCACGGTGATCCGGTCGTTGGTCGTCGTCGCGTCGGCTTGTGCACAGACGGCAGCGTCTAGTTCAGCCGCATCACCGCCGAGGCGTTGTCGTGCCTGATACCGAAAGAAGGCGTCGAGGCTCTTGGAGAGAATCAAGGTGAAAAGGACTGTCGCCTCAACGCCCAGGACAACCGCCGTCACAAATGCCGAGCCGATCGGCTCCCAGGTCAACACGCTTATCAGGGTCAAAGATGAGCGAAATACTCGCCAAGCGCAAGCCAGACCGATCAGCAAGATCGACCAGCCGCGCCCCTGCCACGCGGTGCAAAGCAGCCCGACGAACACCGCAAACCGGACCGCGTGGAACGTCGGAAACTCGTTCGAGGCCGCCAAGAAAAGACTCTTCGCGGCCAACAGCCCGGCCGACGTAAGGACCAGGTACCCGGCGATCACGAGGAAGAGAGTTCGCCCCCGCGCCACCAAACGATCCTCGGGCGAGCGGCCGTTGGCCGTGGCAGGCTCGAAAGAGCCGGGGGAACGATATGGGTTCTCGTCGGGCGAGGTCATCGGCGGCTCACGATCGGATGGGCGAGGACGGGAATCGGAGTCGGCGTCGAAGGGGACAGTCCCCGGGGCGGCGACTGCGGTCCATTATCCGCCTCCGCCCAGCGGAGGGCAAGCTGGGCCCAAACTGGACTGCTTGGCCGCATTGCACCGGCCGTTTCACTCCGCGTATGATTGAGGGTGCGTGTGGGTGAACGTATGCAAAGGATCGGTCGGGCGTTGGACTGCACTGGCAGAGCCAGTGGCACTCAGCGATTACATGGGAGTTGACACCAACATGGACCGCCGCGGTTTCTTGGTAGGTTCCGCCGCTTGGGGACTTGGCGCGGCGGGCACGGCTCGGTCGGCCGAGCCGGCCAACGCGCCGCCCGGCGCCGCCCGGCGCGGCAATCCGATCGCCGTCTCGACCTACTCGTTCTGGCACTTCACGGACAAAATCGTGAAGATCGAGGATTGCATCGCGGCCGCCGCCGAAATGGGCTTCGACGCCGTCGAAATCCTCGAACGGCAGATGCACGCGAAAGAGCCGGCGTACCTGCGCAAGCTCAAACGGCTGGCTTTCACCTCGGGCCTGTCGCTGTGTGGGCTTTCGACGCACCAGAGTTTCCTTTCGCCGAAGCCGGAGAAGCGGAAGGCGGGAATCGACACCACCCTCGCCAGCATCGAACTGGCCTATGCCCTCGGCATTCCCACGGTTCGCATCAACACGGGTACGTGGGGCACCAGCAAGGACTTCGACGACCTGATGGCCCACCGCGGCATCGAGAAGCCGTTGCCGGGCTACACGGACGAAGACGCTTTTCCGTGGGTCATCGAGAGCATCGAGAAGTGTCTCCCGACGGCCGAAAAGTGCGGCGTCGTGCTCGGATTGGAGAATCACTGGGGATTGGCCCGCACGCCGGCCGGGTTGCTGCGGATCGCCGACGCGATTGGCTCGCCGTGGTTGGGAATCACGCTCGACACGGGCAATTTTCTCGAAGACCCTTACGAGAAGCTGGAAGCGGTTGCCCCGCGGGCGACGTACTGTCACGCCAAGACCTATTTCGGCGGCGGCGTGTGGTACACGCTCGATCTGGACTACGCCCGCATCGCGGCGATCTTCCGCAAGGCGAATTATCGCGGCTTCGTCTCGCTGGAATATGAAGGCAAGGAAGACGCGACGACGGCCGTGCCGAAGAGCCTGGCGTTGCTGCGGAAAGCGTTCGATGGCGATGGTCGCTAGGACACACGATCCATCTACCCGAAACACTGTCTCCGGGGCGTGAACGGTTACCGAGGAGACCAATGCCATGAGAAGCTTCGTACCGGCGCGAATTGTGGTTTTGGCGATCCTGCTCGTCTCGTCCACTCGAGCCGCGGAAGAAACGAGGACGCCCGCGCGACGGACGATGGCCGTTTCGGGCCGGTTTCTGCACCTGCCGGTGAAGAACGACGGTCCCATGCGTCGGATGACGCTCTCGGTCGACGGCCGGCCGGTCCGGGCGTTCGATATCGAGCTGGCCGAGGGCCCGGCCGACTTTTGGGTGTTCTGCGATCTGGACGCGTTCCGCGGGAAAGACCTGTCGGTCGAGGTGGACGCGACGAAGACGGGCCCGGAGGCCCTCGCCCCGCTCGCGTTTCGCGATGTACTGCCCGACGCCGATCAACTCTACCGCGAGCCGCTGCGGCCGCGGTTCCATTTTTCGTCGCGCCGGGGATGGCTGAACGATCCCAACGGGCTGGTCTTTGCCGACGGCGAATATCATCTCTTCTACCAGCACAATCCCTACGGCTGGAAGTGGGGCAACATGCACTGGGGCCACGCCGTGAGCCGGGACCTCGTCCACTGGCGCGAGTTGCCCGACGCGCTCTATCCCTGGACCCAGGCCAAGGCCCATTGCTTCTCCGGAAGCGCCGTGGTGGACCACGCCAACACGCTGGGACTGCCCTCCGGCGCGCACAAGACGCTCGTGGCCGCGTTCACCGACACGGGCGCGGGCGAGTGCCTCGCCGTGAGCCGCGACTGCGGGCGGACGTTCACCTACTTCGACGGCAATCCCGTCGTCCGGCATCGCGGCCGCGATCCCAAGGTGTTCTGGTACGCCCCCGGCAACCATTGGGTCATGGCCGTCTACGACGAAACGGACGGCGCCAGGCGGATCGTGATCCACACGTCGAGCGACCTGAAGACCTGGACGGCCCAGAGCCACTTGGACGACTACTTCGAGTGCCCCGAGCTTTTTGAGCTGCCGGTCGAGGGCAGCGCGGACGAGACGCGCTGGGTCGTTTGGGCGGCCGACGCGCGATATGCCGTGGGCCGGTTCGACGGCCGCACCTTCACGCCCGAGCACGAAGGCAAGCACCAGGTGCACTGGGGCGACTACTACGCCTCGCAGACGTACAACGACGCGCCCGACGGCCGGCGGATCCAGATCGGCTGGGCGCGGATCGAGATGCCGGGCAAGCCCTTCAATCAGATGATGGGCTTCCCCACCGAACTCACGTTGCACGAAACGCCGCAGGGCCTCCGCTTGCGCGTGCAGCCGGTTCGCGAGATCGAGAAGCTCTACACCCAGCATCACCGCCGCGAGGGCCAGGCGATCGAGCCGGACGCGCCGCTGGTCGTGCCGGTGGGCAGCAATTTGCTCGATATCACGGCCGAATTCGAGCCGGGCGACGCCCGGGAGTTCGGCCTTGAAATCGCGGGAACCCGCGTGAGCTACGTTACGGCGGCCGGGCGGCTGGTGGACATGCCCCTGGCACCGAAGGACGGCCGGGTTCGCGTCCGGCTCCTGGTGGATCGCTCGTCGCTGGAGATCTGCGGCAACGACGGCGTCGTGTTCCGCACGCAGCCCTTTAGGCACAAGGCCAAGGTGGAAACCGTGCGGGTTTTCAGCGTCGGCGGCCCGGCCCGGCTCGTCAAGCTGGACATCCATGAGCTAACCTCGATATGGGAAGAGGATTGACGGGGCGGGGTCCGATTTGAGAGCCTCAGTAGTCCCGAATTTCTCCCCCCCGCAAGTCATGCTGAGCGAAGCGAAGCATCTGAATATCTTTGACGCCAACGAGATCCTTCGCTTCGCTCGGGATGACGCGCGGTCCGGACGACGGTTCTCGAATAGGCTCCATCCTGGTTTCACACATTCGCGGAGAGACATCGTGCAAAACACCACTTTTCGCATTGCGGCAATCGTCGGTTTCTGTTTGCTCGCGTCGGGGATACTCCCGGTTGGCCCGGCCGGGGCGTGTACGTGCGTCATGGTGGGGCCGAAGGCCTCGACCGACGGCTCGGTGATGACCTCGCACACGTGTGACAGCCATCAGAACGGCTCGGAGATCCTGGTGGTGCCCGCCGCGACGCACAAGCCGGGCGACACCGTGCTGATGACGTGCCGCGACGATGACAAAACCGGCCCGATGCCCCGCTACCGCCGCAAACCGCTCGGGTCGATCCCCGAGGTGGCCAAGACCTACGGCTACCTTGCCCCCGCCTATGCCGCGATGAACGAGCACCAGCTGGCCATCGGCGAATCGACCTTCGACGGGCGCAAGGAGCTGGCGAGCAAGCAGGGCCTGATCGATTGCGACACGCTCACGCGGCTGATGCTCGCCCGGGCGAAGACCGCCCGCGAGGCCATCCGCGTCGGCGGAGCGCTGATCGAGAAACACGGCTGGTGCGACATGGGCGAGGCGCTGACCGTGGCCGACACGAAGGAAGTCTGGGTGATGGAGATCGTGGGGCCGGGCGAGGGGAACGTCGGCGCGATCTGGGCGGCCCAGCGCGTGCCGGACGATCACGTCTCCGTCGTGGCCAACGCCGCGCGGATCGGCGAGATCGACCTGGCCAATCCCGACTTCTTCATGGCCTCGAAAGACGTGACCAAGCTGGCGCAAGAGCGCGGCTGGTGGGACCCGAAGAGCGGGCAACCCTTCCGATTCCACGAAGCGTACAATCCCGAGGGCCGCGTGGAATTCGCCTCGACGCGGCGGGAATGGCGGGCGTTGGATCTCTTGGCCCCGTCGAAGAAGTTCCATCCCAATCAGAACGTCTTCCCGTTCTCGGTCAAGCCCGACCAGCCGGTGTCGCCCGAGCGGATCATGGAAATCTTCCGCGACACGTTCGAGGGCACGGACTTCGACATGACGAAAGACCTGACCGTGACCGACGCGGAGGGGAAGACGGTCAAGAGCCCGCTGGCCAATCCGTTCATGCCGTACGAGATGAACCAACTTCTGAAGCTCAACGGCGGCTGGGGCTGGCGGGGCGAGCGGCCCATGGCCCGCTGGTATTGCATGTACGCCACGGTGACCCAATCGCGGGCCGGGCTGCCCGACGCGGTGGGCGGCGTGCTCTGGTTCGGCCTGAGCAACACGGCCATGACCACGTATGTGCCCATCTACGCCGGCGTCACCGATCTGCCGGCCGACTACAAGACGGACGGCCGCACGACGGGCTTCAGCCGTCGGTCGGCGTGGTGGGCGTTCAATCGGGTATCGACGCTGGCCGCCCATCGCTGGGGCGACATGCGCCGCGACGTGGCCGCCGTGCGCGACCCCTTGCAGGAAAAGTATCTCCAGATGCAACCGGAGATTGCCCAGACCGCCGCGAAGCTGCACGCCGAGGACCCGGCCAAGGCCCGCGCCTATCTCACCCGGATCACCCGCGACGCCTGCCGCGAGACCACCGACGCCTACTGGAACCTGGGCGACCTGCTCTGGACGAAGTACGACGAGATGTGGTAGCGGCCTTGGGAGTGCGGCGACTTGTTGCCGCTTTCTTTGGCGTCAAGGGAAAGAAACCGTCGTGGGGTGGGTCTCCACAACGAGGAAGAAAGCGGTGACAAGTCACCGCACTCCAAAGGATTCGTTCGCCGCGATCGGCCCATCAAGCCGGTAGATGATAAAGGCGTCGTTTTCGTATTCCACCGGCAGATCGAGCCGGGGCTCGCGCTCGGTGATGACGTAATCGGCGCCGAAGTATCGGCCCAAGAGGCGGAGACGCTCGGGGCCCTGCTGGGCCAGCGACTCGGGGACTGTCCCGATATTCGTCTCAGCGAAAAGGGGACTGTCCCCTTCGGCGTTGTCGCCCGTGCCGTGGACGATCTCGAGCCGACGCCACCAGCCGAGGATGGACGGGGCGTCCTGGGGAATGTCCTTCCAGGCGACCACCTCGCTCCGCTGGGCGTACCAGCGAAACGTCTGATTCATCCGCGGCGTGAGGAATCGCGCATGCGGCGGGATCCGGCCGCTGTGGGCGATCCACTCGCAGGCGTCGCGCCATTGTGGGAAGTCGCCTTGCCTCAGGCGATACGCCCGCGGCGCTGTTGGGAACGGGCGCACGACGGCGTATTGGCCAACGTGCCACGAGGCGGCCAGAACCAGAGCCGCCGCCGCGGCAAGGGCAAGCCGGGGACGCGCGGCGCGCGTGCGCTCGATCAAGACGGGCGCCCCCAGCGCCACGCCCAAGGGAACGGCCACGTCGGCCAGCCGGAACCAATAGAATTTCAGCAGGGTCGCGCTCGCGCCGGGCCACGGCGCCGCCGCAAAGGCGATCGCCATGCCGATCATGCCGAGCGCGACCGCCCCGGCCACGAAGGCGTGCAAGGACCAGGCGGGCGAGCCGTCCGGCGTTCGCCAGCGCAAAAACACCCAAACGGCCATCAACCCCGCGAAACGCAACACCATGTTGGAGGGAAATTGACCGGGATCGAGATGGTGGTATAGCCGGGCGAAGACGTAGATCTGATTGGCCCCGTCGACCACCGCCGGATCGACGCCCCAGGTAAGCTGAAGCGAGGGGATGAGCGACGGCAGCGATAGCAGGAATCCGCCGGCAAGACCTGGCCACATCGAGCGGAGCGCTGGCCGCGACCGCCCGAGGAAGCCCCAGGCAAGCAGGGCCGCGACAGCCGCCCATCCACCCACCAACACGTGGAACATCGCCCCGAGGCCAAACAGCAGCCACGCCCGATTCCACCGCCCGACGACCAGGGCCTCGAGGCCGAATAACACGGCCGCGTAGGCGAAGCTCTTGGCCTCGACCCCGCCGACAATCCATTCACCGGCCATATGAAAGCGTTCGTTGAAGAGCACGAACACCGCGGCGCTGGCGACAGACCACCACGGCCGGGGCAACACCGCGACGGCCAGCCGCCGCCACGCCCAGGCGAGCAAAGCCCACGTGATCAACCGGCCCGTCCAGGCCAGCGCCACCGGCCCAAGCCACAGCGAGAGCCACCCGAAGGCGACGTAGAACACGAGGTGCGTGTCGTGCGAATCGAGGAAGAAGTCCTCGCCGATCCAGTCCGGGTTCCAGTAGTGGATCGTCTTGCCCAGGTAGTGCGGCTCGTTCACGTCCGGGACGGGCCAGGCCCCGTGGACGAAAAACACAAGAAACACCAGCGCCGTCTCGACCCACGGGCGGAATCGTTCGATAGGCGACGGGTGAGGGTTGTCGGGCATCATCATTTGGCCGGGTGCTGCGAAAACTCCGCGATTCTATCCGTCCCGCGCGACTCGACCAAGCCGAGCCGGCAATATCGCGCCTTATTGTCCTTCGTGCTTTCGTCCTTGCGCGTCTTCGAGATTCCCTTGAATCGGCCAAACGGTTGATTCGGGTCGGATGCTCGGCGATGGTTTTCGGAAGGGGGATCACGAAAGGACGAAAACGCGAAAGAGGGGCCAATTCGCGAGTATGCCGTAAAGCCTTATTTCATTGGATGTTAATGATAGGGCTGGTCGCCTGCCCCGCTTGCGTATCCATCTTCAAGAGTAGAAGTTAATACCACTAAGAGTTATGTGGGAAACTGGCCTGGACATGGATTGGGTATTTTGCGAGACTCCCGCCCCTTGACAGGTTGGTGACCGACCGGGGGGACCCGGGGCGGCATCCTTTCTCGCGACGGGCGGCGTCATGGCGGGTTACGTTGGGAAGCCGGTGCGGCGGCGACTGCGAGGTTGGTTTCTCCTCGGCGCGGCTGGGGCGTGTCTTCTGGCCGCCGGCTGCACCGGCGCGCCGCTGCGCGGCGAGCGGTTCGCCTCCGACGACACGTTCGATTGGGCCGGCACCGTCCGCAAACCGGACGCCGAGGTCGAGTACTTCGGCTTCAGCAACAAAGCCAGGCAGATCGAACGCGATCTGGGCGCGAGGGAGTAGGGCTGGCCGAGATTGCCCGACGGGTTCTACGCCTCGGGGAAGATCATCGCCTCGGCGAAGGCGGTCTGGAAGTCGGGTTCGCACGAGAGGTCGACGTGCTCGGTCCGTCGGGCGAGTTCCTCGGCTCGCTGGCGAGCGGCGGTCGACACGGCGGCGAGCCGCGCGCCGGCCAACGACGTGTTGCCTTGGTAGCGGATCCGGCGCCGCTCGATCTCCGGCGGCAGCAACCCTATCCGCTGCGCGCTGCTGCGACGGATGAAGTTGCCAAAGCCGCCGGCCACGAGCACGCGGTCCAGCGACTCGGGCGCGAGTCCCGCGCGCCGCAGGAGCAGGACGATGCCCGCGCGAATCGCCCCGGTGGCCAGTTGCAGCTCGCGGAAGTCGCGCTGCGTCACGCGGATGGCCCGATCCGCGCCCGCCTGGGGTGAATCGACCAGCAGGAACGCGGGACGGCCGTCCAGCGCGATGACTCGTTTGCGCAGATCGGCCGGCGCGTCGCCCGGCAACTCGTCGCCCGCGCGCAATCGGCCCTCCGGAGCAAGCACGCCGTGGCGCAGGAGTTCGGCGGCAAGATCCACCAGGGCCGATCCGCACAATCCGACGGGCGCCACGTTGCCGATCACGTTCAGGAGCAGCCGATCCGCGACGAGCACTTTGTCGATGGCGCCGGTGCTGGCGCGCATGCCTTGCGAGATCCGTGCGCCCTCGAATGCGGGGCCGGCCGCCGTCGAGGCGGCGGCGAGCTTGCCGTCGGCCCAGAGAACGATCTCGCCGTTGGTGCCAATGTCGATCAGGAGCGCCGGCCCGGGCTCGTCCACCAGGCCGGTGGCCAAAATGCCCGACACCGTGTCGCCGCCGACGAAGCCGCCGATGACGGGCATGAGGAAGACGCTTCCTCGCGGATGGATGTTCAGGCCCAGGCGGCTTGCGCCCGCGCGGATCCCCCGGCTCGTCGCGGCCACGAAGGGGACCTCGCCCAGACTTCGGGTGTCGATGCGGCAGAAGAGCTGCTGCATGGTCGTGTTGCCCGAGACGATCACCTCGTAGACGCGGTCACGCCGGATGGCGGCCTCGGCGGCCAACTGGCCGATCATCTCGTCGATGGCCTCGACCGCGGCCTCGTGCAATTCGTTCAGGCCCTGGGGGGTGCGCCGGGCGTGCTCGATGCGGGAAAGAACGTCGTCGCCGAAGGCGGTTTGCGGGTTGAGCCGCGAGGCAACCGCCAATTGGTCGCCGCTCCTCAGATCCAAAAGCGCGGCCGCCAGCGTCGTCGTGCCCAGATCCACGGCCACGGCAAAGCACTCCGACTCCGTGTTGCCGGGCTCGAAATCCACCAACCGGCCACCGGCCATGACCGCCGTGCCGCGAAAACGATCCTCCCTCAACTTCTCCGGCAGGGCGCGGAGCGCCTCCAGGTCGGTCTCCAGCGGGCCGACCGCGGCTTCGAGGCGGAGCAGGTCGGCCGCGTCGTCGCCCCGCTCGGGCGGACGGAGCTCGACGTATTGCTTCCGCACGGCCGGGCTCGTCTCGGTTGGCGAAACGTCGCCCGTGCGAACCAGGATCTGCTGTTGGGCCGGCAACAGGGAGGAAGCTGGTATCTCGACGATCGCCGGATCGACCACCACGGCCTGGCAGGCCAGGCGCCAGCCCTGGGCAATCTCCTCGGCCGAAAAGGCGTTCTCGTCAACCTGGGTGGGCTCGCAGGCCCCCTGGCGGAACCGGACCCGGCACTTGCCGCAGGTGCCTTCACCGCCGCAGGGTTGATCGAGCGTCAGCCCGGCGCTGGCCGCCGCCTCGAGGAGCCGGGTGTATTCGAGAACAAAAACCGCTTTGCCGCTCGGCTCGAATTTCACGGCGACTTCGCGTTCTTGCATGGGTCCCCTCACGCGACTTCCTGGTCGTCGTCCGACCATTCCCGCTCGTTCCGGCGGAGCAACTCGACGAATTTCGTGGCCGTGGGCGTGAAAATCTTCCGTTGGCGATGGATGATACCGATCGGACGGCGGAGTTGCCAATCGGCCAGAGGAATAAGAACTAGTGTCTCCCGTTGCGCCTCTGTTTGGACAGTCCGTTCCGGCAGGATACTGACGCCGCTGCCGATCTCGACGGCCTGTTTGATCGTTTCGATGTTGTCAAACTCCATGACCACCCGGAGAGACACCCCTCGTTTGCGGAGGTACCGGTCAATCTCCTTCCGGATGATCAGGTCGCGACTGAACGCGACGAAATCCTCGTCGGCCAGCGCGTCCATGGCCACGTTCTTGGCGTCGGCCAGCCGATGGCCCGGATGGCAAACGAGCACCATTTCCTCGCTCCGCAGCGGAATCACGCTGATTTCGCTCGACGCCACCGGGTAGGAGACGATGCCTAGATCAACCTCGGCGTTTTGCACGGCCTGGTAGACCTTCGTGGGCCCGAGATATTCGAGTTGCACCCGGGCCTTGGGATAGCGCCGCATGAAGTCTTGCATCCGGCGGCTCATTTCGTGCAGCCCGACCGAATAGATCGCCGCCACGCGGACCGTGCCGCTGAGTTCCATCCGCAACGAACGGACCCGGGCGACGGTCGCGTCGTACAGCTCGAGGATTTCGCGGAATCCCTCGTGGCAGGCCTGACCTTCCGGCGTGAGCACGAACGGCCGCTTGCTCCGATCAACCAACCGGACCCCCAACTCCTTCTCCACGCGGTGCACCGACTGCGTGGCCGCCGACTGACTGACGTCGTTGGCGGCCGCGCCTTGCGAGAAGCTCTGCCGCAGGACGACGTCGCAGAAAATGCGGATCGTCTCGATATTCATGGTGGATTCACTGGTTCGCGGGGTACCTCTATAAGCTCAGCTTATCATAAGCAATCCTGCACGCCGATGCCAGCCGTCCCGGACGGTGGGAGCGCAAGGGATTGTTCAGAAAAGGGTTGCGCCCTTGACCACCGCTGGGCTGGACGCCAACCCTGCACGTGGTAGGATAAAGGATCACGCCGGCGATGCCGGCAACGGGCGGGGTACAGACGAGTAGATCGAGCATGGTCAAGAAGGAAGAAGCACTCGAAGTCGAGGGCGTGGTGACCGAGGCGCTGGCGAATACGCGTTTTCGGGTGCAGCTCGACGGTGGACACACGGTGATCGCCCACGTCGCCGGAAAGATGCGCAAGCACTTCATCCGCATCGTGCCGGGCGACAAGGTCACGGTCGAGCTCTCGCCTTACGATCTGACGAAAGGGCGCATCACCTATCGCGAACGGTAGTCTTCCGGCGAGCTGCCCTTGGGGATGAACGGCCCGTCGCGATCCGTTGGATTCTCCGCGCCGCGGCCCTTGCCGTCGCGCTTTCCCGCGCTACTTGCTTCCCAGCGGGATGACTCCGTTCCAACCCGGCGGCGGAGTCCGCTTGTGCTGGGCGATGAACAGGGTCAGGAAGTCCGTCGCCAGGTCGTCCGTGGGCACCCGATGCAAGAGCCGCAGCGCCTCGGGCCAACGGCCGGCCAGAAACGCGTCGAGCGCCGATTCGAAGATCTCCAGTTGCTCGTCGGCCACCTGAGGCGCTTCCGCCAGCGGCGGCAACAACTCGCTCACCTCCAGGGCCGCGTCCATTCCGAAGGGCCGCACGACGGCGAGTCTGCGCACGCGGGCAACGTCGCGGGGCACGTTCCGCCGGATCGCCCTCGCGGTGGCCTCGTCCAACAGCACGGGCGCGCGGAGGATTTTCGTCATGCCTTCCAGTCGCGAGGCCAGATTGACCACCGGCCCGAAGACGGTCACCTTCACCTGATCCACGGTGCCGATCTTGCCGGCCACGGCGGCGCCGGTGGCGATGCCGATGCCCGCCTGAAAACCGGCCAGGGGGCCATCTCGGTTTTGTCCGGCGGCGGCGAACTCGCGACGGATGGCCAGCGCGGCCCGACAGATCCGCGGCACGTCGTCTTCCGACGGGATGGGCCAACCCCAGAACCCCATGGCGGCGTCGCCCTGGAAATCGCCGACCACGCCGCCGTGGTCGAGGATCTGGCGCGTCATGACGCCCAACGCCTGGCTCGCGCGCCGCAGCAGGCCCATCAGATCGTCGGCATGTTGCTCCGCTTCGAGCGAAAATCCCCGTAAATCGCAAAACAGGACCGAGACGTCACACAACCGCGGGGCCAGCGCCCGGTCGGGATCCTCGGCCGCCAGCGCGTCGACCACCACGGGCGAGAAGAACTGGCTCAAGCCGGCGTGTTGGCGTTCGAGCCGGCGCATCTCGCGGAGCGAATGGAGCGTGGCCGCCACCAGCTCCGTGAATTTCACGTCCTCGCGAACGTCGTCGGGGTCGGAAGCTTCCACGCCGGATGGCGACGGGGCTTGAAACCGTCCGGCCACGTAGATACCCCAACGGCCTTCGCCGCCGGGGCGCTCGGGCGCGTCCTGGACGGGCACGCAGAAGGCCCAATCGAGATTGCCGCTGGCGGTGAACGCCTCGGCCGCCCGCGGATCGTCGGCGTCCGACGGGGCATCCGCCCAGACGTGCAGAACGCTCTGCCCTTGGCCGAGGGCCTCGACGATCAGCCGTTGGCTCGGTTGGAAGTCGCCCGCGTCCGCCAGGCGCTGGTCCCAATGCAGCACGCGGACGGCGGGCCGCTCGGGCATCGCGTCGCCGGACCCGGCTCGGTCCACGGCGACGATCGCCACGGTGGCGGCCCGGGGAACGCCCGCCAGGACCATGCTCACCAGCCGAACGCACAGCTCCGCCTCGCCCAACGCGCCGGAGATCACCTGCGGCAACCGGCTGAGCGTCTCGATGCGGCGGTCCGGATTGCGGAAAGGAATTTGCTTGAGGTACTTGGCGCTATAGGCCTGCTGTTGCACCGGCGGCGGCGCCTCGGCCGAGATGCTCACCCGCTGGTCGGTCAAGGTGAACGTGGTCGTGCCGATGACGAAGTGCTCGCCCGGCTGAACCGAAAACCGCTTCTGCTCCTTGCCGTGGAAGAAGATGGGGTTTTGCGCCGCGGGCAAGAGGGCGACTTCGAGCCGATCGCCGACCAGCCGCAATTGGGCGTGCCGGCGGGAGACGTGTTGATCCCAGGGCACGGCCCAAACGCCCGCCGCCCGACCCAACTCGACCGCCTCGCCCACGGGCAGGGTCCGCCGCCAGCGTTTTTGGGCTTCGTCGCCTTGGGCAATCAAGTCGGCCATCGTCCGCGTACCGCGTTGGGGGTCGTGCCGAGAACCCCCATCGGGAGAGGGGCTGGGGGCAAGGACAGGGCTATCGCGCGTTCCGATTCGTCCATCGTATTATAAGGCCCTGTGCCTTGAACTTAAGGAATCCCGCCAAACGGCTCAATACAGTCGCGAGCGGAACGGGTTGCCCCGGACGGGGTTTGGAATACGATTCGTGGGGCACGCGACACTCCCACCTCGATGAAGGAGAGCCTCCAATGAAACAAATTGCCATCGGTTTCGTATCGGTTGGACTGGCCGCGGTCGCGGTCCTTTCCGCGGCGGCGCAGGCGCCGCCCGGCGCCGAGGCCGGAACGCGGCGTTTCCAGCCTCCCCCGCTGTTGCGGGTGTTGGACGCCGACGGCGACGGCGAGATCTCGATGGCCGAGCTGGACGGCGCCGCGCCGGCCTTGAAGAAGCTCGACCACGACCAGGACGGCAAGCTCACCCGCGACGAGTTGTTTGGGGGACCGGGTCCCCGCGGCGGGCGCGGGCCGGGCGAGGGCATGGGGCCGCGCGGAGGCTTCGGGCCGCCCCGTCCGCCGGAGTCGGCTTCCGGTTCGCCCGACAATCCGCTCTTGCCCAAGGACGACGCCGAGAAAAAGATCCTGGACGCCTTGGACGCCGTGAGGCAGGGCCCCCGGTTCGCCAATGTTCCGGCAACCGACGGCCGGCTGCTGCGCCTGCTCACCGAGGCGGTCGGAGCCAAACACGTTGTCGAGATCGGCACCTCGACCGGCGAGTCGGGCGTGTGGTTCGCCTTGGCCCTGCGCAAGACCGGCGGCAAGCTGACCACGTACGAGATCGATCCCGGACGAGCGAAGACCGCCCAGGAGAATTTCGAGCGAGCCGGCGTGCGGGAGTATGTCACCATCGTGTTGGGCGACGCGCACGAGAAGGTCAAGGAGCTTGAGGAACCGATCGACGTGCTGTTTCTCGACGCCGACAAGCAGGGCTACATCGACTACCTCGACAAGCTGTTGCCCCGGATTCGTCCCGGCGGCCTCATCCTCGCCCACAACATGCGGTCGCCGACGCCCGATCCACGTTTCGTCAAGGCCATCACGCGGGATCCGAACCTCGAGACCGCCTTTCTTCTCATGGACGGCGCCGGCGTGAGCGTGACGCTGAAGAAGCGATGAAGCCGCGTCGCAGGCGCCCCGAAGCAACGCGACGTCAACGTCGATGACCCAGGGCCCCGGGCGGCTGGCCAAGGCGGGCGCGGAGCGAAAAGACGTGTTGGGCGAGGTATTCGAGGTCTTGGCGGAACCGCTCGGCGGCCAGGCACTCGGTTTCGAGACGGACGAAGATGCCCGCGGCCGGGGCCTCGCCGGCCCAGGTCTCGGCCAATTGCTGGATCTGTCGCCGCAGTCCGCGGCGTAACCGACCGGCAAACGCCCAGACGAGCACGAAGCACCAGAACACAAGCCAGAACAGGGCGGAGACGTAAAACTCCAGCCCAAACACGTCGGCCGGCGGCCGGGCGAACCACGAGTCCCAGAAGAAGTTTTTGCCCAGGCGATAGAGCAATAGGCCCAGCATGGCCCCCAGGGCGATTTCGTAAAACGCGCGCACCAACACGCCGGTGTGTCGCCGGGCGAGCCGGTCCAGGAGGGCGTCGAGTTCGCCGGAGACGCTGGCGGCGAAGCGCGTCGCCGCCGCGTCGGCTTCGTCGGAAAGGGTGGCAAACGCGGCTGTATGCCGGGCCAATCCCGCCTCGGCGGCGTGGCCGGCGAGCACTACCGACGCTTCGCGGAGTTCGGCCTCGTCCCACCCGGCGGCCACCACGCGCCCGGCGCTTGGCTGGGCGTCGCGATCGCGCCGTCGCCGCCGCCACGCCCGGGCGCCCTCGACGGTGCCCCACAGGGCCATCTGCGCCGGTGTTCGCGCCCGCAAGAGCAGGGCCCCGACGAACAGGCTGCCCAGCCCTTGATACACGCGGAGCACGAGCGACCAGGGGCTAAGGCCCCACCGGGCGACCACTCGCCCGAGCAGGCGGTGTTCCCACTGGCGCCGCCCGGCAAGCAACTCGTCGCGCATGGGGCCAATCAGCCGCGCGGCTAGCCGCAGCCGCTGCTGGCGGATGGCCTCGCGGGTCTTTTCGATCGCGGGCATGGCCTGGTCGAGCCGCCCGCGGCAGGCGTCGAGCGTGGCCTCGACCAGATCGACGAAATTCGCCCGGCGGATCCGGGCCGCGGCCGTGCCGGCCAGTTGCCGCGTGAGCAGATCCACCAGGCCGGCCATCTCGCCCCGGGGCTCGACGCGCTGGTGGGCGTCGGCCAGGGCGGCCACCGAATCGACGAAAAAGACGTGGCCCGTGGTGTACTGGTCGGCCAGCACGCGGCGCCAGTCGTCGCGGACGTCGTCGTCCTGGTCGGCGTGGGTTTGCACGAAGACGATCCGGGCCCCGTGGGCGGCCGCGGCCAACTCGTCGGCCACCCGGGCGCTGCGGTACTTCTGCTGCGTCGTGGTGACCAGCAGTACGTCGCAATGCGGCACGATTTCGCGGAGCCGGGCCAGATTCGTGCCGGTGGCGTCGGGCTCTTCCGTCGTGTCCGGATCGGGACAGTCGATCAGAACCAAGTTCTCCAGGGCCGGCGATGGGCAGTGGATCACGTCCACGTGGGCCGGGTCGATGCCGAGCATCTCGGGCTGGAGGTCCGGGCGGCAGAGCAGGGCGGGCCGGGTGGTGGTGGGGCGCTGGCGTCCCGGACGGACGACTTCGGCGCCGACCAGGGCGTTGACCAGCGTGCTCTTGCCGGTGCCGGTGCCGCCGAGCGTGGCCACGACCAGGGGGGCCTCCCACCGCACGCGGAGCGAGCGTGCCCGCTCGGCCAGCCGCTCGACCAATGCCCGGCACGTCTGGCCCGGCGGCCAGGCCGGGGCCTCGGCAGCCCAGCCGGCAAGCCGCGCCAACAGCGTGTCGACCTCGGCCAGAAGCTCAAGATGGGCCAATTCAGGGTGGCTCATGGCGCTCAGGATACCAAACCCCGGCGGTTGGAGGCAGTGGGGCGTCTGGCCCGCGTTTCCCAAAAAAGATGTGAAGTGTCGCCTCCAACAGCCCGTTGTCGGACGGCCGAGAAGCCGCTTGCGGCCTCGCAACCCAGTTGCAGGCACGTACTTCCTGGAAGACGTGGCGGAAATGTGGGCGACCGCGTGCCCCGAAGGCGCTGCCGGCGTCGGCAGCCAATTCACGTCGAACTATTGAAGCGCCGGGATCGCAACGCCTAACATGGCACAGGGAGGGTGGAGCCGGAAAGGTGACGGAATAGAGTCAGGGGTCCTCCACGTAAGGGGTCGAATCATGATCTTGTCTGGTCGAGGGTGGGCTGCGATGATTGCAGCCGCTGCGGGAGTTGCCGTGGTGCTCACCGCCACCCGGGGCGTCGGGGCGGGCGAGGAGAAGGAACCCGTCGAACGCGTCGAGGCGTGGGAGGAGATACCGGCCGCCGAGGTGGACTTGCCGGCGCTGGGCGTTTCCGACCTGTTGCGGGAGTACGACAAGACCGTCGCGGCCGGTCGGGAGTTGCGCTCGTGGGAGGCTCGTTGCCGGGTCACGTCGGAAATGGTGATATTTCAGGATCCAGGAGTATTGTCCGGGCTCTTCGGGAATGCCCCCAAGCGCTCTGCCACAACACACTCCGTGCTGCTGCGTTCAAGCGGGCAACAGTGGTATTGCGAGCGCCGCTCGGGCGACTGGAAGGACGAGAAGATCGAGTATCGCAACTACTGCGACGGCCAGGGCGTGCAGACGGTGGACCCGAGCCGCAAGGTGATGAACGCGCGCACGTGCAGCGAGTACGCCGCGCTCATGCCGGAATCGAAGCCACGGCCCGAGCTGCCCGTCGGGTTTCCGCCGTTCTTGGAGGAAACGCGGGAACATCACTATCCGATCCCCCAATCGTTGCCGGACGTGCGCGGCGTGCTCGCCGATCCGGAATCGAAGGTTTTGCCCTGGCGAACCCGCGTGGACGGCCGGGCGTGTTACGTCGTCGAGCGGACGACGGTGGCCGAACAGCCCGTCTTCGCGAGCGGGGAGGACCTTGTGAACTGGCTGAAGCAAAACCCGGGGCGTCAGATAGTACAAATGGTGGATCCGGCGGCCAAGCCGGGGGCCAAGCGGATCGAGAAGACAACGGTGCGACTGGCCCTCGATCCGGCGTCGGGATTCGTGCCCACCCGGTGGGCAACGAAGCAAGAGGTTCAGTTCGTTGACTTTCCCGCTCCGCCTTCGACAACGGGGGAAGAGATCCTTTGCACGGCCTTTCGGAAGTGCGGCAGCCAAGGCTTCGTGGCGGGGCGTTTTCAGTACACCCGCTATATGATGGATCCGAAGGGCAATCAGGCGATTGTGGGACGACAAACGGTCGTGCTCGAAGAGTTCCAGACGGATCGAGAATACACGGCCGACGTTTTCCACTTCGAGCCGACCGAGGGCTTTCGCGTCCTCGACGAGGCGAGGGGAATCGGGTACACGGTCGGCGACTCGGAGGAGAAGATCGCGGCGCTCCTGCGGGCCGTCGCCGCAAAGAAGGCGTTCTACGAAGCCTTGAAGAAGGACCCGGCGCCTCCGCTGGAGGGCGCGGCGTGGCTCAACGGCGAGCCGATTCGGCTGGACGACGTGCGGGGCAAGAAGGTGGAACTCTTTTTCTGGAGCATGGGGTGCGGGCCGTGCAAGCACCAGCTTCCGATGATCCAGCGGCAATGGGAATCTGCGCGCAATCGCGACGATCCCGCGGCGTTCATCTCCATTCATCCGTACGTGGATGGCGACGGCCTGAAGGAGCTCAAGGATTTCCTCAAAAAGCAGCACGTGACGTTTCCCGTCATGGTGGACTCGCGCGAGGCCGACAACAGGGCCTGGGGGAGCACGCACGCCCGCTACCACGTCTATGCCGCGCCGTCCACGGTTTGGATTGACGAGAAGGGACATGTGGCCCACCATAGCGACGAGGAGCGCGGCCTGGTTCAAGAGGGCGACCCGTGGATGAAGAGTCTTTCGGAGGCCGGCGCCGGGGGCGATCCCGAGGCCCAGAAGGACTCGCCCGCGGAGCAAGACGGGAAGTAGTAGTGACGATGCCAACGCGCCGGTGAAATGCGATTGCCCGGCCGATGGCGCTAGGTCGTGTGATGGGTCACTTGCGACAGCGGTCCTGCCTCGTCCGGTACAGGAATACTCGGGGCTCCGCCCCGAACCCCGGGATTTTCCAGGCATGACTCCGGTGTCCAATGGCACTTGTGAAGGGACAAGGCAGGACAATTCCACCCGTGCGGCGGGCCGGCATTTGCCGCGGCGCGGCCTTGTGGTAGGCTAAGCGGAACTGGCTGCGAGCGGGACAGTCCCCGGGCATGTTCCATTGTGATTGGCAGCGTGGACGGCTCATGTTCGACCACCACCTCGATTTCCGGAGCGACACGGCGGCGTGGCCGTCGGCGGCGATGAGGGCGGCCATGGCCGAGGCGCCCGTCGGGGACGACGTCTTTGGCGAAGACCCCACCGTCAACCGGCTCCAGGAGCGGATCGCCGAGAAGCTGGGCAAGGAGGCCGCGGTGTACGTGCCCTCCGGATCCATGGCCAACGCCATTGCCGCGCGGCTGCACTGCGACCGCGACGGCGAGATCCTCATGGAGGCGGGCAGCCACGTCTTCCACTACGAGCAGGCCAGCTACGCGCAGCTCAGCGGGCTGGCCGTCCGCGCGGTCGAAGGCCGCGAGGGCGTGCTCGAGCGGGCCCGGCTCGAAGGGCTCGTTCGGCCGGACAACACCCACTTCAGCCGCACGCAGCTTCTGTGGCTGGAGAACACGCACAATCGCGCCGGCGGAAAGGTGCTGCCCTACGACACGCTCGTGGACCTGTGCGACTGGGCCCGCGAGCGGGGCCTGGCGATTCATATGGACGGGGCGCGGCTGTTTAACGCAGTGGTGGCCACGGGCGTCGAGGCCCCGAAGTGGACGCGGCACGTCGACACGGTGACCGTCTGCTTCAGCAAGGGGCTGGGCGCGCCGATCGGGTCGGCCCTGGTGGGCACGCGCGAGGCCATGGCCGAGGCCCGGCGGCACCGCAAGCTGCTGGGCGGCGCCATGCGCCAGGCCGGCGTGATCGCCGCGGCGGCCCTGTACGCGCTGGAGAACAACGTCGAGCGTCTGGCCGAGGATCACGCCAACGCCCGGCGACTGGCCGACGCGATCCGCTCGATGCCACGGCTGCGTTTGACGGCCGAGGCGTTCGACACGAACCTCGTGTTTTTCGACGTGGATCCCGCCTGGGGCACGGCGGCCGAGCTGTCGGCCGCGTTGGCCGAGCGTGGGCCGCGGATGAGTCCCGTCGGCCCTCGGACGCTCCGCGCGGCGCTCCACCTGGACATTCGCGCGGACGACGTCGGCCGGGCGATCACAATCCTTCGAGAAGTCCTCGATCAGGGCCGGCCATGCCGTTGATTCTTCTCGTTTGTCATCTTGTGGATCTTGTCAATCTTGTCCAAACCTTTAACGGAGTATTCCGTGCGAACCACCAGCAGCTACGTGGTGATGGTCAGCCTGGTTGCCGCGATGGGCGGCCTGTTGTTTGGCTACGATTGGGTCGTCATCGGGGGCGCGAAACCCTTCTTCGAGAAATACTTCGAGCTGAACACCGACGCGCTGAGCGGCTGGGCCAATAGCTGCGCCCTGCTGGGATGCCTCCTGGGCTCCATTATCTCCGGCGTGCTGAGCGACCGGTTCGGGCGCAAACCGTTGTTGTTGGCCTGCGGGCTGCTGTTCGCGGTTTCTTCGGTATTTACGGGTTGGAGCCACACGTTCACGATGTTCGTGGTCTGGCGGATCGCCGGCGGGGTAGCCATCGGCATGGCTTCGAACCTTTCGCCGCTCTACATCGCCGAGATCGCGCCGGCCCGGCTGCGGGGGCGGCTGGTCTCGATGAACCAGCTCACCATCGTCATCGGCATCCTCGTCGCGCAGGTTGTCAATTTGCTGATCGCCGAATCCGTACCGAAGGACGCCACGGCCGAGTTCATCCGGCAGTCGTGGAACGGCCAGTACGGCTGGCGTTGGATGTTCACGGCGGTGGCCGTGCCCTCGGTGATCTTCTTCCTCGGCAGCCTCTTCCTGCCGGAAAGCCCTCGTTGGCTCGTGAAGCGAGGCCGCGACGAGCAGGCCCGCCGCATTCTCGCCCGAGTGGGCGGCGCGGAGCACGCCCAGACCGAACTCCGCGACATTCAGGCCACGCTAGCCCGGGAGGAAATGGCCAGATTGCGGGTGGCGGAACTCCTTCAACCTGGCATTCTGCGGCTGTTGATCCTCGGCAGCGTCCTGGCCGTGTTGCAACAATGGAGCGCCATCAACGTCTTCTTCAACTACGCGGAAGATATCTTCGGGGCGGCAGGTTACAAGGTGGGCGACATTCTGTCGAACATCGTTATCACCGGCGGCATCAACCTCGTGTTCACCTTCGTGGCCATCGGCACGGTGGACCGGCTGGGACGACGGCCGCTCATGCTGTTGGGATTCGCCGGTATCGCGATTATGCACTTGCTGCTGGGCGGCGCGTTCCTCTTCAAGGCGCCGGGGCCCGTTGTGGTCGGGTGCACGCTCGGGGCCATCAGCTGCTACGCGATGACCGTCGCTCCGATCGTGTGGGTCTTGATTGCCGAGATCTTTCCCAACCGCGTCCGCGGGGCCGCCGTCTCCGTCGCCGTTTCCGCCCTGTGGATCGCCTGCTTCCTCCTGACCTACACCTTCCCCACGCTGAAGTCCACCCTCGGGTTGGCCGGCACGTTCTGGACCTACGCCGCCATCTGCGCGGCGGGCTTTGTCTTCGTGTGGTTCCTGGTCCCGGAGACCAAGGGGAAGACGCTCGAAGAGATCGAGACGTCGTGGAACAAGGGGTAAGAATCGCGGGAGGGAACCACGAAAGACACGAAAGGAAGAGCTTCCGAAGGTCTGGTTTGCCTGACGATCAACGACTCGTAGAGTGGGTCGTTGAAGGCGTTGTCGGCACGGCCCGACCTACAAGGCTAACAGACCATCACATCATCCCTTTCGTGTATTTCGTGTCTTTCGTGGTTTCTCTTTTCTCCCGGAGAGTCTTCTCATGCCCGAGCCACCCCGCGCATTGTTCGACCAGGTCTGTCAGCACGCCCGGCAAATCGCTCTGCTGCGTTCCATCGAGGACGTGCTGGGGTGGGACGAGCAGACGAAGATGCCCACGGCGGGGGCGGAGTATCGGGCGGAGCAGATGGCCCTGTTGGCCGGCATGATCCACCGGAAGCGGATCGACGCGGACTACGGCCGGCGGCTGGCCGAGTTGGCCGAGAGCCCCTTGGCCGCCGATCCGCTCGGCGACGCCGGCGCGACGATCCGCCGGCTGCGGCGCGACCACGAGAAGAAGGCCAAGCTGCCCACGTCGCTGGTGGAGGAGCTGGCCCGGACCACGATCCTGGCCCAAAGCGCGTGGCAAAAGGCCCGGGCGGAGGACAACTTCAATCTGCTGGCCCCGAGCCTCGAGCGGATATTCGCCTTGAAACGCGACGAGGCCGACGCCCTGGGCTATCCGCAGTGTCGCTACGACGCCCTGCTGGACGATTACGAGCCGGAGATGCGCACCGGCGAGATGGCCGCGGTGCTCGCCGGACTGCGCGCCGAACTGGTGCCCCTCGTGGCCGCCATCGGCGCCAGTCCGCGGCGGCCCGACCGCGCGATCCTCGCCCGGGCGTTCCCCCTCGATCGCCAGGAGCAGCTTGGCCGCGAGCTGGCCCAAGCGATCGGTTACGACTTCCGGCGCGGCCGGCTCGACGTGACGGGCCACCCGTTTTGCACGACGCTGGGGCCCAACGATTGCCGCATCGCCATCCGCTACGAGGAGCGCGCGCTGGGCGCGTCCGTCTTCGGCATCCTGCACGAGGCCGGACACGGGATCTACGAGCAGGGGCTGCGGACGGATCAGTTCGGGCTGCCGCTGGGTGAAGCGGCGTCGCTGGGGCTGCACGAGTCGCAGTCGCGCCTGTGGGAGAATCTCGTCGGGCGGAGCCGGGCGTTCTGGGCGTTCGCCCTGCCCAAGGCGCGGGCTCGATTTCCCGAGGCGCTCGGCGGCGTCGCGCTCGACGACTTCCACTTCGCCGTGAACGACGCGAGGCCGTCGTTGGTGCGCGTCGAGGCCGACGAGGTGACGTACAACCTGCACATCCTGGTCCGCTTCGAGCTGGAGCAGGCGATCCTCGACGGCCAACTCGCCGTGGCCGACGCCCCGGCCGCGTGGAACGAGAAATACCGCGACTACCTGGGCATCGTCCCGCCCAATGACGCCCTGGGCGTGCTGCAAGACATCCACTGGAGCGCGGGACTCGTCGGCTACTTCCCCACCTACGCCCTGGGCAATCTTTACGCCGCGCAGATCTTCGCCCAGGCGAAGGCTGAACTTGGGCCGCTGGACGAGGCGTTTGCCGCCGGCAAGTTCGAGCCGCTGCGGCAATGGCTCGCCGAGAGAGTCTACCGCCACGGCCGTCGCCTGCCCGCCGGCCGGCTCGTCGAAAAAATCACCGGAAAGCCCCTGGCCCCCGACGCCCTCATGAACAATCTGCGGGCCAAGTACGGGCCGCTCTACGGACTGTGACGGAGCGTCGATCGCCGCTGGGCGCCCTGGCCAGGCGTGCAACTCAGCACTGCCGGACAAGCCAGCAGGGGCACACTGGGTCGTTCTACCGGGGCCAAAAAAGAAACCAGGCGACCAGCAGGACGGCGAAAAGCCAACTGAACCCGCCAAACCAGATCAGGCCGACGCTCAAGAAGATCAGCAGGGCGAATCTCACAAGGATCGCGCCCAGCCAATGCCGCTCCTGCCGGCGGGTGAGCTCCCTCAACGCCTCGCGGGTGTTGGCCGTCTCCACCGCGCCAAGGGCGCGACCGCCCCAGTCTTCTTGGGATGAAGCACTCATGCTGAAGTCTACGTCGCGCCTACACTGCGCTGCCGACTGTGGAAATGTTCCCCGATCCCTCTTGGCGAGGGGTGAGGATCCCATGGCCGCGCGCGTGCCACTGGCTTTGCCTGTGTGCGGGACAGGGGGTTCGGCACTGGCAAAGCCAGTGGCACACGCCACCCCCGCTCAGGCAATTCCATTGACGCCGAAGGAAGGGGCTGGGTAGAATAGGAGGATTCGGAAGTTGTTGCGGAGGAATCGTTCTCGCATTGAGGTGTGCCATGCGCTGGAGAAAGTCGCGTCGGGCAACGGCCGGGTCGACTCATCGCACGCGGCGGCCGCGGTTCGAGGTGCTTGAAGACCGCCGGGTGCTGGCCGCGCCGGTGCTCCTCAATCCGGTGACGGAGGTGAATCTCTACGCCGGTTCGCCCATATACATCGCACTGGACGGTTTTGACGCCGACGGCGAGGCCCTGTCGTTCACCGCCACGAGCAGCAACCCGGACATCACGACGTACATCCCCCAGGGCAACCGGAGCATGAGCGTCCAAGTCCGCAGCGCCAACGGGGCCATCGAGGGCGAGATGGTCTTCGAGCTGTTCGAGGACCGCGTGCCCCGGGTCACGAGCCGGATCATCGAGCTGGCCGAGAGCGGCTTCTACGACGGCGTGATCTTCCACCGCGTCATCAACAACTTCATGATCCAGGGCGGCGACCCGACCGGCACGGGCTCCGGCGGCTCCGAGCTGGGCGACTTCGACGACCAGTTCCACGTCGATCTCCAGCACAACCGCTCCGGCATCCTTTCGATGGCCAAGTCGATCGACGACACGAACGACTCGCAGTTCTTCATCACCGACACGGTGACTACCGAGAACGAGTACGCCCTGCTCCGCAATCTCGACTTCAACCATAGCATCTTCGGCCAACTGGTCGAGGGCGACGCCATCCGCGAGGCGATCAGCCATGTCGCGCTCGCCGACGGCACGACGCGGCCCGCGGTAGACGTGGTCATGCAATCGGTCCAGATCTACCGCGACCAACAGAACGCCGTGGTGATGCTCAAGGCCCCGGCCGGCTACAGGGGCGAGGCGGACATCACGATCACCATTTACGATTCCCAAGGCACGCCCTTCGTCCAGCAGCCAATCCACGTGACGATTACCCCCGATCCGGATGCGTATTCGGAGTTTTTTGACTCGGATCCCTTCCTAGCGGATATCCCGGAGATCCGGACCACGGCAGACACACCCGTGCAATTTCAGCTTCAATACATCGATGCCGACAGCGAGGGAGCTATCTTCCTGGACCAATATGCTCTCAACTACTTCGGCCTGAGCATTCCCTTTGTGGCAGACGGGAACCTCGTGCACGAGGTCGATTTCGAGACCGGCTTGACGACGGTGTCGCCAACCAACGGTCTCGTGGGCACCCACGGCATGACGGTAGCGACGGCGTACTACGACGACGCCATCGACTACCAGGTCGTCCCCATCCACATTGCCCCGGCGACGGCGCCCAGCTCGACGCTCGACATGACGCTGGTGCGCGACCTGACGGCCACCGACGCGTTGGGCGAGGTGGACGCGCTGCCGGCGGATCAGTGGATCGACGAATGGGACTCGTTCGCCATCGAGGTTTGGGCCAAAATCGACGACCCCGGCGCGTACGGCGTCCACGAAGTTTCGACGGAGCTGACTTACGACACGTCCCGATTCACGGCCACGCACGTCGAATACGGCCCCGAGTTCCGCGAGCACGCCGAGGCCGAGATCGACGCGCAGGCGGGCCGCGTCAGCCAGATCGCCGGCAGCACGCGGGGCGTCCTGGTCGATTTCTACGGCAGCGAGACCAACGCGACCCTCGAGTTCTTCGGCGACGACGCGTACTTGCTCGTGGCTCGCGTCTTCTTCGATCCGAACACGAGCGGCCCCGGCGTGCCCCTAGGCAATCAACCGCAATACTGCGCGCCGGTGACCGACCTGGGTTTCGCCTTCGAGAACGCCCAGATCAAGTGGAACAGCGTGGACGAGACGACCGTCCAGGCGGGCACGCTGGCCGACGCCGAGCTCTGGCCGGTGATCTACGACATCGACGACGACGACTTCGTCACCTTGGCCGACTTATCCTACTTCGTCGTGGCGTACACGCACCAGGTGGGCGAAGCGGGCAACACCTGGGGCTGGGCGAGCGATTTCGATCGCGACGGCTGGGTAACGCTGGGCGATCTATCTTACTTTGTCCCGAACTACCTTCGAGGGTCCAACACGCCCGGCCGATCGACCTACCCACCCAACTTCCCCGCCGCCTGGCGCCCCGTCGGCGACGCGGCATCCGTTGCCGACGCGTCGGACCCCTCGGGCGACGCGGCCGGGTCGGAAGAGACCTCCTCGGAGACGCCGCGGCAGGCGCCCCTTTACGCCGCGGCGTTGGACCAGGCGGCCGCCAGCGCCCGCCGCGGCGCTCGGCCCAGCCCTCGGCCCCCGGTGGTCGATCTGCTCATGGGTGTCTACGACGGCTGAAATGGGGTTCAACCCTGTGGTAGCACAGCCACCCTCGGCGGTGTGCCGACGAAGGACCCGGCGAAGATCGTCATGCTGAGCGAAGCGAAGCATCTCAACTTGCGAAACGCCAACGAGATCCTTCGCTTCGCTCAGGATGACGCGTCTGGGCGACGAGAGTTCCGGGATGGATTCTCAACACAGCCGAGGGCGGCTGTGCCCCATGGCCTCACGTCACGCGGCCGACCCTGCCGCGTTGCTTGACGGGCGCGCCGCGAACCCCTAGACTCAAGGGCTGTTTGTAGATTCCCCTTTCCCTCCTTAAGTGGGGAACGGCCGCCCGGTTTTGCGACACGGTGATCCGGCGATTGTCGGGCACCGAGCCCTCACCCCTGGCCCCTCTCCCGGCGGGAGAGGGGCGATTTGTGACCGATTCTTACCACGACGGAACAGGCAGGACGATGACCCAACACGGGATAGACCTTGAGCAATTGGCGATTGACACGATCCGGACGTTGTCGATGGACGGCGTGCAGGCGGCCAACAGCGGCCACCCCGGCACGCCCATGGCCTTGGCCCCCGTGGCGTATCTCCTCTTTAACGAGGTGATGCGTTACGACCCGGCCGCGCCGGATTGGCCCAACCGCGACCGCTTCATCCTGTCCTGTGGGCACGCCTCGATGTTGCTCTTCTCGACGTTGCACTTGGCCGGCGTGCGGCAGTTGGGCACGGACGAACCGGCGGTGACGCTGGACGACCTCAAGCGATTCCGCCAACTCGGCAGCCGCTGCCCGGGCCATCCGGAATATCGCCACACCTCGGGCGTCGAGCTGACCACGGGGCCGTTGGGCCAGGGCGTGGGCAGCAGCGTGGGCATGGCGATTGCCTCGCGGTGGCTGGCGGCCACGTACAACCGGCCGGGCTTCGACCTGTTCGACTTCAACGTCTACGCCCTGTGCAGCGACGGCGATCTGATGGAAGGGCTCGGCGGCGAGGCGGCCTCGCTAGCCGGGCATCTTAAGCTCTCCAATCTCTGCTGGATCTACGACGACAACCAGATCACGATCGAGGGCAGCACGTCGCTGGCCTACAGCGACAACGTGGCCGCGCGGTTCTCCGGCTACGGCTGGAACGTGGTCGAGGTCGAGGACGTCAACGATCTGGACGCCCTGCGCGGCGCGATCGACTTCTTCCACGAAGCGACCGACGGACCCACGCTCATCGTTGTGAAGAGCAAGATCGCCTACGGCGCGCCCAAGATGCAAGGCACGGCCGACGCCCACGGGGCGCCCTTGGGCGAGGACGAGGTCCGCGCGACAAAAACCGCCTACGGCTGGCCCCCGGACGAGCATTTCCGCGTGTCCAAGGAAGTCCTCGAGCACTTCCGCCAGGGCATTGGCGCGCGGGGCCAGCGGCTCCGCAGCGAGTGGGACGCCCAATTCGCGAAATACGCGACGGCCCATCCGGCCGAGGCCGGCCAGCTTGATCTTATTCGCAAGGGCGCCTTGCCCGAGGGCTTCGACGCGGGCATTCCCGCGTTTCCCGCCGATCCCAAGGGCATTGCCAGCCGGGCATCGTCCGGCAAGGTGCTCAACGCCGTGGCCAAGAGCATCCCCTGGATGCTCGGCGGCTCGGCCGACCTGGCGCCGTCGAACAAGTCGCGGCTGGAGTTCGAGGGGGCGGGCGATTTTTCGGCCGACAACCCCGCCGGCCGGAATTTCCACTTCGGCGTGCGCGAGCACGCGATGGCCGCGGCCACGAACGGTATGGCGCTGTGCGGCTTGCGGCCGTACGCGGCGACGTTCTTCGTGTTCGCCGACTACCTGCGGCCTTCCGCCCGATTGGCGGCGATCATGGGGCTGCCCGTGCTGTACATTTTCACGCACGACTCGATCGGCGTCGGCGAGGACGGACCGACGCATCAGCCGGTCGAGCAGTTGGCCTCGCTCCGCGCGATTCCGGGCATGGTCGTGTTGCGGCCGGCCGACGCGAATGAAGTCGCCGAGTCCTATCGCGCGGCCCTGCGCCTGGCCGATCGGCCCGCGGCCATCGTGCTCACGCGGCAAAACCTGCCCACGGTGGACCGCGCGCAACTGGCTTCGGCCGAGGGCGTCCAGCGGGGCGGGTACGTGCTCAGCGACCCGCCGGACGGCCCGCCCAAGGTGATTCTCATCGGCACGGGCAGCGAGGTGTCGCTTTGCCTCGAGGCCCAGGCGAAGCTGGCCGCCGAGGGCGTGCCGGCCCGCGTGGTCAGCCTGCCGAGCTGGGAGCTTTTCGACGCCCAGGACGCCGCGTACCGCGACAGCGTGCTGCCGCCGGGGATAACCGCTCGGGTAGGCGTCGAGATGGGCGTCGAGATGGGTTGGGGCAAATACCTTGGCCCCGCCGGCCGATTCGTCGGCATGAAGGGCTTCGGCGCCTCCGGCCCATACAAGGCCCTGTTCGAGCACTTCGGCTTCACGCCCCAGGCGATCGTCGCCGCGGCCAAGGAGAGCCTGGCGGGGAAGTAGCCTCGGGCAGGAGAAGGCCAAGCCATCTTCCGGATTGTAGGAGGCGACTCCCGTCGCCGATAAGCACCCGATTTCCGAAGATCGGCGACAGAAGTCGCCTCCCACAGGTCCCGCCGGACGTTGGGTGCCACTGGCCATGCCAGTGCGTTGGTGGGGCTTCGGTCGCGGCAACGCAGCATGTTCAGGCCGGAGCGTTCTTTGCCATCGGATTGGTTTGCGCAACCCGACCAAAGACTTGCGCGACCTCGACCCACCCTACGGTTTGGGACTCAGAGAGTTCAGCACTGGCATAGCCAGTGGCACACGCGCTTACTCCAACGGCACGAGGCGGATGTCGCGGAACTCGATCGGGGCGCCTTCCGATTGCAGCGCGATGTAGCCGGGCACCTGCTCCACGTCGGTGGCCGTGTTCTGCTCCAGGCCGTTGACCTTGAGCGAGAGCGCGCCGCCGGAGAGCGTGATCTCGTAGTCGTTCCACTCGCCGTGGGGCCGCTCGTTGCTGGGGTGCATCCGCTGGGTGTTGCGGCCGTTGGTCCGGGCGGGGTCGACCTTCATGCCGAAGGCATCGATGTTCCAGATGTCGCCCGCCCACTGGTCGGCCAATTGCGCCTCGACGCTCTTGGGCCAGACCTTGTCCTGGCCGACCACGCGCAGGAGCACGCCGCTATTGCCCGGGGCGCTGTCCTTCGGCCAGCGCCACTGGAGCTTCATCACGAAGCTGGTGTACTGCTTCGTCGTGCGGAGGTAGCCCATCGGCTGGCCCTTGCAGGCCAGGACGCCGTCTTTCACGCTCCATACGTCCTCCATCTTGACGGCTGGATCCATGAGAAAGGCGGTCCAGCCTTCGAAGTCCTTGCCGTTGAAGAGAACGATTTCGTTCGGCGTGCTAGCCGGCGCGGGCGGCGCGGCCTCGGCGGGCGGGCCGTCCAGCGGCACGAGCTCGACGCGGCGGAAGTGGATCTCGCCGCCTTCCGATTGCAAGGCGATCTTGCCGGGCGTCACTTCGCAGGCGTGGGCCTTGTTGAGCTCCTGGCCGTTGACCACGAGGGTGATCGCATCGCCGTTGGCGGTGATCTCGTAGCGGTTCCACTCGCCCGGCTTGTTCTCGTTCCCCTTGAGCTTGCGGATGCCCGTCACGTCGCCGCCTTGCTCGTGCGTTTTTCGGACGGTTCGGCCGGGCTCACCGTCGATCTTGAAGCCGTGAAACGCCCAGAAGTCGCCGGCGTTTTCGTGCTGCAGTTGGGCCTCGACGCAGCGAGGCAGGGCCATGCCCGGCCCGGTAAGGCGCAACAACACGCCGCTGTTGCCGGGCGTCTTTTCCGGCGGCCATCGCCACTCGACGACGAGCTTGAAGTTCGTATACTCTTTCTCGGTGGCCAGGTAGCCCATTGGCTCGCCCTTGCAGATGAGCAACCCATCCTTCACGCTCCAGACGTCCTCCATTTTCACATTCGGATCGACCAGGAAATGGGTCCAGCCGGCGAGGGACTTGCCGTCGAAAAGCTGGATGGGCTCTGCCCCGCGGGCGGCTGCGGGACAAAGCAGGGCGACTGTGGCCCAAAACGCGAGGGAGCGTCGGAAACGACACATGGCGGGAGACTCCAGGCAGGGATGGCGCGCGGGGATCGGCGCAATAACGGGAGGCGCCGGCACACGACTCCCCTCAATCTAAAGGCTTGTCCTGGCTCATGCAAGCGAGAATTCCCCAACCCGACGAGCCCCCCATGACCACCCCCGCCGATCCCGAACGCGTCCCAACCATTCTCTTCGAGGACGGCCCTTGCCTGGCGGCCAACAAACCCCCCGGGCTGCTGACCCAGGCCCCGCCCGGCATCGACAGTATCGAGGTCTGGATCAAAGAGTTTCTCAAACGGCGGGAGGCGAAGCCGGGCAACGTCTATTTGGGCGTGCCGCACCGGCTGGACCGCCCGGCCTCGGGCGCGATAGTCTTCGCGCGGCACGTTCGCGCCACCCGGCGGCTCGCCCAGCAGTTCGAGCACCGCACGGTCCAGAAGGTTTACTGGGCCCTGGTCGCCGGCCGGGTGGAGCCAGCCGAAGGAACGTGGGAGGACTACCTTTGGAAGCTCCCCGGCGAGGCCCGGGCGACGGTCGTCCCGCCGGACCATCCGGAAGGTCGCATCGCCGTGCTCCGCTACCGCCGTCTGGCCACGCTCGGCGACGTGTCTTGGCTGGCGATCCGCCTGGAGACCGGTCGCACGCACCAGGTCCGCGTGCAGGCTGCCTCGCGAGGGCATCCCATCCTGGGCGACGCGGCCTACGGCTCGGCGGTTCCCTTCGGATCCCAGCACGACGACGAGCGGCTGCGGGCCATCGCCCTGCACGCTCGACGGCTCGCGTTCCGGCATCCCATGACGCGCGAGCCCGTCTCGGTGACCGCGCCGGTGGACGCGAATTGGACGTCGGCGGGAGTGGACGCGTCGCGAGCGGACGAGTAGGATACACCGTTCTTGCGGGGCGTTGCGAAGCCGCAAGCGGCTTGTGTTCCGAGCCGCTTGCGGCTTCGCAACACGAAAGGAAACACACACAACCGGAAGCATAAAATCAAGAAGAGGTCCTCATGTCTCCGTCGTTGCACGATCCCTTTTCCGCCCGCGATATATTCACCACGTCGGCCGGGCCGGTCGGGCTCTATCGGCTCTCCCGGCTGGAATCGGCCGGGCTGGGCACGATCGACCGGCTCCCCTATTCGATCCGGGTATTGCTCGAAGCGGCGCTGCGGCATTGCGACGGCTACGTGGTCCGCGAGGACGACGTGCGGAACCTCGCGGCGTGGAACGCCGCCGCGCCGGCGCGGGTGGAGATCCCCTTCCTTCCCGCCCGCGTGATCCTGCAGGACTTCACCGGCGTGCCGGCGGTGGTCGATCTCGCCGCGATGCGCAGCGCCATGCACCGCCTCGGCGGCGATCCCCGCCGGATCAACCCCCTCGTGCCGGTCGATCTGACGATCGACCACTCCGTGCAAGTCGATTACTTCGCTTCGTCCAACGCGCTGGCCCAGAACGTCGATCTCGAGATGCAGCGCAACCGCGAGCGCTACGAGTTCTTGCGCTGGGGTCAGAAGGCGTTCGACAACTTCCGCGTCATCCCGCCGGCCGTGGGCATCATCCACCAGGTGAATCTCGAACTCTTGGCCAAGGGCGTCTTCGTGCGGCAGGACGCGGCCGGGCCGGTCGCCCTGCCCGATTCGCTCGTGGGCACGGACAGCCACACGACGATGATCAACGGCCTGGGCGTGGTGGGCTGGGGCGTGGGCGGAATCGAGGCCGAGGCCGTGATGCTCGGCCAGCCGCTGTACCTGCTCCTGCCCGAGGTGGTCGGGTTCGAGATGACCGGCCGGCTCCCGCCCGGCGCCACGGCGACCGATCTCGTGCTCACCGTGGTGCAGATGCTCCGCGCGGTGGGCGTGGTGGACAAGTTCGTCGAGTACTTCGGGCCCGGCGTGTCGAGCATGACCGTGGCCGACCGCGCCACCGTGGCCAACATGGCGCCGGAATACGGCGCCACGATGGGCTTCTTCCCGGTGGACGATCAGACGCTGGCGTACCTCCGCCAGACCGGGCGGACCGACGCCGAGGTCGATCTGGTCGAGCGATACACCAAGGAGAACCAGCTCTTCCGCACCGACGCCGCGCCGACGCCCCGCTACACGAAAACACTCTCGCTCGATCTGGCCACGGTCGAGCCGTGTCTGGCCGGGCCCAAGCGGCCGCAAGACCGCGTGGTTCTCTCCGCGGTGGGCAAGACGTTCGACGAGGCCCTGCGGGCGCCGCTGGACAAGCGCGGTTTCGCCCTGTCGGAGGACGACGCCCGGCGAACCGCCGACGTGGTGGACGATAGCGGCGTCCATACAACGCTCGGCCACGGCGCCGTGGTGATCGCCGCCATCACCAGTTGCACGAACACGAGCAACCCCAGCGTCATGCTCGCCGCCGGACTCTTGGCCAAGAAGGCCGTTGACCGCGGGCTGCGGGTGCCGCCGTTCGTGAAAACGAGCCTCGCGCCGGGCTCCCGCGTCGTGACCGACTACCTGAACAAGGCGGGCTTGACCGCGCCGCTCGAGACGCTGGGCTTCCACACGGTCGGCTACGGCTGCGCGACGTGCATCGGCAACAGCGGCCCGCTGCCGCCGCCGGTGGCCCGCGCGGTCGCCGAGGGCAAGCTGGTCGTCTCCGCCGTGGTGAGCGGCAACCGCAATTTCGAGGGCCGCATCCATCCCCAGGTGAAGGCGAACTACCTGGCCAGCCCGCCGCTGGTGGTGGCCTTCGCCCTGGCCGGCACCACGCGGATCGACCTTGCCCACGAGCCGTTGGGCACGGACCGCGACGGCCGCGCCGTGATGCTCTCCGATCTGTGGCCCTCTCAGGACGAAATCGACGCGGCGGTGGCCGGGTCGGTCGATCCGGCGGCGTTTCGCGCCCGCTACGACGGCGTGTTCGACGCCAATCCCGACTGGAATCGTATCGCGGTGGCCGAGGGCGACCTGTTCGACTGGAAACCGACGAGCACATACATCCAGGAGCCACCGTTCCTGGTGGAACTTGCGCCCGAACCCGAGCCCATCCGACCGATCCGCGGCGCCCGGGCGCTGGCGGCGCTGGGCGACTCAATCACGACCGACCACATCTCGCCGGCCGGGTCGATCGCCGCGGACGGTCCGGCGGGCCGATACCTGCAAGAGCAAGGCGTCGCGCCCAAGGACTTCAACAGCTACGGCGCGCGGCGCGGCAACGACCGCGTGATGACCCGGGGCACGTTTGCCAACGTCCGCATCCGCAACCTGCTGGCCCCCGGCACCGAAGGCGGCGTGACCCGGCATCTGCCCGACGGCGAGACCATGAGTATTTACGACGCGGCCATGCGCTACAAGAAAGAGGGCGTGCCGCTGGTGGTCCTGGCCGGGACGGAATACGGCACCGGCAGCAGCCGCGACTGGGCCGCCAAGGGCACGCAACTCTTGGGCGTGCGGGCGGTGTTGGCCGCGAGCTTCGAGCGGATCCACCGCAGCAACCTGGTGGGCATGGGCGTCTTGCCGCTGGAACTGCCCGAGGGGCAGTCGTGGGAGTCGCTGGGCCTGACGGGCGAAGAGACGTTCGACGTGCGGGGACTGGACGACTCGCTTCGCCCGGGCGCGACGCTGGCCGTTCGCGCGACCGCGCCGGACGTCGCGGTCAAGGAATTCCCCGCCCGTGTCCGCATCGACACGCCCGTCGAGCTGGATTACTACCGCAACGGCGGGATTTTGCAGACGGTGCTGCGGAAACTGGCGGCGGGGTGAACACGTCCACGTGGGAGCTTGGGTGGCATGCCCACGCTCGCCGTGGGCATGTTTTCCCGAGAAATGCCGTGCATGGCCATGGCGCCCGCTACGATTTCGCGAAATGCGCGCTCACCTCATTCCGTTTTGACGCGAGAGGCCCGGAACCATGAAGACGATTCTCTCCGCCGCGTTTCTGGTCCTTGGTCTGGCCTGCCTGGCTCAGGCGGCCGAGGGGCCGAATATCATCCTGATCTTCGTCGACGACATGGGGTACGGCGATCTGGGCTGCTACGGAAACACGAAGATCAAGACGCCGAACATTGACCGGCTGGCCTCCGAGGGACTGCGGTGGACGAGCTTCTACGCGTCGGGCTCGTGGTGCGTTCCCAGTCGAACGGGGCTGATGACCGGCCGGCATCCGGCCTTGATGGGCGGCGCCAAGCTCCGCGACTCGCGTGAAAGACTCCTGCCCGCGATGCTCAAAAAGCAAGGGTACGCGACGGCGATCCTGGGCAAGTGGCATCTGGCGGATTATCCGAGGGATTTCGCCGCGAGCCCCATGCACCCGCTGCGGTGCGGATTCGACTACCATTTTGGCACGCCGGGCAGCAACGACGTGCCCCCGCCCGCCGGCACGATCCAGAACCGCAAGCTCTTCGACGCGTGCGACAAGTTCACGTTCGCGGTTCCGCTGATGCGCGGGCCCGAGATGATCGAGTGTCCCGCGAATCAGGAGCTGTTCACGTCGCGCTACACGCGCGAGGCGGTCAAGTGGATCAAGGCCAACAAAGACAACCGGTTCTTCCTCTACCTGGCCCACAACATGCCCCATGCCCCGGTGTTCGCTTCGCGGCGGTTTCAAGGCGCAAGCGCGGGCGGACGGTACGGCGACGTGGTGGAGGAGATCGACTGGTCGGTGGGCGAGGTCATGGCCGCGGTGAAGGAGGCGGGCATCGACGAGCGGACGCTCGTCGTCTTCACCAGCGACAACGGCCCGTGGTCGATGTTCGAGATCCACGGCGGAACCGCGGCGCCGCTGCGCGGCGAAAAGGGCACGTCGTGGGAGGGCGGCGTCCGCGTGCCGTGCATCGTCCGCTGGCCGGGGAAGATCGCGCCGGGCGAAGCGGCCGGCATCGGAGCGAATCTCGACCTGTACGCCACGTTTGCGAGGCTCTGCGGTGGATCGCAGCCGAAGGACGAAACCGGCTACATGTCGCTGGACCTTTCCGGCGTCCTGCTGGAGGGCAAGCCCAGCCCGCGCACCGCGTGGTACTACGCCGATGGCGCCACGGCGTTTCGCTCGGGCGACTTCAAGATCCACCTGAGCACGAAATCGCGCAGCTCGGACCCCGACACCCGCCGGCCGGAGCCGCCCGTCGCGCACGACCCGCCGCTTTTGTTCGATTTGTCCAACGATCCGGGCGAACGGAAGAACATCGCCGCCGACCACCCCGAGATCGTCTCGCGGCTGCTTGCGGAGATGGCCGCGTTTTGCGGGCGGCAATGACGTCGGCCGCGGTGGGGACGGGAGATTCGCGCCCGTTGTGCGAGCCCGTTCGGAAGACGCGTCTTGGGCGAATGGGACTCCCCTCACCCCCGGCCCCTCTCCCGCTTTGCGGGAGAGGGGAGGCAATGGTCGCCGGCGTTACCAGAAGATCACGTAGAGCGCCGCGGTGACGATCAACACAAGCACGCCGCCGAGCTTGGCCGCGCGGGAGCCGGTCATCTCAATGGTGGTCTGGCTGGGCAACGTGATGGGCTCCCGCAGCGGGCGGGCCAGCGTCATCGCGGTGAGCACGCCGAGAATGACGAAGAACGTAACAGCCATTCGGTTGAGAAAGGCCAGCTCGGGCCAGACGAGCATGAGGACGCCGTAGGTCGCCGGACTCAAGAGCAGGCCCACCAGGCCGCACGCCCGCGGCGCCCGACGCACAAACAGTCCGAACAAGAACACCGCCAGGACGCCCGGCGAGATGAAGCCCTGGAACTCCTGGATGTACGTGAAGATGCCGCCGAACTTGGGGTGGCCCAACAGGGGCGCGATGAGGCAGCCGATCACGGTGAACACGACGACGCAGATTCGGCCCAGGGCGACCAACTCGCCCTGCGACGCGCCGCGGCGGAAGTGTTCCTTGTAGAAGTCCATGGTGAAGATGGTCGAGGCGGCGTTGAGCATCGAGGCCAGGGAGCTCATCACGGCGCCGAGAATCGCGGCCAGGATGAACCCGCGCAGACCGACGGGCGTGAGCCGTTTGATCAAGAGGGCGAAAGCCGAGTCGAAGTGGTAGCCGATCAGCTTTTTCTGGACCTCGATGGCCCCGCCCGAGGCGGCGGTTAGGCGACCGGCCTTGATCCGTTCAATGATGTCCTGATTGGCGTCGAATACTTCTTGTTTGAAGATGAAAATATCGTCGCCCGTCATTTCCTGCAATCGCGTCCTGCCGACCACACCCACGTTGAACTGGTACATCGCGCTGGCTTGCGCGGGGTGAAGGGTGGCGAAGTTCTCGTCGAACTCAAACGCGACGCCGGTCGTGGCGGGATTCGCCCGCGCCTTCTCGAAGATCGCCAACGTGGCGGGATTCTGTTTCTCGGAGGCTTCCTTTGCCATGTCGTCGCGGTACAGGTTGAACGCGATGATACCCGGCACGACGATGATAAAGGGGATGATGAGCTTCATGCCGGCGGCAAAGACGACGCCTTTTTGCCCCTCGGAGAGCGACTTGGACCCAAGCGTCCGCTGCGTGATGTACTGATTGAGGCCCCAGTAGTAGAAGTTCGGGATCCAGAGACCCAGCACCAACGCCGTCCACGGCACGTAGGGGTGGTCTTTGGGCAGAACCATGTGCAGGTTCTCGTGGTTGGCTCGCCAGAACTTCTCAAGCGGCCCGGCCTGGGCCATGTCGCTGGTAAGGCCGATGGCCACTGGATCGGCCGCGTCGAGCGCCTGCATGGCCAGCACGACGATGATCGCCCCGCCCGCGATGAGCGCGGAGCCCTGCAAGAGATCGGCCCAGGCGCAGGCCTTCAGCCCGCCGAAAGCCACGTACAACCCGGCCAGCGCGCCGATGAAGAACGACGCGGTCCACAAGTTGACCGGGATGACCGAGAAGACCTTCTTGCCCGTGAAGAGAACGTCCACCGTGCATGCCCCGGAGTAGATCACCGCCGCGATGGTGACGCCCACGTAGATGATCATCATGAACAGCGACATCGCGGCGCGGGCGCCGACGTCGAAGCGATGTTCCAGGAACTCCGGCATGGTGAAGATGCCCGTGCGGAGGAAGGTGGGCAGAAACCAAAACGCGACCACGACGAGCGTCACGGCGGCCATCCATTCGTAGCTGGCGATGGCCATGCCGAAGTCGGCCGCCTGGCCGGACATGCCGACGAACTGCTCGGTGGAGATGTTGGCCGCGATCAGGGAGAAGCCGATGAGCCACCAGGTGAGCCCTCGGCCGGCCAGGAAGTAGCCTTCCGAGGTCCGCTCTTTCCGTGAAGCATAGAGCGAGATGCTCATCACCGCCGCCAGAAAGCCCACGAAGACGACGACGTCCACCACGTTGAAATCCAGAGCGCCGGGCATGACGGGACTCCTTGGAGACCGGGGGGAGGCGGGATGGGACCGTCCGCCAGAATAGCGTCTGGGACGGGCTCGATCAATGGGGGAGGAGAAGCGGTAACCGCATGTCCGCGTCCATGCCACGGACGGCGAATCCCGCATAGTGTCGAAAACTTCAGCGGAAAGGCAGGCATGGCCCTTGCCGGCTGAGTCACATGCCTTTTCTCTAGCCCAGGCGTTCGCGCCTGCGGTCGCGAATCGAAATGCCGTCCTTCATTTTTCACCAGCCCCTTCAGGGGCGATGGGTTGATTCCGCGATGAGTTCGTCCCCTGAAGGGGACTTCAGGCAAAAAGGGGCAACAAGGACCTCTCGATCCGCAGGCGTAAACGCCTTGGCTAGAGAAGAAGTGCGCGTGAACGCCTGGGCTGGAGAGAAGGGGGCCTGTGGCAAACCGAAGCGCTATGGACGCAATCTCCACTCCAACGGACCTTACAGGCATCACCTGTTTCAGCTCGGCGTGGATGTGGCGTTGCCCCGTGCGGCGCCCAATCTCAGAACGTGTTTTCAGACGGTGACGGCCACCGGCGCGGGGTGGGCCGCCCTGAGCGATTCGAGGAACGCGTTGAGCTCCGCCTCATGGCCGAGCATGTACCGCAGGAGGTCGCGCCGGGCGATGATGCCCACCACCCGGCCGTCGCGAACCACCGGCACCCGGCGCATCCGATGCTTGATGAGCAGGTTGGCCACCTGGAACAGAAGCGCGTCCTCGCCAACGGTCACGAGCTCGGTCGTCATGAACCGCCCGACCGGCTCGTCGGAAACGTCGGGCCGGAATAGCGCCTGGACGAGCTGATACTCGGTGATGATGCCGACGAGCTGGCCTTCGGCGTCGACCACCGGAAGTCCGCTGATGCGGTGCTCCAGGAGCGTCTTGATCGCCTCGCGAACCGGAGCGTCCTCGCGGATGGTGACGACGTCGGTGGTCATGATCGAGCCGATCCGGTAGTCGGCCGTCCGGCGGTGGGCAACGATGCTCTGGCACAAGCTTTTGAGCTTCTCGCGGACCGAGGCCACCTCGAAGGGTTTGACGATGTAACCCGCCGCGCCCGCCTCGACGGCCCGAAGCACCCGCGATTTTTGCGCCTCGGCCGAAATCATGACGACCTGCGCGTGGTCGTTCCTCTCGCGGAGGGCCCGGATCACTTCGGGCCCTTTTTGGCCGGGCATCTCCCAGTCCAGCAGGACGAGATCGAACTCGGCCTCGTCCGCCCGGGCAATCGCCTCGTCGCCGTCGACCGCCTCCACGACCCGCTCGACGCCCAGCGTCTTCATCACGCGGATCAGCAGCGCGCGCGTCGCGGCATCGTCGTCAACCACCAATACGCCCAGATCCATGGTGTCTTCGCCCCGATTACCTTCGCAAGCCAACCGTCCACCGTACCCCGTCGGAAGAGGCGCCGATGGACCGGCATGGAATGTCCGGCAGTAACGGAAGTCGCCTCCCGCAACGCGGCGGGGAAAACCGGAAAGGCTTCCCCTGCTCCCACGGCGGGAGCGCTCCGAAACCCCGGCCTCGGCGCCCGAAAGAAGCCTACCATACGCCAACGGGTCCGTCGCGCGTGGGGTTTTCCCCAAGAGAGGGAGCCGGCGGAGGCGGCGCGGCCCGGGCGTAGCCTTGCAGGTCCGCCAGGTTCTCGAGCAGGATTCTTCGGACCTCGAGCACCGCCAGGGGGTGGGCGTGAACCGTCGTATGGTCGGCCTCGACAACGAGTTCCGACTCCACGTCGGTCACGTGGGCACTTTCGCGCGCGACCACCCCGTCCGTTCCCGCCGCCAATCGGCCAAATATCCCCTGTTGGGGCACCAGGCCAATGACGTTGTGGTACCGCACCCAGGGCGGCCGGCGGCAGGCAAGCATCGCCTCGAAGAAAGGCGAGTCCGGCGACAGCGAATCGATGCTCGTCTGGGTTGACAGCAGGCGGCTGTCGCGAATCAATGCCTTGTTCCGCGCGATCAGCTCCTCGCGGCCGTGGATAAGCTTCTGCGGCAGCGTGATCAACTTGCTGGTGAGCCATTGGGTCGCGTCGTTCGAGAACCGGCTGCCCCGGTGTGGCGTGCCAATCGTGATCACCCGACGCACCGACGCGTTCGGGTGGAAGAAGAACACGTCCCGCAGACGCTGCTCCATCGCGGGATCGGCCTCGATCCGCTCGAACGGCTGATCGCTCACCAGACGCCAGAATGCGTCCTGGCTATCCAACGTCTGTAGCCGCGCGAGCAGCCCCCCCATGCTGTGCCCAATCAACACCATCTGATCGAGCGCCGGGTGCTGATGATCTGGATCGAGCGTCCGCCGGGCTTCGTCCAGGTCGCGCCGCAGATCGGCGGCCGAGATCCAAAACGGCTGGCCCGTCGGATACAAATAAAACCAGAACTGGTACCGTTGGCGGATCTCCGGGGCGTTTTGCAGGTCGTTGAACATCTCCATCCACGTGACCGGGCTGGACCACAGCCCGTGGATCATCACCACCGGGATCTTGTCCGGCTCATAGGGCTGCATCATGTACAGACCCATGATCGGATCCCGCCGATCCGGCTGCACGGTCTGCCGCATGGTCTTCAGGAGCGTCTCGGGCCACAAGAGCCCCACGGTGGCCAGTTGCTCCAACTGCGGCTTCGAGAGGAAATACGCCAGCGGCGTGCTCAGATCGCTTTCCAGAGGCACTTGCCGTCCGTTGATCGCGATGTCGGCGATGGCGAGCGGATCGTAGATCTCCAGCACGGCGCGATAGTGCATGGCCCCGGTCCGCGGATCGACGTTCGTGCCGGACTCCGGCCGCATGAGCACGGTCACGGGGAAGCTCAGATCGACGGGGTAGTACTTGGCCGTGGCCGGTTCGCCCGCGTAGTTGCGCCGCACGGCAATCAAAGGCACCCCCAGCCCAAACGTCCGGTAGTGGTTCCGCAGCCCGTTGAGTTGATAATCCGACACGAACTCGAACCGGTCGAAATCCTCGTTCCGCCATCGTCCGCCGCGAAGCTGCGTGCTGACGTCCCACGAGCCGCTGGCCGTGCGGATCGTGCATTGCTGCCCCGGCTTGAGGCCCTGGGTGCTGCACATCAGCCGCAACGCCGCCTCGAGCGAGCCGTTGTACAAGTCGCACGCGCCGCGGAACTGCGGATCGTACGGATTCCATTGCGGGGCGAACCGCGCGTCGAAGAGATACTGATAGGCGTAGAGCACCGACGCCCCATAAAGCTCAATTGCCCGCTGCGGCTGGTGCTGCTCGATCCGCCGGCCAGCCAGATAGCTCAGTTCGGCGTAGGCGTGCAGCTTGTCGATCGAGGGCTCCCGGTCGATCACCTCCTGAAGCGTCGTCAGGAGCTGCCGCGGATCGCCCTCCAGCAGGCGGTCCAAATTGTAGAACCGCAGGAGCTGCATCGTCCGGTCGCTGGGCGCAAGCGACTCGCTGCCCGGCAGGCCAAACTGATCGATCAGCGGGTTTTTGGGCACCGACCGCAGCGTGGCCAGCCGTTGCGACGAGCATCCGGCCAAGGCGACCACTGCGGCCACCAGCAACACCGACGCCACCCCGAGCCGGATCGGTCGCCCTTTGGCCCGACTCCATCGCGGATGGCAACGCCCGGTTCGATACATCGCTGGCAAGATGGGCCAATAACGCAAAATGGAGGATGCGATGCGACGGCGCGGCATGTCCGCCGATTCACCCCAAAAACGGGCGGGTACAATAGAGGATTGCCCCGAGAGGAGTCAATGGCGGTTGGGGCGCGCGTGCCACCGGCTTCGCCCGTGCGACCTCAAATCGTGGGAGAGACGTGTCCCTGGCAAATCGCGCGGAGCCACCGCCAGTCCGACGAGACAAAACGTAGTTCAGCTATCTTCCCAGACGCCGCTCTTGCACGGCCAGGTCGAGTTCGTGCTCGACCCATTCGGCCGTCCGGCCGGGCAGGGGAAAGTGCCAGGCGATGCCCAACATCAGGATCGCGGAGGCGCCGACACTCAGCGGCGAGCCTTCAAGGAGGAAGGCAATCAGCAGGAAGAAGGTCGCCCCTTCGAACAAGGCCCCGCCGGCGATCGTGCGGACTTGGAGCCACTGGAGCAGCCGGTGCAGGTCGTCGATCGACGGTTCGGCGGCCTCGCCGGCAATGAGGCCTTTGCGGAACGCGCCGCGCAAGACAACGCCGAGCGCCAGCCGGGCCACGACCGCCGCTCCGGCCATCGCCAGCGCCGCGTAGGTGACCACCGGCATGCAGTCCAACGGCGCGGCATCGCCCGAGCGAATGACGACCGCAATGGCCGCGAACGCCAGGCACCCGCCGACCATCGCCACGACAATGATCTGGGCGGTCCGCGTCTGAGAGATGACTTGGCCCCGCCACGATGAATCGAGCATCCTTGCCTCCGGTCCCGCCGACGCCGCGAGCCTTCATGCCAGAGAAATCACCCTTTGCCGCCCATTGTCCGCCGATCCGCCGATCCGAACAAGGCCAATCTCCTGTTGGACCTCGGCACGGTCGTGGGGTACAATCCGTCAGGTGTTATGTCGTTTTCTTGAGGCGCGTCGCTCATGTCCGTCAACGAAACCACGATCACCCAGGCCGCGGCCATCCCGTACCGGATGGACGGCGATCGGCCCGAGTTCTGTCTGATTACCTCAACGGGCAAGGGAAACTGGATTTTTCCCAAGGGCATCGTCGATCCCGGCGAGACGCCCGCCGAGACGGCCCTCAAGGAGGCCCACGAGGAGGCCGGCCTGCACGGCGTGATCGAGAAACGGCCGCTGGGGCAGTACACGTACGAGAAGTGGAATGCTGCCCTGGAGGTGACGGCCCTGCTAATGCGGGTGACCGCCGCCGACGAGACCTGGGCCGAGTCGGAAATCCGCCGCCGCTGCTGGTGCGATGCCGAGCAAGCCCGGGCCAAGCTCAGCCGTGACGAGCTTTGCGACCTGTTGGACGCCGCCTGCCAGCGTCTGGGCGGGGTCTGAGGTGATTTTCTTTATCTTTGTCGCCCCGCGCCGCTCTGGGCGCTATGCCGCCGCCGGTCGAATAAAACACCATGTGGGAGATCCAATTACCTCTAAAGGTGTATTATTTGCTTCCATACCCCCCCCTCGGGCCGCAAGGAAGAATAAATGGAGAATATGCGGGGTTTGCGTGATTTTTCTGCGTCAGGAGGGGGCTCGGGCGGCAAAGGATAGATGGGGAAAGGGTGATTGTCCCACGGTGGGCTTTCCCTCGACAGAGACACCGATTCCTTTAAGCGAGGCAAGTGATGCGACAACTGGCACTTCTGACAGTGGCTTTGGCGGCGATGGTGCTTCCCGGTACTGCGCTGGGCGCGTACGAGGTCACCTACGACTTCGAGGCCGCCTGGGCGGGCGACTACCATCCGGATTGGCAGAACAGCGACTACCGGCATGGCGAGCCGCCGGTGGGCAAGATGATGCAGCAGGTGGACCTTTCGGCCTACGGCCGCTCGGGCAACGGCTTGAAGCTGATCGCCGATTCTGCCCCGCAGGACTGGATGTGGTGGGCAATCGTCGAGGTGAAGGAGTCGACCATTCTCCCCGGCGCCTTGAACAAGGTATACAACCCGTACCTGCAGGTTGACTACTACGATCCCGGCCCGGCAACCAGCCCTGATCCCCAAGCGACCGGCCAGCTCTACGCCTTGCCTAGTTGGGTGAATCCGTATATCGATGGCTCCGAGGACTGGACCGACGTCCAATTCGGCGCCCGGTTCAATCAGTACGGGGACGCCGCGGACTACTACTATGTGGCTGCCGGAGAAGGGTCTCCGGGCTGGGTGACCACCGGCGTCGATCGCACCGTGGGTTGGCACACGCTCAAGATGCAGTTGCTCGACGCGGACGGCAAAATCCACTTCTTCATCGACGGCGTCGAAGTCGGCCAGTCGTACCGCGACGACTACATCGACCTCGGAGGCGTCAGCCTCGCCACGATGTTCACGGCCCCCCTTAGCGGCTGGGGCGACGACAAGCCCTACACGATCTGGGACAACTACACGTTTGGCTCGGAGGCGCCCGAGCCCGCCTCGCTCGTGATTTGGAGCCTATTGGCCGGCCTGGGCGTCGCGCTGACCTGGCGGCGGCGCAGCGCGTAACCGCGGCGCTTTGCGGATCAATTTGATGCACGAAGAGCCGGCTATCTTCGCCGGCTCTTCGCTTTTCTTGGACGTGCCGGACGAGAGCGCCCGAGAAAGCGGCCGTGCGGGATCGGGTGGCACGGGCTTCCAGCCCGTGAAAAAACACGGCCAAAGCGGCCTTAACGCATTTCCAAACACGTTCTAATGCCGCCGGTTGACCACGAATTCGGTCAGCCGGGCGAGCTGGTCCCGGGCCGCGTTGGGAGGAAGAACGGCCAATTCCGAGGCCGCTTGCCGGACGAACTCGCCGGCCTTCGTCCGGGTGTAGGAAACCGCGTCGGTCCGCTCGAACCAAGGCTCAAGCGCCGCGGCGTAGTGGTTGTCCGAGCCGGCAAGGATCCGCATGACCTCGTCGCGTCCTCCGGCGGAAAGCTGGCTTAGCATTCGGATCAGCGGCAACGTGGACTTTTGCTTTGCCAGGTCGCTGCCGAGCGACTTGCCGGTCGTGGCCTCGTCGCCCAACAGGTCCAACAGATCGTCGGCAATCTGGAAGGCCACGCCGAGCGACTGCCCGAACCGCGAGAGGGCTTCCTGCTGTTCGACGGCGGCCCCGGCGTAGTACGCCCCCAAACGGCAGCAGCAGGCGCACAGCGCGGCGGTTTTTCCGGCAATGATGTCGAGGTAGTCCTGCTCGGCCAGGGCGTAGTTACCCCGTCCAATCACCTGCCGCAACTCCCCCTCGCACATTGATTTGGCGGCCTGCCCGATGGCGCGGCAGGCGAACGGGTCGTCCACGGAGCTGGCCAGGCAGATCGCCCGGGCGAGCAGGTAGTCGCCCAACAGGATGCTCGCTTCGTTGTCCCATCGGGCATTGACCGTGTCGCGGTGGCGGCGCAGGGCGGCCTCGTCGAGCACGTCGTCGTGGATGAGCGTGGCCGTGTGGATCAACTCGGTGGCAGCCGCCAGGGGGACATGGTCGCGGGAGAGCCCGCCGCAGGCCTTGCCGGAGAGGATCAATAGGGCGGGGCGCATCCGTTTGCCCCCCAGCCGAAAGCCGTGCTTGACCAACTGATCGACGACGGGGTAGCGACTGGACAGCTCGTCGCGGAGGACCTGCTCCACGTCGTCCAGTTCCGTCCGGATCGGCGCGTACAGCTCCTGGAGCGTCTCGGGCGGCTGGGTCGGGCGGTGGACCACGTGGCTCATCCGTCGCGTTCCGTGTCGTCTAAGAGAAGGCAAACGCCACCCCCCCACGCGGGCGGGGGCAATCTGCGCCTTGCGCCAGGACATACAATCGCCCTTATTCTAACGCCCCGCATAAGCTCGTCGAGGGGGATTCGCGCCGGCACTGCCGGGTCGCGCGGCAGGACCACGCCAACCGGACGCGCCGGGACACGGGCGCGTCCACACGACAACGAGGCGGCAACCCACGGCAACGGGTCGGTTCTCGTTTGGATCGCGCGGCGGCGGGTGGGCCGCGCGACGGGCGGAAGAGTTATCCGTCGCGGGGGTCCGACCGCGACGGTTTAGTCGAAACGGCGAGGGGATATCGGCTTCGGGAGCTCGCTTCCCGCCCGGGCGCGGGCGACTCAAACGAGCTCTTTCTTCGCGCTGATGAGCGTCCGGAACCGCTCGGCCAGCAAAGCGGCGTCGAACGGCTTCTTGAACGTCTCGTTGATGGCCGAGCGGTCGAAGCTGGTCGAGCTTCCGTCGTCGGGCAACAGCGCAATGAGGATGACTTCGGCAAATTCCGCGTTGCGGCGCAGGTTTTGACAGATTTGCAGGGCTTCGGTCCGGCCGATGGAGAAATCGACGATGATGCAGTCTGGGTGGAAGCTCTCGGCCTGGATGCCCGCGTCAAAACCGCTGGCAGCCACGGCCACCTTGAACGACCGCTCCAGCGGAAGCTCGCGCTTCAGGTTCTCGACGAGAACCTGGTCCTGGGCCACGATGAGGACCTTGGCCATGGCCTCGTCCTCGAGATCGCCCAAGGGCATTCCGTGCTCCTTGAGGAACCGAATCAAATACTCGCGCGGGATGCGCCGGTCCTGCGACCCGGGAATGCGGTAGCCCTTCAGCCGGCCCGAGTCGAACCATTTGCTGACGGTGCGCGGGGCCACCTTGCAGATCTTTGCGACCTGACCAGTTGTGAAGACCTTCATTGCAGGCTCTCCAATTGTTATCGCTCGCTTGGTTTGAACTGGCGTCGCGGGGAGTTGGCGGCTCACCCGAGACGGAACAGCCCCTTGCCTGCGGAATTCCGGCCGTTGGTCGTTCCATCGTGCCGGCCTGTGTGCCCGGCGGCCATCCGCAAACATCTGGGTCGGGGGTCTGACATAATTCGCTTCAAGTCGGCGGTAGCTCAGCTCCTTCTGATCCGCGCCGCACTTATGACATCGGCAACCTCGGTATCCGGAAACCAGAGAAAATCCGTAAAATAGAGAAGGTGTGTCCCAACCCTCTCATTACGAAACTCATGGTCTCCCGATACAACTGCGGCAAACTACAGCACACCAGCGAGGGAGCACGCAGAAGGTCCACGTGTGCCGGACGTTGCGTGGACCATTCAAGGCAGCGCCTTGAAGGCAGGTTCCCCCCCTGTGACTTGCCCCGCTTCGGGTCGCTTCATACTGGAAGCCGCCCGAGAACAAGCCGTCCGAAAGTTAATTTCGAGCCGCGCCGGGGGTGGACTTTAGACAGTTTCACGCATTGTGACGGCCAGACCGGTCGTGACGTTCGTGACGAACCTGCCGGCGGCCGCGCCTTGGGTGCCCGGCCGACCAGGTGGTACAATGACAAAGGTCAAACGAGTCGTCGCCCCCCCCAAAAAAACAACGAGGATCGTCGACGAACCTCGGCATCCCGGGCAGAGCGGAGGATCTCGATAGGCATAGCAATCCTTCCTGACGCCCGTGGCGACCAACTCGCCGGGAACGGACTCCTTCTTTGGGGAGAAGGATCGCGTCCAAGGAGAACTGGGAATCCGGAGAACGGGGACCATGGCTCAGTGGCTCGATACCGAAACCAAGGCCCTCCTGCAGCCCGCCCTTCCTCCCAAGGACGTGGCCACGGCCACAATTGGCTACACGCTCGTCCTTCTCGATCGCGGCGCCGATGAGAGTTTGCTCCGCAGGGCGCTGTACCGAATCCACCCGAACAACGAATCGATCACGGGCAGGGTTTTTGAAAGCCCGGGGCCCTGGTCGTTGCGGTCCGAGCTTTCGGAGGCCGAAGCCATGTTCGGCCAGTTCGAGCTGATCTGCGCCGAGGCGGTGGCCGTCTTCCTCCGCGACGACGTCGCTCGATCGGGCGATGCCGCCTACCTGGGCGAGCTGTTCGGCAATCTGACGGAGAGCCCCGAGTTCGCCTGGGCATGGCTGGTGTTCCGTCTGCCTGGCTTCGACGAGCAAGGCCGCGCTTTCTGGGATCAGTTCCTCGGCGAGGAGCCGGCCTCCTGGGCCCAGGCCGAGGCGCGGATGCCTTTGCGCCTGCGCACGCGGCGGAAGAAGGCGCGGATCATGCACCATTGGATTCGGAAGATCGGCGGCACGTGCCTCATCACGAATGACACGGCTTGAGACGGTCCACGGAATATGGAGTATTGCATGCACTTTCGGCGGGTTGCCCTGGCCGCGCTGATCGTTTGCGGCTTCGCCTTGTGGCCCGTGCCGCTGGCGGCGCAATCCTTCCGCGCCGCGGGCGTCGAATTCGAGGCCGCGCGGCCCGTCGCCGTGCCGGCCGACAAGCTCCGACCCGTCCTGGTCGCCGAGTTCCTGCACCAAGGATTCATCCAACCGGATGGGAAGAACGTCCTGGTGGCGGCCAAGGGCAACCAGCCCGTGCCCACCCGCGTCCTCCAACTCGGTCCCGGCGATTTCTGCCGCGTGGCGTTCCAGACGCTTCCCGGCCAAACCGCGTATGACATCCTCTACGGGGGCGATCCACCCGCGCCGGGCCAACTGCCCGCGTGGACCAACCGCGACGGGTTGGTGCTCGAAATCCGGCACTTCAAGACCTGCGATCTAAATCACTTCGAGGCGGTCCGCGCCGCCTTCGAATCGGCCGAACCGATTGGCGCCGACTACGTCGAAACGGTCCATCATGCCTGCAACCCTTTCACGCTCGCCCAGAGCCCCTTCCTGAGCCGATACCGCGGGCAGCTCCACGTCGCCTCGCCGTGCGACTATCTCTTCTGGACGTCGAGCCAGGATTGCAGCTTTCTGGTGATCGACGGGAAGGTCGTGGTCGACTCGCCGGGCCGTCACGGGCCGCGGTACGAAGCCCGGCCCGACACGGCCAAGAAGGTCTCCTTGACGGCCGGGCCGCACGAATTCGAGTACTACCACGCCGCGGCCGGCCCCGACGCAATGATGGTCGCCGCGTGGTCCAATGCGCCCGACGACCCGAAGCCCACGCCGTCGCTCATTCCGGCCGCGGCCTTCCGAGCCGAGTCGATTGGTCGGGTCGAGGCCGGACCGGCCACCACCCGCGCGCGCAAGGCCGTGCCCGACTTCCGCTACCAGATCGTCGGCGACGTGCCCCTGCCGGGCGAGCCGATGCCGATGATCGGCGTCCTGTTTGAGAATACGTCGCCCTCGGCGATCGCCAGCGGCGCGAAGCTGCAATGGGACTTTGGCGACGGACAGACGAGCGATCAGGCACGCCCGGCCCACGTCTTTCTTCGCCCAGGCGTCCACCGCGTGAGCCTTTCGCTGCGGCGGGGCACGCAAACGATCGAGACGACCAATCGGATCGAGATCGACCGTCCGCGGCTGTTCGGCCGGGGCAAGGAAAAACCGCACACGTTGGACGACTACCTGCCCGTGGTCAAGACGTACGACCTTCGCAAGCTCGACGCCGTTTCGCTTCGCCAGCTTGTTTTGGCCTACCAATGGAAGAGCCGTCTGATCGAGGAGTCGATCGAAAAAGAAGAGGCGGCCGTTCGCGCCGAGGCGGAAGTGGACGGAGACAAGCCGCTGGCTTCGGAACCATCCAAATCCGCGCCCCGTCGCCCCACCGCGGCGCAAGCCCGTCGGGCGGCCGCACAATCGCGCCAGGAGCGAGCGGCCCGGCAGGCCGAGGGGCAAGCCGCTCTAGCCGCCGCGGTCGAGGCCGGCAAGACGCCCTTCGTCGGTCCGTCGGCGGCCGAAGGCGATGAGGACCTCTTCGCGCTGGCCGAGCTGGTCGGCCCAATCGCCCGAGTCGATCTTGGCGATGCGCCTTCGGCGCTTGCGATATGGCAAGGCGCGGCCGGTCGCGTGCGTGGGCCGAAGGTTCGGGCCGAATGCCGCGTCCGCGCGGCCGACGTGGCGCTGGGCGACCTGTTGGACGACAAGACCGCCGCGGCGCTGCTCGACGACGCCGCGCCGGCCCTGGCCGATCGGACGGGCGGAACGTCGCTGGCCCGGCTGCGGCGCGTTCAGGGCGACCTATTTGCCCGCCGCGGCGAAGGGCCCAAGGCCGTCGCGGCGTACCGCGAGGCGCAGGGCTTGCTGGACGGCACGCGGTCGCAACCCGAGCGGATCGCCTGGCGCGGCGCCCACGGCCGTTCGACCGAGCAATTTCTTCAGACAAAAGACTGGGCTCGGGCCCGAGCCGAAATCGAGGCGTGGCAAGAGCAGTTTCCCGAGGAGAAGATCGACGGGTATTGGACGCTTCTGGCGGCGCGGTATTGGGCCGGTCGCGAGAAATATCCTCAGGCGGTCGCGCTGGCCGAGGAGCTTTTGGCCGTGAACCCCGGCTCGCCCTACGCCGACCAGCTTCTGTGGCTGGGGGCCCAGTGCGAATTGAAGCAAGACCACAAGGACCGCGCCGCGGCGATGCTCCACTCGCTGCTCGACGACTACCCCGGCAGCCCCCTCGTCCCCGAGGCCCGCCGGCAGCTCGATGCGCTCTCCAACCCGTAGGTCAGGCTTTCCCAGGAGCCGCTTCCCATGTCGGTTTTGAAGTCCACCAAAGCAGTGGTGCTACTGTTGTTCGTTCTTTTTGGTTCGACCGAAGCCACGACACTTACGATCAAGCTGGACAACGACGCCGGCGTGACGCTCGTCGGGGCAATCTCCCGCTGGGACGCCGACGGCAATCCGCGGCAAAAGGTGGATCCCAACGCCAAGATCAACCAGCCGCGGGTGGACGCCAAGGCGAAGCGGGCCGCGCCGGGTCGCTGGGTGTTTGATGATCTCCCGCACGGCCGGTACGACCTGGTGATCCTGACAGGAGAGCGAGTCCGCGTCGAGGGTTTCGACTACCCGCCGGTGCTTGAATTCGACCCGTTCTTCCCGCCCGACGTCAAGACAACCAACGAGGCGCGCGAGCTCATCACGGACGACATCAAGAAAGCCCGGCACTACGAGAACAAGGTCGATCCGCTAGCCCTGGGCGGCGACGAGAAGACCGTCCGCGTATTGATGATGCTCCTGCGCGATCTGCCCACCAGCTACACGCCCGGCGCGGGCACGCTGCGGTTCGAGGTGTGGCAATACACGTGGAACTACGGCGCCTGGGTCAAGGAGCGTCGTACCCGCGTGCTGCACCGCGTGATCCTGCCCGTGGCCGAGTTGCGCCAATGGACCTGGGCGTGGGACGCGAGGCTCGGGGGGATTGTCGTGGCCGACAAGCCGGTGACGCTCGAATACCGCCTGCCCGACGCCGCCGCGCTCAAGAAGCTGCCGGGCTTGCGGCCGTATTGACGTTGGGTTCATCCGACACAAGCGTGCGCGGGGGCTCTGCCCCCAGACCCCCGGGATTTTTTGAGGCAAAACTCCGGTGTCCAATGGGACTTGTGATCGCAGGGGGATTGCCGGCGTCCTTGGCATGTCTTGGGAAGACGGAGTGAGGCCCTCAACGCCGCGCAACGTGCCAAGAGACATCCGGACCGACGGCAGGCTCATGGCCCGTCCGGCCTGCGGGCGCCGAGTTGGCCAAGGGCCGCGTCGTCGCCATGCCCCTTGGACACCGGAGCCATGCCTAAAAAAATCCTGCGGCGCAGCCGCACCCGCAATACAACTTGTGGCGGCGCATCCTTCCATCGGATGGACTGTTCTTGACCCCGCTCTCCCCAACGTCTCGACAATCGACCGGCGTTGGGCTGCCCAGAAGCTGACGTGCTTGGTTTGGCGACACAGGCACGGTCATTTTGGCGGATCTCAGCGACTCCTTCGATGTGGTGGCCAAGGTCCACCACGCTCTTCGCGTTGCTCAGAGCGTGCCACCGACGGATTTGCGTGACGTGGCCGGCGGGCGCATGGTACAATGCGGGCCGTCTCGGCGCCGGGGCGACCAACCGCGTCATGTGCTGCCTTTGGATGGGAGGATTGATTCATGCTGAAGAAAACCAAGAGCCGTTGCGCCGCGCACCGCGATTGCGGACAGGGGCGGCTGGACCGTCGCGGTTTTTTGGCGGCGTCGTCCGCGTCGATTCTGGCGACGTCCGTTCTGGGCGGGCGGGTCGCCTGGGCCGACGCGCCCGAGCGCAACGGGCCGGGCGCGGTGTACGTGCCGAAGCTCAAGGGCTGCTTCATCCGGCGCAAGGGCGAATATGGCATGCGTTGGCCGGGCCAAATCTTCGACGGCGAGGCCGCCCGCAAAAAGTATCTCGAACAGTTCGCCGGCGCCGCCACGCGGCTCGGCGTCGAGTCGTCCATCCACGAGACGCCTCTCTATAGCGCGGAAGAAGGCGACGCCTGGCTAGCCGAGACGGTGAAGGACAAGCCCGACGGGCTGGTGGTCGTCGCCCTGGACCGGCAGGAGCACACCTGGCCCACCATCGGCAAGATCGTTGATGCGAGGATCCCAACCGTCGTGGTCTCGCCGCTGGGCACGTCGTTCAGCACGCCGGAAAATGTCGGCATGTTGGCCGGCAAGCCGGGCTGCTTCGTGTGTTCGACCAACGATTTCGCCCAGGTCGAGTGGGGCATGAAGATGCTCGCCGCCGGGGCGCGGATCCGCGAGTCCCGTTGCCTGGTGATCGCCGGCGCGCGACGGCGCGAGGTGATCCTGCCCCACCTCGGCACGCGGCTGCAATACGTGCCTGCCCGCTCGTTCCTCGAGGAATACGAGAAGACGCCCGTCGACGACGCGGTTCGCGCGATGGCCCGCGAGCTGATCGACGGGGCCCGCCAGCGGCGGCTGGCCACGGACGAGGACGTGATCAACGGGATCAAGAGTTACCGGGTGGCCCAGGCGATGATGGCCCGCGAAAGGGCCGATGGAATCACGATGGATTGCCTGGGGGCGCTGGGGCGCTCGAAGGTGAGCCTGCCGTGCATCGCGTGGTCAAAGATGAACGACGACGCAATTCCGGCAGCCTGCGAGGCGGACCTCGGCGCGATGGCCAGCCAGCTTCTGGCGCATCGCCTGTTCGACCGGCCGGGTTTCCAGCAGGACCCGGTGGCCGAGACCGCCCGGGACGCCGTGATCGGGGCCCATTGCAGTTGTCCGACGCGGCTGGCCGGTTTCTCCGCACCGAGCGAGCCGTACGACCTTCTGCCCCATCACGGCGCGCGGGACGCCACGCGGCGGACGCTTTGGAAACCGGGCCAGCGCGTCACCATGATCGACGTTCTGCCCGGCGGGAAGGAAACGCCGACGAAGGTGCTCGTCGACGCGGGCGAGGTGATCGACAATCTTTCGGCCCCGCCGTCGGGCGGCTGCGTCGTCTCGGTCATGGTCAAGTTCGACAGCCAGGGCGACGTGCTGGCCTATCCCGGCTTCCATCAGTTGTTTTTCTACGGCGATTTCAAGAAGCCCATGATTCAGTATTGCCGCCTGTTTGGCCTCGAGCCCGTCGTCGTGTGACGGGGGCGATATCGTGTAGGGTGGGTCGAGCGCGGCGAGTCCCACCAAATCATACTAACGTGGTGGGGCTCGCCGCGCTCGACCCACCCTACAAAGGATCCTGCCATGCAACGCGCCTCGTTGTTTTCGTCTCGCAACGTCTATCGTTTGTCTGCAATGGTCTACGCGGCGGTTGCGTTGATCTGGACGACCGGTAGCGCGACCTTGGGCGAGGAACAGGGAGATTCGCAAGCGGTTAAGATCATGACATTCAATCTCCGCTATGCGAACACGACCGACGGCGAGAACCGGTGGACGAACCGCAAGGAGATGGTCGCCGACGTGATCCGGCGGTTCGAGCCGGACTTCCTGGGCACGCAAGAAGCGCTGGTTGAACAAGTCGCGTACCTTCGCGAGCAGTTCGACGGCTTCGACTGCCTGTACCGCACGCGCGAGGCCGACCCGGCCGAGGGCGAGTCGTGCGCGCTCTTCTACCGCAAGGCGCGGTGGGAGCTGGACGCGAAACGGCACGGCACGTTCTGGCTGTCCGAGACGCCGGACGCGCCCGGCTCGGGCTCGTGGCAAACCGCCTGCGTGCGGGTATGCACGTGGGGGCGGTTCGTCGATCGCCAGTCGGGCGCGGCGGTCTGGGTGTACAACACCCATCTGGACCACCAATCCGAGGAAGCCCGACGGGAAGGCGCCAAGCTTGTCGCCCGACGCATGGCCGAGCGAGGCGCCGACGAGCCCGTCGTGCTGATGGGCGATTTCAACGCGGGCGAGTCGAGCAGGCCGATCCGCCATCTCACCGAGAAGGATTCGGGGGCCCCGCTGACGCTGGCCGACACGTTCCGCGTCGCGCATCCCGAGGCGAAGCCGGCGGGCACGTTCAACGGATTCCTGGGCACGGCCGACGGCGAGAAGATCGACTATATTCTCGTCCTTCCCGGCACGAAGGTGACTGCCGCGTCCATCGTCCGCGACCACCGCGACGGCCGCTACCCGTCGGACCACTTCCCGGTAACCGCCGAGATCGTGCCGCCGCGATAGGGCTCGGGAGCCGCGCGATCGTCGTGCATTCGAACGAATCCGTCCGGGCCGCTCCGATGCGAATCCCGAGTCCCGAGGCTTGGATTCGGACCCGACCTTTGGGCGCGGCGCCGCGGGTCGGCAACCCCCGCCGCGGGAGAGGTCTTCTTTTCACGCTCGCGTCAAGATAATCGCTACGACCGACAGGGCCGTCGCGACAAGGCCGGATTCGGCGGCGCCCGGTTTGACATGGGCCGGGACCGAAGTAGGGTTCGGTTAGTTCGCGGCTTGGTCCAAAACGACCGTCGGCCGCATGGTCCGCGGCGTCGCGAACGCTTTTTTGTTGCTCATCTGGCTGCCGGGCGTTCTTTTCCGGGGGAGAGGCGGGTTTCCGCGCCCGCACGGCTTCGTTGGGGGAAATGCCTGGCGTTTTTGGGGCGGACGGCGCTGCGCCGCTGCTGACGTTGGCACCTGAGTCTGAATCCATGTTAGGCACCGAGCAGGGCGTCCTTGTCGGAAATCGGACGACCGACGATCTCGTCTACAAGATCGCCTCGACCCGCTGGGAGCGGGCCGCGGCCTTCCACCTGGTCTACAACTCGTATCTCGAAGCCGGTCTGGGCGAACCCAACCCGCACCAGATGCGGGTGACTCCCTACCATCTGCTGCCCACCACGGAGACGTTCCTGGCAACGCTCGACGGCGAGGCGGTTTTCACCTTGAGCCTCGTGGCGGACGGCGAATTGGGCCTGCCCATGGAAGCCGTGTATCCCGACGAAGTGGCCGGTTATCGCGCCCACGGGCTTCGGGTGGGCGAAGTGTCGTGTTTGGCGGACCGGCGGAGCCAGTTCCGCGGGTTCTTTCCGGTGTTCCTTCAGTTGGGTCGGCTCATGGTGCAATACGCGCGGAAGCGGGAGTTGGACGCGCTGTTGATCGCCGTCCACCCGCGCCACGTGCGGTTCTACCGCCGTTTCCTGGATTTTCGTCCCCTGGGCGACCAGCGCGACTATCCGACGGTTCGCAACAACCCGGCGATTGCCCTGTGCCTCGACTTCGAGCGGGTGGATCGCGAGCTGCCCGAAAACTACGACACGTTTTTTGGCCAACCGCTTCCGGCGGAGGAATTGACGCCGCATCCGATTTTGGCCGAGGACGTGGATTACTTCCGCCCGATGATCGACCCGACGTTTCGGCTGGCCCCGCTGGAAGGCCGTCTGGGGGGCATGGGCGCGCCAGCGCCGGACCGAGGCATCGGCGCGGCGTAGCTTTGATTCCGCGCTGCCCGAGGCCGCGTTAGCGCATGTTGAGCCACCAGCGGGCGATTTGTCCGGCGTAGCCAAACGCCAGCACGATTCCGGCGCCGGCCAACGCGCCCGACAGGATCGTGTAAACCCAGCGACGCCGACGGCGCCGCACGGCGGCGCTCGCCCCGGCTTCGATCATCCGCCCCGTTACCCGGGCAAACAGATCGTCCAGATCTTCCTCCACAACGGCGCCCGCGCCGGGAACCTCGACGAAGTCGTCGGTCCGCAACGGGACCATCGGGCGCGGCTCTCGTGGCTGGGCGGGAAGCAACGCGATCGCTCCCGGCAGCGCGCCGTCTTTGGACGCGGGACCAACGCCGAGTGGCTCGCCGCCGCGCGACCCGGCAGACGCCCTCTGACAGCCGGAGTAGCTGATCTCGACGTCGCCAAACGAGAGGGGCTGCCCTTGCTCCAGACGCACGGCGTCGATGGCGAGACCTTGCCGCGTGGTGCGATGGGGTCCCAGAAGGTCGATCGCCCAGAGCGATCCCCGCGCCCAATAGAGCACAAGCTGGCAGTCGGAGACCCGCTCGCTCTTGAATTGGACGTTGCTCGAAGGGTGGCTGCCGAGAATGGTCAGGCGGCGGTTCAAACGGCACGTCGCCACTTCCTCGCCGCCGAGCGACACGGCGATCAGCGGATGGGGCGACCGGATCGTGCCCTTGGCATTCAGATCGGGCGGCACATCGTCGCGACCGCCCACCGGGCCAAGCAACCGCGCGGAGACGGCATAGGGGCCAAACGCGACGGGCGCGTCCGCGCGAAACCAGCCGGACAGCCGCCGGGCCAACCCCGCGCGCGGCAACCCAACGTAATAGACTCCCGCCTCCGTCGCGTGCACGTAAAGGCTCCCGCCCGCGACGCGCGGGTCGCGCAGCACGAACTCGCTATCGGCGTGGCCGCCGAACCGCGCGAAAGGCTTGTCGAGAATCCTTTCGACTCGCCCCTGGGGCCCATCCAGCGCAATCGCAAGCTGTCGATCGCACCAGTATGGCCGACGCGGCGCCGCGGCCGGCGGGAGCTTGACCAGGCCGGGAATCAAGCTGGCTAACTCAGTGAAGCGGTCTACGTGCCGGATCATGCGGGATTCTCGTCGTGGCGCGCCAACCTCTTGTAATCCAGCCTATCAAAAACCGCCCGAAGAGTCAATTATCCTCCCCCTTATCGGGTGTGCGCGGACGGACGGCGACAATCCGCAAATCGCCAACGTTTGTGTGAGTTGGGCCGGTTTTGAGGAGTGATCCGACGGCGTCGAAGAAGGTGTAGGCGTCGTTTCGGGCAAGGTACTCCGCCGGATGGAGATTCAGAAGGCGCGCTGCCCGCGCCGCCGCGGCGTCCAGCACGGCGCCCGCCGCGTCGGTGGGCCCGTCCTCGCCGTCGGTCCCGCCCGAAAGGATGGCCACGCCATCCACCCCCTCCTGCCCGAGGGCATCGAGGGCGGCAAGCACGAGCTGCTGGTTGCGGCCGCCTCGGCCTCGGATCGACTCGTCGGCCAGCGCGACGACCGGCTCGCCGCCGCTGATGAGGCAATCGGGCCCGACGCCGTCACGCATCGACAGGGCCATGCCAGCCAGGCGCCGGCCCACCTCCTCCGCCGGGCCCTCCGGCGCGACGGCGCATTGCATGGCGTGGCGATATCCCCGCCGCTCCGCCTCGCCGCCGGCCGCGTCCACGGCGGTTGCGTTGTTCCCGATGACGAGGTTGGTTACGCGGGCGCGGGGCGCGGCGGGCGGAATGCGGCGCTTCGTCTCGAGATACGCGAACGCGGTCGGCGCCACGCCGGCCTCGCGGGCGCCGAACCGGTCCAGCACCTCCAGAGCGTCCTCGGGTCGCGAGGCGTCGGCGACCGTCGGACCCGAGGCAATCACGTCCAACGGATCGCCCGGCACGTCGGAAATGATCAGGGCGACGAGCCGCCCCGCGCGGCATGCGCGGGCCAATCCGCCGCCCTTGATCCGGCTGAGCTGCTTGCGGACCGTGTTGAGCTGCCGGATGTCGGCCCCCGCGGCGCCGAGGAATCGCGTCACCGCGAGCTTATCGGCCAGCGTGACCGGATCGGCCGGCGCCGGCATCAGGGCCGAAGCGCCTCCGGAAAGCAGGACCAAGCAGAGGTCGTCCTGCCCGAGCGACTCGACGAGCTCGATAATCTCCCGCGTGCCGACGACGCCGGCCCGCGTCGGCTCGTTGACGCCGGGCGGCCTGGCGGGATGGAGCCAGACGTGGCTCATGGGCCGCACGCAGTCGGCGGGAACGTTGACCCAACCGGTGACGTGTTTCTCGGTCAGCAGGCGCGGTCCGAGCACGTCCTCGAACGCGGCGGCCATGGCCGTGCCCGCCTTGCCCGCCCCAACGACGGCGATCCGGCCAATCGAGTCCAGCGAGAGCCGCTGTTCGCCAATCGCCAGATTGCCTCCTTCGACCGCCACGGCCGCGCGCACGAGCCGGTCCGGCGCGACCGCGTCCACGCCCGCACGCCAGATCCCCAGCGCGTCCTGGCGAAGCTGTTGGGCCGAACGAAGCATGCGCTGGGGTCTCCTCTCCGGACGATCTCCGGGCCGGCGCGGCCTAGCGCGGTGTTTCACGCTGATATGACATGATCCAGCGCGTGCCACTGGCTCCGCCAGTGCTGAATCGCCTGTTTTTCCGAGCCCTGGCCGAGCCAGTGGCACTCAAACGGGCCTTCGGCACGAACCCTCCATTCTGATGTTTTGCACTAGCGTGGCTCGTCCAGTCGAATCCGCAGGACCCCGAGCCATTGCGACTCGTCGGTCATGATGTGCTGGGCGTGTCGGTTGGCCCCGCTCGCGCAAAGGACGAGACCGGCCATCATTGGGTGATCGTCCACGCGGAACACGCCCGCCACCGAACACCAAGGCGACTTGCGGCCGTGATCGCCGGGCAGCCGCACCTGGTCGAAAAACGCGTGGGCGAAGCCGCGGACGCTGACCTGCCGCGGCCAAAAATGGATCGCCGGCTGGTGCGCCAGGGCAACCTCGCCCAGGCCGGGCACGACGGCGTCCAGCGTCTCGGGCAACTCGTCGGGCGCGGGCAGATCGCGCAGCCGGCCGACCGGCGCAAGAACCACGATCGCCAACCGCACCGGCAGATTGAAAAACTCAAGCACCGGCGGCTCCGGCGGCGGGCCAACCGCGGGAAGCGAGCCCACGTCCATCCCCCGCCGCGACGACGCTTCCGCCGATCGACGCCTCCGACTCCGCCACCAATGCCTCGCCAGCCAAAGGAAGCCCAGCGCCACGAGCCCCAACACAACGCCCAGGAAGAGGATTTCGCCGGGGTGACGACGGGCGAGGCGAACGAGAGGTTCAATCAGCGTGTCCACGGTTGGCGGCTCGGCGAGAAGAGTCAGGGCCCGTCCGTTCCCCTGATCCTACCCCGCCGAGGGGCGCTCGGCAAGCGCCGGCCTGGCGCCTTCGCCCCGGCAAACCCTGCATGACGATCGCAACGGCTACCGCTGGCCGAGCGAGTCGGCGTTGCCGGGCGAGGATTCCTCCCGCCGGGCCTTGGCGGCGGCCGCGGCTTGCTCGGCAATCCGCGCGCCGGCCTGGATCTCCTGGGCATGGAAATAGGGCCGGACCAGACCGTTGGCCGAACGCAACGTCTTGCTGGCGAGTTCTTGCCAACTCATGTCGTTGTTCAGGTGCCACGCGGCCGCCTGGGCCACCCGCTGATTCAGTTGACCCGTGCCCAACATGCGGCACAACTCGTGAACGGCCGGCTTGTCGGTGAAGCTGTCGATGGGCTTGATGACGTACGGAATGGCTGGGTTAGGATCGCGCTTGCCGTGTTCCAGGCACACAACGGGGACCTTTAACTGTCCGACCTTCTCCGGGGCAATGTTCATGAATCCCATGCCGCCCATGCCCATGCCGCCCATGCCGCCCATGCCGCCGCCGAAGCCTTGGCTACCCGAGCTGCCGCCCAACCCCCCGCCGCCGCGCCGCCCGCCGCCGCCGCCAATCGGGCCGCCGCCGCCCGCAGGTCCGAAGGCGCCGCCTCCGCCTGCGGGAACGCCAAACTGCGCGAGCGCCGGGACGCCGGCAAACGCCTCAGGCAGCTTCACGTTCAGTGGCTTGTCGGTCTTGTTGGTCACAACCACGCGGCAAAGCGTCGAGTCCTTTGGGATCAACTTCACTTCGATCTGGCCGTCTTCGATCGCCTGGAACATCTCGACCGAGGCGTCGGCTGGGTTGTACTCGCCGTGCTTCGGCTTGCGGGCCTTCTCGGCGGCCACGGCCGTCACGCCGACCAGGGCCACGACCACGGCCCCGGCGAACCACGAAGTTCGACACAATCCCTGAAAACGAGTCATCGTCCAACCCTCCGAAGCGATTTCTTCTCTGCGTTTGATTCATCCAGTCCGGGCGCGCAAAGCCAGACTGCGGCCCATCCCATTAGGGTAATCCATCGCCCCGGCGACGCCAAGCAAAAAACTGGGCGGGGGCGGAGCCGAGTCGCCGGGGCAGAGCAGCCGGGGCCCCGCGAGACCAAAAAGACGACCCCCGGCCCCCCCAGCCACGCATCGCTGTCGGCTTGCGCAGTGGCACGAGCGGGCCCAACCCGGCCTGGTCGGCAACAGTCCCCATATCCCCTGATGGGTGGGCATAATGATCGCCTTGGCATCTCCCGGAGCGCTCACGGTGTGGCGGTTGCGCCCCGCGCCCCCTCCGTTGACAGTTCGCGCATACCCAGCTAGAAACAGGTTTAGCGAAACCCGCATCGTGGGGTGAGTTTGGGCGCGGCGCGTGTGCGCGCGCCCCGGAATCGTGTCCAGCCACTTCTGGAGAAAGCCGTGATCTGGTCCCTCGGACGGCGGCGCGGCCGGGCGGCACTGCTGGTTTGTCCGGCGGCGGTTGTGTTGATTGCCAGCGCCTCCGCCGCCGCGCCCATCACGATGATCGACAACGGGGCGTCGTCGAATCGGGTGGACGTGGTCTTTCTGGGCGACGGCTACACGGCCGCCCAGATCGGCTCGACGTACGTCCAGCACATCAACGACTACATCGACTACTTTTTCCGCGACGTGGCCAATTCCGACCCGTTCCATCGCTACCGCAACTTCTTCAACGTCCACCGGATCGACGTGGTCTCCAACGAGTCCGGGGCCGACGTGCCGCCGCAGGGCATCTACCGCGACACGGCGCTGGACGCGTCGTACTTCTTCGACGGCGAGACGGACCGGCTCTTGTACGTCAACACCACGAAGGCCGACGCCGCTTTGGCGACAGGCCTGGCCGGCGCGGGCTTCACCGCGGAGATGCGCTACGTCGCCGTGAACGACACGCGCTACGGCGGGGGCGGCGGCAGCTACGCCGTCTACGCCGCCGGCAATAGCGCCGCCCGAGAGGTTGCCCTGCACGAAATGGGCCACTCCTTCAGCGGCCTGGCCGACGAGTACGGCGGCGATCCCAACCCATACACCGGCGGGGAGCCCAGCGCGGTCAACGTCACCAAGGACCCGACCGGAGCGAAGTGGGCGCAATGGCTCGGATACGAGCAGCCGGGCATCGGCACGATCGGCGCCTACGAGGGTGGATACTACCACGACGCGGGCGTCTACCGGCCGTCGCTCAACTCGAAAATGCGGTCGCTCAATCAGCCGTTCAACGCGGTAAGCCGCGAGAAGATCATCCTCGACATCTACACGTTCGTCGATCCGCTGGACGCCTGGGACGACAACGGCGCGCCTCTGGTCGATCCCGGCGCGATTTCGGTCGCGACGGTCGATGACGAGGTGATCCAGCTTGAGTGGTTCGTCGATGGCGAACTCGTGCCCGAGGCGACCGGGGCGACGTTTGACCTGACGCAGTTGTACGGCGCGTTGGGCCAACACGCGATTTCGGTTCGCGCGTTCGACCCGACGGGCTTCGATCCGGTGGACGGTTGGGTCCGCCGCGATCAGGACGAGCTAGAGCAATTCGTGTCCTGGGACGTCACGCTCACCACGTCCACGCTCCTGCCGGGCGACGCAAACGCGGATCGCGCGGTCAACAACCTGGACGCCGCGGTCGTGGCCGCCCACTGGCTTCGCGCCGCCGGCGCGGCGTGGCAGGACGGCGACTTCAGCGGCGACGGCGCGGTGGACGACCTCGACCTGGCCATTCTCGCCGCCAACTGGGACGAAGAACCCAGCACGACCGCCGTGCCCGAGCCGGGCGCGATGGCGCTCCTGGTCTTTGGGCTCGTCGTGATGCCCCTCCGCGGTGTGCCACTGGCTCTGCCAGCGCGGAGCCGCCCGTAGCTCAAGACACTAACCGCGGATGAACGCGAATCGGGAGGCGTAGTGGACGGGCGCGTCCTCGAGGGAATTCCTGCCGACGTTCTGTGTTGCGAAGCCGCAAGCGGCTCGGGAGATTCAAAAGAACGTGCTCGCTGACGCCGAGCATTCGCGTCCATTCGCGGTTTCCTTCCCGCCCGGCTCGCTCGACCCACCCTACCTATTGCGTCGCCGCGCGATCGCCGCGGACGCGACGGCAAGGAGACCGGCCAACATCGCGAGCGTCGATGGCTCCGGCACGCCGCTCACGACGAATCCGCCCGGAGAGTACGCGACGTTCAGGTCGCCGCCATCAACAATCACCTGGTCGAACTCGCCGTCCAGATAACCGGCGGTAATGAGATCGAAGGACTGGCCGGGCCCGGGCACGAATCCATCGCGGAGCACGATTTCCAGCGTGCCGGCCAGATGGGCATCGCCCGAGACCAGCAGCGCGTCGAACTCAGTGGGGCTGGCGATTTCGATCACGAGCTTGCCTTCGGAGGTCTGATTGTAGTTTCCCCAAATCTGGATCGCGCCCGGCGAAAGCCCCGGCGAGACGAGGCCGCCGTTTTCGACGTTGTAGCCGACGATGCCATTGCCCGATAGACAGCCGGTCTGCTCGATCGCTAGCTCGCCCGTCTCAAGTTTGCCTTCCTCCAGCACAATCGTCCCGGCCAACTCAATACGGTTCGCGGATGCGTTGGCGTTATCGTCCGGTGCTTTGGGGCCCAGAAGGTGAAGCTCGTAGCCGGGGTCGATCCGCAGCGAGCCGCCATAGACGTAGATACCGCCCTCGGGGCCAACCTTTACGATCGTCCGTCCGTTGATGACGGCGTCGCCACCGCCGGCGCCGATTCGCAGGCAGCCTGGCTCGGGGCCATTGAAGTAAAGTCCCAACCGGCCTTGGCCCGGCTCGTCGGGCGCGAGTCCGCCGTAGTCAAACGTTCCGTTCACGACCAAGCCCGCGGCATGGACGCCCCCGGCGGCAAGATGCAGCGAAAAGCCTTCGTCGACCACCACGGCGCCGGATCCCGTGGCGAGTTGGTCGTTCGCGCGGGTGAGGGTCACCGCCTGGGAACCGCCCGGTCCGGTGAACCCGCTCGTGCCCAGGGTGATGTCGCCGTTGTAGATCTCCACGTACCCGCCCGCATACGCAAGGCCCGCGCCGGCGTCGTACGTGAGGGTTTGGGCCACGAGGGTCCCGCCGTCGACGAGCAGTCTTCCGGACGACCGCACGTGCAAGCCCGCTTGAGCCCGCAAGACCATGTCGCCGTCCAACTCAAGATCGGCTCCCAGCGGGTCGTCGGCCCCCAGGGAAAGCGGCGCCCCACAGATCCACTCGCCGCCGGACCACGCGACGGCGCTGCCTGGCGCCGCGCTGAACGAGGGCGTATAGAGTGTCCCGCCGCGCAGTTCCAGCGCGGCGCCATCGGCCAGCGCGAGGCCGCTCGAAAACGACGCGTAGCCGGACAGGATGGTCAGGTTCGCCGCGTCGGTCCCGTTTCCGACGACGACGGGGCTGCCGGAGCAAAACGACGAGTTGCCGCCGTCGAGGATCATGGTTCCGGAATGGAACGCCAAAGTGGATCGCGGCCCGTAGACGACGACCTCGTCGGCGCGAATCGTCCCGCCGGCCAGGACCAACGTGCCGCTGCCGGGCATATCCTCGGCGTAGCTATTGAGCGCCACGCGCGTCGTGTCGAGCGTTGCGCCAGCGTCAATCTGAAGTACGCCCTCGACACCCGCGGTCATGCCCATCTTGACTCCCCCCGCCACGGCGAGGGTTCCATTCTGGATTTCGAGCAGGCCGCGGTCTGGCCCAACTTGTCCGACAACGAGTTGACCGAAGTTGTCCAGGCCGTGTCCGGCCAGGTCCAACGCCACGTCGGCGTCCTGGACGCTGATTCCGGCCACGGAGCGCGGACCGTCGAGCGTTATGGTGAACGCTCGACCGCCCTGGAGGGAGACAAACTCCACGTCCGCGTCGCCTTGCGGCACGGCCGGACCGTCGAACGTCCGCCAGTTCTCGGCCTCGGTGAAGTCGCCCCCGGCTGGATTGATCCAGCGAAACGGCACGCCGTTGGCCGGCAGAAAACCGTCGCTCATCTCGATCTGATAGAGACTCGTGGCGGGCACCTCCACGCCGTTGACGTTGACCATGGCGGTCGGGTCGATCACCACAATCGGATCGGCGATGGATTGCCACTCGCCGCCGCCTTCGCCCGCCGCGCCAATGCGCAAAAACCCGGTCTGCCCGACCGGCAACGCCCGCAGGCCCTCGAAGGTATTGCTGTCCTGACGGTGCCCGCTGTTCGCGGAGACGCTCAGCAACGATTCATAGTACGGCGACTGGGGGTGTCGAAACAGTAGGCTTGCCCAGGCGGTCGGCGCGCCCGTGCCCCCCGGCGGACTCGTCACGCTCACGTCGCACCGACCTTTCAGCAGGACGGGAATCGGAACATTGCTGGGCGCGGCCGGGTCCTTTGGGGCGATCCGCAGGGCATAGACGATTTCCCCGCCCGAGTAGGCATAGGTAACCAGGTTGCCAGTGGCGCGGCCCATCACGTCGACGGTGGCCATCTTGCCAGGCGTCAGGCTGATCGTCGTTGTGAAGTGGCCGACCAACGGATTACCCCACGAGTCGTACCCCTGATCGCGCGACGCCTCGTAGGATAGGATCCCAGGGCCATTCTTGACAAAGGAAGTTTGCCCTTCCAAGTAGAATCCCACCCGGTAATGTGCCACGTAACTCGCTGCCACGATCGGGGCCGCGCAGGCCAAGCGAGTGCCGCCCATGGTCAAGGACAGGAAGGACAGACCGATGGTCGCCCATGCTGCAAGAGTCGCGACGTGTCTCATCACCAGCCTCCGAAGTCGGCAGTTTGTGGAATGGCCAATCGCTGCCGCTGTATCCGATACCCGAACGGGCTCTTCCAGTTCGGCAGCCATTCTCCCGCGTCTCGGGGCCACGTTCCATACCCCTCGGGAGGGATGGCGGCAGTCAATACCCCATCGCTTTCATCCGCTCCTCGAAATCCGACGGCAGCGGGGCGGCGGGCTTTTTGGCGTCCGCCGCGGCGAAGCGGAGCATGTTGCGCAGCAGGCGCTCGGCCACGGGATTGGCGCCGAGATTCTCGCGGATCTCGAGGGTGTTGAGGACGAACTTACCCTCGCCGAGCGGATAGACCGCCACGAGCAAACCGGCCGAGTAGGCCTGGGACGTGTTGTTCGCCCCGGCCACGGCTTCGGCCGGCGGGTCCTGGCCAACGAAGGCGGCGTCGGGGATCACGTCGCGGTAGAACGTGTAGTCCATCAAGCCTGGGGCCGGCAAACCGTCGAAGATCGGATGGCGTTTGCACCATTCGTCCTTGTGGTAAAGCCAGGACGACAGGCCGGCCAACTGGCCTTTGTTCACCAGCGGCAGCCACGCGACGTTGCTACGGCCGTCGGAGAACACCTCGGGCGAGAGGAACACCACGGTCGAGCCCCGGGCGATCCGCCCGGCCAGCTCGCGAAACGCGGCCCGCGCGTCCGGTCCGGGCGGCTTCGCGCAGGCGAGAATCACCTCGCGAGTGGCCGGCGCGGCGGCATTCCACGGGCGCGTACGGATCTTGTGCTCGGCAAGCCATTGGGCAAGGCCCGGATCGTCGCCCCAAAGCACTATCTCGGTTTCGACCGGCGGCATCGCGGCGGGATCGTCCACGTAGAACTCGATGGCCTCGCCGGCCGCGGCCGCGCCACGCTGGAACGTGGCCGTGAAGCGATACTTCCCGGCCGGTCCATCAACAACCACGTCCTCGGCCAACACCGGCATCACCATCGGCGGCTCGGTCCCGTCCGAGCGAGGATGGATGGTGACGTTGACTGTTTTCTCGAAAACGCGGCTCGCGTCGGGCCCGATCAGCTCGAACTTGACCGGATATTCGCCGGTCGCCAGCACGTCTTCGTTGGCCAGCACGGCTTCCAGGCGGACCGGCCGACCGCGATAGACGTTCACCGGCTCGGCGAACAGGCACCAGCGAAGCGGAGCAAATCCGTCGAACACGGCGTCGGCCGTGCCGGGCTTGAGTTCGCGGAACGTGGTCCACAGGCCCTCGCCCGTCATGCCCTGGTCGATCGTGCCGGTCAGGTTGTATCCGATCACCGACGGATTCGAGCGAATGGCGTTGATTCCCAACGTTCGCTGGCCGGCCATCCGGGCGTTGCTGGCGGCGAAGAAATCCTCGGGCCGGTCGAAGGCTTCGGACATCCTCCACCGCTGCCAATCGGCCAGGAAGGCGTCGCGATATTCGCGGTAGAGCCGGGCGTCGTCCGTTTCCGGCTTGCCCGCCTGCTCGTACAGACGCACGAGCCGCACGAGGTCGCATCCGCTGCCCACGCCGTATTCGGAGAGGAACAGCGGCGTCTTCTCGTCGTCGCGAACGACCCTGAGATACGCGGCCGGATCGATGCCCTTGCCGCGAAAAGCCATCGGCATGCCGCGGAAGCCGTTCATTGTTCGCAGAGTGTGGATCACGTCGGCGGTGTGCGGCACGCGCTGGTAGGGATGCCATTCGTCGAGCACGTCCTCCCACACTGTCGAGCCGGGGTTGCTCGCGCCGCCGACGGCGGTTTCCTTGCGGCCGGACGTGAAGGGCGCAAACGTCTTGGCGTCCGGCGCGTCGCCTGGGGCCAGTTGGCCGAAGCTCCAGGGACCGTTGGGGTTCTTCACGCCGGACACGTCGGCCGCGGCGTCGTGCGTTTTACCGTCGGAGGATTTGACCCGGAGGGCCACGGCGGTGGTGTCGGCGCCGTAGTCGCCGTTGCCCCGACCGCAGACGCAGTCGATCGTGTCGCCGGCTTGGACCGCCACGGTCGCGGCGAACTCTTGTCGGGGGCCGGCGCCGTCGAGGTTGATCCGGCCGTCGAAGAGCGATCGGCCGTTGTGCAGCACGTGAACGTCGGTGGTGGCCGATTCGGCAATGCTCGCGAAGGCGGCGGAAATCTCGATCTTGTCGTCCGCCGGCGCGGTCCAGCGGACGACGGCGAACTGGCCTTCGCGGCCTGGGTGAAAGGCCATTTGGCTGGGCGACCAGACGACGCCAAAGGCGGAGATCGGGCGCCGCGTGCCGTTGAAGGTCACGCAGGGATCGTCGCGGTCGGGGTTGGACCACGAGGTCAGCCCGGCGGCGCTTCGCAGGACGTCCCATTTTCCGCTGTTGAGCAGGATCAAGCGGGTGTCGTCGTGCTCGCGGAGTCTTGGCAGGAAGGCCACGGCATGGCGAAACACGGGTCCGTCGAAGGTCTCGTTCAAGAGGCCGAAGATCGTAATGCAAGGATGATTGCGGTCGCGCTGGACCATGCCCAAGATGGATTCGTCGTAGCGCTCGGCGAACTTGGCCGAGTAGGCCATGCACCAGCCGGCGTAGGATTCCTCGTAGACCATGAGGCCAATCTCGTCGCAAAGGTCCAACTGATACCGCTTGGCCACGCCGGCGATGAAGCGGATCATGTTGAAGCCCATGAACTTGGCGTTGATGAGGTCGCGGCGAAGATAATCGGGATCGTGCGGCAGCTCCAAGCCGATGGGCGTGCAGTTGCCCGTGTGGGACGAACGGAGGAAGATCCTCTTGCCATTGAGGCGAAAGGCGCCCCGGTCGATGCGGAAATCGCGGAAGCCGAAGCGGACGGAATGCTCGTCGAACGATTCGGACCCTTCCGTTTGGACGCGGGCGGAGAGCCGGTACAGATTCGGCTCCTTAAGGTCCCAGAGTCGATGATTCTCGACGGCCAGCTCCGTCTCGATGACCGTATCGCCCGACGGAAGCTCCCGGGCCGAGCGGCCAGCGACGATGGTCTCGCCACTTGTCGCCGGGGCGATCGCGAAATCGACCCGGCCGGCGGTCGCGGGCCCGGCGTTGTGGATCGTGGTCTGGACGCGAACGCGGCCGGTCTTCCAGTCGGGCCGTACGAACACGTCGGCCACACGGACCGGACCGGCAATCAGCAATTCCACGTCGTCCATGATGCCGCCCTGGTTCCAGGCCGAGCCCGGGCCGTAAGGCAGGGCCTTGTTGCGGTGCGCGGTTTCGCCCAGCACGATTCCGTCGATCGGCTCGTGCGTGGGGTTGAGCACGCGGACGGCTAGGCGGTTCGTTGCGCCCGGCTTGATGGCTCCCGTCACGTCGAGCACGAACGGCGACTCGCCGCCCTCGTGCTGGCCTACGGATCGGCCGTTGAGCCAGACGTCGGCCTTGTAGTCCACTTGCCAGAACCGCAGCAGATAGCGGCCGTCGCGATGCGCATTGGCTGGGGCCACGAAATCGCGCCAGTACCACGCGACGCCGTGGTAGCCGGGCATCGGCTCCTGGATGATCCACGGCACGTGCGTCTTTACCGCGTCTGGGCGCGGTTGTCCAAACCACTGCTGCTCCCGCCCGACGTTCTGTGGATCGCCGGCGATGAGCCAGCCCTCGCTGCCAAGCGAGACGACCGCCGTCGGCACGTCGACCGCCCGCGCCACCGCCACGAGTCCGACAAGAACCACAATCGCAAGCCCCAGGGATCGACGCGGATGGGAAATCATGGTGTTGCTCCTTGTGAAGGAACCGATCAACAGGCAGAGCGCCCGCTCACCGGCCAGTAAGGGAATCGCCGCGGCACGGAGAGGGAAAAAAGGGAAGGAACCACGGATGAACACGGATAAACGCGGATGAACACGGATGGAGGAGTCGCAGAGGAACGTGGGAAGGAACTGAGAATGAACGGAATAAGACGGAAATGGGGCGTTGCGAAGCCTCAAGCGGCTCAGGGGCTATGCCGCAGCAACATGTCGGAGACCGCATTGGCGCTTTGTCTCTCTCCTATCTGCGTTCATCCGCGTTCATCCGCGTTTATCTGCGGTTTCCCATGTCTCCTCTCATCCGTGTTTATTCGTGTTCATCCGTGGTTTCTTTTCGTCCCTTGTCGCAGGACTACCCCGGCTTGACGATCGAAAGCAGGAAGACCGGATTGAGGGATTCGAAGCGGATTTGTTCGAGCTGGTCGTTGGCCCGCGCGAGATTGACCATCCAGACGTTCACTTCGTGGGACACTTGGCGGAGGATGCGGTGGATGTTGGAGACGCTGCCGACGCTGCCCACCGAGGCGACCAGCCGCCCGCCGGCGCGCAGCCGCGCGGCGGCGGCCTCGACCAGCCGGGCGGTCTCGCGGCCCGTGCCACCGACGAAAACGGCGTCCGGATCGGGCAGATCTCGCCACGCCTCGGGGGCCTTGCCCAGGATGGGCGTGAGATTGGGCACGTCAAAGCGCCGGGCGTTCGCCACGATCAGCTCGTGGTCCTCCGGATCCACCTCGATGGCGAACACCGAACCCCGCGAGGCGATCTGGGCCGCCTCGATCGACACGGAGCCGCTGCCGGCGCCCACGTCCCACACGACGCTGGCCGGCCCCAGGTCCATCTCGGCCAGCACCATGGCGCGGATCTCCGCCGGCGTGAGCAGCCCTCGCTTCGGCTTGGACTGCAAAAACGCCTCGTCGCGATTGCCGAAAAGCCGGCGGCCGATCTGGGAGCTGGGCCGGTCGGGCACGCTCGGCTTGCGGACGAGAATCATCACGTTGAGCGGGGCGAACGGCTGATCCACCACGTCGGCCAGCTCGCCCTGCGTCACCCGCTCGTCCGGCGAGCCAAGATTCTCGCACACGTACGCCGTGAAGTAATCCAAGCCCGCGTCCAGCAGCGTCCGCGCGACCGCGCCCGGCGGCGATTGGTCGCTGGTGAACAGGCCCACCTTTTGCGCGCCGCGGATCGTCTCGAGCACGTCCTCGACGCCGTGGCCCGCCAGGTTCGTCAGGAAGGCCTCCTCCCAGCTCTCTTTCACCCGGGCGAACGCCAACTGCATCGTGCTCACGTGGGGCACAACCTCGAATCGGGCCTTGCCCAACTGGGAGCACAGATACCGGGCGACTCCGTAGAACAACGGGTCGCCCTCGGCCAGGATCACGATCCGCGACTGCGTCGCCGCCGAGAGCTTCTCGACGGCCTCCTCGAGATCGGTACCGATGACCAGCCGCTGGGCCGATAGCTCGGGCACGAGTCCCAGCGTGTGCGCGTCGCCCACCATGAGCTCGGCCTGGAGCACCAGTTGCCTGGCCGCGTCGCTGAGGCCGTGAACGCCGCTTTCGCCAATTCCGACGATATGGATCTTCTCGTGACCAGCCAAGGGGCCGCGTCCTCCGTGAAAAAGGGGGAACATGCGCCACTGCTGGCTCGTCCAGCAGTGCGAATGGAATCCCGGATTGGGCACTGCCGGGCAAGCCAGCAGTGGCACTCGCATCCGAGTGCGAGTATACGACGGCGGCCCGCGACGGGACAAGTCAGGGCGCTGGGTCGTCGAGGTGGTCCGGGTTGATGCCCTGGCGGAGCATCTCCATCCGTTCGCAGTGCTGGATCACCATCTTGACGATCCGCACGACCGCCCAGGCGACGATCGCCACGATTGGCACGAGAAACGTCAGGACCAACGCCAACGATTCGGCGTTGGAACAGAGCCTTGCGAGCGCGTCGTCCACCGGACACCCCCCAGAAGGAAGGACTCGACAGGGCCATGCCACGAAGGCATTTTCCCCTACCCCAGCCGATTCGTCGCGGGAGAGGAAATCTTGGGCCGCCGCTGGCTTTTTGGACCGGCCAGGCCGTCCATGGCGGGGATCTTTTCGGCCTGTTCCGTCCACAGAGGCGCAAGCCGGTCGAACCCGATCGCCTGCTCGCACCAGCCGGCCGCGGCCAGCAGGTCCGACTCGCCGTGGTAGCGGCCGACCAATTGGACCGCGCCGGGCATCCCGTCGGAGGCCACCCCGCAGGGGATGGAGACGACCGGCAACCCGGCGGCGCTCCAGGGGGCCTGAAACTCCGACGTGCCCGTGGTGGTCAGCGTCGGTGGAGCGGTCGTGTGCGTGGAAGGCACGAGCAGGGCGTCAGCGCCGTCCAGAAGCCGCACGACCCGGCGCCGGTACGCCCGCAACCGCGCGAGCAACTCGGCGTACGTCACGGCCGAATAGGAGAGCCCTTCGTCGAGGAACTCCCGCAGCATGGGCCCAAAGGCGTCGCGATGCTCGGCGAAGGCAGCCCGATGCACCGCGGCCGCTTCGACCGCCATGATCGTCCAGTGCATCGGCTTGCGGACCGTGCTGAAGTCCATGGGCTTGGGGACCTCTTCCACCTGCGCCCCGGCTTGGCGAAGGCGATCCACGGCGCCGGCGGTCAGCTCGCGGATGGCCGCGTCGGCCGTGTCGTGGAAATAGCCGCCCAAGAGCCGCAGTCGCGGCGGTCGCGCCGGTTGGCCGTTCCCCGCGGCCGGTTCGGGAGCTCTGCCCGGCGGGCAGAAATCGCTCCCGGTTGGCAGTGCACGGAGCATGAGGGCAAGGTCGGCCACGCGCCGGGCGATTGGGCCGACGTGGTCGAAATGGTAGCTCACGGGAACGACTCCGTCGCGGCTCACGCGGCCGAACGTCGCCTTGCACGTGGCCACGCCGCAATACGTGGACGGCCGCACGAGCGACCCGCCGGTTTGCGTGCCCAGCGCCCCCAGGCACATACCCATCGCCACGGCCACGGCCGAGCCGCTACTGGAGCCGCCGGGCGTGTGCGAGAGGGTCGGGCTCCAGGGGTTTCGCGACGGCGAGGGATCGAAGCAGGCAAACTCGACCGTGACCGTCTTGCCGAGAATGATCGCTCCCGCCTCGCGCAGGCCGGCCACCACGGGCGCGTCCGTCGGCGCGAGGTGACCTTCTCGCAGGAGCGATCCGGCCTTGGTGGGCCAGCCGACAACGTCGATGATGTCCTTGATCCCGATGGGCACGCCGTGCAGCGGCCCGCGGAATTGACCCTGCCGGGCTTCCTCGCCCCGCACGCGAGCCAACTCGCGGGCCCCTTCGCGATCGACCCGGACCCACGCCTTCAAACGGTCTTCGTATCGATCAATCCGCTCCAGGCACCCGTCCACCAACTCCAGGGGGCTCACCCGGCCTTCGCGCACCGCGAGGGCCGCCTCGGACAACGTCCACCCAGCCGACATGCTCCCAATACCTCCTCGCCTGTCGCCGACGCCCCGCCCGGCTCAGTCCCGATCGTTCCGGATTGTCAAGAATCAACGAAGAACCGCCGTAGCTCGCGGCACACTGAACGAGAAGGCGCCGTCCCGCGCGACGCGACCGATCCCGCCTGAACCGCCAATCTCGCGACAAACTCTTACCATACCACCCCCGCGCGGCGTGTCAAGACGCCGGGAGACCGGCGTCCGGATTCGACGGGCGCGAGGCGCCGCGTCCGCCCGACGCGTCCGCTATTCCTTCGGCTTGGACAGCGGCTGGAACTGGGGCGTGGATTGTTCGGCGGCGCGAGTGGCTTCGACGGCGGCGCGGTGGAAGATCTCCTGGGCGCGGATTCGTCGTCCCCGGCGGGCCACGCGACGGTACGTCCCGTCCGGCAAGAGCTCGCACGCTTTGACGTTGTCGGCCAGGCAGGTCTTCAGAAGGTCCAACAGACGGCGCTGGAGCCGGGGACTGGACACGGGGAACATGATCTCCAGCCGCTTGCTCAGATTGCGGACCATCCAGTCCGCGCTGCCGAGGTAGACCTCTTCGTGCCCGCCGTTGCGGAAGTAGAACACCCGGGCGTGCTCCAGGTACCGGTCGATGATCGAGGTGACCTCGATGTTGGCCGACAGCCCTTTCACGCCGGGGCGCAGGCAGCAGATGCCGCGGACGTTCAGCAGGATCTTGACGCCTGCCTGACTCGCGCGGTAGAGGGCTTCGCACAGATCCTTGTCTTGAAGCGAGTTCATCTTGGCCATGATGAGGCCCGGGCTGTCGGGCGTGGCGGCCTGCACTTCGCGGTCGATCAACTCGATGAGCCGGCGCCGCAGTCCCGTGGGGGCCACGGATAGCTTCGACCAACCGACAATCTCCGAGCAGCCGGTCAGCAGGTTGAAGAACGACGCCACGTCCGTGGCGATCTCGCGGTCGGCGGTCATCAAACCGATATCGCTGTAGAGCCTCGCGGTTTTGTCGTTGTAATTGCCCGTCGAAAGATGCACGTAGCGCCGGATGCCGTGCAGCTCGCGGCGGACGATCAGGAGGGCCTTGGCGTGGGTTTTGTAGCCGGCCACGCCGTAAATGACGTGGCAACCGGCGTCTTCCAGGCGGCGGGCCCAGCCCACGTTGCGGGCTTCGTCGAAGCGGGCTTTGAGCTCCACGAGCACGGTCACTTCCTTGCCGTTTTCGCCGGCCTGCTCCAGCGCCCGGATGATCGGCGAATCGCCGCTGGTGCGGTAGAGTGTCTGCTTGATGCTCAACACGGCGGGATCGATGGCCGCCTGTTCGACAAGATGAACGACGGGATCGAAACTTTCGTACGGGTGGAAGAGCAGAACGTCGTCCTCTTGCATTGCCTGCCAAGGATCGTCCTGGCCGATCAAGTCGCGAGGCGGCTGGGGCAGCCAATCCGGGCTCTTGAGATTCTCGAACCCAGGACGATTGGCGATTTCCCACAGCGCGCGGGCGTCGAGCATCCCGTCGATTTCATACACGTCGTCGGCGGACAAGCCGAGCCAGCCGGTGAGCCACCGTCGGAGGCGCGGCTCGGCGCCGGAGGAGATTTCCAGCCGAACGGCCGCGCGCCGGCGGCGGTCGAGCACGGCCCGTTCCACCGACTGCAGCAAGTCGCCCGCCTCGTCGTCCTGGATGGCGACGTCGGCGTCGCGGGTAACGCGGAAGACGGCCGTGGCCTGGACGGGCCGTCCGGGAAAGAGCAGCCCCACGTTCTCGGCGATCACGTCCTCCAGCCGCGCCAGCCGCATGCTTTCTTCCGCGAACAACTCGATGAAGCGGGCGAACGAACCGGGAACGGGCACCACGACGGTCTTCGCCTCGTCGTCCTTGCGCCGCGGGGCCAGAAGCGCGGCCACGTGCAACTGCAAACCCGGCAGCAGCGGGCAGGGGTCGAGGTCCTCAACGGCCAGCGGGGTCAGCACGGGAAGGATTTCGCGGGCGAAGCGGTCGCGGGCGGCCTCGCGCTGCGGCGGCATCCAGTCGGCCGGCTCGACGACCGAGATGCCCGCGGCGGCCAACTCCGCCAGGGCCGCGCGGATCGCGGCCGACTGTTCGGCGACCATGCGGTGAGCCCGTTCGGTGAAGGCGGCCAGTTGTTGGCTGGGCGTCATGCCGCTGGGATCGCGCTTCCGCACGTCCGCGGCGCGCTGTTGCATGAGGCCCGCCACGCGGATCATGAACGCCTCGTCGAGATTGGAGCTGACGATGGCCAGGAACTTGATCCGCTCCAGAAGCGGCAGATCGCTCGAGCAACCCTCCTGGAGAACCCGATCGTTGAACTCCAGCCAACTCAATTCGCGGTTGAAGAAGGGTGCGCCGCCGGCGGGCTTCTTCTTGCTCATGCTTCCTCCAGACGCACGTGCATGCCGTAGATGTCCTCGAACAGGTCGCCCTTGGTCGCGATCGAACGCTGCTCCAAAAGCAGGTCCGAAACGCCGCGAACGTAGACGATTAAATCGTCGCCTGCCCGCGCAAGCTGCACGTTTTGGGCCTGGCGCACGTGGCCGCGGACGATCGCGTCGGCCACGCGGAGAATCGCCGCGAGCTTGTTGATGATCACGCGCGACTGTCGCGGCAGGGCCATGTACTCGACGTGCGACGGTTTGGGCGGGCTTTGACGGTGATAGCGCGCCACGTGCGCAACGATCGTCATCTCATCGCGGCTGAAGCCAAAAATCTCGGAGTTTCCGATCAGGTAAAAGCTGTGCTTGTGGTGTGCCCGACTGCTGACGAAGCTGCCGATCTCGTGCAGCAGGCCCGCCACGCGCAAGAGCAGGCGGTGTCGCGAACTCAAGCCGTGGTCGGCCTGCAGCTCGTCGAACAGGCGCACCGCCAGGTCGGCCACGTGCGTGGCGTGCTCGACGTCGACGTGGTACTTCTCGGCAATGGCCGTGGCCGAATCGAGCACGTTGCGCTGCAGCGCTTCGTCCTCGCGGCCGGTCACCTCGCGTGCGAGTTCGGCGAGAAGGCCGTCTCGCATCGACGCTCCCGAGACGATCATCCGCTGGGCCCGCGTCCGTCGCCAAAGGATCTGGTAAATCAGAAGCGCCGAGTTGATCGTCTCGGCTTCGGCGAACGGGATGCCGTACCGCTTGGCCAGCTCTTCGGCGGTCTGCCGTACGCAACGCCGCACCAGGCCGTCGTATTCCTCGGACCCGATCCAGTGGAGGCTGCTCCCGTCGATGGGCTCGCCGACCTGGCCGGCGGCAAACCGCGCGTCGCCGCCGACGGCGATGAACAGACCGATCCGCTCCAGCGACGGCGCGCCGGGAATCGAGGTGGTTTCCTTGGTGACGTGCTGCCGGTATAGCTCTGCGCATCGGGCGGGCGTCTCCTCGCTGGCGCCGAGCACCTCCTGCATGCGAACCGACCCGAGCCGGAGACTCTGCGACCCGACGATCCGCCCGGCGTGCAATTCGGTCAGGAGCGTGCTCCCGCCGCCCACTTCGATGATGAGCGCGTCTTCCTTCGTGGTGTCCACCGCCTGGCCGAGGGCCTCGCGCACGGCCGAGACGATCAGGCGGCTCTCTTCGGCGGTGTCGATGACCTCGACGTTGACGCCGGTGGCCATGAAGACGCGATCCAACAGCGTGTCGGCGTTGCCCGCCTCGCGCACCGCGCTGGTGGCCACCGCCCGCAGGCGCTGGACCTCGTAGAGCCGCAGGATCTGGACGTAGTCGCGGATGACGGCCACCGCGGCGCGCATGCTCTGTCCACCCAGCCGACCGAGCCGGAACGTGTCTTGCCCCAGCCGCACGGCCCGTTGCAGACGCTCGAGCACCTCGACGCGCCCGGAAGGCAAAACCTGGGCAACCACCATGCGCAGAGCGTTGGCGCCGATGTCGATGGCGGCGACCGACTTGGCCCCTTCCTCGACCGGACGGACTTCCAACGGTGTCCCGGACAATTCGTTCATCCGCGCCCCTTCGACGCGACGCCGATCCGCGGGCGCCACTGGCTTCGCCCGTGCCGTGCGCGTTGAGTGCCACTGGCTCCGCCAGTGCCGTGCAATCCCCCAGAATTGACGCACTGGCGAAGCCAGTGGCACACTTCCTACTCCAAAATGGTCTCGGGCCAGGACGTCGCCGCGTCGCGGCCGGCCGCGACAGCCGGGCGAGGCGTTGTCTGGGGCTCCTTCGGTTCCGATCCGCACACGGCCTTCCGGTACTCCGGCCACCGGGCCGCAAGCTTCTCAAAAACGCGCCGGCGGCGCTTCCGGCACGACCGGCGAAGATACTTCAGGCCGGCTTGCCAGGGTCCCCGGCCGCGGGCGCCCTGGTAGCGTCGTTTTCTCCGTTTGCGGAATTGCCGTTGGAACGCCGCGAGCCGATCCACCCAAACGTCGCAGTCGTGCAGGACCCCCAGGAGCGCCTGTAGCTGCTTCGTGGTCTCAATCCGGGAGTCCAACCGGCCGCCAAACTCGGGAGAGACCAACTCCATGGTGTATCGCAGACGTTTCGCGGCAATCCGCATCGCGTGGTGTTCTTCAATGTCGTTCGGCCGAGAAAGGCAATCCTCGAAGGCCAAAAGGGCCGAGATCTTCTCACCAATCGCCGACTCGGCCCAACCCACCAGCGCGAGACCGTCGCCGTCGGTCGAAGGTTCGGAACCGCCCTCAAGGCTCTCCCGGGCGAAAACCCGCATGTCGGCCGCGGTCGCTCCGCGGTCAAACCGGTCGATCTGCTGAAGGAGTATCGGCTGGCAGGCGGCCCGTTCCCGATCCACCTCGGCCAACAGCACGGCCAGCCCGTGGCATGGCCTGGTGGACGATACCGCCGCGAGGCGTTCGGCCAGGAATTCGATCTGGACGTCGCAATCGCGGGCCTGGCCCAGCGCCTGGGTCAGGCGGCGGACGGCCCTGCGCCACCGTTTGGCCTGCTTCGGCGGCAGGAAGTCGCGGAAGACGGTCAACGCCGCCCGGAGCCGCCGCGACGCCACCCTCGCCTGGTGGACGCACTCCACGTCGCGGGCCTGGCGAATGCCCTTCAATTGGGCATGAAGCTGGTCCATTTGTTCGGCAAAGCATTTCGCCGCCAACCGCCGGCACCGCAGGTCGGTCGAGGAGTCCATCGGTCGGTGCGCTCGTAAGAACCCTGTTGCCGCGTCGATGCCATCCTTTGCCCATCACCCTTGGTCAAATATAGTCCCGGCCCGCCAGGAGGGCCATGGATCGACAGGAAACTAGCTCTATAGGATGGTGTTATATCACCCATTATGGCGTTTTTCGGCACGCTCTTGCCGCACGGCGGGGTGGGGAACGCGACGAGGCGACATCCGCGCAAAAACATGCCCACGACAAGCGTGGGCACGTGGCTTGCGCGCCGCGGAAGACTACTTGCGGTTCTTCTTGCAGAACGACTTCATAACCTCGGCCAGCAGCTCGACGCCTTCGACGGGCATGGCGTTGTAGATGGACGCGCGGAAGCCGCCCACGGAGCGGTGGCCTTTGAGCTCCATGAGGCCGCGCTCGGCCGCCTCGGCCAAGAAAGGCTTCTCCAACTCGGGGTCGGGCAGGCGGAACGTGACGTTCATCACGGAGCGGCTGGCTCGCTCGGCGTGGCCGTCGTAGAAACCCTCCGACGCGTCGATCACGTCGTAGAGGAGCTGCGCCTTCTTCTTGTTCCGCTCGTACATCTTGTCGAGGTCGCCGACCTCGCTCATGATCCAGTCCGTGACGAGCTTCACCATGTAGACGCCAAAGCACGGAGGCGTGTTATACAGCGACTTGCTCTCGGCCATCACGCGGTAGCTGAGCATGGAGGGCAGGTCCTCGCAGGACCGCTCGACGAGGTCCTTGCGGATGATAACGACCGTGACACCCGCCGGGCCGAGGTTCTTCTGGGCGCAGGCGTAGAGAATGCCGTACTTCTCGACCGGCACCTTCTTGTGAAGGAAGTCGGACGAGGCGTCGCACAAAAGCGGGATTATGCCCACGGCCGGTTCGGTCTGGAATTGGATGCCCTGGATGGTCTCGTTCGAGGTGAAGTGGACGTAGGCGGCGTCGGGGTTCAGGTCGAGCTCGGAATTGGACGGCATCCGGTTGTAGTTGGTCTCCTTGCCGTCCCAGGCCACGCGGATTGGGCCTTGGGTCTTGGCTTGTTTGATCGCGGTGTTGCCCCAGGTGCCGCAAATGATGTAGTCGGCCGTCTTGCCGGAATTGCGCAGGATGTTCATCGGGGCCATGGCGAACTGGAGTTGAGCCCCGCCCTGCAGGAAGAGGACGTGGTAGTCCTCCGGAATGCTCAAGAGCTTACGGAGATTGGCCTCGGCCGCTTCGATGATCTTCCCGAAGGTGCTGGATCGGTGGCTGATCTCCAGGATCGACATGCCCGCGCCAGGCAGGGCCAGCAGATCGCGCTGGGCCTCTTGGAGGGCGGGCAGCGGGAGGACGGCGGGACCGGGCGAAAAGTTGTAAACCCTCTTTTCCATTACGGATACCTCGACGAGCTAGAGACGACCTCGGCACCCCACGTCCAAGGCGGTATCCTGGGCAGTCTACCGGATCCAGGCAGGCTGTCCAGCCCCCCCGAGCAAATCACCCGGCGGGGGGCGCGGTAAGGCGGGAGGCGGGCCGTGCCAAGGGCGTCAAAGGGGAGTGCCAAAGGGGACAGTCCCATTTTCGCTGGCGCGAAAACCGGGACAGTCCCCGAGTCCCGAACGCCCCGTCATGCTGAGCGAAGCGAAGCATCTCCGTTGCCAAGGCGGAAACGAGATCCTTCGCTTCGCTCGGGATGACTCGCCAGAAAGCTCGGGATGACGCGCTGGAAACGCCGCGTTCTCGGGGATTCATCCCTGGTCCCGCGTGAAATTCGAGACCAGGACGTCCTTGAGCAACTTCATGGCCTCGGCGGTCCGTTCCGTGCCGACGGCCACGATGCTCTTGCCCGCGGCCGGATCGCGGCGGATGATCCGCACGCTGTGCAGATTGATGTTGGCCTCCTTGAATCGCCGCATGATACGGGCCAGTTCGCCGGGGCGGTCGTCCAACTGCACGACGATGGCGTCCTCGCTGATCGCGTGGAAGGGCGTCTGCGCTAGGGCTCGCAGACCCTCGTCGTATTTGTCCACCGTCATGATGGTCACGGCGGAGCCGCCGACCGTCTCGGCCGAAAGGGTTTCGATGTTCACGCCCGCCGCGGCCATCGCCTCGGAAATCTCGGCGGCCACGCCGGCGCGGTCCTCGCTGATAATGATGATCTGTTTCATGCGTTTCCCTTCGCTCCCAGGGCCACGGAAGAGGCGCGCGCAACGTCCGCGACAAGACAGTCGATGCGTTCGCGCGTCACGTGCGGCATCGTGATGACGTGGGCGATGGCGTTCTGCACGGCCAATTGCCACTTGCTGATCACCTCGGGCGCCGGGCGGTCGAAAACCACGGTGACCGAGTTCGCGTGGCGCCAGGCGTTGCGACCGATCCGGCCGAGCTCCGCCACGGCGTAGTCGGCCACCTCGAAGCAGTACTTGATCCGGCGGCGGAAGCCCTCCAGGCCGACCGTCCGGAACGCGTACCACAAGAATAGCGGCGTGATGGCGCTGCGCGACCCGAGAATCGTCGTGTCGAGCGTGCCGACGTATTCGATGCTTCGGGCGATCCGGTCGACGTACACCTTCTTGGCCAGGCAGACGCCGCACGGCATGGGCGAGCCGATCATCTTGTGCCCGCTGATCGAGATGCTGTCCAGCCCCGCGCGGAAGTCCCACGGCTGCGGATCGTCGACAAACGGCAGGATCATGCCGCTCAGGGCGGCGTCGGCGTGGATATAGCTGCGGTGGACGGCCAGGTCGTCGAGAATTTGCCGAATGCCAACCAGATCGTCCACGGCTCCGCGCATCGTCGTGCCCACGTTGGCGAAGATGATCGGCGGCAAGTCGCGATGGATCCGGATCGTCTCGCGGAGGTCCTCCAGGTCGATCCGCCCGTCGGGCTGGCTCTTGATCATGATGTTGCGGACGTGCAGACAGCGGAGGATCTTGCTGACCGAGTAGTGCGTGTCCTCGCTGTAGTAGACCACGCCATCGGGAAAAAGTTCGCGGCCGAGGAAAATCCCGTACATGTTGCCTTCCGTGCCGCCGTTGGTGATGTAGCCCCAGAAGGCGTCCGCCGGGATGTGCGTCAACTCGCCGAAGATCTCCAGCACCTCGCGCTCGAACACGTGCGTGTTCAGGTGGAAGTTGCTGGGCACAAAGGGGTCGCCGACGTTGTTGATCGGGTGACTCAGGAAGGGATAGAGCGCCCGGTAGTCGAAGATCGCGCTGCAGGGATACCCGATAAACGTCGCGGCCTCGCGCTCGATCATCGCGTAGAGGTCGTCCAAACGCTTTTTGTCCGCCGCCGAGAGGGGCGACGGCCGCAGAATGTCATCCATGGTTCCGCTCGGGGTGGGGACAAACGCCGGGTCTGCGGGGATTGTAACCGACCGGGAGGCGGGAGCAAACAGGAACGTAATCGACGCTGGCCCATGGAAAGGCGGCGAGGCTCGCTGAGGAGACCCTGCCTGCCGCCATTCAACGCGCGTGCCCGCCAAGCGGGGGGAGTTGGGTCAAAAACTGATCCAGGACGTGGTAGTATTCCACGCTCTGCGGATCATTGTGGTCCCCGCCGGGAATCGTCACGAACTGCTTCGGCTCGTTGGCCGCGTGGAAGAGCGCAAGTCCCTGGCGGTAGGGGATGAGTCGGTCGGCATCGCCGTGACTCTGCAGCAGCGGACCGTGGTACTGACTGATTCGGGACAAGGAGTCAAGGCGGCTTCGCATCACCAGGCTCCAGGGGGCGGCGGCCGGAATGCTCGCCGCCACGTCGCGCAGGGAGGTGAACGTGCTTTGCAGGATCAACCCTCGCGCGCCGTCGGCCGCCGCCAGCTCGACGGCGATCCCTCCGCCCAGCGACCGTCCCAAAAGCACAATGTCTTGCTCGGCGACGCCCTCTCGGCTCGCCAACCACGCCCGGGCGGCCCGTGCATCCTGCAGCACGCCCTCTTGGTCTGGAGAACCCTCGCTGCGGCCAAACCCCCGGTAGTCAAAGACCAACACACTAACGCCTAGTCGCTCCTGCAACAGCCGGACCGCATCGGCGCGGTGGGTGATATTGCCGGCGTTTCCGTGCAGAAAGAGAACCGCCGCCCGCGCGTTTCGGTTCGGACAATACCAACCGTGCAGGCGCGTGCCGTCCTCGGCCGCGAACCACGCGTCCTCGAACGCCAGTCCCGCGGGCCGCCAATCGCCGCCGGGATAGCGCGTTGGCTGAAAGATCAGGGAGTCTTCGATCCGCGCCAGCGGCGACTTCAACGGAGAGGGTGGGCTGATGCCGGCACAACCGCAGAACAGGCCGGCCAGCCCGGCCAACAGCAACCAAGGTGGCGCTCCGGCCCGCATGGTCCGTTTCTCCTTGGGGCAAGGTGGCTCCGGCGGGTTGAGGGGGCGCCCAGGCGAGTCCGCGGCTACGACGGGAGGGCGAAGCTCCCGTCGAGCCGTAGCCGCAGCCGATGAGAGAGATGGTCGAGAACCTCGCCCTCCCGACTCACCACTGGCTGTTTTCGACGAGGGCGGGAAGATAGGCCGTGGGCCGTGGCGCGTCAAGAGCAGTTGGTAAACGGGGGTGTGGGAATACCCGCGGCAACGATGGGGCACGGACGACGTGTTCCTCTCCAACAGCCAATCCGCGGCGCGCGGAGGAGAAGACCGTCAAGCAGGTTTGGATCGGCCGAGAGACATCCCATTTCACCCAAATTCACCTGTCAGTCGCCTGTCCCGTCTCCCGCCCATGCTATTCCCTCAAAAACCCGTCCGATCCGGCATGGATGTTGGATCCCGCTTCTGGCTATAATCCCGTCTTCTCTCCGCCCGGTGGACGCCGGGCGGCGTTCCCTCCTTTTCGTGGGCAAGCGATGGCCGGACAGGGACGTCCGCGAGCATCGTACGCACGCCGCGCCGACTGGGTTCGCCGCGGCGGGATGGCCGGCATGGCGCTCGTGCTGGTCGGGTTCGTTGTATGCGCCGGCCAGGCGGAAGAGTCCATGCGGGTGCGGATCGCCTGGGGGGGAAATACCGCGCGGATCTGGCAGGGAACCGTCTCCACCAACCAAGGCCAGTTGTCCGAAGTGCGTCCCCTGGGCATCGAGGCCGACGAGCCCGGCTCCATGTGGATCGACGCCGGCCAGGTGCGGATCCGTCAGCCCAGCGGGCGGCTTTACGACGGGCTGGACCTGCTGGTGACCGGGCCGGTGGCGTCCACCACGCTCCGCGTGGCGCTGGCCCCGCGCGAGACGCCCGGCGAGCCGACCCTTGTCGAGATCCCCTTGGCCAACATCGTCACCGAGTCCATCAACGCCGAGCTGGACAAACACGGCACGCGGCTGTTGGCGCGGCGCAGTCCGGGCGACGCTCTGCGCGTTCGCTTCGACCGATCGTCGCTGGTGTTCTCGCCCGGCGAGACGTTTGGAATCGAGGTGGCGCCAAGCCTGTTGCCGCGAGCGAGGACCGGCCAGTTGGATCTGCGGGTGTCTCTCGTCGCCGCGCGGGGCGGGCAAGTGGCCTGGGAGCAAGCCCCCATCCCGCTGGACGATCCGCCGAAGGCCGTGCCCGTCGAGGTGCCGCTCGGGGTGTCCGAAGGCGCGTACGACGTGGTGTTGACCGTCGCCCAAACGCCGGGGCTGCGGCTGCCGGCATTGGTGCCGCCGAAGGTCGTGGCGCAGCGCAAGGTGCAAGTTCTTGTCTTGGCCACCAACGCGCCAGACGAAGCCCCGTCGGCCCCCACGTTGAACGTGGTCGAACAGATCGATCCGGCCAACGAGCGTTGGTGGGAGCGTTATGCCAAGCCCGTGCCGCTGACGTTGCCCCGGTTGGAGCGGCTTCAGCTCACGAATCTTCAGCGATTCTGGAAGGGGCCTTTAGGCTCGGGCCACGCGGAGGCGCAAGATCACGCCCTGGGACGCTTGACCAAACTGGCCCCGGGCAAGTCGCCCGGCGAGGTCAGTTGGGAAGCATACACGCTGCCGATCAAGGCGCCTGGGCGCCCGCACGTGCTCGAGGTGGAATATCCCAGCGACGTGCCGCAGCGATTGGGAATCAGCGTGATGGAGCCGAACGCGGCCGGGGCGCTCATGCCGACGCAATTGGACTCGGGCGTCGTCGTGGCGGAGCCCTGGCTGGACTTGCCCGCCGCGCCGCCGAAGATGCTTCGCCACCGGTTGATCTTCTGGCCGAGGACGAAGGCGCCGATGGTGCTCATGACCAATCGCGGCAACGGGCAGCCGGCCCTGTACGGAAAGATCCGCGTCCTGGCCGGTTGGGAACATCTGCCCCGGGCGTTTTCCAAGGGCGAGATTCCGCCGGAGCGGCTCCTGGCCGCGTACCTGGGCCGCCCGCTTTTTCCCGAGAGCTTCTGCGCGAGCGAGGCCTACGACCCGCCAAACCGAAGCCTCGACGACTGGGTCACGTTCCACGAAGGGGGCACGCGGCTGGTCGAGTATCTGCACCACGTGGGTTTGGGGGGGTTGATGATCTCGGTTTGGGCCGACGGCGCGACGATCTACCCGAGCCAGGTTACCCAGCCCACGCCCCGTTACGACCGCGGTGTCTTCTTCGCCACGGGCCAGGATCCCGTGCAGAAGGACGTGCTGGAGATGCTCTTTCGGCTCTTTGACCGCCACCAGCTCCAGCTCATTCCCGCCGTGGAGTTCGGCACGCCGCTGCCGGAACTGGAGGCCATCCTGCGCCGGGGCGGCGCGGAGTGCGAGGGTCTCCAGTGGGTTGGACCCGACGGTGTTGCGTGGCGCGGCGTTCATCTACCCCAACAGCGGCTGGCGCCCTACTACAACGTTCTCGACGCGCGCGTTCAAGAGGCCATGCTTCGGGTCGCCGGAGAGCTGATCGAGCAGTACGCCCCGCGACACGAATCGTTCGCGGGCTTGGCGATCCAGCTTTCCGGCAACGGCTACGCCGTCTTGCCGGGTCCCCAGTGGGGACTGGATGACGCGACCGTCGGGCGATTCGAGCGGGAGACGGGCATCCGCGTTCCCGCGGGCACGGGGCCCGATCGCTTTGTCCAGCGCGCGGAATTCCTCCTTCGCGATCGTCGCGCGGAATGGCTGGCGTGGCGGGCGGCCACTCTCGGCCGATTCTACGATCGGTTGCAGACCGAGCTGTCTGCTCGGCGAAAAGGCGCGCGCGTCTTCCTGGCCACGGAGGACTTGACCGCGGGGCCGCTCTGGCCCGAGCGGCTCCGGCCGGCGCTGGCGCAGCGGCCCGCGATTCGCGAGACGCTCTTGGAAGTGGGCATCGACACCGCCCGCTACGACCGGCCCGAAGGGCCCGTGTTGTTGCATCCCGAACACATCCAGCCGCTCGGTCCGATCGGCGAAAAAGCGGTCGAGTTGGAGGCGGCGGCGATGTTCGACGCGGCCGGACGATCGCGGCAATGGGCCGCCCCGGGGAGCCTCTTCTCCCATGCGGCGCGGGAAACGCGGCTGGAGTCGTTCGATCGCAAGAGCCCGTACCGCGAGAGCTACACCTCTTTGTTAACGCAATGGGTTCCTTCGGATCGGCAGAATCGGCGGCGATTCGTGCACAGCCTGGCGCTATGGGATTCGACGGTCCTGTTCGACGGCGGCCGGCTCGTTCCGATGGGACAGGAGGACTCCCTCCGCGATCTTGTGGCGATCTATCGGCATCTGCCGGCGGTCCGTTTTGCAACGCTTTCGGACGCGACGCAGCCGGTCACGGTGCGCTATGCCACCTGCGCCGGGCGCACGTACGTGTATGCCGCGAACGATAGCCCCGTGCCGGCCACGCTGTTGTTGGCCGTCAATGGTCCGCCGGGTTGTCGCGTGAAGAATCTGGCCGACGAGGAACCGCCCGGCCAATTGGAACGCCGCGCCGACGGCCTCTATTGGAAAGTGGAATTGGCGCCTTACGATTTGGCGGCCATGTGGCTGTCGGCCCCGGACGTACGGATTGCCAACCCGCGTATCGAGCTGCCCCAGGACGTGCCCTCGGCGCTGGCCGCGCGGATTCAACAACTGGGGGTCCGCGCCGCGACGCTCCGCGCTCCGCCGGCCTTGAAGGCGGTAGCCAACGCCGATTTCGAGCAGGCGTCCGCGGATCCGCGGTGCATCGCCGCGTGGAACGTTCACGCGGCTGGCGACGGGGCGGCGGATGCCCAACGCGAGGCCACGCCGCCCGCCGCCGAGCCCGGCAAGCCGCCCGGAAAATGGTCCGTCCGCCTGACGAGCAGCGGTCCGCCCGTCGCGCTGGTGAGTCAGCCGTTCGACGCGCCTTCGACCGGACGCCTGTCGCTGTTCGTCTGGCTCCGCGTTCCCGATTCCAGCCAGCAGCCTGCCGTGGAACTCGTGCTCACCGGACGTTGGCGTCAAGGCGAATTGCCCACGCGGACGGCGATCCTGGGACGATCGCCCGACGGCCAGATGGCGCCGCCGATCACCGCGCCCTGGCGGCCCTTCGTCTTTCAGGTCCACGACTTGCCGCTGGAAGGCCTGAGCGATCTGCGCGTGGCCGTGCGGCTGGCCGGGCCGGGCGAGGTCTGGGTCGACGACGTGCAGCTCCACCACCTGGAATTCGAGGAAGACGAGCTCAAGGAGTTTTCGCGGATCATCTCGGCCGCCGACGCGACGTTGCGAACGCGTTCCGTCGGCGACTGCATCCGCCTCCTGGACGGTTATTGGCCGCGGTTCCTGGAAACGTACGTGCCGCTAAGCGCGTCGGTCGCCGCGCGCGCTCGGCCCGACTCGCCCGGACGACACAAGCCCGCCGACGCCGCGCCGACCTCGCCCACCGTGTTCGACCGCATGAAGGATCTAGTCCCGCGGAAACTCTGGTAGGGGCGCCCCGCGCGTTCGGCCATGCGCCGCGGGCGGCGCTTCGAGGCGTTGGCGTCCGCCGGCGCCCGGCGCATGCCTCGACGGCCGATTTCGCCAGAATCCCCCCAACGGGACGTCTCTTCAACGCATTTTCAGCCTTTCTCGCCCAAGTGGCCCTTGCCTGCCCCGCACATTCGCCATCCCACCCCCCGACGGGATCCCGCGACCTATCCTTTTTCGTACGCCCCCGCGGCGGCCGAAAGGTAGGCGGCCGCGTCGCGTGGCGGGCGTTTGGTGAAGCATCCCATCGGCCGTGAGGACGATTAACCAACGGAGGCGTCCCCCGTTATCGACGGAGCCTTCGCTTTTGCGGGAGCGCGGAGATCGGCTGCCGCGTTCTCTTCGCGAACTGACCACAAAGGAGACGGATAGTGGAGTTCTCGTGGACCATCTTTGCGATTGGCGTCGCCCTGGGCATCGTTCAGTTGGTGGTCGGCATTGCGTTGGGACGATCGCTGTGGCCTCGCCGGCGCGAGGCGGATCGCCCGCCCGCCCCGCCCCAGTCGACCGACCCGTCGGAGCCCGAGCCGTTGGACCCGCGGCAACTCCGCGGCATGGCAACCCGGCTCCAGCGGTTGGTGACCAACGTGGCCAACGACGTGGGCCATCACCAGGTTCGCATCGAGCAGATCACCAAGGATCTTTCCGCGCTGCGGCATCAACAGCGCGCCGGCACGACCGACTTCTTGCTGGGGCGCGTCAGCGAGATCGTCGAGGTGAACCGGCAATTGCAGGTTCGTCTGGCCAAGGTTGAAGGCAAGCTGCAGCAGCAAGCCGAGGAGATCAAACTCCACGTTTCGCAGGCGCAGACCGACGCCTTGACCGGACTGCCCAACCGCCGCGAGTTTGAACGCGAGATTCACGAGCGTCTGAATCGCTGGACCCAGCGAGGGATCGGGTTTTGCCTTGTCATGATCGACGCGGACGACCTCAAACCGCTCAACGACCGCTACGGCCATTTGGCGGGCGACGCTTTGCTCCGGGCCATGGCCGAGACGCTCGATGGAGAACTCACCCCGCGCGACGTGGCCGCGAGGATCGGCGGCGACGAATTCGCCCTGATCCTCGCTGAGGACGATCTGGCCAAGGCAACCGCCCGATGCGAACGGATCCGCCGGGCCGTCGCCGGCACGAAGGTCGACCTCGGCGCGGGCCAAACGTGCGTCAGCGCGAGCATGGGCTTGGCGCAAATCTCGCCGGGCGAAGGCCAAGCCGAACTGATGTCGCGCGCCGACGCGGCCATGTACGTCGCCAAGGCCGCCGGCAAGGCACGCGCCTACTTTCACGACGGGGCGCTGTGCCTTCCAATCCAGATAAGCGAAGCGGAGTCCGAGGAAGCGATGGACCGACCAGCCGCCACGCCCCAACCGCCGGCCCAAGACGTCCGCGCGGACGGCGACCCGGACGTCGCGGGCCTGTGCGACGACGTCCGCCAGCGGCTCGACGAGGTGCTCGACGCCGGCCGCGAACCCAGCGACCGTCTGCACGCGCCCAGCGCGTGAAACCGTGGGAACGAAGGTCAAGCGTCCGGCGCCACTGGACCCGCCAACCGTTGAGTGCCGCTGGACCCGCTGACGGGTCGAGTGCCACTGGCTTCGCGCGAGTGCCACTGGCTTTGCCAGTGCCGCGCGCGAGTGCCAGTGCCGTGCAACGAAGGTTTCACGCACTGGCCAAGCCGGCGGCACGCGTCGCAACGTGTTTGATCCCCATCCGGGCGCAACGCGGCGCGTCGAACTAGCCCGGCGCAGCGCAAGCCACCAGCGCGGGGGCACGGGCCACGCGGTGGTCCAGAAAGGCCCGAGGGTAGGGCTTAGCCCTTGCGATGCCGGATTTTCGATCGCATGCGGCGTTTCTTACGGCCAAGCTTCCGCCGGCCTTTGCCAGTCTTCTTCGTGCCCACAGGGCTCTCCAACACGTTGACGCGGCTCAATCCAAAAGACCCCCCGCCGAAGCAAGGGTAGCCACACAGTATATCAACCCGCCGCGCAAGCTGACAAGGGGGTGGAATAAGGGGTAGTGGTACAGTTTGGCCGCGGTTTGTACGGTGGCAAGATAATAAATGGGTAGTGTTGCAACGCCCATTAGTTGGGTGTAGAGTATTTGCGATTAGCGCAGGAGTCCAGTATGCCTGACTTAGGTGGCGTGTCACGAATCACAGTACCTACTCGACAAGTGAATATGACGCAAGTTATTTACTAGTAACGTCTTACGGCGCGTCTACTGTGATCTGATGTTGATTCATAAAACAACGCGATTGACTCCGGCAGATCGGTGTGTTTAGATAAAGCTAAACTTCAATGGTCGAACGCGCCGAAAAACAACTGGCGGAGCAAGGTGATTGGGGTACGGTGGAATACGTGGTTTTGCGAAATGGCCACGCCCTTGCCGCTGAATTCATCAGCACCCTAGAACAACCAAACCAAGCCAAACTCGCGATGCTATTCAAACGAATGGCTGACTCCGGAAGGATTCACAATACGCAAAAATTCAAAAAGGTAGACCGCGACATTTATGAGTTCAAGTCTTCTCAAATTCGGATTGGATGTTTCCGCGTAGGGCGGTCATGGATTCTGACACACGGTTTCATAAAGAAGAAGAACCGCTGGCCTCAATCCGAATTAGACCGCGCGAACAACATTCGTGATGAATTCATGGCCGACAACTGACGTAACTATGCACCAAAGAATAGGGAGTAGGCAGCCGTGGGAAAAACACTTTCTCAACAAATCGCTTCGACAGACGAGGGGAGGCGGCTTCTCGGGCAAGAAGGTGCCATTCTGGAGTTGACTGAGTTGATTTGTGAAATCATGGAGGAAGAAGAAATATCCCGTAGTCAGCTTGCCGAAAGACTCCGAAGAACGAGAGGATACGTCACGCAACTGCTGGACGGCAGAGCCAACATGACAATTCGCACAATTGCTGATGTCTTCGACGCTCTTGGTACTACGATACACTTTCACGATGAATACGGGCGGGGACAATTTGCCACGCCTCCGATTCAATGGATACTCCGTAGTCCCATTTCGAGCGAGGCGGCCGATAACGACATTGAACCGTGTGACCTCGCGATGGCTACATAGCAATGACTGAGAGTAAACCCACATTTTCGGATGCACCTCCCAGTAAGTTGGCGAAAGCGGCGGTTGTCTCTGCGCGAATCCATTTGTCCAGCATACGCCTTATTGAGACCGCAGCGCACAGCGACATTAGGGATGGTGAATTCCCGACGCAAATGACTGTGGATGTCGGAACAACCACAAGTCACGACGAAGCATCGCATGCCGTCAAAGTCTTTGTGAGGCTTGGTGTATCTGGACGGTATGGCGATGACACATCGGTCGAACTTGTCAAGCCGCCATTACAGATCAACGCCACTTATCTTGTGGAATACAAACTTGACTACGCAGACGGGCTGACGCCAGAGAATTTCGATGCGTTTGGTGAATTGAATGGCATGCACAACTGCTGGCCTTACTGTAGAGAATATGTGCAGTCAATCGTTGGTCGCATGGGGCTACCCCCTATGGTTTTACCGGTGTTCAGACCGATAACCATGAAGTCGCCAGGGCATACCAAGTCGGGCATACCAGCAAAGTGAGGCAATCGGAATAACTCACGCCACTGATGCATTGGCGACATGCATCGTGGCATCGAATAGATCCTCAAAGCCCCAGAGTTTCTCGGTGACGCCTGCCGCCATTGCCGCGGGCAGACGAGTCTTTCCGCCTTCCGGCTTCCGTGTCCGCCAAACGAAGTTGTAGTACGCGATGAACATCGCGCAGGCGGCTTCTAGGTTCTCCAGTTTCTTGGAAAACCCAAGCGAAAGCCGCGTGAAACGCTTCATAAGCGTGCGAATTGTTAGGTTGTGTCGTTCAACGTGCGACGTGCATATCGTTCGCTCTTCCTCTTCGCGTATGCCGAAGATGCCTTTCCGTTCGGTGCCGACCATTTCCGGCGGTGCGTATCGTCCTGGCTGGGTAGCGTTGCGGTAGTCCTTCACAATCTGGCCGTACTTCGCGTAGGGGCCAAAAGCCAAGTCAACGGCTTCCGGATAGGCTTGGAATCCATCCGTGCTGATTTGCGTTACGTGAACGTATCCGCTAGGCCGGTACTTGTGGGCATCGCTACTGTGTGGGTTGGGCATTACGATCCGACGCGACAGGTCTACCATTAACCTGCGGGCGTTGTCGGCCGAACGCTTCCCCACAATGAAGCTGGCAACTAATTTGGTGTCCTTATCGAGCGCCGTCCAAAGGTACACGTCGCCAAGATTGCAGCGCCCGACCTTTTCTTCCTGAGTGAGCCGTCCCTGTTTTTTCGCAACGAACGTCCAGATTTCATCCACCTCGACATGCTGAAGCGTGAGATTCCGAAGGTGGGTATCCATGTAGGCTTTGCACGCTTGGCCGAAGCGGACCATTAGCTTCATAATCGTGGTCCGATGGACGCCGGTTAGCCTTGCGGTAGAGCGGAGTGTGTTGCCTTCAACCAAGTGGTGTAGGACTTCGATTTGCTTGGATCGGGGGAGAATGTTCGCCATTGCGAGATTCCCTTTTGTTGGGGCTCTCGCTAGAATGAAGCTGCTAGGGTTGCATTCTGGCGAAAGCCGGTTGTGACTCGCCCCCGGTCGAGATTGGCGTCTTGGCCGGGGGTTTTTGTTGGGCCCATGACTCCCAACGTCTACATATATTGTAGCAACAATAAATAGGCTGTCAATGGGCTTGCAAGGAAATTATTTGTTGCTACAATATGAGCATGGCTAAGACCCGTGGGCGTCCGTACAAAGACCCGAACGAGCGGAAGACCGCAGAACTTAGAATACGCCTTACGGGGGACGAGAGGGACCTGCTAGACGCTGCGGCAGGGGGCAAAACCTCGACTTGGGCAAGGAACCTACTCTTGAAGGCAGCAAAAAGGAGCCGATAACCGTAACGGGGGATTCCCATACACGGGAACTTACCCTATACTAGCGCGCAGAAAGCCCGTTGCCGCAAGGCTGCGGATTTTCGACTGGACCCGCCGGGAATTGAACCCGGTCACGCCGCTTATAAGGCAGCGTTACCAACCTGGCGGGCCCAAAATGGCGGAGGGGATGGGGATCGAACCCACGCGAGGCGGTTTTGCTTGATGGGCTAGACGCCTCGACCTCCGGGTGTAAACCGGGTGCTTTGCCACTCAGCCACCCCTCCTGACGCCAATCTATAGGGAACGGCCCAGGGCGAAGGCTTCACTTCGCCCCGGGCCGTGTTTTTTATTTGTCTGTCGGGCTCCGTGCCATCGGTGCGCGATCCTTCTCGTTATTTAGCGAGCTGTCTTCTTGGGGCGGTCAAAGCATCCCGCGCTATCCTCCGCCAGCTTACCCCTCTTTGTGAGGTTGTAAAGGGTCGTCTGTAGGACATGCCGCTTGCTACCTGCATCGCTGTCAATGGCATCCGCGAGTTCCAGGATTTGGTCCCGAGGCGTTGGCCCCTGCTTGTCAATCAGGGCAAAGATAGCGGCGGTAGCTTTGGGTTTTGGCTTGCCGTTCTCCGACGAGGTGGGATGAGCCAATTGCAGCTTTGAATCCTGCGCGCCGTCTTCACGCTGAGCATGACGAGAGACAACAAGCACTTCTTCCAAAGCTTCGATTTTGGCCTCATTTCGAATGATCGATTGCTCGCAATCTGATGCTGCTTTGAGGGCATCCTCGCGTGCAACACACATAGCCTCATTTTCCTCTCTGAGACGTGCAATCCGCGACCGGATGACGGAGATTGTGTTGTCCATGGGGGCCTCCCTTTTGTTACAACTCCTACAAAGTATACCGCACGTGCAATCGATGTCAATGGCCTAATAGCACGTAGCGGCAATTACCCCGCCGGGGTGGTATGGTGTCGATGGTGAATCGGTGCGGCCTAGAAAGCCGCAGAATCCGTCAGATTTCACTGACAGGGGCGCGAAACTGTACCACTACCGGAATAAGGTCGGTATCACCACGCCGATGGGCGCTCGCGAAAACGAGGTCTTTCCGACGCCGGGGCATTGCCGGATCCATGACCGGCCTATCGCACGGGCGCATGGGGATCGACGAACTCCACTAGTGGGGGGACTGGAAAATGGGGGCATCGACTCCGCATCGCGCTGGGAGGCTCGCCCCGGCATGAGCTACATTTGTAGTGACCCGTGACGCCTCCCCCCCGACAGTGCCTCCCATGACCCAGCCGGACGCGATTCTTGCGCAGCTCGTCGGTCGAGCCAGACAGCTTTTCAGCCTTCCGGCCGTGGCCATGGAGGTGCTGGAGTTGACGAGCAACCCGACGGTCGACGCGCGGGCGCTAAAGGAGTGCATCGAGAACGATCCGGCCCTGACCAGCCGGCTTCTTCGCGTGGTGAATAGCTCGCTCTTTGGGCTCCCCCGCGAGGTGTCCGATCTGAACCAGGCGCTGGCCCTGTTGGGCACAAAACCGCTGAAGATGCTGGTCCTGGGGTTCAGCCTGCCGGTGGGCCTGTTCGAGGGCATCAGTGGCGATTTGTTGGCGCAATACTGGCGCCATACGCTCACCAAGGCGGTCGCCGCGCGCGAACTGGCCGAGACGATCTGGAACGAGTCGGGCGACGAGGCCTTCCTGGCCGGGCTCTTGCAGGACCTCGGCGTGCTGCTTCTGGTGGACCAATTGGGCGCGCCCTACATCCGGCTGTTGGAGAAAGCGTTTCGCCACGGCGCGGACCTCGGCCCGTTCGAAACCCAAGCGATGGGTTTCAACCACGTCGAACTCTCCGCCCGCCTGCTGGAAAGCTGGGGGCTGCCGGCGACGCTCGTCCAGGCAGTCGCCGGGCGGGAGGCCGATTGGATGACGCCGGCCCAGCGGGCCCAAGTGCGGATCGTCCGGCTGGCCGAGTTGGCCGCGCGTTTGCTAGCCGATGGGCGGACCGAGGCCTTGGCCGAGCTTCAGAAGTGGGGCCGCACGTATCACGACATCTCGCGGGAGCAGATCGAGACGCTCGTGGCCAATCTTGAGGACAAAGTGCGGCAGCTTGCCCAGGTGCTGTCGCTGCAACTACCCGGCACGCTGGACTACCGCGACGTATTGGCCCGGGCGCACGGCCAGCTTTCCGAGGTGGCCTTTTCGGCGGCATTGGGCATGGCCGCGGATCGGGGCGCCGGGGACGCGGCGAACATGGTCGAGGAGGTCACGTCGCTGTCGGCGGCGGTTGCGCGCGTGGGACACGACGGGCTGCCCGGCCGGGCGCGCGCGCCGAAGCCCGCCGCGGCGCCGGCGGCGAGCCCTCGGCCCGTTCGCGCCGCGCGACCCGCGACGGCCGGTCCCGGCGCGGCGACGCTGGCGCCGGCCGCCGAGCTTTTGACACAGCTCGAGACGGCCGTGGCCGCCGCGCGGCAATCGCGGCGTCCGTTGAGCCTGCTCTTGGTCGAGGCCGCGGGGGTGTCCGACGCCGATCGGGCGCAAGACGCGCTAGTGGCCTTGTGCCGCGGGCTGGACCACCCGTTCGTGGTTTGCCAGCCCTTCCGGCAGACCGGCTGCGCCGTGGTGTTGGCCGCCTGCGATCGGCCCACGGTCGTTGCGTTGGGCAACGATCTAGCCAGCCAGGCTCGCGCGTCGATGGCGAGGTTCTATCAGGATTCCTCACACGGCGCGCACCTTGCCCTGGGCGCGGCCACCGTCTCGCTGCCGCCGAAGAACTTCCCGGCGGAGGATCTCCTGAAGGCGGCGGATCGCTGCCTCTACGGGTCGCACGCCTCGGGCGGGGGCGTGGTCAAGAGCATCGAGATCTACTGAGAGACTTGCGACGTCCCTGCAAGTCATCCTGAGCGTAGCGAAGGATCTCGTTGATGATGGATGATGGGGGATGCGTCGCCGCGCTCGGCATGACGGGCCGCGTGGCACTGGCTTTGCCAGTGCATTGAGACACCTCCAGACGCGCACTGGCAAAGCCAGTGGCACACGGCAAAGCCCGGGGCACGCGGTCACGCTGCTTCCCACGTGCCGCGGCGCAGCAGATTGTCGCAGGCGTCGGCAACGTCGGCCACGGTGATGGCCTCCATGATCGCGCGGGGCGCGCCGCGGCGCTGGCGGCTGGCGCCCTGGAAAGAAGCCTTTTGCAGCGCGACGTGCGCGGGGCCGTAGGGGCCGTTGCGCTCGGCGGGCATGGGACCAAACAGGCCCACGCACGGCGTGCCCACGGCCGCGGCGACGTGCAGTGGGCCGGTGTCGGACGCGACGAACAGCACGGCCCGGCGGGCCAGCGCGGCCAATTCCGTTAGCGACGTGTTCGGGGCCAGCCGCGCGTGGCCCTCGGCGCCGGCGACGATCGCCGCGGCCCAGGCCCGCTCTTGCGCTCCGGCCCAAACGATCAGACTGGGCAGGCGCCACTGCCGGCCCAGATGTCGGGCGACCTCGGCGAAGCGATCGGTCGGCCAGAGCTTCGACGGCCAGCCGGCACCGGGATTGAGCATCGCATAGCCCTCGCCCAGGCCGAGTCGCTCGATTGTCGCTTGGGCCGATCGCGCGTCCTCGGCGCGCTCGGGCAAATTGAACTCAACGGTCTTTTCAAAAAGCCCCAGCGGGGCGAGCAATTGCAGGTTGGCGTCGATCACGTGCGCGGCGGGGGCGTCGACTAGTTCGTTGTTGAGCCACCGGCTGAGTTCCCGGCCCTTCGCGTCGCCGAACCCGATCCGCCGGCGGCAGCCCGAGAGCCACGCGACGGCCGCGCTCTTGGTAAGCCCCTGCAGATCGACTGTCACGTCGGGCCGCAACTGCCGCAGTCGCCGGCGGAGCCGCCACAGCTCGCCGGGCGATTTGAACCAACCGCGCGGCAGCAGGATCAGCTCATCGAGCGCCGCATGGCCCGCCAGAAGCGCCGACGCCCGGCGCTCGACGACCCAGGTCAGATGCGCCTCGGGCCACGCCCGGCGCAGCGCGCAGAGCACCGGCAGCCCGTGGATCACGTCGCCGATCGCGCTCAGGCGGACGATCAGGACGCGGGGAGCGGAATGCCTTGCGCGGTCGGGCATCGGACAACCGAATGATCGGTGGCGTTTGAGAATGCGGCATTATAGCGGTCCTTCGGAGGATTTCCCAATAGACGTTTCCCTGTCCGACGGGGCGGTGGCGGGGTAGAATGGCGGAAGGGGACGCCTCATGTCTCGCCGATAGGACGGCATCCCCTCGCCCCCGACCCCTCGCCCGCAGGCGGGAGAGGGGAGAAATGCCCGTCGGCCGCCCCTTGTCCTCGCGATTCAGACTATCGTGCTAGATACCTTTGCATCGCCGCCCTTGCCCATGACGCCCGAGGAAGTTGCCCAGCGCGGTTGGGACGGCGTGGACGTGGTGTTCGTCACGGGCGACGCGTACGTGGACCATCCGAGCTTCGCCGCGGCGATCCTGGGCCGGTGGCTCGAGCATGCCGGCTACCGCGTGGCCGTGCTGGCCCAGCCGGATTGGCGGTCGTGTCAGCCGTGGCGCGCCTTTGGCCGGCCGCGGGTGTGCTTTGCCGTCAGCGCGGGCAACATGGACTCGATGGTCAACCACTACACGGCCAATCGGAAGGTCCGCAACGACGACGCCTATAGCCCCGGCGGGCGGATTGGCCGCCGGCCGGACCGCGCCACGCTGGCCTATTGCCAGCGCGCCCGCGAGGCATACCCCGGCGTGCCCATCATCGCTGGCGGCGTCGAGGCGAGCCTCCGCCGGATCGCCCACTATGACTATTGGAGCGACAAGGTCCGCCGCTCGATCGTGATGGACGCCAAGCCGGACCTCGTGGTCCACGGCATGGGCGAGCGGACGCTGTTGGACATCGTCCGCCGTCTGGCCGCGGGTGAGGCGGTCGGCGCGCTGCGCGACCTGCGCGGGGTGGCCTACCGCCTGGGCGCATCGGAGACGCTGCCGGAGTGGAAGGACAAGTGTGCCACTGGCTCCGCCAGTGCGGAATGCCCTGCGTCCCAAGGCACTGGCATGGCCAGTGGCACTCAATATGGTGACGAGGAAATCAGCCCTGTCCACGAAGGCACTGGCGGAGCCAGTGGCACTCTGGGCGCATCAGCCGATGACACGATCGTCTTGCCGGCGTTCGAGGAAGTGGCGGCGGATCGGCGGGCTTTCGCGCGGATGACGCGGGTGGCGCATCTTGAGACGAATCCCTATTGTGCCCGGCGGCTGGTGCAGTATCACGGTCGCGAGGCGGTGGTGGTCAATCCGCCGGCGTGGCCGCTTTCGGAAGAGGAGATCGACGCGGTTTACGATTTGCCCTTCACGCGCAAGGCGCATCCGAGCTACGGTAGCGAGCCAATCCCGGCCTTGGAGGTGGTCCGCGACTCGATTCAGATCCTGCGCGGCTGTTTTGGCGGATGCGCGTTTTGTTCGCTCGCGGCACACCAGGGCCGGGTGGTGCAGAGCCGAAGTCCCGAGTCGATCCTGGCCGAGATCGCGCGGATGGCCGAGGATCCGGATTTCAAGGGCACGCTCAGCGACCTGGGCGGGCCGACGGCCAACCTGTATCGCATGGGCTGCTCCCGGCCCGAGGTGGCCAGGAAGTGTCGCCGCCTGAGCTGCCTGCACCCAACGATTTGCCGGCTGCTCCAGGCGGACCATGGGCCTTTGATCCGTCTGATGAAAGCGTGTCGCAAGCATCCGGCGGTGCGGCGGGTGTTCATCGCCTCGGGCGTGCGGACGGATCTGGCGGTCCGCAGCCCGGCATACGTCGAGCAGCTTGTGCGGCACCACGTTGGCGGGCATCTCAAGGTGGCCCCGGAGCACGTCGATCCAGACGTGTTGCGCCGGATGAAGAAGCCGCCCATCGAATCATTCGAGGCGTTTTGCCGGCGTTTCGCCGAGACGTCGCGCCGCGCGGGCAAACGGCAGTATTTGGTGCCGTATCTCATGGCTGGCCATCCGGGCACCACGTTGGCGTCGATGGTCCGCGTGGCCGAATTCCTCAAGCGGCGCGGCTGGCGCGTCGAGCAGGTGCAGGAATTTTTGCCCGGGCCGTTCGACCTGGCCACGTGCATGTACCACACCGGCATCGACCCGATGACGGGCGAGCAGGTGTACGTGCCGCGAGGGCAGCGCGAGCGACGATTGCAAAAGGCGCTACTGCTTTTCGACCGGCCGGAGAACCACGCTTTGGTGCGCGAGGCGCTCGTGGCGGCGGGGCGAACGGATTTGATTGGCCGCGGACCGGGCTGCCTGATCGCCGATCGCCCGGCACGGTCGCGAAACATGGGGCATTCGCCGCCGTCCGCTCAGCGCGCGAAGACACCCGGCAAGCGACGTCCCAGGCCGCCACAGCGTCCCGGGCCGCGCGGTCGCCGGCCCAAGCCGGGCGATTGATGGTTTGCCAGAATGACGGGCACTGCTGGGCGAGCCCGCAGGGGCACGCGCCGCGCGGTCAAGAAAATGCGCGATCCGGAGAGGTCGCCGTCTGATCGGCCGCCGACGTCCCCAGCGGGACGACGCGTGCCGATCCCTCCCCGGATCGCGCGAGTGACACGGTTGTCAACGCGTGCGGCGTCGCCGCCCGATCAGGAAGACCAAGGCCATGCCGGAAAGCATGGCCCAGGTCGCCGGCTCGGGGACAACGCTGCCGTAGAACTGGACCTCGGTGATCTGCATCGAGTCGCAGTCGCCGGCGGACGAATCCCGCACGGTCGGGAACAACAACTTGTACGACGTGTAGCCCACGGCGTTGTCGACGGCCACTTCCGGCCCGAGCGCCTTCCTGTCGATGGGCAGATCGACGGCGCCGGAATCGATCAACGTCCAATTTTCGCCGTCGCCGGCGCTGTTATCGGCGCTGACGATGGCGTCGTTCGTCCCGTAGAGTTCCCAGGACGCTGGGTCTCGCGACTCGGAGTCGTTGGCCGTCGTGATCTGGAAGCTCGTGACGATCGTCGCCGGCCCGGCGGACGGGGTGACGATGAACCCGGCGCCCTCGCGACCGAAGTTGAGATACTTCGTATCGACGCTCGCGTCGATGGCCTTCGGGGGCGATTCCGCCTCGGGATAGCCGCTCACGAACGGATCGACGTCGATGCCCAGAATTGGATTGCCCACGGCCAGGACCGAGCCGCCGGAACCGTCCGCGCTCTCGAAGAGCCCCACGTCGGCGATCTGCATCGAGTTCGTGGCGCCGGCGTTTTTCAAGGTCGGATAGACCATGCGATACGAGGTGTAGGACACGTCGTTGGCAAAACCAACGACGGGCCCGAGCACGCGCCGGTCGTCGGGCAGCGCAAGGTCGCCCGAGCCGATGAGCGTCCAGCTTTCGGCGTCGCCCAGGCTGTTGTCGAGGCTCGCGATCGCGTCATTCGTGCCGTAGAGGATCCAGGAGGCGGGATCGCGCTCGGGAGCGTCGTTCGCCGTCGTGATCTGGAAGCTCCGGACCGTGGTCGCGACGCTGGGCGTCACGATGAAGCCAGAATTCTCCCTGGCGAAGTTCAGGTACTTCGTGTCGGCGTCGCCGTCGAGAATCTTGGCGGGGCTTTCCCCGCCGGGATAGCTGCTGGTCGACCGGGGCAGGAAATCCACGGCGATGATCGGATCGCCCGGCGCCAGCAGCGCGACCCCCGCGACAGCCTGCGATCCCGCGACAAGCAGGACCAGACCCACGGCGGCCAAGAGATAGAAACATCGTAAGCGGCTCATAAGCAGTCTCCAGATTCCAGGGTGCGAAGACATTGGAAAACGGGAAACCTCTTCTTCGTTCGTCGTCCGTGTTGCACGTATCCCAATCCGGCGGAACACGCCCCCGCGCGTGCCACTGGCATTGCCAGTGCGCGGGTTGCGCCGACACCGGGCACTGGCGGAGCCAGAGGCACGCAGCGTCTTGTCCTCGCGCGGAACGCGAGGAGTACGTCCGAAACGCGCCTCTAACTTCTGCGGCGGCGTGCCGCCAACGCGACCAGGACCGCGGCGCCCAGCAGCGCGAGCGTCGACGGTTCGGGCACGGTGGCGGCCATTGGAAGGGTCCAGTTGGCCGCCAGGATGGCGAGGTCCAGATCGTCGACGCTCCCATCGTCGTTGAAATCGCCGACGCTCCAACTCACGCCCTCCGATTGCAACCAGTGGGCGGCCAGCAGCGCGGCGTCGTCCTTATCCACGGTGCCGTCGCGGTTGGCGTCGCCGGGCTGGGGCTCGGTCTCCGTGGTGCCGAAGAACTGGATCTCGGCAATCTGCATCGAATCGCAGTCGCCGGCCGTCGCGTCCCGCACGGTGGGGAAGACCATCTTGTACGAGGTGTAGCCCGCGGCGTTCTCGACGGCCACTTCCGACCCAAGCGTTTGGCGTTCGATTGGCAGCGTCACGTCGCCGGAATCGATCAAGATCCAGTTCTCCGCCATGCCATCGCTATTGTCCACGCTCGTGATGGAATCGTTCGTGCCGTAGAGTTCCCACGTGGCCGGGTCGCGCGATTCGGAGTCGTTGGCCGTGGTGATCTGGAAGCCCGTGAGGGTCGACATGCCCAACGAGGGCGTGACGATGAAACCGGAGCCCTCGCGTCCGAAGTTGAGGTACTTCGTCGTCACGATGTTGTCGATGGCCATGGGCGGCGTTTCGACGTCGGGATACCCGCTCCCAAACAGATCGACGTCGATCGCCAGGACCGTATCCAAGACGGATTGAAGCATGCCGCCCATGTTATCGTAGAAGATGACGTCCGAGATCTGCATCGAGTTGGCCAACGCCGCGTCCCTCACGGTGGGAAAGACCATCTTGTAGGCCGAGTACGTATCGGTGTTGCTCACGGCGATGGGGTCGGCATACCATTCGCGGAGTTCCGGCAGGTTCATGTCGCCCGAGCCCAAAAGCGTCCAGTTCTCGGCGTCGCCCAGGCTGTGATTGGCGCTGGTGATGGCGTCGTTCGTGCCGTAGAGCACCCAGGAAGTCGGGTCGCGTTCCGGGGCGTCGTTGGCCGTGGCGATCTGGAAGCTTTGCACCGCCGCGGCCCCGTAGGCAAACTCGATGATGAATCCGGAGTTCTCCTCGGCGAAATTCAGATACTTCGTGTTCGTGGCGCCGTCGACGAGATTCTCCGGTCCCTCGGCCGCTGGCGACGAACTCGTTGACCGGAAAACGGCATCGACGGCGATGATCGGGTCGCCGGGCGTCAGCAGGGTAACGCCCGCCCCCTGCGATGCAAGCAGTAGAACGACAGAAACCCCCAAGAGCAGACACACTCTAGCACGCTGGTCCATAATGCACCTTCCACGCAAGCAAGAGAGGACAATGATCCACGCCCCGCAGCCTCACACTGATTCCGGGATCCCCGACGTGAAATCGGGAACTCAACACATGAAGCGGCACGCCGGCGCCACGGCAATACCCACGCCAGGCGGTTGACTAGCCTCGTGCCGCCTGCGTCTTCCCCGGACCGATGATCCCCGGCAAGGTCGTCGCTTGCCAGGGCAAATGCATAATTTAGCCAAAGGTAGGGACGTTGACCAGCAATTTTCCTGGCAAACGCCACGGATTTTTAGGGAAGACACCCGGCAGACCAGGGCGTTTCGGGGCGGATTCCCCAATGATGGGGGGATTAGTCGTCGAGGAAATCCTCCAAAAGAATCATGTTGCACACCACTAAAGCGGCGGGGTTGAGGGGCCTGCTGTGATCGGATCGATGGACGAATAGGCACGCCATCGGGACGGGGTTCCACCGTGAACGGGGTGTTCGCCTCGTCGACCGACGGAACTCCGACTGGTGGGCTGGGGCAGTCAGGTCGGAAGATCGTCGAGCGGAGGGCGCCACCAGGGGCTGCGGGGAAAGAGGGCGGAACCGAGGCGGCTGGCCAGTGCGGTCGAGACGGCCAGCCGGCCGCTGGCCAGCGCTTCGTCCCAGTCGAGCTGGCCCAACACCAGGCGCGTGAAATCCGCCACGTTCAGGCGCAAGGAGCTGCGTCCGATCCGCCCGGCGAGGACGTCCATCGCGTCGTGCCGCCTTGCGAGGAGGAACTTGCGGCGGTCGACCGTCAGGCCCAACTCGAAGCTCCGCGGCAGTCCGGCGGCGACGGCCCTCTCGACCAGGACGGGCGCAAGCCGCCGCAGCAAACGCATGGGAGCCAAGAGCCGAGCCATGAGCACTTCGCCCCGATCGGGCTCCACGACGGCCTCGCGACCTCCGGCCCGGCCGAACAGCCCGTGCAACCGGTGGCCGTCCGGCGCGTGCAACGTGATCCAATGGCGGTCGGCCTCGATCGCGTCGCGGCACGCTCGAACCAAGAGGTGCCCGGCGACGGCCGGACAGTCTGGCGCGGTCAAGAGCTCGAGAATGCGTTCCCCCCGCGTCACGGCGTAGCCGACGATGGGCGTGAGCGTCTCCTCCAGTTCGAGCAGGTCGGGGCCGTTCAGGGCGACGTAGATCTGGTCGTATGCGTGGCGCCGGATGAGCCACTGCCAATACGCCTCGGTTCGTTCCAGCGGCCCGCACGTGCCCGAAAGGTTTTCGCGATAGATTCGCGCCAAAGCGGGCAGCTCCATCCGCCGCCAACAGCGGACGCTCAATCGCGAGCGGCGCCGGCGCAACGGCGCGCGGCATCGCAACATCTCCGAGAGGATCGCGCGGGCCGGGGCCTGCGAGCGCGGGTCGCCCCCGCAAAGGGCCCAGCCGGTTCGGCGGAAAAAGTGCGGGATTCGGGTCCGCAGGAGACCCACCAGCGCGCCCTGGGCGGTCGCGTGGCATTCCGCCGCGCGGAGCAGGCGGCTACCGCGGCCTTGGCCCTGAAAGCCGGGCAGAATACCCAGCCAATGGATGCCGGCCGAGGGGATCGCCACCGGACCGAGCTGCATGACCCGCCGCGTCGTGTGCACGTGGCCCACGATTTGCGTGGGCGCCTTGAACAGGAGCCGGTCGTGAGGTTCGAAGAACGGGTCCTCCTTGGCCAAGCGGTACTCCGTCGGCACGGGCCGCCCAAACACCTCGGTGAGGAAGTACTGAATGGCCGGAAAGTCGGCCGCCGAAGCCGCGACGAGCCGAAGCGGATCGGGCGGGCCGGGACGCTGGGAGGACGGCGTCGAACGATCCGGCCGCGACGAAAAGAGGTTGGCGCTCATGGGCGTACATCCTTTATCCCCGAGCACAAGATGCCGGAATCCCAGGGCGTCATGGCCCGCCACGATCCCGGCAATCTAACTCCATTTGCGCTAATGAGAACGTATTGCTCGCGATTTGCCTAGCGTTTGCCACAAGAAAAAACGGCAAAAAAGGACTGCGTCGATCCCGCTCACCCAACAGGGTAGGATCGGGGCAACAAGCCGAACAGCGCCGTCTTGAGCATTTCGGCGGGGAAGAGGCAGGCCGCGTGCTCGCGCCCGTTGAGAATGGCCGCCGCCCGGGCGGCTCGTTCCGATTGCTCTTGCTGATCGAGGAGTCGCTGTCGGTGTTCGGCGACCCAGGGCTGGAGAGCCGCATTGATCCACCTGATCCGCTCGTGGCGCAAGGCCGCGTTTTGCGGCGTTCGGGGCGTCGCGATCCATCGCGCCTTGTCGGCGGCCAGCGCGGCCGGCTCGGCGTCGCGATTCGTCAAGAATCGTTCAGAATGGAACAAAAGCTGACGCAGCCGGTTGCGGATCTCCGCCGTTGGCGGCATTGCCGCGGCGGGATGATCGACCAGAGGCAAACGCAGCGTCGCCGAGAGGGTGAGAAACCCGGGCGGCTGGAGTCCGAAAAAACGCTCGACCAGCGCGTCGCCCACCCGGTCGTACTTGGCCCCGCCAAGGCCGTGAATGAACAGGTCGCTCAGGACGAGTCGCGCCCAAAGGGTGGTCGTCAGCGTGCGGGGACGGATCTTCACGCCCGACGAAGCCACGTCCAGAAGCTGGGCAACGGCTCGCCGGGCGTCGCTCTCGGGCCCCAAGGTCAACTCGGCGCGCCATTGCCCGCGGTCGGACAGCTCGACGCATCCGGCGCGGGCGCGGGCCCAAAGCGGACGCCGCCGCGGGTCCGCCGCGGTCCAAACCCAAAAGGGCGCTTCGAGCCAGTCGTCCTTGACGGCCAGATTGGGCACGGGATGCGCGGCGCTGCGGACATGATGGATCTTACGGTGGGCCGCGATCGCGTCGTTGTACGCGGCGTGGAACCGCGGCAACCGCGCCACTAGGTGCGCGACGAACCAGGCGAACGGTTCGCCCGAACAAACGCGGCCCAGCGGCGCTTCGAGCGTGGCCAGGCCCCACTGGCCTTCAAGCGCGTTCCGCGCCTCGGCCAGGGCCGCGCCCAGACGGCCCGTTCGCTGGCCGGCTCGCCGGGCCAGCGCCCAGAAGTCCTCGACCATCGAATCGGGAACGAGCGGCCGGATCTGTTGGGCCGCGCGACGGCCGAACTCCGAAAACCGCGCGGCATCCTCGATCCGCCGCTCTTCATACGGCACGACTGGGTCGGGCTGGTCCAACTCGATCGCGGCCACCTCGGGCTGGCGGATCGTTCCCCCTAGCACGCGAATCGACGTCCGCTTGACCGTGTCGTTGTCCACCAGGAAGTTGATGGCCACCGCCCCGTGCCGCCGGGCGAGCCGGTCCAGCGCGAAATTTTTGAACCACACGCCCGGATGCACCAACTCCGGTTGATGCCCGGCGAGGAAGATCGCGCTGCCCGGCACCGCGGGCGCGGCGTCCACGTCGCGGTAGGCCGAGGTCCACCGCCGGGCTTCGTTGAGGAGCTCCTCGCGGGCTTGCCGGGTGAGGGAATCCAACGCGCGGCCCTGGAAGTCGTAGTCCCACGACCGACGATGGCGCAAGTTCGCCGCGACCAGTTCCGGCACGTCATCCCAACCCGGCACGACGAGGGCCGAGCCGTCTTCGGCCGGCGCGCGAAGAGAGCCGACTTGTCCAGCCGCGGACGCTTCGTTCATGCAACGCCCTCGGCACAAGGGCATCCGGCCAGTCCGCACGGCGCGACGGGGCACGTGGCGACGAGGCTGCGCCGGAGCACGTCTTCGTAAACCGCCTGGCGCGTGGCCGCGTCGTCCAGCGCGCCGCCAAACGACCGGCGCGGGTCGAGATACACCAGCGGTACCGGCTCCTCGACGATCCGCAGCCCCATCCGCGCCGCCTGCGCCCAAAACTCCAGCGGCATGGCATAGCCCGTCTCGGTCCAACGCAGCGCGTCGAGAAACCACGTCCGGTACGCCTTGAATCCGCAGAAGGCGTCGGTGATGCCCAGCCCCAGGCGGCGGTTGATCCACCGCGTGATATGTTGATTGACGCGGCGGCGATCCTTGGGCGGTTGGCTGTCGCCAGGGAACCGCTTGCGATACCGGCTGCCCGACACGACATCCGCGTCCGCCAGGGCCTCGACGAAGCGGGGGATCCTCTGCGGCTCATGCTGTCCGTCGCAGTCGATCGTGACCAAAACGTCGTAGCCGGCGTCGACGGCGTGGCGGAAGGCGGTCCGCAGGGCGGCTCCGTAGCCTCGGTTGCGGCGGTGCGCGAGGACGCGGACGTCGCCGCGCCGGGCCAGGAGGTCGGCCGTGCCGTCGGTCGAGCCGTCATCCACCACGAGCACGTCGCGGCAATACCGCAACGCGAGATCGAGAACCCCCCCGACGTGGGCCACCTCGTTAAACACCGGCAAGGCTGTCAACACGCGCTCGGCCATGCCCCCATTATAGCGCCCCGGACAAACCGAGAGAAGCGACGGGCGGCATCGCGTGCGGGCGCCACTGCCGGCTCGTCCGGCAGTGCGCCTTAGCTGAGTGCCACTGGCTCCGCCAGTGCATATTGCGGCCGAGGTTTCTCCGGAAAACAGATCTCGTTGTCCGAAGGCACTGGCACTCTCGCGACGCCGGCGGCTGGCTTGTCCAGCGGCGGCGTACGGCGGCCGGATCCGGCTCTCATGGTTCTTCCGCGCGTTGGGCCTCGCCGGTCATGGGGACGAAGGCCACGCCGGTGATGGTGCGTCGGCGAACCTCGCCGTTTGCCTGCTTCTCGATCAACAGAAGCTCCTGAAAGAAGCCGCCGATGGGAATGACGAGCCGGCCGCCGGGAGCGAGCTGCTCCACGAGCGGCTCGGGGACGTGGTCCGGCGCGGCGGCCACGACGATCACGTCAAACGGCGCGTGCTCCGTCCAGCCCCGGTAGCCGTCCGCGTGGCGGACGGTCACGTTGCGGTAGCCCAGCCCGGCAAGCCGCGACGAGGACTCTTCCACCAGCGGTCTTAGGATCTCGACGCTGTATACTTCCTTGCACAACTCGGCGAGAACGGCCGCCTGGTAGCCGCTGCCCGTGCCCACGTCCAGAGCCCGATCGTTCGCCTGGGGTCGGACGAGTTGCGTCATCAAGGCCACGATGTACGGCTGCGAGATGGTCTGCTCGTGACCGATGGGCAAAGGACGATCGGCGTAGGCCGCGTGGCGGTGCTCGGGCGGAACGAACTCGTGCCGGGGGACGTGGCCCATCGCCTCCAACACCCGCGCATCGGTGATGTCGCGCCCAGCCAGATCGTGCGCGATCATGCGGCGCCGCGCCTCGGTCAGATCGGGCGGCTCGTCCGTCGGCGCGGTTTGGGCAGGGCCGCCGGGCGCGTCCGAGGGGCGTTCCGAAACGGCCTGTGGGGCGCGTCTTTGATCGGAGCATCCAAAGAACGGAGAGCCCATCATGGCCATCGCTATTGAAAGGATTCCGGCTGCGGGAAGCAACGCGGCCAGCTTCGCGCGGCGCTTGCACATGGCCGTACCCGAACCGCGGGGAACCTGTTTTGACGCCGACCTATTGTACTCCTTCCGACGCCATCCGAACAGGCGCCGCGCCCGTTTACGGACGTACCCGGCGATCGGGCCCCCGAGGAAGGGTTTGTTACGGCAAACGCCGGCGCCACGAGACGGAATTCGTGACGTAGACTTCAAATACGGGTTGTCGCGTTCGTAGCGACGAACACGCTCCAAGGGGGGATATTCCATGTCGGGTCCGACGAAGATCGTTGGCGAGGGCCTGTTGGCCACGCTTCTGGCGGAGGAAAGTTTTCGGCCCGCCGTGCCCCAGTCGCTGGCCGAGACGGGGCTGACCACGTCGTTCGTCGAGACGCTCATCTGCAAGCACCTGGCCGTGGTGGGCACGTCCAGCGGCCGGTCGATCGCCGAGCGGATCTGCCTGCCCTTCGGCGTGCTCGAGAGCATCTTCCAATCGCTGCGAACCCGGCAAATCCTCGTCCACGCCGGCGCGGCCCCGGTGAACGATTACCACTACACGCTCACCGAGCAGGGCCGCGATCGCACGCAGGTCGCCAGCCGGGCGTGCGCCTACGTGGGCCCCGCGCCCGTGCCCCTGGTGGATTACGTCTTGAGCGTCGACGCCCAGACCATCCGCGCCGAATCGCCCAAGCGCCAGCAACTGGCCAAGGCGTTCGCCGACATCTCGGTCGACACGAATTTGTTCGAGAGCCTGGGGCCGGCGGTGAACTCCGGCGCGGGGTTGTTTCTCTACGGCGCGCCGGGCAACGGCAAGTCGACGCTCGCCCGGCGGATCACGAGTTGCTTCGGCCAGAACATCTGGGTGCCCCATGCCCTGATCGAGGACGGGCAAATCATCAAGCTCTATGACAACGCCTACCACACGGCGGTCGAGGAGGACGCGGACAGCCTGATCAAGGCGACCGAGCACGACCGCCGTTGGATCAAGATCCGCCGGCCCACCGTGGTGGTGGGCGGCGAGCTCACGCTCGACAGCCTCGAGATCCGCCACGATCCGACCAGCAACGTCGGCGAAGCCCCCCTTCAAATGAAGAGCAACTGCGGCTGCCTGCTGATCGATGACTTCGGCCGGCAGCGGGTCGAGCCAACGGCTCTATTGAACCGGTGGATCGTCCCGCTGGAAAACCGGCACGACTTCCTCACGCTATCCACGGGCAAGAAGTTCCAGGTGCCCTTCGAGCAGCTCATTATCTTTTCGACGAACCTGGAGCCGCGGGATCTGGTGGACGACGCCTTCCTGCGGCGGATTCCCTATAAGATCGAGATCTCCGATCCCACGGAGACGGAGTTCCACGAGCTGTTCAAGCTCTACGCGCAGACGTTTGGCTGCGAATACCGGCGCGAGGCCGTGGACTATTTGATTTCCACGCACTATCGCCCCCTGGGCCGGCCGATGCGCCGCTGCCAACCCCGCGATCTGTTGAGCCAGATCCTCAACTACTGCACGTACAACGACGTGCCGATGGAGATGCGGCCCGACCACTTCGACCGCGTCGTGAAGAGCTACTTCACGGCGGTGTTCAAGGAGCAGCCCTAGAGGAAATCGAAATTCGCCTCGTCGGTGCCGTCGGGAGGGACGACGAACGTGAGGCTGCCGTCGGATGCTCGCGGCGGCAGTGCGCTTTTCGGCGGCGGCCCGATCGCCTCGTCGCCGACCATGGGGCGCGAGTCCTTCACGCCCAATCGGATCGCGTGCTCACCCACCACCGCGCCGTGGCGACCGTCGACCGCCGCGAGTTCAAAGCGGCCTTCCGCGTTGGTGACGCCGTAGGATCCGAATCCCGCCTCCCCCTTGCTGTCGGGCGGGGCCAACGGCTGGAAGGCGACGGTGACGTCGACCAACGGCTTTCCCGCGACGGTGACGCGTCCGGACACGGGCACGACGTCGTGCTTCGCACGGCCTCCGCATCCGGCTGCCAGCCCCGCGGCCAGCACGACGCATGTGCCCCAGAACCGGACGAATCGTCGTCGCGACGTCCGTTGGCGCACGTCATGGGAAACCATATTGTCACCTGTTTGTCATTGTCTACTCGGGCGATTCGACGGGCTCGCCGTTGTCCACGGTCGCCATGGCCACAAGGATGCTCGTATCGAGCGAATCCGACAGGAAGTGGGTGGCCCCGTCGGCAAAAACCGTCATGAACCCGTTGGCGTGCCAGCTCTTCCAGCCGTTTTTGCAGAACACCGACGGGGCGCCATTGAGGGCCGCCATGCAGGCGTCGTAGTCGGCCAACAGCGATCGGCCATCGGCGAACGTGGTTGCCACGGAATAGCCGTACGTATTGGCCCAATACGTCGCGCGGCCCGGGTGCGTCGTCGGCGCGTGTTCGCCGACCATCAGGGTCTTGGACGTGCCGTCGGTGACGTCGTCGATGGATTCGGGTTCGTTGAACGGAGTGTCCTTGCCCACAAAATGAAGGACGCCGCGCCACGTCTCCGGACAGAAAGAAGTGCCGGCTTGCGCCATGTACAGACACGCGCCTCCGGCGCCAACCTCGGATCGGCCCACGTTCCCCCGGTACGAACCGCGGCGAAACGGCAGGCCGGACACCGGCCCCGTGTCGGGTACGCCCAGGGCGCCGCCGTCCGACTCGGCCGGGCAGACGTAGACGCTCACGAACGTCTCGCGGAGGTCCTGGTTCTGCGGATCCTGATTGTAGTATTCCGGATTGTACTTATCGAACACGGGCTTCATCTCGAGGTACGGCAGAATGGAGATCGCCCAGCCGATGCGAGTCTTGGTCCCGCAGCACGGGCCATCCATCACCACCCCCGGTGGAAAGGAGCGAATTGCCTCGTGGTAGCCTTGCAGGGCCAGGCCGATCTGTTTCAGATTGTTGCCGCAATGGATGCGCCGAGCCGCCTCGCGCGCGGCTTGAACGGCCGGCAGCAGCATCGCAATGAGAACGCCAATGATCGCGATGACCACCAGCAGTTCGACCAACGTGAATGCGCTTCGTCGCGACGTGCCTTTCATCGTGTCGTCCCCAACCGTCCCCGGCCAAATGTCCCTTCTTCGGCGAACGTTCACTGTTTTGCCTGCCTCGGCGCGTAGCGCCGGTACGTCACCAGGCCCACCAGACAGCAGCTCACCAGCCCCGGCGCCGCGCCGGGCTCCGCGACGACCGTCTTGCCCGGCCAGTCCCACGTCACCAGATCGTCGCTCCAGGCAATGCCCAGGGAAGCCATTCCGTGCGTCTCGGGCGAGAATCCCTTCCGCGAGCCGTGGAAGAACATCACGTACTTGCCCACGCGCGGCTCGTCGCGCAAATCCAGGACGAAGCCGGCCGTCAGCCGGCCGCTCGCCCAGGGCCAATCCGCTTGCCCCAGCGTCAGCAGGCGGTCGTGGCTCCAATCCTTCGCGGCCAGGTCGGAAGAATGGTAGACCTTGACGCCGTTGCCGGGCGAAGCGAACATCACGTACTGGTCGCCGTCGCGGAGAATGCACGCGTTCTCGCCGATCGAAGCGTTGCTGCCAACGTACGTCCAATTCACAAGGTCGCGCGACCAGGAGCGGCTCACGCCGTTCTGTTTGTAGAAGCACCACCACTTGCCCGGCTCGTCCTTGTCCTCGACAAGATAAGGGTCGATCATCCGCCCCATGTCGGCCTGCGCCACGTTCGGTCCCTTGACGCGCAGCAACGTCGCGTCGCCCCAGTTAACCAGGTCGTCGCTGGACATCGTCCAGATGCGGGAATCCCGGCTGCCGGTGGTCTGCCCGCCGACCGTGGGATACGTCTGCAGGCACATGATCCACTTGCCGCCGTGCCGGATGACGTTGCCGGGACTGCTGTAGTTGAGCGACCGGTCCCGGGGCGTGAACGCCACCGGCGCCGGCGGGGTCCACGTTTTCAAATCGCTGCTCTGGCTGTGCGCCGTCACGGTGATGAGCCCTCCGTCCGACGGATCCAGGCTGGCTACCGTGCAGTAGAGATGGAAGATGCCGTCGTGATAGACCACGGTGGGGTCGCGATAGGCCGTCGCCTCGTCGCCCTGGAAGATCACGGGTGACGCCAGATCGAAGAGCAAGGACGTCTCCGCCGTTGCCGACGAAACGGAAGCAAGCAGCAAAGCAAAGCACATAATGGAGCGTGTCACGCGGTATTTCCTCGTCTAGGGGGGGCTGCTCCGAACGAAGAACGTCGGGGCGAGGGCGGCCCACGCGATCACGCGGATCGGATCGCCGCCCTCGCCCCTGGTCTATTCTACTTCCGTCGGCGCCGCGCGCCGGCCAGCAGGCCGACAAGGCCGGTGGTCAACAGGGCGAGCGCGCCGGGTTCGGGAATCAGGGAGACGCCGTTTCCCGCGGCGTCCAGCACGACGAAGGCGTTGCCGCCGGCCACGGAGCCGCCCATCGCGCCGACCACCGTGCTTCCCAGGCCGCTTGTGTAGCGCCACGTCAATCCGCCGGCCACGGCCGAATTGCCCGCTCCGGCGTTAAACGCCGCCTCGACGGCCAGGATCTGCTCGTAGTCGGCCATGCTCACGCCGGCGAATCGGCCCAATCCGTTCACCAGCGCGACGTTGGCGGGCGTGACCGTGTCGGTCATCACCGCAAGATCGTCCAACATGCCACCCAGCGCTCCTTCGGCGCTTCGCGCGTGGTAGCCGATCTTGCCCAGCGTGAAACCGGAGACGGTCCCAATTTCCGAGTTCGTCAACGTGCAATCCTGCATGCCGTCCACGTAGCCCCAGATGGTTTGGGTCGCTCCGTCATAAACGTAGCTGAGGTTGTGCCACTGTTCATCGCGAACGTTGGTCGCGCCGGCGGGTTCGACGGCCTTTTTGGCCGCGTCGCGCGCAAAGGGTCGGATCGCGCCGTCCGACTGGTGGATCGACAAGGCCGTGCCGGCCTTGCCATCGTTGTCGCAGACGTGGAACACCTTCTCGGGTTTCGTGCCGACGGTCCCGTTGCTCTTGTACCAGACGGACAGTGCGTAAGACCCCCACGTGCTGTCGAAATCCGACAGGTTGCCCAGCGTGATGTAGTTGATTTCGGTCGTGAGTCCGAAGTTGGCGGCGCCGCCGAACATGCCGCTCGGGGAATACACGACGCCCGTGTTCGAATCGCCGTTGTCCGTGCCGGCCGAATCGTGCGCCAGGTTCTGCTCGTCGTCAAACGACCAGTACGCCGCCGTCTCGGCGCGAGCAGGCAAGCCAACGCACGCCACGATCGCGAGGCCCCCGACCAGGGGGCATAACCAGACTCCAAAGAAGCTCCTCATGATACTGCCTCCAGGGGAAAAGAACAGGGAGAAAGGGCGAAAGGAAACCATCTCGTGGCGTCACCGCTCCGGCGAAGGCGGCTCGGGCAACACGGCGATAATGAAGTGCGAAGCTCGTTGTGGCATTCGAGCCGACGTGACAAACGAATAAGTGATCGGATTGCCGGACGCGCTCTTCGTCGGCACGGTCATGCCATACGCGCTTAACGGATGACGCAGCTCCTGCCCGTCGTCGACGTCGATGTCCCAGCCCGTATCGACGAAGTCGCCCGGTCTGGCGAATGGGGAGACGAGCCGGTCCACAAGGGCTTGCCGCCGCTGTGGGGTCGCTTCCGTGCGGTCGTCGAGCAACACCACGACGAAAACCTGGTCGCGCGCGGTGGAAAACGTCACGTCGTACCGGTGGTTCGCGTCAAACTTGTCCGAGTTGAACGCGCGGACGTAATCCGCGCCGACCAACGGCTCGTCGATCATCTCCACCGTGTACACCCGGTCGGAATAGACCGGGGCGCCCAGGACCAACCCGGAGGCGTCCGAAGACAAGGGATCAGTCTGGTGGCCAAACTCGCCGATCGGCGCGCGATTACCCCTCGCGCCGTCGCGCCGGTCGACGGACGCGACGAGGCGCGGCGTCGAAGGGACGCGATCCTGGGCAATCGGGGGTTCCTCGTCGGGAAAACGCCGGACGAATTCGTCCGACGACGCGGAAATGGCCTCGATTCGCGGAACCTGGTCCGCCGCGGCTGCCCGGATCCGCGCCGCTTCACCCGTGACCAGCCGCCTCGTCGGCGCGGCCGGCGAGCCCGCGCCGGTCTTCGGCGTGACCTCGATCTGCCCGCCGAAGACGTGCGCCTCGGCCGTCCGATCCGCGGCCACCGACACGCCGAAATCGGTTCCCAAGTCCACCACCCTGGCCGTGGGCGTGTCGATGGTGAAGCCGTGCGCGCCATCGGGCACGGTGGCCGCGAGCCGCCCAATCTGAAGCCGGCCGGCATTGCAATTGGATATCTCCAGCGTGGCCCGCTCTTCCAGGATCACCCGCGCGCCGTCGGCGAACGTGATTTCAAGCAGCCCCCGCTCGAGCGAAATCGTCTCTCCTTCCGCAAAGACCCTTCCCGCCGAAAGCGATGGCCCCGGAGCGCGCCGGCTGCCGCCGCCGTACGCCCGGGTAATCATGGCCACGTGCGGCTGGGGCAACTGCCGCCAGGCCACTTGCGCCTCGCGCGGCGCCTGCCATAGTATGCCGAGCGCGAGCGCCAGGACCAAAAGACCCGGAAGACCAATCGCGGCAACAGCGAGGAAGACCATCGGTCGAGCCAGGAACGAAGTGCTTTGTTGGACGCACTCGCCGAGGAAACCGAGCACCGGCGCGCGCGCCGCGCGCGGCGTCTCGGGAGACAATCCCACGCCGGACTCCCCGTCCTGCCTGACGCGCCATCGAAGGCCCGCGTGGAGATTCATGTATCGCACGTAAATCCGCCGCGCCGCCGGGTCGCGGCACACCCACTCCTCGAGCTGGGCTCGCTGCTCGGGCGTGATCGTCTTCTCGCAGAGCGCGTGAATTAAGTCGGCGAGTTTCGCGTAGTCCTCGGGCAAAGGCGACGTGTTCATGGCGTTCCCTCCCCCAGGATCGCTTTGTGAACGCACTCGAACAGCGCATTGTGGATGCGCCGGAGGGCCTCGTAGATCGCCTTGACGCTCCGGCCCGTTTGGCCGGCGACGCTCCGCGCCGTGGCCCCGGGTTGATAACGCCGTTCGAGGAGCTCCTGTTGCTTCGCGGGCAGCTTCTTCCAACAATCGGCCAATGCCTTGCTCTGCGCGTCCAGCGTTTGCGAGTCCTCGGCAATCGTCTCGTTAATGGCGTCCAGGAACTCCGGGCTGCACAGAACCGTGTTGTGCCGCCGGAGTTGCCGGAAGCTTCGCACCTTGTTCAAGGCGACCCGCCGCGCCCACGCCTCGAAACTCGTTCCCGGAGTGAATTGGTCGAACTTCTCCCACAACGTTACCCCGACGTCCTGGTAGATCTCGTCCGCGTCGGCGTCGTTGGACGTCAACGCCAGAAGGTACGCCCAGAGGCGCCGCCCGTGCAGCGTCCAGAGCCGGACGAATTCCGCCGTCTGGCAAGAATCGAGCATGTTGGCGAAACGGCGCAAACGTGGGACATTCGGACCGACCTTGCCGGCCTCTCCAAAAGACTAATGTGAGCATCGGGCGATTTTCCACGAAATCTTCGACGGCCGCCTCGCCCCGGACATGCAAATCCCCCACGTGGGGGACGCCACCGAGGACCCGGTTTTTCTCCATGCCGCCGCGTGTCGGCCCCTCATCCCGAGCGCGGAAAACGATCCCGCGAAAAACCGGAAACGCGCGATCCGGAAGGGCTCCGTCTGAAAGGCCGACTCGATCCGCCGCTACGGCCGGTGGCCGCGGGCGTAGTCGCGCAGGGCGAGGAGGTTCTCGCGGGGGGTGTCGCGGGGCACCTCGCAACCGGCGCCCACGATGTAGCGCGGACCCGCGGCCGCGTGGCAGGCCGCCACGGCGGCGGTGATCGACTCGGGCGTGCCGGCCCGCAGGACGGACACCGGGTCGATGTTGCCCAGCAGGATCTGATCGGGGCCCATCTCGCGCCGGGCCTGGTCCATGGGAGCTTTCGAGTCGAGCTCGACCACTTCGCAGCCCAGCCGGCCCATGCTGGTGAGAATGCGACTCGTGTTGCCGCAGATGTGCAGCCGCACGCCCGCCCCCAGCGCATGCACGCCGTCAATGAGCCGTTTCTCGTAGGGCCAGACGAACTCCTCGTAAATGGCCGGGCCCACCAGCGACGCGGCCGCGTCGCCCACGCCCAGCCAGTCTACGCCGGCCTCGACCTGCGCCCGCGCAAAACGCAGCTCCATCTCGAGGATGAACTCGAACAGGTCGCGGACGAACGCCGGGTCGTCGTAGAAGTCGAGCATCAAGGCGTTGATGCCCCGCAGATCGGCCGCCTCGGCGCAGGGGCCTTCGATCCAGCCTTCGATCCAAAGCCGGTCGCCCACGCGCTCCTTGAACGCCTCGGCCGCGCGGACCCGATCGTGCATCCGACCCCCGCCGAGCGGATCGGGAACCGTGAGCTTCCCAAGCGCGGTTTTGTCGGCCAGCCGGGCGCGGCTCTCGTCGATCGCCGGCGGTTGATCGTCGAAAAACTGGATCGCCGCGCCGCAGTCGGCGGCCTCGCGGGCCGGGTCCGAAATGCACGAGACGTAGTCAAAGTCAAACGCCTCGGCCGTGCGGATCTGCCCTTCCACGAGCACCCGGTAATCCGCGGCAAACCGGCCGTAGGGCACGCCGATCCAATCCGCGGCGAACATCATCACGATCGGCAACTGCGCCAGGCAGTCGACCGGCTCGCCGGCAAGCATCGCCGCGATCCGTTCGCGTCCGTTCATGGGTTTTCACTCCGAATAATGCCCTCATCGTAGCTGGCCGCCACGCTTCCGCCGGGCCGAACCACGAGAAACCGGTCGGCGTCCCACCGCCCATCGACCAGGTCGGCCAGGAGCGACAGGTCGCCCTGGAGCGTCTCGAAGCGCCAGCCGCGCTCGTGGGCTTGTCGCCGGGCCTCCTCCACGAACCGGTCGTCCGGCTCCACGCCGGTTTCGATGAACGTGATCCGCGAGTAGTTCCGCGTCATGTCGCCGAGCTGTTCCCAGAGAAACTTCGCGTTGTCCTCGCCGTATCGGGTCGCCAACTCTTCAAACGATTGGCCGACTCCCATCTCGCGCCGGAGCGTTTCCGTGCCAAACTGCTTCAGTTCCTCGCCCCGCTCGATCCAACCGGTGGTCTTGAAGTACACGCCGGGATTGTTCTGGAAGTAGTCGAGATAGCGCTCGCGACTGCCAAGAAAGAGCGTGATGCAATCGTGGGCGCGGGGGAGCACCAGGGGGATGCGCCGGGCGGCCAGGCCCGCCACGCCGTTGCTGCACAGCCCGTAGGCCAGCACGATCGCGTCGTAGGCCGCCTCATCCACGTGCTCAATCGCCTCGCTCAAGCGGCCGAACATGCCCGGCTGACCGATGTCGTGCAACCCCTTGGGCAGGAAATCGATATCCACGCGGTTGACCGATCGAGCCACCACGGCACACACCTCGCGGTAGAGGATCTCGCAGGCAATCAGCTTCAGACGCACGGCTCTTGGTCTCCCGCGACGAATCGGTAGCCGGCGTCGCGAATGGTGAGGAAGTGCCGCGGCCGCCCCGGGTCCGGCTCGAAGATCTTGCGCAACCGGCGGATGAACTGGTCCGGCGCCCGCGTGACCATCGTGCCGGGCATCTCCCACACGTTCTCCAACAGCTCGCGCCGCGGAATCACCCGGCCCTCGCTGCGAATAAAATAGCGCAAGAGCTTCAACTCGAGATGCGTCATCCGGACCGGCTCGCCGCGGACCACAACCTGGAACGTCTCGAAGTCGATCGTCGCCCCGGCGAAGGAGTAGGTCTGCAGCGGCGTCTCCGGGTCGGGTTTCGCGGCCGTCCGACGGTCGTGAAGACGCAACAGATTCTTCACGCGGCTTAGGAATTCGTCCAGATCGAACGGCTTCATCATGTATTGATCGGCGCCGCAGTCGAATCCCCGGGCGCGGTCCTCGGCGAGGGTGCGGGCACTGAGGATCAGCACCGGCATGTTCCGCCCCGCGTCGCGAAGCGACTCGCAGACGGCGTAGCCGCTCATGCCCGGCAGCATGAGATCCAGAATCACCATGTCGATGCCGGGGTTCTTCTCGATGCAGCGCAGCGCCTCGGGCCCGTCGCCCACGGCGGTCACTCGGTAGCCTTCGGCCTCGAGATTGTACTTGATCCCCGCGGCCAGATGGGCCTCGTCCTCCACAACCAGGATGTGCCGGTTGTTGCCCATGCGTCACCAATTCAACGATCGCCAACGAAAAGCCTAACAGGAAGACGGGAGGTTCACCACGGAGACACGGAGAGCACGGAGGAAAGAGCTTGTAGGGCTGTCCCCGGGGTCACAACCTCCCCGTCATGCCGAGCGAAGCGAAGTACCTCAATTCGTTGTGACGCGAGCGAGATCCTTCGCTTCGCTCGGGATGACGCGTCGCGATTCCCCCGGTCAATCGTCGCCTCCGTGTTCTCCGTGTCTCCGTGGTGAATCCCTCGTTTCTCCCAACCAGTTGGCGTCACCGTGCTTGCCCGCGCGAGGTTGTAGGGTCAGTCTCGGCTCGCCGCGCTGGGCGATTCGTCCACCGTTTTGCCGCCCACCGGCGAGAACCACTTGGCGCGGACCAACTCGAAGGCGATCGGCATGACGGAGATCGCGATGATCGCCAGGACGACCAGGGTGAAGTTTTGTTGGACGATCTGGCGGGCCCCAAACCAGTAGCCACCGTACAGGAACAGCGCCACCCAGACGACGCCTCCGACCACGTTGTAGATCAGGAACCGGCCGTAGTTCATGGCCCCGATCCCCGCCACGAAGGGCGCGAACGTGCGGATGATCGGGATGAACCGGGCGAGGATGATCGTCTTGCCGCCGTGCCGCTCGTAGAACTCGTGGGTCCGCTGGAGGTGTTTTTGGTTGAGCAGTCGAATCTTCCCGCTGAACGCCTTCGGCCCAACATAGGCCCCGATCCAGTAGTTGACCGTGTCGCCCGCCACGGCGGCGACGGCCAGGAGAACGAACAGCAGATGTACGTTCAGCACGGGTTCGGGCCGCCCGGCGAAGCTGCCCGCGGCGAACAGGAGCGAGTCGCCGGGCAGAAAGGGCGTGATCACCAGCCCGGTTTCACAGAAGATGGTCAGGAACAGAACGAGGTACGTCGACGCCCCGTAGTCCCGCAGTAGGGCGTCGAGGTGCTTGTCCAGGTGCAGGAACAGGTCCACCACGAACCGCAGAAAATCCATGGCTGGGGCTCATCTTATTATCATACGGCGAAACGGGTATTCTATCGTACTGGGCGGTTGGCTCCCAGTGCGAAGGCCCCCGTCGTGCTATGGACCCCGTTGGAGACGAACGACTTGGAGCCTACCCCAGAACCCAGAGGCGACTGTCATGCTGAGTGAAGCGCAGCATCTCGTCTCCCGTTGATTTGCCTCTGATTTGCCTAAAAAGACGCGGGGCTCCGCCCCGGACCCCGGGATTTTCTCAGGCATAACTCCTGTGTCCAATGGCACTTGTGACGAGACAGACCGTGCCGGCTCCACACCCATTGGACACCGGAGCCATGCCTCGGAAAATCCTGCGGCGCAGCCGCACCGGCGTCAGGACTTGCGTCGGCGCACCTTTCCGTCGGATGAACCTCTCCTTTGGGGCCAACGAGATCCTTCGCTGCGCTCAGGATGACGCTGCGCTCAGGAGGACGCTGGCTCAGGAGGACGCTGGCTCAGGAACGTGGTGGGCGAGGCAGGTTCTGGAATGGGCTTCCCAGACGTTGGCCGTCCGAAGCCCAACATCACGTCGGGCCTCCGTCCCTTTTGCCCTCCAATCCCCCCATCTGGTAGGCCATCCCTCCGAAACGTCCGCCATACGCCCGACTATAATGGAAGGAAGACCGGGGGAGACCGGCCACACCCCAGCGGAGCTTATCGCGTGCAACCCAAGGACTCCATCGGCCAAGCCCATTCCCATACGTTTCGCGTGGACGGCATCCCGCCGCAGCCGGCCGGGTTGCCCGGGGCGCCGCGGCGGACGGCCGACTTGATCGACCGGATCAAGGAAGTGGCCGACCAGATGGCGGGCGATAACGCCTCGAGGGGCGACCTCAAGATCGTCGCGCGGGCCCTTCGCGAGCTCCGCTACGCTTTCAAGGTCTTTTCGCCCTACCGGTCCTGCCGCAAGGTGACCGTGTTCGGCTCCTCGCGCACGCCGCCGAGCGATCCCTGCTACGAGCAGGCGGTGGCGCTGGGCCGGGCAATGGCCGAGCACGGCTGGCTCGTGGTCACCGGCGCGGCCAGCGGGATCATGGAAGCCGGCCACGTCGGCGCGGGCCGCGAGCACTCGATGGGACTGAACATCCTGCTGCCGTTCGAGCAAGTGGCCAACTCCATCATTGCCGACGATCCCAAGCTCGTCCACATGAAGTATTTCTTCACCCGCAAGCTCATGTTCGTCAAGGAGTGCCACGCCATCTGCCTTCTGCCCGGCGGATTCGGCACGCTCGACGAGGGCATGGAAGTGCTCACTTTGGTGCAGACGGGCAAGCGCGACATGGTGCCGGTCGTGTTTCTCGACGAGCCGGGTGGAACCTACTGGGCTCAATATGAGCGGTTCATCCACGAGCAGCTTCTCGCCCGGGGAATGATCGCGCCGGACGATCTCGCCCTGTTCAAACGGACCGATCGGGTGGAGGAAGCCGTCGAGGAGATGCTGCGGTTCTTCCGCGTGTACCACGGCATGCGCTACGTCCACGACCGGCTCGTGTTGCGGCTGAACGAACCGCTCGATCCGGCGCTCGTCGAGGAACTCAACGCCGATTTCGCCGACATCCTGCTCAAGGGTCGTTTCGCGACGGGCGGGCCGCTGCCCGAGGAACGCGACGAACCCGATCTGGCCGACAAACCCCGCCTCATCTTCCCCTTCAACCGCCGCGACTTCGGCCGCCTCCGCCAGCTCATCGACCGGTTGAATCGGTCGGACGAGTGAGGCGAGGTTGGCGGCCGGGAATGGATGGCACGCTCCACAGCGCAGCGAGGGGCGTGGTTTTGTAACGTCATACGACGGATTTCACCACGGAGGGCACGGAGAACACGGAGGGGTGCGATTCGTGGATCCGACCTCACCGTCTGTTTCGCCTCACCACGTCATCCTGAGCGCAGCGAAGGATCTCGTTAGACAACGGACAGATTGAGATGCATCGCCGCGCTCGGCATGACACAGGCGTTGGGATTCCCGGACGGGGTATTTCTGCTGGCTCTCCCCGTGCGTGAGTCCCCGCGTTCCGCGGCACGGGCAAAGCCAGTGGCACCCGAAGCCAGGCTTCGATTCGATACCTTCACTACGAGGCATTTCACCAGCCAAGAATCTCCTCCGTGTTCTCCGTGCCTCCGTGGTGAAATCCCTCTCTGTCTTGGGATCGATGCGATGACCGGCGACGGGAGTCGCCTCCCACAGGTCTCTCTTTTTCCGCCCAATAATCACCCGCCCGCGGCGAATACCCATTCGATCGGTCGCCTGGCCAAACCGCGCCTCCGTGCCCCCCACGGATGACGGTTGCGGGGGGGCTTTCGGTGTGGTACAACGCAGGCAAGCCGGTCGGACGCGGCAGGTTGATTGGGGGTCGGGCGGGGCCCGGCCCGTTGGGTCTTTTCCTGGAGGCAAATCATGTTCCGCACGCACAAGGCAACGATCTGTTGGGTGTTGATTTTCACCATGGTGGTGGGTCCCTCGTGGGCCGTCGCTCAGACGCCCGCCGCGCCGCCCGCCACGGCCACGCCGCAAAAGCTGGACGTTGAGTACGTGACGCCCGGCACGGCCCTGGCCGCCGTGGCCTTTCCCCGCCGCGTGCTCACCGCGCCCGAGGCGGAGATGATGCCAACCGAGGTGATGACCGCGGCGGGCATGAAGCAATTGGGCATCGACCCGATGGACGTCGAGCAGATCCTGCTCGTTGCCGAGCCGCCAACGCCCCCGATGCCGCCGTCGGCGGGCCTGGTCGTCCGCCTGGCCAAGCCGTACTCGATGGCCGCGATTTTGCCGGTGCTCAAGGAAATGACCACCGAGTCCACGCTCGACGGCAAGCCGTGCCGGAAGGGCATCAACCCGATGCTGCCGAGCTACTACATGCCGGACGACCGCACGCTCGTTCTGGCCACCGGCGGGATGCTCGAGCGGATGGTCGCCCAAAAGGCCCAGCCGGTCGAGGGCGCGATGAGCAAGCTCCTGGGTCGGATGAACGACTCGGACGACGCGCTGGCGGTGCTCCTGGTCGAGCCGATTCGGCCGCTGGCGGCCATGGCCATGGCCTCCGCGCCGCCGCTGCCGCCGGGTCTGGAAGGCGTCCGCGACGTGCCGCAGTTGGTCAACGTGGTGGGGTTGAAGTTGAAATTGACCGGCAATCCCCGCGCGCTCTTGAGCGTGCGCGCCCGCGACGAGGCGGCCGCGCAAGAGTTGGAGCGTCTGGTCGATCAGCTCCTGTCGATGGCCCATCAGGCGATGATGGCCGACATGGCCCGCAAAGCGCCCGCCGATCCAGTGGAGCAGGCGGCCCAGCAGTACGCGCATCGGGTGAGCAAGCGGATGCTCGATATGGTTCGTCCCGTGCGCAAGGGCGACCGGCTTGAGCTGACGTTTGACCAGACCAGCGCCATTCAGCCGGCGCACATGGCCACCACCGGCGTCCTCATCGCGTTGCTTTTGCCGGCGGTGCAGGCCGCCCGCGAGGCCGCGCGGCGGGCGCAGTCGGCCAACAACATGAAGCAGATCGGCATCGCGATGCACATCTATCTGGAGGCGAAGAAGACGTTTCCCGCCCGGGCGAATTTTGACGCCGAGGGCAAGCCGCTTCTGAGCTGGCGGGTGCATATCCTGCCGTACATCGAACAGGAAGCCCTGTATCGCGAGTTCCATCTGGACGAGCCGTGGGACAGCCCGCACAACAAGACGCTCATCGACCGGATGCCGGAGATCTACCGCAACCCCAGCAGCCCCAGCCCGCCGGGCCAGGCGAACTACCTCGTGCCCGTTGGTCCCGGCACGCTCTTCGAGGGTGACAAGGGATCGAAGATTCGTGAGATACTCGACGGCACGTCGAACACGATCCTCGTGGTCGAGGCGGACCCCGACCGCGCGGTGATCTGGACGAAGCCGGACGACCTGACGTATGACCCCGCCTCGCCCGCCGCGGGCCTCGGCCGTGCCCATCCCGGCGGCTTCAACGCCGCGTTCGCCGACGGCAGCGTCCGCTTCCTCGCCAAGGACATCGACCCCACCGTCCTCCGCGCCTTCATGACCCGCGCGGGCAAAGAGATAGTCAACCCCGGATTGTAGGGGCGCTGGCGCTCCAACCGGCAGGCAATCCACCTCCCCTCTCCCGCCTGCGGGAGAGGGGCCGGGGTTAGGGGACGTTCACAAGCCGCCGACGGCAATGCCGGTTCGTGCTTCTCGTGAATTCCATGGTTCCTTCTAGGTCATTCGCGATCCGGGTGACGAAGGAAACCACGAATGAACGCGAATACACGCGAAGGTCAACGAAAAGGGCTGCCAGGCTCTCCATTCGCGTACATTCGTGTGTATTGGCGGTTCCTTCCTTTTGCTCGGCTCTCGGCGTGTGGTTGTGGCGTCATCGGGCAAACCGGCGGCGACTTGTTCGCGGATGCGCCAGGTCGTAGAATGGGGAGCGATCGGCCTAACCCTCCGGAGGACTCGTCCATGTTTCGCTTCCGCTTTCCGGTGTTGTTCGCGGCCTTGGCCATCGTCTTCTTGTTTCCTCCAACATCCCTCGCCGCCGACGAGCCCGTGCGGGATCTGTCTTGGTTTCTGCGGCGGATGCGCTCGGTCGAGCATCTGCCGGAACTCGAGGCCTCGCACACGGCCATGGCCAGCACGTGGGATCGGGCCGGCGGGAACAACGACGCGGCCGATTTCAAACAGATCGAGAAGGACGGACGCAACGTGCTGTTGGACGTGGACGGGCCGGGCTGCGTCCATCGGATCTTCCTGGGCGTCCTCAGCGACCTGCACGCAAAGACGCGGATCCAGATCTTCCTCGACGGGTCGGACGCGGCGGCGATCGACATGCCGCTGGCCGAGTTCTTCGCCGACCGCGACGGGCCGCTGCCGTATCCGCTGGTGTTCTTCAAGAGCTATCCCGGCACGCTCTTTCCGATCCCTTTCGCGAAGCACTGCCGCATTCAGTTGGTGCATCCGGACTTCGGCAAGCCCGAGTGGGACAATCACCCGTGGCGATGCCCTTGGAGCAACTACTGGCAGATTGTCTACACCACATACCCAGCGGGCACGCGCGTGTCGAGCCTCGCGTGGCCGCCGTCGGAGGCCGAGCGCGCGGAGATCGAGCGAACGTGCGAGTCATGGCTGGCCGCCGAATCCGGTCCGCCGTCGTTCGACGAGAAGCCCGAGGTGGACGAAACGTTTTCGCTGGCCGCGGGCCAATCGCGGGACGTTTCGCTTGCTGGTCTGGGCGTCATTCGTCAGCTTCGCCTGGCCGTCGAGCCGGCCACGCCCGAGGTGCTCACGAAGCTGCGGATGCGGATTAGCTTCGATGGCGCGGCCCTGCCGGGCGTGGACGCGCCGGTGGGGTACTTCTTCGGTCACGCCTTCACGGGCCACAACCATCGGGCGAAGTCGATCGCCGCCGTGCTGGGCCGCCGGCCGGTCAGCCCGGCCGCGCCGGTCGAGTATTCGGCCAACTTCCACTCGCTCCTCCTAGGAGTGACCGAGACCGAAGCCTACGCGCGGTTCCCCATGCCCTTTGCCAACGGCGCGGTCCTGCGGCTAGAGAATCCGTCCACGGTGGATGTGTCGCGGATCCGCCTTCGGATGAGCGTCGACCGGCCGGAGTCGCTGCCGGACAACTGGGGTCGGTTCCAGGCCACGTGGCGCGCCGAGCCCGCGGCCACGCCGGCCGTGCCGAAGTTCGGACCGAAGAACGTGCCGTGCCACACGGTTCTCGAACGTCGCGGGCGCGGCAAGTACGTCGGTGTGATGCTCATGATCGACTGGCCGCACGAGCCGTGGTGGGGCGAAGGCGACTGGCTCATCTGGACCGACGAGGAGGGCTGGCCACCCAGCTACCACGGCACGGGCAGCGAAGAGTACTTCAACAGCGGTTGGTGCCAGTTCGACCGCAAGGCCGTCTCGGGTTTTGTCGCCCTGCGGCCGGGCCACGTCGCCGTGTACTCGTTCCACCTGAATGACGCGTTCCAGTTCCAACGAAACGTCCGCGTCCTGGAGGAGCAGATGGGCGACGGCCTGATCCACTCGACCCATCCGCTCTGGGGCAGCACCGCCTACTGGTACGCCTTGCCCACGCGCCCAGCCGAGTCGGAAGAAGAGTAGTCGGGTGCCATGCCCACATGGGGCACCGCCGCCCTCGGCGGTGCTGATTGCGCAGCCGAGGGCGGCTGGGCCACACGGCCTTGTGAACACGGCGGAGTCCGAGAGAGCACTGCTGGGCAAGCCAGCAGTTGGCGCCCGATGGGCGTCACAACCCCAGCACGTCGTTCATCGTGTAGAGACCCGGGGGCTTGCCGGCGAGGAACTTGGCGGCGGCCAGGGCGCCCAGGGCGTAGCAGTCGCGGTTGCTGGCGCGGACGGTGATCTCGACGGTCTCGCCGAGCATGCCGAAGATGATGGTGTGCTCGCCGGGGTTGTCGCCGGCGCGGATGGCGTGGTAGCCGATTTCGCCGTGGGGTCGCGCGCCGGGCCGGCCCTCGCGCCCGTGGCAATGGGCGGTCTGCCCCATGGCCGAGGCGATGAGCTCGCCCAATCGCAGCGCGGTTCCGCTGGGCGCGTCTTCCTTGAAGCGATGATGGCGTTCGAGGATCTCGACGTCGGCGTCGTGGTCGGCCAGCGCCCGGGCGGCGGCCTCGGCCAGCTTCATGCCGACGTTGACCGCCCGGCTCATGTTCGGCGCCCAAAGCACGGGGATCCGCTCCGCCGCGGCGGGGATCAGCGTCTTGGTGTCCTCCGAACCCAAGCCGGTCGTGGCGACGACAATGGGCAACGCGCGGTCGACGCACAGCGCCACGGCCGAGCGGGCGCCCGCCGGAAGAGAGAAATCAACCAGCACGTCGGCGTCCACGTCGAGTTCGGCCGCTAGCGGCACGCCCAACGGACCGATGCCGACGATCGCGCCGACGTCCTCGCCGAGTCGGGGGTGGCCGGGCGCGTCGAGGGCCGCGACCAGAACGAGTTGCGGGTCGTCGGAGCCCAGGGCCACGAGCCGCCGGCCCATCCGGCCCGCGGCGCCATGGATCACAACGCGAAGCGGCGGCATGGGGGGATCCTTCGGTGGATTCACTCGATGGGGAAGTCTTCTTCGGTGCTCTGTTTCGCGTAGATGGGCATGTAGCGGTAGTAGACCTCGAGGATCATGGCGGCCATCGTGGTGCAGTAGAGCCGTCCGCCGACGGGGGCGTGGTGCCGATCGGCGGTCATGTACCAGCTTCCCGCCTCGTGGCCGCTCTTCGATTGCGAGTTAACCAACTGGTCGCGCATGGACTTGTTCCATTTGGACCACAAGTCGCCTTCCCAGTGGCGCAGCACCTGGGTGGCGTAGTAGTTGTAGTACATGTTGTCTTCCGACGGCCCGCGATCGCCAAGCCACTTCACGCCGCGTTCGAGGGCGGACTGATCCTTCTTCCACCCAAGGTGCATGCGGCTTAGGAGGCCGACGGCCGTGGTGGCCTCGCCCGCGCCGGGCGTCGTGTAGCCGTAGTTCGCGCCGTCATTCGATTGCACGCTGTCGAGGAAGACGGACGCCTTGGCCACGACCGGGGCCGGGACCTGCAGGTAGGCCATGTGGCCGCTCTTGAGGGCCATGATCTGCCAACCCAAAACGGAGGTGTCGCCGGGATCGTGCGGGTCGTAGCGCCAGCCGCCGCCGTGCGGGTCCTGCGCGTAGCAGATGAAGTTCACCGCCGCCTGCGCCGGCTGGTAGAGGTCGCGGTCGTGCGTCATGGCATAGGCCTCGCACAAGGCGATGGACGCGATGCCGTGCGAGTACATCGAGCCGCCGAGCTCGTGCAGACTGCCCGTGCGCGGATCCATCTTCGCGATCAGAAAACGGAGCCCCGCCTCGACGTTCTTCCGGTAGGGACTCTTTTTGTCCTGGTGGGTTTGGCCCGCGCCGAGAAAGGGCAGAAGCGCCAAGCCCGTGGCCGCGTTGCGAGCCGATCCCAACGAGCCCGGATTGCGACATTGACCGCGGCACGACGGACACTCGTGATGGGCGAAGCTCCAACCGCCGTCGGGCATCTGGTGGGCGGCAAGCCACCGCAGCGCGGCGGCCACGGCCGCTTCGCTCTCCTTGGTGCCGCCGTATCGGGCCACGAGACCCCGCCGGGCCTGCTCGCCCCGGCCCGAAAATCCGTCGCCCGTGTACGCGCCAATCTCGGCCAGCATGTCGCGGCGCAGCGCCTTCTCGAAGCCCAGGTCGGCCACCTCCACGTTCGCCGCGGCTGCCTCGACGTCGTCCACCGGAGACGTGCTCTCCGCGGGCGTCTCGACCGTCTGCTCGACCTCGACCGCTTCGTCCGACGTCGCCTCGAGGTGGATCTCCTCGATCGGCTCGTCCGGCAACTCGTCCAACTCCTCGGTTTCGTTGTCCGACGAGGCGATCAACTGCCGCAGCGTCTCCACCGGTTGAGCCGGAAGCTGGATGAGCATCAACACGACGATGACCACCGTGTGGACGATCATGCTGGCCAGCCAGCCGGGCGTCTGGCGGAGCACCTCCCGCGACCAGAGCGGCAGCGCCAGCCGCGGGACCTTGCGGCGATTCTTTCGGGCCCGACGATTCGCCGCGCCTGCCGCAACCACCTCGGCCGCGCCGGAAGCCTCCGACGGCGTGGATAACGGAACCGGCGGCGGGGTTTGGTCTGGCGAGGCGACCGCCTCAAGTTCCCGCGGCGGGACGCTGGCAGCGACCGGCTCGGGCAGGTCGCTTCGGCCGTCGGACGATGCGTTGTCGGCCATCATCTTGCCCGCCAAACGTGTCCCAAAGGACCACCCAACCCCAGCGCGTCGATCCCCCCGTTCTGGGCGACGCAACAACTGGGTAGCTGGACAGAAACCAGCATCGGCGATGCACGCCCACGCAGGGTACCCTTCCCTATTCAGGGTAACCCTGATCGGGCGCGAAAGCAAGCGGAAGTCCGCGCCGCCACGGGCAGCGAGAAGCCCTTCGACCCTGAACCGGCTGGCGATCTACCGCCTCTCAAGCTCCCAGTTCTTGACGATTACCCCGCCGCCGGGCGTAAGATGCCGGATCTTGTCGGCGATGGCCGCGCGCTCGGAGACGGTGGCGCTCTCGAGCCGCTTTTGGAACCGCGCCAATTTCTGGCGGCGGTGCCGGCGTCGTTTCATTTCCTTGTAGCGTTCGCTGAGAGACACCGTCGTTACTCCCGCGTGGTGAGCTGATTTGTGGCAATACGCGACGCGCCACCGTGAATCCCTTCTTTTATCAGACCGCGTGCGACCCGTCAACGTGGCCGGCGGCGATCCCGTTGCGGTGGCCGCTTTGTCGTCCCGACGCCAGGCGGCTCGCCGCGACCCCCCATTTCTGGTGTTGCGCTCCCACCATATTGCCCGCCCAAGCGGGCTAGTCCAGCGTGAAGCTCTGGCGATACCGCGGAACGTGCGCCGTCCAGCCGTCCTGGCGGCCGATGGTCTCGGCCAGGGCCCGGCAGGATTCGACGTCGCCGTGCGTGAGAAAGACCGCGCGGGGGGGCTGCTCGATGTTGCGCAACCACGCAAGCAGCGTGGGACCGTCGGCGTGGCCGGAAAAACCGTGGATCTGCTCCACCTTCGCCTGGACCGGCCACATGCGGCCGTGGATCCGCACCTCCCCGGCTCCATCGACGATCTGCCGGCCGAGCGTCCCGGCGGCTTGATACCCGGTGAAGAGGATGGTGTTCTCCGGCCGGGACAGGTTGTGCACGAGATGGTGTTTGATGCGTCCCGCCGTGCACATGCCCGAGGTGGCCATGATGACCGCGGGTGTTTGCAGGTGGTTGATCGCTTTGGATTCCTCGGCGGTTTCGGTCATTTGCAGCCCCGGGAACTCCAGCGGCGCGTCGCCCGAGGCGATCTTCGCCCACGTTTCGACGTCGAAGCAATCGCGGTGGCGGCGGAAGACGGCGGTGGCCTCGGCGGCCATGGGGCTGTCGAGGAAGAAGGGCACGGCCGGGATCGCGCCGTCGCGCAATAAATTGCCAAAGTGGTAGATCAGCTCCTGTGCCCGCTCGATCGCGAACGTGGGAACCACCACGTTGCCGCCGCGCTCGACGGTTTGGCGAACCACGCGGGCAAGCTGCTCGCCCACGTCCTCGTGTTTGTCGTGCTCGCGGAGGCCGTAGGTCGATTCCATGACGACGTAATCGGCCTTGGTGAAAACGGTTGGGTCGCGAATGATCGGTTTGCCCCACTGGCCCACGTCGCCGGAAAAGACGATCCGCCGCGACGCGCCGTTTTCGACCACGTCCAGGGCGAGCATGGCGGAGCCGAGGATGTGGCCGGCGTCGTGGAACGTGGCGGAAACGCGCTCGCCTAGGGCCAAGGGCTTGTTGTACTGAACCGGCTCAAAGAGCTGCATCGTCCGCACGACGTCGCGGTCGGTGAAAAGCGTTTTGACCGGATGGCGCCCCCGGCGCCCCTCGCGGCGATGGCGTTTCTTCTTGAATTCCGCGTCTTCGCGTTGGATCTTGGCCGAGTCGTGCAAGAGGATGTCAATCAGGTCGGCCGAGGCCGTCGTGGCGTGAATCGCCTTGCGAAATCCCTCGTCCACCAGTTTCGGCAGCAGCCCGCAATGGTCCAGATGGGCGTGCGTCACCAGCGTGGCGTCGAGCTTCTTGGGCGGAAAGGGGCTTGGCTCCCAGTTGCGGTCGAGATACGCCCGCTCCTGAAACATCCCGCAATCGACGAGAATCCTCGCGCCGCCGGCTTCCAGAAGATACTTCGAGCCGGTGACTTGTTGCGTCGCGCCAAGGAATTGTAGTTTCACGGCGTCGTTCTCGCGGGGATTCAAGCACAACGGCGCAACGGACGACTTGCGCTGGGCCACAACAGGGCGGCCATCACGGGATCGAGAGACACCCTCCCGCGGCGGACCGGCTCGGCCAGCCGGCGGCGGAACAGATCCCGTTCGCCGTCAACGTTGTGGTTTTGCCTCGCGTCGACGGGCTCGTTGCTGTAGTAATGACCTTGCCCCTGAAAAAAGGAGAAGCCGGCGATGAAAACCGGTCCGCACCGCTCAATCAACACGTCCAGGGCCAACAGCACGGCCATGGCCCCGGTCGTTGGATAGGTTCCCAGCAGCGAGGTGTAGTCGCGGAAAAGATCCAGCGGCGGCACGTACACCGGCGCGCGTCGCATGCGCGCCATGCCGGCGGCGACGTTGCGCCCGAAAACGTGGCGGACCCCCTGAAGCCGGCGCCTGCGGAAATTGTTCGGACGAGAGGAAACGACAAACGGGGTCTGGCGAACGGCCGGCTCGTCCAGATTCGCGATCTCGCTGGCAAAGCTCGTCATGAAGATGTCCAAACGGGAACCGACCGCCTCGGGATACTCCCCCACGGGGAAGTCGTTCATCCGCAGCACGAGGTCGTGCGCGTCGATCGTGCTGCCCAACGTCCCCTGGCGAAGGTAGCCCGCGTTGCCGACGATCGCCAGCGACGCCCCGTCGAATCGCCCGGCGGCCAAAAGATCGTCCCAGGGCCGCACGTCCGCGCGGCGCTGCCTCGCTCGCCAATAAAGCGTTCGGCACAAACTGGGGACACGGAAGTTCATGTGGGACGACGCGCTGGGACCAAGAGACTACCCATTACCCCCATCCACTCCATTTTATCGCAATGGGGGATCAAAAGCCAGGGGAGTATAGTGCGGTTTCGCAAGGCGAAACAACGGCAGTTTGGCGGACATCGCCCCGGCGGAGGCGAGCGGCTACTTCTCGAGGGCCATCTTCCGCAGGACGTCGCGCCATCGGCAGGGCAGGGTCAACGGGGCCTGCCGACCGACGCGGCGAAAATGGCCCGCCAACGAGAGCCCCTCGCCGTCGTGACCGAGGACGACCTCGATCTCGCGCTGGGGATCCATCAGGGTGAGGAAGCCGCCGGCCTCGGTGGACCCCAGTTGCGCCCGTAGCCGGCCCTCGTTGTCGGCCAATTCGAGTTGGCCGGTCCGTCCCTTGGCGTCCATCCCCGCCACGAGCACGGGCGTGGCGCCCGTCCCGGCGATCTCGAGACACCCCGCTCCGGAAGGCATCCCGCGGAGCCGCGCACAGGTCCGCCCATCCGGTCCCACAACCGTGCACGTCGCGCAACGCAGATCGTCCACGTCGAGCCGCCCGCAGGCGATAGCGGGAGTGTCGACCGACAAGGGCCGCAGCTCGGCCGGAATGATCTTGTCGCGCAGGGCGATGCCCAAAGTGAGAAAAAGAATCGGATAGACGATCCAGCGTTCGCGGGTGGACATGGGGGAGCTTCCTTCGTGATGGCACGCTTTGTGGACTCTCGAAAGGGCAAGGTTCTCGGGAGGGCGAGGCTCCCGCCGAGCCGTGGAGGTCTCAAGGAGTCGCGGCTCGACGGGAGCCTCGCCCCCCGTTCGCGCCCTACTGCCGCGGTCGAATCTCATCCTTGCCCATCCACGGCCTTAGCGCCGCGGGAATGGCCACCGAGCCGTCGGCCTGCTGGTGGTTTTCAAGGACCGCGATCAGCGCGCGACTGATGGCGATGGCCGTGCCGTTGAGCGTGTGAACGAAGTGGGTGCCCTTTTCGCCTTTGACCTTGTAGCGGGCGCCGAGCCGCCGGGCTTGATAGTCGGTGCAGTTCGACGTGCTGGTCACTTCGCCGAACTCGCCGCGGCCGGGCATCCACGCCTCGAGATCGTATTTCCGGTAGGCGGGACCGCCCAGGTCGCCCGTGGCCGTATCGACCACGCGGTACGGAATCTCCAGCCCGTCAAAAATGCGGCACTCCAGCCCGCGGAGATGCTCGAGCATGGCGTCGCTCGCCTCGGGCAACGTGAAAGCGAACATCTCGACTTTGGTGAATTGATGCACGCGGTAAAGCCCCCGCGTGGCGCGGCCCGCCGCGCCGGCCTCGGTGCGAAAACAATGGCTGATGCCGCAGAGCTTGACGGGAAGCTCGTCGGCGTCGACGATCCGCCCGGCCAACAGTCCGCCCAGCGGGATCTCGGCCGTGGCAATCAGGCTCAGGTCGGAGTTCTCGATGCTGTAGATCTGCGTCTCGGGTCCGCGGGGAATGTATCCGGTGCCGTCGAGAATCTCGTTCCGCGCAAGATCGGGCGTCGTCATGGGCGTGAAGCCCTCGGACGACAGGACGTCCAGGGCGTACGCTTGCAGGGCCAACTCGAGCCGCACCGCGTCGTTCTTGAGGAAGTAAAACCCGTGGCCCGCCACGCGGGCGCCCGCCTCGAAGTCCAGCAAGTCGAGCTTCTCGGCCAACTCGACGTGGTCTAGCGGACGAAAATCGAACTGCGGCAGCAGCGCTGTACCGGGTCGTTCAACCTGAACAGTGACTTCCTGTTTCAGTTCGAGGTGGTCATGGAATTCGCGAACGGGCGTCTTCCCCCGCGCCAATTCGAGATTCGCCTTGTCGTCCACGCCGACAGGCGCATCGGGATGCGACATGTTGGGAATGCCGCTTTGAATGACTGCCAACTCGCCTTCGATCCGGTCCAGTTCGGTCTTGATCTGGGCGACTTCGTCGCGAAGCGCTCGCCCACGATTCTTCCGGACGTCGCGCTCGGCGGGGTCCTTGGCCTCGCCAATCGACTTCGAGACGCGGTTGGCCTCCTGGTTGAGCCGCTCCATCTCCGCCTGCCGGGCGCGCCGCCGGCCTTCCAACTCAACGAACCGGCCGATATCCGCCGCGACGTTGCGATGGCGGCAGTTCCGCTCGACCAACTCGGCGTTTTCAACGATGAATTTGCGATCCAACATGGCACTACGTCGACTTCTTGGCGTGGGCATGGTACATGGCGTCATCCTGAGCGCAGCAAAGGATCTCGTTTGTCAAGGATCCAGATCCTTCGCTGCGCTCAGGATGACGGGGAGTTCACTTTACATGAACTCCCCCATAAGCCTATCCGCCGACCCAAGTCCCGCAAAGGGGTCTTCGCGCTGGGGCGGTCGGCTCACCCGCCGCATTGGGCCAGAAACGCGGCGATGGCGGCGTTTGCGGCGACGGGGTTTTCCAACGGGGCCAGGTGCGCCGCCCGGGGAATCTCGGCCAACCGGGCGCCGGGAATCGCCTCGGCCATCGCCCGCATCTCCTCCGGCGGCGAGATCGGGTCCTCCCGGCCGACCAGGACAAGCGTCGGGCAGTCGATCCGGCTCAGAATCGAGGTCGAGTCGGGCCGCTGGGCCATGCCGCGTAGGGCCGCCGCGACACCCTGGCGATTCGCCCGAAGGATTACGTCCTGAACCGCCGCGACCAGCTCGGGCTGGTTCCGCCGCGTGGACTCGGCCAACAGTCGCGGCGTCATGGAGTCCACCAACAGGGCGGGTCCCTCGCGAAGGATGCGATCGGCGGTGTCCAGACGCGCGGCGGCCGCCTCGGGCGCATCCGGCCCGGCGCGGGTGTCGCAGAGGATCAGGCCCGCCAGACGCGAGGCGTACTTCCGCCAGAACGCCATCGCGACGTACCCGCCCATCGACAGCCCCCCGAGCACGAACCGGCCCGATACGCCCAGCGCCTCGGCCACCGCGACCACGTCGTCGGCCATTTGCTCCATGGTGACCGTGCCTTCGGTCGCGCTGCTGTGGCCAAACCCGCGCAGGTCCGGCGCGATCACGCGGCACTGTCGCGCCAGCATGGCAAGCTGCGGTTCCCACATCGTGTGGTCGAGCGGGAAGCCGTGGATTAGCACCAAGGGCTTGCCTTCGCCCCGCTCGGCCACGGCCAGCGTGGCGTCTTCTAGAACGATCTTCCGCATCGGTCTACCCTGCCCGGCGGCGGGAGGGCGTCTCGCGAGTGGAATAGTGGGGACCTTGGAGCACGTGTCCGGCATCGAACGGATCGGGCGATTGCCCCGGACGGTAGATCCGGACGCGGCGCGCCAGTCCCAGCCGTTCGGCCAAAGGCCCCAGGGCGGCGGACGCCCAAACGAACGTCATCGGCTCCAGCGGGATGCGGAACCGGACGGAGGTGATGACGAGCGCGTGGAAGAGCGCGACGGCCGCGAAGATGGCGTACGTCGGCCACAGCGCCCGCCACCGATCCACCGAGATCAGAAGGCCCACCAGCGCCAGCACGAGCCAGGCGATCGTGCCCGCCCGATAGAGGCGATGGGCCGCCTTCGGATTGGTCTCGTCGAAGAGCAGGAAGTAGCCCAGCCGCGCCGCGCAGAGCCGCGCGTAATGGGCGGGGTGTTCCCGCACGAACGCCCAGGCTTCCCGCCCCAGCGCGCGGCACCGCGCCGGCTCACTCAGCCGGCCCAGCCGCTGGTAGTCCGCGGGCGTGAGCACCACGTCGTCGATATAGGGCGTGGCGAGCCGCGCGTCCCAGAGAGCCCGATCCGCGTCGGCCAGCGTGCCGTCGTGCTCCTGGCGGAGCCGCTCGGCGTCGGGCCGCGGGATCTTGTCGGTTCCCCAACTCGCCGGATTGTTCCCTTGCCAGAAGGCGTAGCCGAACGTGGACTTGACGAACACAAACTCGCCGTGCACGAGCCGATTGCGCGCCAGCCACGGCGCGATCACCGCGCCCGCCACACCGGCCACGACGGCCACGCGCCCGGCTGCTTCAAGCGAAAACCGCTTGCTCTGGCCCAGCCAATACGCCAGCGCCACGATCGGTAGCGCCAAGGCCAGGATCGGTTCGATCAACAACAGCACGCCGGCCAGCGTTCCCAGCAGAGCCGACCCGGCCCGGCGCCCGCGCCAATGCGGCGAGACGGCCACGGCCAGAAGCAACGTCAAGAAGAGCGCCGCCCAGACGGCCACTTGCATGTGCGTGACCATGTACACGTGCGTTGGATAGACAGCCGCGCCGAGGCCGGCGATCCAACCCAGCTCCGGTCGGTCGGGCACGAGCGACCACGCCAGCCACGCCACGGCCAGCACCAGCGCCGTGCCCGCCAGGCATTGCAGCAGTTGCACCGCCACAATGGCCGCCGACGACCCCACGCCGAAGCACGCGTATGCGCCGGCCAGAAGAAAGGGATAAAAGGGCGCCTGCTGCGACGTGGGCCCGTCCGCCCCCAAGAGTTCGATCGAGAACCCCCTGCCCGCAAGCAGGTTTTCGGCAATCCTGCCGTGCTCGTAGGTGAACGGTCCCGCGCGATCAGGCCCAAGGGCGAACACCGCCCAGACCCTTAGCCCCAAGGCCAAGCCTGCCAGAACCGCGAGCCAGACGATTTTTCGAGCAGCCCACATGGCGGCGGGATTCTAGGAGAATCCGGCACCCGAGGCAAGATCGGTTGGGATGAGGGCGAAATGACTCGCTTCCAAGGGCCATCAGACTCCACCGGATCCCTCTCCCGGAGGGAAAGAGATGATTTTCGCCCCATGTCAACGGGCACGGCGGTTCACCGCAAGCAGCGATACGGCCAGCGTGAAGGCGAGCACGGCCATGGCCGGCTCGGGCACGGTGGGGCTGCCACCGGTACCCCAGTTGGCAGCGAGGATCGCCACGTCCAGGTCGTCGACCACGCCGTCGCGGTTGAAGTCGCCTCCGGCCCAGCCGGCGCCCGCGGTCAGCCAATGGGAAGCCAAAAGCGCGGCATCCAGGTTGTTCACCGTGCCGTCGCGGTTGGCGTCGCCGGGCAGAAGCGGCTCGTACTGGGCCGCCAGCGCGGCGATCTGGGCATCGCTCAACACGCCCGAGTAGAAACGGACTTCATCCAGAAGTCCGTTGAAACAATACGTGTCCACGCCCGAGCCGGCGTCGAGATTTCCCAGCGTCAACAACGTTTCGAGCGGGTCGTTGATGGCGCGGGGCACGCCGGCGGTCAGCTCGACGTCCAGTTCGCCGTCCACGTAGATGGCCATCCGCCAGCCGGGTTGGAAGACGGCCGCCACGTGGCGCCACTCGCCCTGCGTCAGCGCCGCGTTGCCGGTCAGACTCACGGCGTCGAGCGTCACGTCGGAGGGCTGGATCGTCCAGGTCAGCTTCGACGAAATGCCGTCCACCGAGAGCCCGAAGGCGGTCGCCGTCGGATCGCCCAATCGGTTGCGTCCGATCAGCTCTCCATAGCTCGCCCGGGACCGCCCCAGTTTGTTTGCCCAAAGGGAAACCGAGATGGCGCCGGTTTGGCGCAGGTCGTCGTGCGTATCGACGACGACGCGGTCGTTGAGGCCGTCGAACCGCAACGCCCCGCCAACTTGCCCATCGCCCCAAGCCGGCGGGCTGGCGAAGTTCCACAAGGTGGCTGGATCGCCAAGGCCCGTGGCATCGGCCGCCGTGGTTCCCAAGGGTTGGGCCAAGCCGTCGTCCAGCGACCACTGGCCGCGCAACACGGCTTCCTCCGGAACGCCGGGTGTTCCGCCCATGTCGTAGGCCAGCGTGAACGAACCATACAGGTCCCATTGATTCAGCGTCGGCGAATAGGATCGGACCGAAATCTCGTTGAATTGGGGCGAGAAGTCGAGCACGCGGAGCCAGCCGTCGCCGCCGCCCGCCAGGGATTGATAGTCGGAGAGGAGCTCGTAGACCTGTCCGCCGGCGTTGTTCGGGGCCACGTTCAGCCCCTCGTAGCACACGTGTCCGCAGGCGACCAGGAAAATGTTCGGATTCGTCTTGACGAGCTTGTTGTAGATCTGCTCGCCGCTGTTGCCGGTAATGCCGTGGTAGATCGTATCGGTGTAGCGCGTGCCGTCTGGCTTCAGGTATATATGCGTTGTGAGGATGACCCGGCTGGAAGGATGCTGCTTGATGATTTGATCGGCCCAGGCAATCGCGCCGTTGGAGGGCATCACTTCCAGCGCCATGACGAGGAAATCGAGATTGCCGACACTGAAGAGGCTGTAGTTATTGTCGTTGCCCAGCCCGTAATGGCCGCCGTACCACGGCTGGTCCTCGAAACGGTCCACGCCGAAGTACTTGTTGTACATCGCCGTGGTCCGCGCGTAGGTGGGCGAGCCAAAGGCGTACACGTCGTGATTGCCCGGAGCGATGCTGTAGGGCACCGGCGAAGGCGACGCTTCGAGAATCGCTTGCGCCTGATCGGCGATCCGCCACTCGTTTTCGTCCTGCTCCCGGTTCTGGACGATATCGCCCAGATGGGCGACGAAGCGGATGTTTTCGGCCGCGGCGTTGTCCTTGATCCACTGCGTTTGGGCGAAGTACGGATTGCCCTGCCGGGGCATCAGGGTGTAATTCTGCGTGTCGGGCAGCAGGATCACCTTGAAATCGTCGACGACCGTCGCCCGCGCGCCGGCCGACGCGAGAACGCCGACGATGCAACCCAAGAGGAGACAGAATAGCCGTCGATCAACCACTGTTGCCGTCCTCAAAACACGTCTGGGAATCGTCGCCTCTTGACGCCAAAGTGCGCACACGCAAACCGTTACACCATTAGCGGCTGTGCCGCAGGATTTTCTTAGGCATAGCTCCGGTGTCCAATGGGATTGAAGAACACGGCCCTCGGCGGTAAACCATCCATTGGACACCGGACTCATGCCTCAAAAATCCCCGGGCGGAGCCCGGCGCCTTCGTGAGTCGGATGGACCGGTTTTCGGATGCCAGCCCGTGCAATTGTCGAATCCCATGGAGGAGTCAAAGCCCCTTCACGACACATTCTCACTTTGAAGTCCTTGTCGATTCCTTCATTTGCGCGAAGCGGCACGGTGGAACGCGGGGCCCCACCGTGCCGCCTCCCGCGAGCATGCCGAACTCTCTTTAGCCGCGACGGCGATAACGGATCGCGAAGCCCGCGGCAAGCGTAATCATTAGAACGAGCATGGCCGGCTCCGGCACGGTACCGCCGCCGGCGCCGCCTCCCCAGTTGGCGGCCAGGATGGCCAGGTCCAGGTCGTCCACCGCGCCGTCGTCGTTGAAGTCGCCGTCGCCCCAGACCGCGCCGGTCGACATGAGCCAGTGGGCGGCCAGGAGCGCCGCGTCATGCTTGTCCACCTTGCCGTCGTTGTTGGCGTCGCCGGGCTTGGGGGTGGTCGTCGCCTCGACCACGCGCATCGGATCGTCGAAGCCGATGAACGCGAAGTTGAAGCTCACGTCCTCCAACAAGCCCGCCGCGCCGTTGCCCAGGTCGTTCGACTTGATGAGGAAGTCCGTTCCGTCCGCTTGATACGACAGGAGGTTGTCCTCCAGGTCGTTGACGCTCAAGAGCAACATGCCGGTCTCGGGCGACTCGTCGGCTATCGAGAGCCGGTACGTGCCGGTGCTCTCGTACGCGAGGGTGAACGCGCCTTCGTGCATCAAGACCGACCCATCGGCGCCGATCTCGCCGGCCAACAGGTTCTCGATCTCGTAGCCCTCGAACTTGCCGAAGGGCAAATAAAGGAAGCCGATATCGCCGTTGACGTACGTGCCCAGGTTGCCGGCTTGTCCGTCGTACACGCCGAGGTCCCAGCCGTTGCCGTCGAGGCGGGTGTCAATCGCGACGATCTCGTCGCCGTTGGTGCCGGCGATGGTGAACAGCAGGCCGTCCGAATGGGAGTTCACTCCGTCGATGGAGACGGTGTATTGGCCCGTCGCGGTCCGCGAGACGTTGTAGGTGCCGAGTCCGCCGACCAGGAAAGCCCCGTTGGAGCCCTGGAGATAGCCGCCGGTCCAATTACCCTCGAAATCGAAAAACGCCGTGGCCACGGGGCAGTTGTACTCGTTCGTGTTGGCCACGCCCACCGGCCCCATCCGCCCCACGGCCAGCCAGGCCGTGGCGTTCAGATCGCCCTCGTTGACGTTCATGTTGACGATGCCCCAGCGGGTTCCGTCGCCGTCGCCGTTGTCGTGGCCATTCGTCCGGGCGGTGCCCATCAGGATGCCGCTGTTGAGCGAAATCCGCTCGCCGTCCAGGGCGAGGTCGAGGTCGCCGCGGTTCGAGTTCGAGATGGCAAACCGCTCGGTGGCCTGCCGCTTGAACGTGACCGGGTCGTACACGGCGTGGGCGTCCACCTCGGCGTTGTTGTTCCCCGTCCCGTACTGCGTCATCACGAAATTGCCGGCCGAAGCCTTGGTCAGATCCAAAGGCGCGCGGAGCGTCGGATTGGCGACCGGCGCGGCGTACTTGAGAAACGCGAAGGAGAACTCCGTGTTGGACATCGTGGCCTGGCCCGCGTCGTTGGTGTCCAGCCCGTGGATGAGGAAGCTGTTTCCGTCGGGGGCATAGGTCAGGATGTTGTCGCTGCTGTTGTTCCACTCGCTGGACGTCAACAGCAGGACGCCCGTGTCGGGGCTCTCGTCCTTGATCGTGAGCCGGTACGTGCCGGGGACAATGGTGGTGCCGTCGAGCTGGTAGACCTGCTCGATGAGGAAGTCGCCCGTCCAGGCGAGCCGGCCGCCGTCGGCGCCGATGATGCCGGCGGTGAGATTCTCCGTCCCGAAGGGCAGATAGGCGTAACCGAAGTCGATGCCGCGGTACGCCTGGGCCTTGTTGTGGCAGCGGACGATCCATCCGAGGCCGTCGGCGGTCGCCCCCATCGAGACGTACGACGCCTCGTTGCCCAAGGCGTTGCCGATCAGCACGCCGTCCTTGCGGGTGTCGCCGCTGCCGGGCAGGCGGAGCTGGTACACGCCGTCCAGGATCGGCTGATAGCCGACCTGGAATCCGCTGTTGTACGGGAAGACGGCCGCCACCACGTTGCAGTCGAACTCGTCCCACACGGCCGCGTCGGCGTTGCTCGTGTGCGTTGAGATCTCGTAGCCGTTGCCCGTGATCGACGGGGCGGAAATACCCCAGCTATTGGCCCCGTAGACGGCCGGCACCGGCGGAAGAGCCAGGTCGTCGCCCTCCTGCACGATGACGCCGCTGTTGTCCCGTCTATTCTCGCAGACCTGGGTGAGAATGACTCCCCGCGCGGCCGCGAGGTTACCATCCTTGTATTTCACTTGCAGGTCGGCGCGGTTCGAGTCGGCCTGGTCGGGCCAGAGGTCGAACTGCGCGTCGCTCGTGCCCATCCGCGTGATGATCGGCACGGTGCCGTATCCCTCCGCGTAGCCGTCCCGCGCCTGAATTTGCCATCGGGCGAACGCGACGGGCTCGGTTCCGAAGGGGTTTTCGGCCGCGGAGCCCAGCGCGGGGGCGTTGGCGAAATCGACGAAGGCGAAGTTGAACCCCGTGGCCTTGGCCTGGGCTTCGCCGGGGCCGGGGGCCGCGGGATCGACGTACGTGCCCTGGTAGCCGTGGATCAGAAAATCGCCGCTTCCGTCCGTGGCCTGCTCGTAAACGAGGAAGGCGTTGCCCGCCGCCTCGCCGCCCGTGGTGGCCGTCAGAAGCAACATGCCGTCCTCCGGCGTCTTGCCGTCGATGTGCAGGCGGTACACGCCCGGGTAGGAAGCGCCCGTCTCCGGGGTCACCGTGAAGCCGGTCCCCTGGCTGCTCTGGACAACGCCGTCGGCGCTGACGCTGCCCATGATGACGTTCTTGGTGGCCTCCTCGCCGTAGGGCAGGTAAACGTAGTTGTAATGGGCGTTTTTGTTCTCCCAATTGCGGCCGTTAATGCCGTAGACGTTCACGTTCCAGCCGTCGCCCGTGGCCGTGGGCGAGGCCGCGGCGTAGGTGTCCGTGTTGCCGAACCCGTTGACGAACAAGAGGCCGTCGGTGCGGCTGTCCACCCCGGCGGTCTTCACCGTGAGGACGTCCTGTCCGGTGGCGTTTTCGGTGGGCTCGGCGACGCCGGCGGCCCAGCCTTGCTTAAAGGGGAAGTACCCCACCGCGAAGTTCACGTTGAACTCCATGCGGTTGGCGGCATCGGCCACTTGGGTCGAGACCTCCCAACCCCAGCCGTCGGGTCCGCCGTCGTCGGGGGCGAAGGGGCAAGCCACGCCGACGCCCCACCCGCCGCCCGTCGCGTAGTTGCTGCGGAAGTCCTCGCGCACGGTGGCCAACATCACGCCGTCCTGAAACCGGGCATGGTTGCCGTCGATCGCGATCGCGTTGTCGCCGCGGTTCATGTTGATCATGGTCACGCGGGCGGTCGATTGGGCAACCGCCGATTCCATGCCGTGCTGCGTGTTCACGCCGCTAAACTCCGTCACGGCAACGTTGGCCGCGGTGACCTGGGCCGTGTGGTCCACGCGCTGGCGCGGCGGGCCCGGCGCGGTGGGCGTCTGGTCGAACGGGATGAACGCGAAGGAGAACGCCGTCCGGCCCCAGCCGTAGGACAAGGCCGGCTCGCTGCCGTCCGAGCCGCTTAGATCGCGCAGCGTGATCTCGTAGTCGTTGCCGACGATCTGGTAGGTGAGCACATCGTCGTCCGTGGAGTACCGCCCGCCGGCCGGCGTGACGATGAGCGTGCCCTGCGTGGGCGTGTAGTCGCCCAGCGACAGCCGCACCACGCCGTCGGTCTCCGTGGCCGAGGCCGTGAAGTTGCCCGACCCGTTGACCACCCCGCCGCACCCCGTGACCTGGCCGAGCACCATGCCGGGCGTGTCGTAGGGCAGAAAGACGAAGCCCACCGGGCTGGTGTAGTAATTCACGCCGTTGCGGTTGTTCGGGTGGCTCATCAGCGAAAACGAGCCGTCGTAGTTCGCCTGCGTCATCGCGTAAAGATGGGGATTGGCAGCGCCCGCGTCGCCGCTGAGATTCACGCCCAGCAGGATGCCGTCGGTGAAGGGGTTTACGCCCGGGATCCAAATCTGATTCACTCCGGAGCCGTTGTCGTAGTAGTGCGTGCCCATCTGGAGCCCGCCGGTCGCGGTCAGCGTGTCCATCGCGCCGGTGAGCGCTCCGTCGACGCGGGTGGCGTAGCCGGCGGTCCAGCCTTCGGAGAACGGAAAGTAGGCCGCGGAGACGTCGACGTCGCCCGCGGTGGGCGTGGCGGCCTGGGCGATGGTCGTGACGATCGTGTAGCGTCCGCCCGCGAAGCCGGCGCTGGGCGTGTAAACGTACCCGTCGCGGAGGTTCTCGGACACGGTGGGAATGAGCACGCCGAGGGCGAAATCGTCCGCCGCGTCCGCGCCGATCCGGATGGCGTAGCGACCGGTCGTGCTGGCCGCCGAATCGACGAAGAAGCTGGCCGTGGCTTCGCCGGGCCACGTGCCGTAGTTACCCGGCAGGTTCGACAAATTGCCGCATTCGATGGCCGCCGCGGGACTGCCCGAGGCCATCACCCCGGCCAGCGCCGCCATGAGCACGATAAGGCACTTGTTCCCACGCATCACAAAGCTCCTTATTCTCGCGAACCGTTGCAGGGACTGCTTATTTTAGGTCAATGGGCTCCAGCGCGTTGTCGCCCTCGGTGATCGTGACCGTGATGCCTGACTTCGCGGCGTCGGCGTACCGGCCTTTGAGCTGGTCCGCGACGTAGCCGGGCGATTCCGATTTCTCTTCCGGGCCGTTGGGCCAGGTGATCACGACATTGTACTCGCCCGGCGGCGCCCCGTCGCTATACTTGTACGTCCCCAAAACGAACGTCCCGTCCGCCTGCGCCTGCGCGCGGGGTAATACCTTCTTGAGATCCGCGTCTCCCGCGGTCGTGTACAGGGTGATCCGGGCGTACTGCATCGGCTTGCCGCGGAACGTGACGGTTCCCTTGGCCGGATAGGTCTTCAGGAAGTCCTTCTTGCCACCGCAGCCGATCAGCGCGACCGCCACCAGCGCGGCGCAAACCCAACGTCCGCCCGCCGCCCACCTGCCTCGCTCGCGCGTCGCTTGCACAACCGTCTCCCCCGCGAATGGGGCCCAGTGCGTCAATAACCGGTTCGATCGACGATTTCGCCGCCGTCGGGTGTCATCAGGGCGATAAACAGACGCGGATCGACCTCGTCGGACAGAAACGTGGCCGAGCCGTCGGCAAACGGGAAGATCGCTCCGCCCGCGTGGAACGAGAAGATCTCGTTATCGTTGTGACAATTAAACAGCTTCCCGCCGAGACATTCCGTATGGAACACGAACTCGGCCTCGCGGTCGCCCCAGGCCGCGCCCGTGACGACGCCACTGCTGGGCGGCGGATGGTCGTCGTTGGCAAAAAACTCCGGCCGGCCGCCGTCTTCCGCGAAGGCGTACGTGTACGACGTGCCGTCGGTCACGTCGGCCGCCGTGAGGGTTTGATTGACGATCTCGTTCTTCGTGTTTCGATAAATCGGCCGAAGGAGACTCTCCGGGCGCTTCGATACGTCCGAGGAAATGATTCCGGCGTTGACCAGATAACGCCACGCGTCGCTGTCGTAGTTCACCGACCGGCACACGGCGTAGTCCGACACGGCATACTGCAGCCCGCTTGCGGCGGTCACGACGTCGGGCCCCGGCGAGCTTGGGCAGCGAAACACGGAAATCTTGGCGGTGGCGATGACGCCGTTCTCGGTCGTGTATTGCCCAAACGGTCCGGTGAACGTTCCGTTGCGGTACCATTCGTGGCCCAAGTCGTATCGCTCGGACAGCGGCACTTGCTCGATGTAAGGCAACAAAAAAGCCATGACGTTGTGCATGGGCAGATGCGCGCCGATGTCGACAAACGCCGGCGGGAAAGACCGGTGCGTGTTTTCGTATTGCGCGACGGCCAGGCCGAGCTGGCGGAGATTGCTCGTGCAATGGGCGCGGCGGGCGGCCTCGCGGGCGGCCTGCACGGCCGGCAGCAAGAGCGCGATCAGCACGCCGATGATCGCGATGACAACCAGCAGCTCCACGAGCGTGAAGCCGCGCCGAGAACGCATTCCGCCCAAACCGGTTCGCCGCCCTGGAATTCCACGAGCCATGGCTTTCCCCTTCCTTTCAGGTCCCCGACTGGGTTATTCGCCGACGCGATTGTGACGCGGCCTCGTGAGCGTTTCGTTGCGGCCGTGTTCGCGTTTCGTTACGGCCTCGCCACCCTTGTTTGACCGACGTTGGGAATGGACGGTTGACTATCCTGATTCTAACCGTGCCCGCGCGGCCCACAACGAAAAGCCGAATCGAAGCGGGGCGCGCGTGCGGGTTTTCTTGCCGAGGGGTGCATATTTATCCTCGCGATGGCGCAGTCGCGTATATTCATTCACGTCAAATAAAAAGGCCCCACGGCGCGCGCCGCGGGGCCTTCTCGAATTCTCTTGGGCCCGCCCAACGTGATGTGAATGTCGCGTTCCGCTCTCGCCCGCGCACAAGACTCCGGATGAAGAGATGATCGTTCGCCGCGCGTCCGTTCTCCGTCGCGCGACGTCTCCGCCGCGCGCACCCTTCATACCGCGTTGGGCAACCTCCTGTCAAGCGATTTCCCCGCGGCGAACCGGAGAATCCGCTTGACAAAGGCGGCGAAAAGCCGGTAGACTTACCCATGTAGCCATTCGTGCATATCTATTCACTACGGGGCGTCTCCATGTCCCGAAACATCGACGAGAAGCTCCTGATCCTCGTGGCCAAGCTCTATTACGAGGAGGGCAAGAGCCAGGCGGAAGTGGCCGAAATGCTCGACGCCTCGCAGGCCAAGGTCTCGCGCCTGCTGAAGCTGGCCCGCTCGCGCGGGATTATCCGTATCACCGTGGCCCAATTCGAGCCCCGGCACACGGCGTTGGAGCTGGAACTCCAGAAGCGGTTCTTCCTCCGCCACGTCGTCGTGGTCAAGCAGCCGGCCAAGGCCACGCCCGTCCAGGTCCGCGGCATGGTGGGCCACGCCGCCGCGCCCACCGTCGCGCAGCTCATTCCGCCCGGCGGGATCGTCGGCGTCGCCGGCGGGCGGACGCTCCACCAGGTCATCAATTGGGTCAAGGGGGAAAACGCCAAGGGCGTTCGCGTCGTGCAGCTCATGGGCAGCATCGAGGCGAACACGAGCGCGCTGGACGCCATCGAGCTGGGACGCACGCTGGCCGAACGGATGCAGGGCGCGTTCTACGCCTTGAACGCCCCGGCGATCGTGTCCGACCGGACCACGCGGGACGTCTTTCTCCGCCACGATCAGATCCGGGGAATCTGGGACCTGTACAAAAACGTGGACGTCGCCCTGGTTGGCGTCGGATCGCTCGACGACTCCGTGTTCATCGAACGCCGCGTCTTCAGCCCCAAGGATATCGAATACCTCCGCCGGCAGGGCGCCGCGGGCGAGATCCTCGGCCGGTTCTTCGACCACGAAGGCCAGGAATGCCAGACCGTCTTCCGCGACCGCGTCATCGGCATGGAGCTCGACCGCGTGCGGGCGGTCAAGGAAGTGGTCGGCGTGGTGGTCGGCGCCGATCGCGCCGCGTCGGTCCGCGCGGCGATGCGCGGCCGGCTGCTGAAGTCCCTGGTGATCGACCAGGCCGGCGCCGAGGCCATCCTCGCCCCCGAAGACCAGGCCGCAAAACGCCGCACGAAACGGGCGGAGACAGGATTGACAAGATGAACAAGATCGGTGGAGAAGGACTGCCCTTCATCTCGTCAATCCTGTAAATCCTGTCCATTCCGTTGACCCGAGTCTTGTTGCGCGGCGACGATGCGGAAACCGTCCTGTGTCACTCGACGGAAGGCGGCGACAAGTCGCCGCACTCCAAAAGAGCCTGGCTTTCCCCTCTTGTGAATGATTATTCGCAACTAGACTGGCATTCATATATCTATGCACCCCGACCCAAAAAACTGGCGTTGCGAGGGGCCGTCCGCCGTTTTCGTCGCGTTGTGAGAAGGTTGGGTCGCATTAGAATCAGGGTTGCGGAGCCAACCTGGACCCGCAATCCCGTCATCCTGAGCGGAGCGAAGCATCCCGTCCCCAAATTGAACCATGACAAAAACGGTTCCTTTCTTCGCCGTGTTTCTGCTGGGTCTTGCCGCCGCGGCCAACGAACCGGCGCCGGACGTGCGGGACCGCGTGCCCCTTGGCCAATTCGTCATCCAGGCGCACCGCGGCGGCGGCGCGGAGATGCCGGAGAACACGCTCGAGACGTTCCAGTACGCTTGGCGGCTGGGCGTCGTGCCCGAGGCCGACGTCCGCATGTCCGCCGACGGCGTCGTCTGCGCCTTCCACGACCCGGACTTCTCCCGCGTCGTGAAGGACGTGCCGGCGGAGTTGAAGCAAAAAGGCGTTTCCGACCTCGCGTGGAAGGAGCTCCAATCGCTCGACGTCGGCGCGTTCCGCGGGGACCAATTCGCGGGGCAGCGCATTCCCAAAATCGAAGACGTGATCCAGGCAATGGCCGGCCATCCGCGCCGGTGGCTCTATCTGGACGTGAAAAAGGTCTCCTTGAAACGGCTGGCCGATTGGGCCGGGCAATACGGCGTCGGGCGGCAGTTGATCCTCACGAGCACCCACCACGACCACCTCCGCCAATGGAAACGCCTCGTGCCGGATTCCCAAACGCTCCTGTGGATGCGCGGCACGGAGGCCGAGCTGGCCGGTCGGCTGAAGGACCTCGAAAAGACGGATTTTGAAGGCGTGACGTCGCTCCAAATTCACGTGTTCATGCCCACCGCGGACGCGGAGAAGCCCTTCCGGCCGTCGCCGGATTTCCTCCGCGCCGTGGGCAAGACGCTGCGCGAGCGGGGTATCGCGTTCCAGGCGCTCGTCTGGGGCGAGCATGGGCCGGACGTGTACTCGGCGCTATTGGACCTCGGTGTCGAGTCCTTCGCCACGGACCATCCCGAGATGACCCTTCAGGCCGTCAAGGACTATTACGCGGCGAGGAACGAGGCGGCGGCCGTGCCACAAGCGATGTTTGGGAGGCGACTCCTGTCGCCGATGGAAGTGACGGGGCTAGTCGGCGACGGGAGTCGCCTCCCACAGAGAAAGAAGGCGGAGAGCAGATGATGCGGGATGACTGCGGTGATGTTCCCTCGCGCGAAACGGCGCTGGCGCGGCTGGGCGAGGGCGTGTTGGATCTCCTGGTTGTCGGAGGCGGCATCGTCGGCGCCGGGGTCGCCCGGGACGCGGCCATGCGCGGCTTGAAGACCGGACTGATCGAGCAGTACGACTTCGCCTACGGCACGAGCAGCCGTTCGAGCCATCTCTTGCACGGCGGGCTGCGCTACCTGGCGCAAGGCCATTTGCGCCTGGTGCACGAGGCGAGCAAGGAGAAGCGCGTGGTCCACCGGATCGCGCCGCACCTGGCCGAACCGCTGGCCTTCATCTTCCCCACGCGGCCCGGCTGGCAATGGGCCCGCTGGAAACTGAGCATCGGCGTGAAGCTCTACGACCTGCTTTGCGGGCGACGCAACCTGGGCCGATCGAGCACGCTCGGCCGGGACCGCGTGTGGCGGACGCTGCCGGGCCTCGCGCGACAAGGAATCACCGGGGCGGTTCGGTACTTCGACGGACTCACCAACGACGCGCGGCTCGTGATCGACACGCTTCGCTCCGCCGCCAGTCACGGGGCGACGGTGGTCAACGAAGCCCGGTTCGTCGACGCCCAGCGCGAGGACGGCTTGTGGTGGTGCGAGGTCCGCGACACGGCCGGCGACATGCCGCTGGAGGTCCGCGCCCGCGCCGTGGTCAACGCCACCGGGCCGTGGTCCGACCGGCTTCCCCACAGCCGCACCGACCTGCGCCTGACCAAGGGCGTCCACCTGGTCATCGATCGCGGCCGGCTGCCCCTGCCCGATGCCGTGGTCATGGCCGAGGGCTCCCGGATCCTCTTCGGCATTCCCTGGGGCGATCGGGTGATCCTGGGCACCACCGACACGGACTTCGCCGGCCGCATCGAAGACGTCCGCTGCGAGGAAGAGGACGTTCGCTACGTCCTCGACGTGGTCAACGGGGCGTTTCCCGAGGCACGACTCGCGGCCGACGACCTGGTGAGCGCCTGGGCCGGACTTCGTCCCCTCGTGGCCGATCGCAACGGCAACCCCTCCGATATTTCGCGCCGCCACGAGATCCGCATGGGCGAGCCGGGCTGGTGGGACGTCACCGGCGGCAAGCTCACCACGTATCGCCTCATGGCCGAGCAAACGGTCGACAAGGTCGTCCGCCAGGCGGGTTTCGCCGCGCGGCGGTGCCGCACGGCGGTCGAGCCGCTGCTCCCGCCCGAAGAGGTCGATGGAACCAGCGGGATCCTCCCTCCGCCGGTGAGCGAGGCAACCGTGCGGCATTACTGCCGGCGCGAATGGGCCCGGCATCTCGAGGACGTGATGGTTCGAAGGACGTTGTGGCGCTACTACCACGCCAACCACGACCGCGTCGCCCGGCGGATCCTGCCGTGGATGGCCGACGCCCTGGGCTGGAACGAGGCCAAGGCCGAAACGGAATGGAACGCGTATCTCCAGCAACATTGCCCATCGCATTCCGGCGCGAATGAATGGCACGCGCGCAACGTACCCTCCACCTTGTGATGATTCCACCGTGACCCGCATTGCCATCGACGCCGATCAAAACGGTCTGGAGATGAAACGTCTCCTGATCGAGGCAATGCGCGCGTGGGGCTTCGAGTGCGTGGATCTGGACTACCTCGGCAGGCATCCCGAGAGCGACTATCCCGACGTGGCGCACCATCTGGCCGGCGCGATCCAGCGGAACGAATTCGACCGAGGCATTCTTATCTGTGGGACCGGTCTGGGCATGGCCATGTGCGCGAACAAGGTTCGGGGTGTGTATGCCGGCACCTGCCATGACGTCTACTCCGCCGAGCGGCTCAGCAAAAGCAACAACGCCCAGGTGCTCACGCTCGGCGCCCTGGTCGTCGGCGCCGAATCGGCTAAGATGATCGTCCGCGCCTGGCTGCGTTCCGACTACCAGGGCGGCCCCTCCGCCCGCAAGGTGGACCGGATGCGCCAGCTTGAATCGGAATCGTTCGCGGGCGGGTCGCTTGCCGCGGTCCCTCCGCCCACCGCCGGGCGAGTGGCGCGCGCCCGCGTCGGGCCAGCCAGGCCGTCATCCTGAGCGCAGCGAAGGATCTCCTTGGGGGCATAAGAGACCAGATGCTTCGCTTCGTTCAGCGTGACGCCATTGTCCCGATCTGGGCGATCGGTCTATGATTTCAGTACTGTTGTCGTTCCGTTTGATTCTGCCTCACCCCATCGCGAACATGACCACCTCCCCCGACGCTCTCCTCCACAACGCTCTGGCGGACGCCCGTCAAACGAAGGCGTTGGAAGTCGGCGTCGGCGCGCTCGCCCGCGCCGCGGCCGCGTTTCGCGGCTGCTTCGGCGACAAGCCGGCCCTGGTGGTCGCCGACACGAACACGTGGCGGGCGGCCGGCGCCCGGACGGTCGAGCTTCTGCGGGCCGAGGGCGTGCCGCTGGCCGATCCGCTCGTCTTCGAGGCCGCCGGCCTGTCGGCCAAGTACGTCCACGTCGAGCGGGTCCGGGCAGCGCTGGCCGGAGGCGACGCGGTGCCCGTGGCGGTCGGCTCGGGCACGATCAACGATCTGGCCAAGCTGGCCGCGCACGAGTGCGGCCGGCCGTATCTGGCCGTGGCCACGGCGGCCTCGATGGACGGCTACACGGCCTTCGGCGCGTCGATCATGCACCGGGGCCTCAAGCAGACCTTCTCCTGCCCCGCCCCCCGCGCCGTCGTCGCCGACGTGGACGTGTTGCGCCGCGCGCCGTCGGTTCTCAGCGCGGCGGGCTACGGCGATCTCGCGGCCAAGTCGCCCGCCGGCGCCGATTGGATCGTGGCCGACGCGCTGGGCATCGAGCCGATCCACGCCCGGGCGTGGACCCTTGTGCAGGGCGAGCTCCGCCCGTGGCTGGCCGATCCCGAGGGCGTCCGCCGCGGCGAACCGGCCGCGATCGAGAAACTCACGATCGGGCTGTTGATGTCCGGGTTTGGGATGCAGGCCGCCGAGTCGAGCCGGGCCGCCTCGGGCGCGGAGCACCAGTTCAGCCACCTTTGGGACATGCAGAACCACGTCCACAACGGCCAGACCCCCTTGCACGGACACAAGGTGGCCATTGGCACGTTGATGACGACGCTGTTGTACGAACAACTCCTCAAACAGCCGATCGAAACGCTGGCGATCGACGCCGTTTGTGCCCGTTGGCCCGAGGTGGACGATCGTGTCCGCGAGGCGCAAGAGGCATTCGAGTCGGCCGATCTGAAACGCACCGCCGCCGAGGAGATCCGCGCCAAATACGTCGATCGCGCGGCCCTGGCCGCGCGGCTGCGCCGCCTGCGGGAGCGCTGGCCGGATCTGTCGCGGCGGCTGCGGGAGCAGTTGATCCCGTCGGCCGACCTGCGGGCGAAGTTCCGCTTGGCCGGCGCGCCCACCGAATCGTCATCCCTCGGCATCTCGCCCGAACGGTTGCGCCGGACGTTCTTCGACGCCCAGCACATCCGCCGTCGCCACACCGTGCTGGATCTGGCGCTGGAAACGGGGCTGCTGGGTCCCAGCGTCGAGGCCATCTTCGCCGCCCCCGTTTCCCCGGAGTAACAGGACGACGCCTTCGCCCGAGGAAAACTCACGGCGGCGGATCGCGGCTGGGATCGAAAGCCCTCTGCGCGGCGTCGTGGATGGTCCGCAGGGGAACGGAACGACTGGCGGCGATCTCGCGGCAGGATTCGTATTCGGGCGAGAATCGCGTTTGGCCGTCGGGCAGTTGGGCCACTTTGCCATCGACTGGGCCCCAGGGCGTTTCGACCCGATGGGGCCGGCGCGCCAACACGCTGCGGCTGGCCGGCCAACGGCGGATGCCCAGCGTGGGGGTCTCTTCAAACAAGATCCGTTCCAGCGACTCGACGTCCGTCGGGCGGCACAGCACGGAGAGCGCGACACCGGGCCGATTCTTCTTCATCTGCACGGCCGTGGCGTACACGTCCAGCGCGCCGGCCTCCCACAGCCGCGCGACGCAATACCCGATCGTCTCGCCGGTCGCGTCGTCCAGGTTCGTCTCGAGCACCCAAATCTGCTCGGCAACGCCGGCCTCGGGCACGTCATCGCCCACCAAGAGCCGCAGGAGGTTGGGCTGCCCCGGGATGTCGCGGCTGCCCGCCCCGCAGCCGATCCGCCGCACGGTCATGGCCGGCAGGGGCCCAAACCGCTCGACGAGCGTGGCGAGAATGGCCGCGCCCGTCGGCGTGGTCAGCTCCGCGTCGACGGTCGACTCGGCCAGCGGAATCCCCCGGAGAAGCTCGGCCGTGGCGGGGGCGGGAATGCCACATACCCCATGGGCAATCTGGATCTTGCCCGAGCCGGTCGGGACCGCCGACGCTTCCAGCCGCTCGATCCCCAAGAGATCGAGCCCCACGATCGTGCCCACCACGTCGGCGATCGAATCGACCGCCCCGACTTCGTGAAAATGCACTTCCTCGACAGGCACGCCGTGCACGTGGGCCTCGGCCTCGGCCAGACGCCGGAACACCCGGTCGGCCCGATCCCGCTGGGCGGGCGCGAGACGGCTGCCTGTCAGCAAGCCGAGAATATCAGCCAGGCGCCGGTGGACGTGCTCCGGCGGGTGGTGGACGGTCACCTGAACACCCCGAAACCCGGACCGGCGGACCTCCTGGGCTTCCAGCCGGCAGCCGGGCAGACCGAGCGAATCCAGCGCCGCGTTCAACTCGGCCACGCCCACCCCGGCGTCGACGAGCGCGCCGAGCGTCATGTCGCCGCTGATCCCGCTGGCACAGTCGAGGTAGGCAATGTTCATCGGCACGGCTCGCGACGGGGTGTTGACTCTATTCTGCCATGCAACCACCCGCCGGGCGACCCCCAGACCCGACGTTGACCCGGACGGGCCGCTTCGCTACAGTACCGCGTCGCACTGCCGATCCCCCTCTTTTAGCGGGTGCGCTCCATGATGACTCCCGTTCTCACTCGATCCGGCGCCACGGCCGCCGCCGCCTTTGACGCAGGCTTGCCCGATCGAATGCGGGTTCTCTACATCACCACCACCCAGCGGACCGGAGACTGGCTGGCCAAAGCCTTTGCGGCGGATAGCGCCTCGCGGGTGGTGCTTGAGGAAGCGGTCGGCAGCATGGCCGGGTTGGCGCGGCTGCGCGACGAGATCTTCGACGCCGTCTTGGTCAGCCATCAGCCCGGCGAACTCGACGCCCTGGAGTTGATCGAGGGATACCGCACCGGCGTGGCCGACGCGCCGATCGTCGTCCTGGGCACCGAGAGCGAGCAGGAGATGTCGGTCTTCTGCTACGAGCTCGGGGCCGACGCCTACGTCTGCATCAACACGGCCACGACGCGCAATCTGATCTGGGTGGTCGCCCGCGCGGTCCAACGCCACCGGCTCCTGCGCGACAACGCCCGGCTCCAACAGGCCCAACAGCGCCGGCTGCAGCAAGAGCACGAGGAGGCCAATCAGCTATTGGGCCAACAGCGGGCGATGATCGAGGATCTGGAACTGCTGCAGCAGCGGTCCAGCGCCGTGCCCGCCGAGAAGTTGTGTCCGCGTCGGGCGAAGCGCGGCAAGGCCGCGGGCGCGACGTGCCGCCGGCCCGATCTACCCGATGAGTTGATCGCGCACTACCGCGAGCTGTTGCGGACGTACGTCATCATGGGCTCCGGCAACCTGGCGTGCGAATTGAACCAATTGGGCGAATTGTTGACCGGCGCCGGTGTCAGCCCGCGCGAGACCATGCAGTTGCACCTGTATGTGCTGGAGGAATTGGTGCAGGGATTGGGCGCGCGGAGCACCCGGCACGTGATGACCCGCGCGGACCTCCTGGTGTTGGAGATCATGATCCATCTGGGCGAAGGCTATCGCGCCCGCTACCGCGAGCGCGCCGAGCCCAGCTTGCAGAAACACCTTCCTGGGTTTGACGGCGGCAACGTGAGTTGAGGGCCGGTTGCCCGAAAGCCCGGCCCAGTCCGTCATGCCGAGCGAAGCGAAGCATCTCAAACGCCGTGGTTTCAACGAGATCCCTCGCCGCGCTCGGGATGACGAGAGAGGACCGACGTGGGGAACCTACCCATATGAAACACCGATACAAGCTCTTTGGCGCGGCGCTCATACTACTGGTCTTGTCGGCCGGCACGGGGGTCTGGCTCTTTGGAGCCAACGTGCTGAGGCGTCTCGCCCCCGGCGGCGAGTTGGCCCGCGGAATCGACCTGGCCGGCGACTATCTCGTCGCGCACTGCGGCGACGACGGGCGGTTCGAGTACCGCGTGAACCTCGACGCGAGATTCGATCCAAAGCCGCAATACAACATCGTCCGCCACGCCGGCGCGGTATATGCCCTCGCCACGGACTACCAACGGCGGCCCTCGCCCGATCGACGCGAGGCCATGTTGCGGTCGGCGGGGTTCTTGCGGCGCGAGGCCGTCGCCCCCGTGCCGGGACGCGAGGGGCTCATGGCCGTATGGTCGCGGCCCAAGATCGAATGCACGGGCGAGCCGATCGAGGCGAGGCTAGGCGGGGCGGGTCTGGGGCTCGTGGCCTTGCTCAGCGTCGAGGCGGTTGCCCCGGGAACCACGCCGTCCGAGGAGCTGCAAGCGCTCGGCCAGTTCATCCTCTTCATGCAGGAGCCCAACGGCGGCTTCTTCGCCGCGTACGATCCTTCCCGAGGCGGCCGCTGCGAACCGAACGCCTCGCTCTACTATCCCGGCGAGGCCGCGCTGGGGCTCCTGATGCTCCACGAGGTCGATCCGCGGCCCGAGTGGCTCGACGCGGCCGCCCGTGCCATGGGCTATCTTGCGCGTCTTCGCGAGGGACAGACCCGCGTCGAGCCGGACCATTGGGCCCTCTTGGCCACGGCCAGACTCCTGGACCATTACGACGAAATGGCCCAACCGCCGGTCTCGCGCGAGACCATCCTCGCCCACGCCAGGCAGATCTGCCGAAGCATCCTCGCGGAGAAAGCCGCGTTCCCGGCCGACGACCCGGCGCACGGCTGCTTCACGGATGACACCCGCACGTGTCCCACGGCCACGCGGGTGGAAGGGCTCGCGGCGGCGCTGGGTTTTCTGCCGGCCGAGGACAAACCGTTGCGGGCGGAGATCGGCCAAGCGACGCGCGACGCGGCGAGGTTTCTGCTGCGGGCGCAATCGCGGGAGGGCCGCTGCGCCGGCGGCCTGCCCCAGATGCTCCGTCCCTTGCCCCCGACCCACCCCCGCTACCGCCCCGGCGTCCATCCCAGCGCGACCGAAGTCCGCATCGACTACGTCCAGCACACGCTGTGCGCGTGGATCGCCTGCGAGGCGCTGGGTTTACTCGACGCCGGCGATCGGTGAAAATGCGGGGAAGTGCCGGGCCGCGTGCCGCCGGCTTCGCCCCCTGTCGTCCTTCTTCGTCGGATCCGCATCATGCCGTTGCGCGCCGTGGCGTTTGACATGGATGGGTTGATGTTCAACTCGGAGGACGTGTACACCGAGGTCGGCGCCGAACTCATGCGGCGGCGGGGCCGCGCGTTCACGCCGGATTTGAAGGACGCAATGCTCGGACTGCCGCCGCGGGAATCGTTCAAAGTGATGATCGACTGGCACGGCCTCGATGAAGACTGGGAAGAGATGGCCAAGGAGTCGGACGGCATCTTCCTCGATCTTTTGGACGATCGGTTGGCCGTGATGCCCGGTCTCTGCGATCTCTTGGGCACGCTGGAATCGGCCGGCATTCCCAAGGCCGTAACGACCAGCAGCGGCCCGCGATTGACCGAGGCCGTGCTCGGAAAATTCGACCTGCGGCGCCGTTTCGCGTTCGTGTTGACCTCCCAGGACATCACGCACGGCAAGCCGGACCCGGAGATCTACCTCTTGGCGGCCAGGCGGCTGGGCGTGGCGCCGGCCGAGTTGATGGTGCTCGAGGACAGCCACTACGGCGTGACGTCGGCCTGGCGCGCCGGGGCATATGCCGTGGCCGTGCCCAACGAACACACCGCCGCGCACGACTTCGGCGCGGCGGCTCTCGTGGCCCGGTCGCTGGCCGACCCGCGGATCCGCCAGGCGCTCGGGCTGCCGGGCTGAAAGGTTGGCGTCAGCAAACACATGGAATACCTTATTCAAGGCGCCGTGGGACTGTTGGCCGGGCTGCTGGGCGGCCTCTTGGGCTTGGGAGGCTCCACGGTCATCATCCCGGCGCTGATCTTCTACCTGAGCCAAACGGGCGGATACACCGGCCCCACCCAACACCTGCTGCAGGCCGCGGCCATGATCTGCAACGTCTTCATCGCCGCGCCCTCGACACTCGCCCACCTCCGCGCCGGCGCCGTGATGAAATGGCTCCTCGTGTTTCTCGTGCCCGCGGCGCTAGTGGGCAACGTGCTGGGCGTGTGGATCAGCAATTGCTCGGTGTTCGCGCGGGAAAACGGCCCCTACCTAGCCATCGTTCTGGCCGGCTTCTTCGCCTTCGTGGCCGTCTACAACCTCGTTGAATTCGCGATCGAGTCGTCTCGCGGCCGACGCCCGGCCGATGCGCCAGACGACCCCGCGCCGAAGGTCGCCGTCTGGAAAGTGCTGGCCGTGGCCCTGCCCACGGGTCTCACGGCCGGACTGCTGGGCATCGGCGGGGGAACCGTCTGCGTGCCCGCCCAGCAGATTCTGCTCCGCATTCCCCTGCGCCGGGCGATCGCCAACTCGGCCGTCGTCATCGTCTTCGTGGCCACGGCCGGGGCAATCTACAAGAACGCCACGCTCTGGCAACATGGGGCATCCGTCCGGCAGTCGCTCGGACTGGCCGCCATGCTCATCCCAACCGCCATGATCGGCAGCTATATCGGCGGCCGCCTGACCCACGTCCTCCCTCGCCGCGCGTTGCGGGTCGTCTTCGTGCTGTTCATGCTCTCCGTCGCCTATCTCACGTTCACCAAGGCGTGGGACGCGCTCGATGCGCGGGCCGGCGCGACACCATCCCCTCTTCCGCTTGCGGGAGAGGGGAGAATCCTTGATTGTCCCTCAGGGCGTGATTCCGGAACCGGTCTGATTGGCGCTTCGCCGTTGTAGTTCCACTACCAGGTCGGGCCGGTTCGTGGTGATGCTGTCCACCCCCCAACGCATGAGGGCTTCCATCACGGCGGGATCATCGACGGTCCACGTCCAGACGCGGATGCCACGATCGTGCAATTCGGCAATGATCTCTTCCGACAACATGCTGAAGTGGACGTCGATCAGGTCCGTGCCGCAGTCGCGAAGCTCGCGGGCCAGGGCGTCCGCCCGCTGGGCCGGCGTGCCCGTCAGATCCTTGTGGCACAGCCATGCACAGGGTAACTCCGGCCGCAGCGCGCGGACCTCGCGGACGACGTTCGCGCTGAAGGCGATCACCGCCGACTCGTCGCGCATCTTGGCGGCCTCGATCGCCTCGATTACCGGGCGGGAGATGCCCTCCATCTTGATCTCGACGACGGCGATGCAGCCGGTCCCTTTGAGCCGGGCAAGGGCTTCGTCCAGCGTGGGGACCTTCTCGCCGGCGTATTCGGCCGCCAGCCACGAGCCGGCGTCCAGCCGTCGCAGCTCGGCCAGCGTCAACTCGGTGACGCGGCCGCGGCCGTTGGTGGTGCGATCCACCGTGGCGTCGTGCATGAGCACGATGGGGCCGTCCTTGCAGGCATAGACGTCGAACTCGCTGCCCGTCGCCCCGGCGCGAACGGCGCGGTCGATCGCCACCAACGTGTTCTCCGGCGCCACCGCCGAAAAACCTCGATGGGCGACAACTTCACAGCGCTTGAGCGGTTTCATCTCGCGTGTCTCCGACGGAGGAAGCGGACGGACGCACAGATTGTCGAACCGGACCCTGCAGCCGCTCGCGCCCAGACCCACGCGGCCCGTGGATCGCTCGACGCAATAGGCGCTGTCGATGACGGACTTGCCGTCGACGAACGCCTCGACGCGCGTGCCGCGAACGACGACGCGGAGCTTTCGGGCGACCCCGAGTCGGCAGTCGTCCTTCAACTTGGCGGCGTGGCGGACGCTCCAGGGGCCCTCGGCCGTCCGCACGGCGAACTCGACGCCGCCGGAGCCGCTCGAACGAAACCGGATAGGGCACTGCGACCAGGGCGCCTTGCCCGGCTCGCCGGCCCGAAACACCACGGCCGCCCAGCGCGTCCCGTCGCGCACGGCGTCGAACGTGACGGTGACGTCGATCTCGTAATTCCGCCAGGCGTCGTCGCCGAAGACAACGTACGATTCGCCCTCCGTCGCGTCGACGAAGAGCTGTCCCCCCGCGACGCGCCAGCGGTCGTCGGCCGCCTTCCAGCCCGCGGGCAGGGCGCCGTCCGCGTCAAAGGAGAAGACGAGCGTCCGCGGCGCCCCGGCCGCGACCACCGAGGCTGAATTGGCACTGATTACGGCGGCGACGGCAAACACGGCAAGAGCGATTCTGGACATGGCGCGTTCCCCCGAAGCGGAAACAAAAACGGCCGCGCGTTACCACCGCGCGGCCTTTTTCTCTTGATCTCAAAGGCTGCCGGATGCGCCGGGAACGCATCCACGTCGCCTAAAGCAACGCCTTCGATGATACCCGTTGCGTCGCGCGTGTCAAGCGCGCCGGCGGAGCCAGCGGCACGCGTCGCGAGAGCCCGGCCTAGGCCAGAGTGGGGGTGTGCTGATGCCGGCGGTGGGAGAGATCTTCCAGCGTGGCCCACCAGCGATCGATCTTGCCGAAGACGTCGTGCACGGCTTCGAGGAACGGCTCGGGCGTCAAGAGCGGCTTGAAGAAGCAGGCTTCGGCGCCCAGGCGGAACGACCGCAACACGGTGGTCAGGGTGACCACGCCGGTAAGCATGATGACCTGGATCCCGCCGTCGTAGGCCTTGATCTCCTGGAGCAGATCGAGCCCGTTGATCCGCGGCATGTCGATGTCCAGGACGATCACGCGGTGTTGGGAGGAAATGAGTTCCTTCATCGCCTGGGTCGGGTCGTTGAGTGACGTCACTTCGTAGCCGGCGTTGTGCAGATGCTCGGCAATAAGTCGGGTGATCTGCGGATCGTCGTCAACGTGCAGGATCATGCGAGTGGGGTTCATTTCTTCTCTCCCCGAGGAACTGATATCGCGCCCCTGTTGTCCGCGTGCCGGCGCCGAGACGCCGCCGTGGCACGTGACCTGAGCGGACGCCAGCGCGGCGGATCGGCGGTCAGGCAAGCGCGCCTGGCCCCGGTCCCGCATATCTGCGTATAGCACGCAAACCGCGAGGGGGCGAACGGAACGTTCCCTTTTTCCGGGGGGTTGCCGCTCCGGCCGTCCGGCCCCCGGCGCGGCGGGGAATTTTTTTCGGCGCTCGGACGGGCACGTTCGGGTGGTGACCTACGTTTTACTACGCCCTGCACCCCGCCCAAGGTCGCCTTGGGTTACGCGAGGGGGTCACAGGCGGAGAAGACCGACCCGGCGGGAATTCAACCAGACCGTGGCTGACGTCGGCGCGCGGTCAGGCCAGACCTTCGAGGTGGAACCCATGTCGCCCTTGGATGACAGCCAGATCATCGCGGACTTCGTCGTCGAATCGCGCGAGCACCTTGCCGACATCGAAAACCAGTTCCTGGCGATCGAGGAGGCCGGCGCCGACATCGACGACGAACTCGTGAACACCGTGTTCCGCGCCATTCACTCCATCAAGGGCGCCGCCGGCTTCCTGGGATTCTCCACGGTCGGGCAGCTTTCCCATGAAATGGAGAACGTCCTCAACCTGGTGCGATCGCGGCAACTCGTCCCCACGCCCGAAGTGGTTGACGTGCTGTTGCGGGCGGCGGATACGCTCCGGCACCTGGTCGAGAGCATCGAGAGCTCGAACGGAGTCGACGTATCCGGCCACGTGTCGGAGTTGCAACAGGCCGCCGCCGGAAAGACCGTCAGCCCGAAACCCGCGGCGGAGCCCATGGCGGCCGCCGCCCCCACGTCACCGAAAGAAACGCTTCCACCGGAAGAAACGCCTTCACTGAAGGAAACGCCGCCCCCGATCGACGCGATCGGGTCGGCCGAACAATCCATCGAGGAGGATACCATGTCGCATGAAGAAGACAACGCGGAACTGACGATGCCCGCCGCGTCCTGGGATCCGCCGACCGCGCCCGGCAACGCCGAGGCGCCTTCGGCGCCGGCTCCCACCGGCGCGCCCCCCGACACGAACATCCGCGTGGCGGTTAGCGTGCTCGATCACTTGATGAACCTGGCCGGGGAGCTCGTCCTTTCGCGAAACCAACTGCTTCAGACGGTCAATTCGACCGATCAAACCGGCCTGGATTCCGTGGCCGCGCGGGTCGACCAGGTCACCAGCGAGTTGCAAGAGACCATCATGCAGACCCGCATGCAGGTGATCGGCACTATCTTCCAGAAGTTCCCCCGCGTCGTTCGCGATCTGAGCAACCAGCTTGGCAAGCAGTGCAAGCTGGTCATCGACGGCAAGGACGTCGAACTCGACAAGTCGATCATCGAGGCCATCGGCGACCCGCTGACCCACCTGATCCGCAACGCCGTGGACCACGGCATCGAACGCCCCGAGGTCCGCGCCACCGCGGGGAAGAATCCCGAGGGGACCATCGCGCTACGCGCGTTCCACCAGGCGGGCAAGGTGAACATCGCCATCAGCGACGACGGGGCGGGGATCGACGCTCGCCGTCTCAAAGAGAAGGCCGTGACTCGCGGACTCATCACGCCCGAGCAATCGCGCGAGATGAGCGACCGCGAGGCCCTGCGCCTGATCTTCCATCCCGGCTTCTCCATGGCCGAGAAGGTGACCGACGTGAGTGGACGCGGCGTGGGCATGGACGTGGTCAAAACAAACATCGAGAAGCTCGGCGGCGCCGTGGGCATCGAGACGCGGCTGGGGGCGGGCACCACGATCGACGTCAAGCTGCCCTTGACGTTGGCCATCGTCCCCTCGCTGGTCGTCCGCAGCGGCAGCCGCCGATTCGCCATACCCCAGGCGAGCATCAGCGAGCTGGTGCGGATCAAGGCGAACGACTCCAGCCGAAAGATCGAACGGCTCAACGACGCCGAGGTCTTCCGCCTGCGCGGCACGCTGTTGCCGCTCGTGCGGCTCGGCCAGACGCTCAAGGCCGCCCACGTGGACATCGGTCCCGAGGAGCCGGCCAACGGGACCGCGGGCAAAGCCCTGAACATCATCGTGGTCGAGACCGGCCATCTCCGCTACGGCCTGATTGTTGACGGCCTGCACGATTCGGAGGAAATCGTCGTCAAGCCGCTGGGCCGGCACATGCAAAACAGCGGGTGCCTGGCCGGCGCCACGATCCTCGGCGACGGCGAGGTGGCCCTGATCCTGGACGTGACGGGCATCGCCACCTACGCCAATTTGAAGCTGGCCAACGACGACGCGACGTCAAAGCTGGCCGTGGAGACCGCGGTCGAGACCGACCGCGAGCTGCAGACGGTTCTGCTGTTCCGCAACGGCACGACCGAGCGGTTCGCCATCCCCATGGAACTGATCGCCCGGCTCGAACGGATCCGCGGCGAGCAGATCGACACGGTGGGCGGCTCGGAGGTGCTCCAATACCGCGGGACCACGCTGCCGCTGTTGCGGCTGGAGAACCACATCACCGCCATGCCCGGCGAAGAGGTCGCCAAGATGTACGTGGTGGTCTTCAAGGTGATGCGCCGCGAGGTGGGCCTGATCGTGCCGCGGATCGAGGACATCCGCAACGTGGCGACGGACGTGGACGTGGTGACGTTCCGCGAGCCGGGCGTGATCGGCGCCATCGTCGTCGACGACAAGACCACGCGCATGCTGGACCTCTACGAGCTGACCGAGGCGGCCCATCCCGATTGGTTCGCCGAACGCGACGCCGCCAAAAACGAGCGAACCCGCCAATGGCAGGAAACCCGCGGCCAAGAGCGCACGCCGCGCGTGCTGTTGGTCGAGGATTCTGGCTTCTTCCGGGCGCAGGTGACCGGGTTCCTGGAAGGCGACGGGTATCACGTCACCGGCGCCGAGGACGGTCAAATCGCCTGGAATCTGCTCAAGGAGTCGGCCGAGCCGTTCGACCTCGTGCTCACGGACATCGAAATGCCGAACATGGACGGCTGCGAGCTCGCCCAGGCCATTCGCGGCGACCCGGCCTTGGCCCACCTGCCCATCGTCGCCCTGACCTCGCTGGCCAGCGAGGAGGACATGCAGCGGGGAATGGAGTCGGGCATCGACGACTACCAAATCAAGCTGGACCGCGAGCGGCTCATGGCCTCCGTGGCCCGGCATCTGCATCAGCAGCGGAGCGAATCCCGTCCCGAATACGCCAACACGGCGGTGGAGAATTAAACCATGACACTCACTCGCGAAGCATCGGCTGCCGTGGCCATTGCCGACGGCTTGGAGTTCGCGACCTTTTACGTCGGCGACCTGCTGATCGGCGTGAACATCCTCCAGGTGGAGGAGATCAACCGCCACGTCACGTTGACGCCCGTCCCCCACGCGCCCGAATGCGTCCGCGGCGTAATCAACCTGCGGGGCGAAGTCGTCACCGTGATGGACCTGCGGACCATCCTCGGCCTGCCCCGGGGTGAAGTGACGGCCACCACGCGCAACGTGGTGGTCAACTCCCGTGGCGAGCAGATTGGACTGCTGGTCGATCGGATCGCCGACGTGGTCAAGGCCCAAGGCGACAACATCGAGGCCCCGCCCGCCAACGTCGGCGGCGTGCAGGGCCGGTTTTTCAAGGGAGTCGTCAAGCTCGACACCGAGCTGATGGTGATCCTCGACGTCGACGCCGCGCTGACGTCCGACGCCGCGGCCCACTAGCGATTATCGTCCATTGCCGTTCTCCCCACGCGGGGCGAGGGTGTCCCAGGAAACCTTGTTAGGAATGCGTGACCATGAAGATTCGCACGAAGCTGATCGCGGCGTGTGTCGGATGCGGCCTGATCCCCATGGCCGTGTCCGGCTGGTTCAACTACGGCACGGCCCGATCGGGCATGAATGAGATCGGCACGACGGCCGAGACCGACCTGCGCGAGAAAACCGAGAACCAGCTCGTCGCCCTGCGCGACGTGAAGAAGGCCCAGGTCGAGGAGTTCTTCAAGGCCCGAAAGAACGACTTGGGCGTGTTGGTCGAAAACGTCAAGGTGATGCAACAGGAAGCCTTTGTCAAGATCGACGGCATCGAGAACGTGCGAGCCGAGCGGGTGGAGACCCTCTTCAAGCGGAGCAAGTACGTCCTCGAGACGCTCTCCGTCAGCGAGGATTTGGCCATCGTTTTCACGCAGTTCAAAAAGTATCACGACGACAAGAAGTTCGGCGCCGAGGAACCCTTCGACGTCTCCAACGAGGAGTACGAGAAGCTCTGGAAGGAGCACAGCCGGTTTCTTACCCGCTACGTCGCCGACTACGGTTACGCGGACGTGTTTGTCATTTGCGCCGCCCACGGGCACGTCATGTTCTCGGCCGAAAAGCGGGAAGACATCGGAACGAATCTGGCCCACGGACCCCACAAGAACGAGGGCCTGGCCCAAGTCTGGAAAAAGGTCGTCGACACCAAGGCCGTGGCCGTCAGCGACTTCCAGCCGTATTCGCCGTGCAAGGGCCAGCAGACCGCCTTCATGGGCGCGCCGTTGGTCGACGACGCCGGCAAGGTCCGCGCCGTCATCGCCTTCCAATTCTCGCCCAGCCAAATCAACCAACTCGTCCAATCGCGCGACGGATTGGGCCAGACGGGCGAAACGTACGTCGTCGGCGAGAACGATGGCAAGATCGCCTTCCGCAGCGACATGCTCACCATGGGCGACGGCAAGTACGTCGTCGGCGCGGAAATCCATACGGAATACATCGATCAGGTGCTGAAGGAGCGAAAGCCGTTCCAGAAGGTGTATACCGACAGCCAGGGCAATCTGGTCTTCGTCACGGCAATGCCGCTGGATATCCCCGGGCTCAACTGGGCCTGCATCACCAAGATGAACGTCGAGGAGGCGATCGTCCAGCGAGTCGAGGGCGAACAGGAGGATTTCCTCGCGAAATACGCGAAACGGTACGGCTACTACGACCTGTTCCTGTTGAACCCGGACGGCTTCTGCTTCTATACCGTCTGCCACGAGCCCGACTATCATACGAACCTGGCCACCGGGCAATTCAAGGACTCGAACTTCGGCCAGCTCGTGCGGCAGGTAATCGGAACTCGGCAGTTCGGCTTCGCCGACTTCGCCCCCTACGCGCCAAGCAACGGGGCCCCGGCCGCCTTTCTGGCCCAACCCGTCGTCAACAACGGCAATACCGAACTCCTCGTCGCGCTGCAGCTTCCGCTAGATCAGATCAACGCGATGATGGGCGTGCGCACCGGCATGGGCAACACGGGCGAGACGGTCCTCGTCGGGCCGGACTTCCTGATGCGGTCCGACTCGTTCCGCGACCCGAAGAACCACTCGGTCGCCGGCTCGTTCGCCGACCCGGGCAACGGCAAGGTCGATACGCCGGCCACCCGCGCCGCGATGGAGAAGAAAGAGACCAGCGTGATCGCCGACACGACCGATTACCTGGGCAACAAGGTCCTCCTGGCCTACACGCCGGTGGACGTCTTCGGAACGACCTGGTGCCTGAACGCCAAGATCGACGAGTCCGAAGCCTTCGCGGCCGTCGAGAACATGACCAATCTGAACAGATCCGCCCAGGCATCGCTCTTGGGCTGGGTCGCCGGCATTAGCGCCGTGGCCTCCGTGGTCATGGTCGTGGTCGGCTGGCTCGTCGCGCGGATGATCGTCAACCCGCTCAACCGGACCGTGGCCATGGTCCAAGACATCGCCGAGGGCGAGGGCGACCTCACCAAGCGGCTGGACGCCTCGCGCGGCGATGAGCTAGGCATGCTGGCGAAGTGGTTCAACACCTTCGTCGAGAAGCTCCAGACCATCATCCACGACATCGCCAACAACGCTTCGGACGTGTCCACCTCGTCCACCCAACTGTCGTCCACCGCCACGCAAATGGCCAGCGGCGCGGAGGAGATGACGGCCCAGTCGGCCACCGTGGCTTCGGCCGCCGAGGAGATGGCCACGAATATGAACAACATGGCCGCCTCGACCGAGCAGATGACGGCCAACGTCAAGACGGTCGCCTCGGCCGTCGAGGAAATGACCGCGAGCATCGCCGAGATCGCCAGGAACGCCGAACAGGCGTCGCAGGTGGCCGCCAGCGCCGCGACTCTGGCCGACACGAGCAACCAGAACATCGGCCAGCTCGGCTCGGCCGCCGACGAGATCGGCAAGGTGATCGAGACCATCCAGGACATCGCCGAGCAGACCAATCTGCTCGCCCTGAACGCCACGATCGAGGCCGCCCGCGCCGGCGACGCCGGCAAGGGCTTCGCCGTCGTCGCCACGGAAGTCAAGGAGCTGGCCAAACAGACCGCCGAGGCCACCGAGGACATCCGCCGGCGGATCGAAGGCATCCAGGAGTCCACCGGCCTGGCCGTCAACTCGATCGGCGAGATCGCCGGCGTGATCCAGAAGGTGAACGAAGTCTCCAAGACGATCGCCTCGGCCGTCGAGGAGCAGAGCATCACCACCAAGGAGATCGCCCAGAACATCGCGCAAACGTCGGACGCGGCGGGCACGGTTTCCACCGGCGTGGCCGAGTCCGCCTCGGCCGGCCAGGAGATCACCCGCAATATCAGCGAGATCGACCGCGCCGTGCGCCAAACCGCCGAAGGCGCCACCATGACCCAGACGGCCAGCGGCCAACTGACCGAAGTGGCCATGCGGCTCCAGAAGCTGGTCGGGCAGTTCAAGACGGCCGCCAAGGCATTCGAGGCCGCGGGGGCCAAGGCCGCGCACGGCCAGTGGGCCGTCCGCCTGGCCAACCTGATCGCCGGAAAGGAATCCTTCTCCGCAGACGACGTCGCCAATCACCATAATTGCGCGTTCGGCAAGTGGTACTACGGACAGGGCACGAAGGACCTGGGCGAGCTCGCGGCGTTCAGGGCCATCGAGACGCCCCACGCCGACATTCACGGCCGGGCACGCGAGATCACCCAGTTGTTTAACGAGGGTAAGAAGCACGAAGCCGTCGAAAAGCTTGCCGAGTTCCGAGGAGTCAGCCAGCACCTGTGCGGCCTCCTGGACAAGCTCGAGCACGAAGCCGATCGAGCCATGGCCGTGCATGCCTGATAACCCGGAACGAAACGACCTGGGAGTGTCCCCGATTGCGTGCGGGAAACGGTCCCGTGTCTCGCGGAGCGAGAACGGGACCGTGAACTGCCGAAAGCGAGTTTCCCCCTCCTGAAAGACGGGAGAGAGGCAAATACCCCGCTCTCCTCTCCCGTTCGGCGGGAGAGGGGTCGGGAGTGAGGGCAACTCGATGAACAATAGGTATGACGAATGCCGGGCGGCGCCGCGGGATCGAACCCCGTCACGCCCGTCCCGATTGCAGTCGAGTTGAGGCCAACAGTTTGTTCCGTTCCATTTTTTAGGGGACCTCTCAGATGAACGTTCGTAAAAAGATCCTTGGTTTGAGTCTGTCGGGAGCGGCCGCGACGGCCTTGCTCATGACCGGGCTGCTTGTCGTCCGAAAGGGCACGCTCGAAAGACAAATCACGGACGAGATGAACATCCTGGCGAAGCAGGAATGCTCCAAAATCGCCAAGGACGTGTACCTGCTGCTCCGGACCCAGCAGAAGACCGTCGAGAACAAGGTCCACGCCAGCCTGAACGTGGCCGAGGAGATGCTCCACGAGACCGGCGGCATCGGCCTGAAGGACGAGACGGCCACGTGGACGGCCGTCAACCAGTTCAACAAGGCATCGCAGCAAGTGACGCTGCCGAAGATGTTCGTCGGCGAACAGTGGCTCGGCCAGAACACCAGCCCCGGCACGCCCACGCCCGTGGTGGACAAGGTCAAATCCCTGGTGGGCGGCACCTGCACCATCTTCCAGCGGATGAACGACGCCGGCGACATGCTCCGCGTCGCCACGAACGTCCAGTCGAAGGACGGCGCCCGGGCGATCGGCACCTACATCCCCGCGGTCGATCCCGACGGCAAACCCAACACCGTCGTCTCAACGGTGCTCCAAGGTCAAACCTACAACGGACGCGCCTTCGTGGTCGACGACTGGTACGTCACCTCCTACAAGCCGCTCTTTGACAAGCAAAACAAGGTGATCGGCGCCGTGTACGTCGGTGTCAAGCAGGAGGACATCCCCGAGCTGCGCCAAGGCATCATGGACATCGTCGTCGGCAAAACCGGCTACGTTTACATCCTCGGCGGCAAGGGCGACCAGCGCGGCAAGTACCTCCTCTCGTATCAGGGCAAGCGCGACGGCGAAAACATCTGGGAAGCCAAGGACAGCGACGGCAACCTGTTCATCCAGCAGGTCGTCGAGAAGGCCCTGGCCACCAAAAACGGCCAAAGCGACTTCCAACGCTACCCCTGGAAGAACCAGGGCGAAGACACCGCGCGGATGAAAGTGGCCGCCGTGACCTATTTCGAGCCCTGGGACTGGGTCATCGGCGTGGGCACCTACGAGGACGACTTCCAAGAGGCCGTGACCAAAGTCCGAACCGGCCTGGCGAACGTGGTCTGGTGGATCGTCGCCGGGGCCATCTGCATCTTTGCCGTGGTCGCCGGCGTCTCCTTCTGGGTGACCAACGGCATCGTGAAACCGCTCCGCGCGGCCGCGGCGGGCCTTCAAGACATCGCCACGGGCGAAGGCGACCTGACCAAGCGTCTGGTGGCCAACACCAAGGACGAAATCGGCGAGCTTGCCAAGTGGTTTAACGTCTTCATCGACAAGCTCCACGGCATCATCACGAACCTGGCCGGCGACGCGAACAACCTGACCGGCGCGTCGTCGCGGCTTTCGACCACGGCCACGGAGCTGGCCGGCGGGGCCGAGGAAACCACCGCGCAGGCCAGCACGGTGGCCTCGGCCGCCGAGGAGATGTCCACGAACCTGAACAACATGGCCCGATCGACGGAAGAGACATCGAGCAACATCAAGACCGTGGCATCGGCCGTGGAGGAGATGACGGCCAGCATCAGCGAGATCGCCAAAAACGCCGAGAAAGCCTCGCAAGTGGCCGCCGAGGCGTCGACGCTCGCCCAGAACAGCAACCGAACCATCGGCGAGCTGGGTACCGCCGCCGACGAGATCGGCAAGGTGATCGAGGTGATCCAGGACATCGCCGAACAGACCAACTTGCTCGCCTTGAACGCCACGATCGAGGCCGCCCGCGCCGGCGACGCCGGCAAGGGCTTCGCCGTGGTGGCCACCGAAGTCAAGGAACTGGCCAAGCAGACGGCCGAGGCCACGGAGGACATCCGCCGTCGGATCGAGGGAATCCAGGGCTCGACCGAGCACACGGTCCACTCGATCGCCCAGATCAGCGGCGTGATCGAGCAGGTCAACGAAGTCTCCAAGACGATCGCCTCGGCGGTCGAGGAGCAAAGCATCACGACCAAGGAGATCGCCCAAAACATCGCGCTCACGTCGGACAACGCCGAGACGATCTCGCGAAACGTGACCGAATCGGCCACCGCGAGCAAGGAGATCACCGAGAATATCGTCGGGGTCGATCAGGCCGCCAGGCAAACCGCCGAAGGGGCCACGAAAACCCAAGAGGCCGGCGAGCAGCTCTCGCAGCTGGCCAGCAGTCTCCAAACCTTGGTAGGGCAGTTCAAGGTGTAACCGAGAGGGTGGCCTGCTCGGAGGAATAGCGCGAAGGAGAAAACGCGAGTCCGTCGCCGGCGACCGACTGCCGGCGACGGACTGCTGCAATGATGATGACGGATATCCCGCCGATACGCGTTCTCGTCGTGGACGACACGGTAACCTACCGCAAGATCATCGCGGAGGTCTTGACGGGCGCGCCGGGTATTGAAGTCGTCGGAACGGCCCCCAATGGGCACATCGCCCTGCAGAAGATCGAGCAGTTCCACCCGGACGTGATCACGCTCGACCTCGAAATGCCGGTTATGGACGGGCTCGAGGTTCTCCGCCGCTTGAAGCGGTCCGGCAGCAGCGTGGGCGCCATCATGCTCAGCGCACTGACCAAAGAGGGCGCCGAGTCGACGATGACGGCGTTGGGGCTCGGGGCGTTCGACTTCGTGCTCAAGCCCACCGGCGTCTCGATGGAGCAAAACGTGGCGCAACTGAGGCGGGAACTCCTTCCCAAGATCGACGCCTTCACCCGAACCCGCCATATCCGAAAGATCCTGCGGGCGCCGCGCGGACCCGTCGTCGTTGGCCCCGCGACAAAGGACGCCGACGTCGTGCAACGGATGCGGCGGATCGCGCGGGCGGCGGCGGGCAGGCCGGAGGTCGTCGTTCTGGGAATCTCGACCGGTGGTCCGCAAGCCCTGACAACGATGATCCCCCAACTGCCCGGCGATCTGCCCGTGCCGCTGTTGATCGTCCAGCACATGCCGCCCATCTTCACGAAGTCGCTGGCCGACGACCTCAACCGGCGGTCGGCGTTGACGGTGTGCGAGGCGGCCGACGGTCAACCGATTCTGCCGGGTTGGGTATACGTCGCGCCAGGCGGAAAACAGATGAAGGTCCGCCGCGAGGAGGGGCACACCCTCATCCACATCGCGGACGATCCGCCCGAAAACAGCTGCAAACCCTCGGTCGATTACCTTTTCCGCGGCGCGTCCCAGGTCTACGGGGGTAGAGTCCTGGGGGTCATCATGACGGGAATGGGCAACGATGGGACATTGGGCTGCCGGTTGCTGAAACGGCAAGGCGCCCCCATCCTGGCGCAGGACGCCGCCTCGTGCGTCGTGTACGGCATGCCGCGCGAACCCATCGAACAAGGTCTTGCCGACGTCGTGGCCCCCCTTGGCCAAATCGCGGCCGAGATCACCAGGCTCGCAGGAAAAGGAGTGCCCACGTGCAGGTGACTCACGACGACATCATGTTCGTTGCCACCCTGGTCAACGAGCTCTGCGGCGTCATGCTGGACGAGAGCAAAGGCTATCTCGTCGAAAGCCGGCTCTCCGGGTTGGCGCGCGAGGCCGGCTGCGCCAGCTATCGCGACCTCTGCCACAAAGCCCGCGCGCCCGGCAATGCCCCGCTACAACACAAAATCATCGACGCGATCACGACCCAGGAAACGCTCTTCTTCCGCGACGACTCGCCCTTCGAGGCCCTCCAGCACAAGGCCCTGCCCGAATTGATCGACGCCAAGGCGAAGACGGCGTTCTCCCGGCGGATCCGCGTCTGGTCCGCCGCGGCGAGCACCGGCCAGGAAGCCTACAGCATCGCCATGACGCTTTGCGAGCTGATCCCCGACGTCCGCACCTGGGACATCAACATCCTCGGCACCGACATCTGCAACGCCGCGGTCGCGCAGGCAAGCCTGGGTCGATACGCCGGCCACGAGATCCAACGCGGACTGAGCCCCCACCTGCGATCCAAGTACTTCGTCCCCGACGGAAACGGCTGGCGCGTCCGCGACGAGCTGCGGGCGCTCGTGTCCTTCCAGCGACGAAACCTCCTCGAACCGTTCACCGGACTGGGGTCGTTTGACATCATCTTCTGCCGCAACGTCGCCATCTACTTCGGCGCCGCCACGCGCCGCGACCTGTTCCATCGGATCGCCGACCGGCTTGCGCCCGGAGGATTCCTCTTCGTCGGGTCGTCCGAGTCGTTGTCCGATCTCGGGCCGCGGTTCGCGCCCCTGCACCATTGCCGCGCCGTTTACTATCAGCCCAACAAACGCCAGGCGCCAGCCCTCGTTTGACACCCTCACGACAACAAGGGGGAACGTCATGCATACCGCCAAGGACATCATGACACGGGACGTCGCCACGGTCGATCCCGACGACACGATCGAGGTCGCCATCGAATTGATGAGCCGGCACGGCGTCAGCGGGCTGCCCGTCGTCGACATGTCCGGCCACGTCGTCGGCATCATCACGGAATTCGATCTGCTCGACGTCTTCTGGGACCCGGCCACGGCCAAAAATCAGATCTATCACTACATGACGCGCGATCTGCGCAAGGTCGAGGAGGACGACGAGGTCAGCGCCGTCGCGGAGCTCTTCCGGATACTCAACGTGCGGCGCCTCCTCGTCATGCGGGACGACCACCTCGCGGGAATCATCAGCCGCCGCAACCTGCTGCGGCACATCCAGGATCTCCGCCGCCAACACCTTCAGGCGGCGCGATCATGATGGGAATGTAGACGGTGACACAAGGCAAGGACGGACAACACGATAGCCGAGCCGACCGCGAATGTCCCGACGCGCGGCGCTATCGCTATGCGCCCATCCTCGCGATCGTCGTCGCCGGCCTCGGATTCTCCGTCGCGGCCTTCGCGGCCACGCGACGCCAGGACGCCCAACGCCTCGATACGGACTTCGGTCGCGCGGCAAACAACTCCGCCACCGTGGTGCAGAAGACCATCGACGCGCACGTTCAGATGCTCGCCGCCGCGCGGCAGGTGCTGGCCCACTCGCCCCGGATCGATAACGACTTCTTCGCCAAGCTCGCCGGCGCGCTGAATCCCGATCGCGGTCTGGCGAACTGGATCGCCTGGGCTCCGCGCGCTCCGGGCGGGCCCGACGAACGGTTTCCCATCGAGCTAATCGCGCCCCCCGACGCCGCCGAGGGCGCCATCGGATTGGACCTCGCGGACTATCCGATCTTTCGGCGGACGATGGCCGTGGCGATCGCGCAAAAGAACGTCGCCTCGACCCCCCGGGTCCTGCCGCCACTCGGCAAGAAGCGTTCGGAAAGCGTCTTGACGTTTCTGCCCGTCTTCGATCGCGGCCTCGCCGCGGATCCGAATGCCTCGCCGTCCGACGCGATTGCCGGCTTCCTGGTCGCGGAGTTGTCGCCCGACAAAATCCTCGACAAGGCGCTCCAGTTGCGGGCGCCCCAAGGCCTGGACATGGCGATACGCGACGCGACGGCCCCGGAGGGCGCGCGCTTTCTGTGTTACCGCGCGTCGCGCATCCGCGGCGAAGGAACGTCCCACAACGATCCCGAACCATGGCCCGGCGCGCCAACGCGCGATTTTTGGCTGACCGTCGGGACGCGCCGTTGGACGCTCACCGCGTGGCCAACCGAAGCCTTCGTCGCCCAGCGCCGGACGCGCGAGCCCTGGGTCCTGTTGACCGGCGGTCTCATCGTGACCACCTTGTTGGCCGGCTTCGGGATCGCGCGGGACAATCGGCTCGTCGCGCTCCAACGGCTGACGGAAACGCGCCAACGCGAACACATGGTCCGGTCGATTCTCGACTCCGTTCAGGCCGGCGTCGTCCTCATCGACCCCTGGACCAGGCGGATTGCGGACATCAACCGGTTTGCCGAGGGGATGCTCGGCGCGCGGAAGGACGACCTTGTCGGTCGGTATTGCTTCGAGCTAATCTGCGCGGACCGCGGCGCGAATCCCATGACCTCGCCCCACTGCCGGAGTCGCGACGCCGCGGAATGCGCTTTGCGCCGGCCCGGCCGCCCTTCGATCCCCGCGCTCAAAAGCGCCGTGCCCGTCACGCTCGACGGCCACGCGTATCTGCTCGAAACCCTGGTCGACCTCACCGCGCGCAAGGAGGCGGAGGAGGCCCGGCGCGAGGAGGAGAAAAAGCTCCAAGCCATCAGCGACTGCGCCATCGACGCCCTCGTGATGATCGATCCGGCCGGATGCGTCACCCATTGGAATCCAGCCGCCGAACGCATGTTCGGCTACGCGGCCTCCGAGATTCTCGGCCACGAGATCCACGCCGTGTTGGCGACGGCGAAAGACTACGAGCGACACAAACTCGCCTTCCCGGCCTTCGCCCACACCGGCCAAGGACCCGCGATCGGCCGCGTCACCGAAATGGAGGCCGTGCACAAGAACGGCTCCCCCCTGCCCATCGAAATCTCCATCTCCTCCATCCAGCGCGAAGGGCGGTGGTGGGCCGTGGCCGTCATCCGGGATCTCACCTCGCGGAAGGAGGCGGAACGGCAACTCCGACGCCATGCCCGCGCCTTGGAAATGGCCAACGAAGCCCTCGAAGTCACCTGCCGCAACGCGCAAGCCGCCAACCAGGCCAAGGGCGAATTCCTGGCCAACATGTCGCACGAGCTTCGCACTCCCTTGCACGGCATTCTCAGTTTCGCCTCGTTCGGCCTGCGAAAGGGCCCCCAAGCCTCGGTCAATTCGCTCCTGGAGTATTTCCAACTCATCCACGACAGCGGCCGGGCGCTCCTTTCCCTGGTGAACGATCTCTTGGACTTGGCCAAACTCGAATCCGGCAAACTGGTGTTGGATCTGACTCCGTTGGACCTGGCCAGCCTGGCCGTCAAAACCGCCGACGAATTCCGCTCGCGCGTCTCCGAACGCCACGTCACCATCGAATGCCACACGCCCTCCGGCGGCGCGCACGTTGTCGCCGACGCGGCGCGGATGCAGCAGGTCGTGCGAAACCTTCTGAGCAACGCCATCAAGTTTTCCTCCGATGGAGGCGTCGTTGGTCTGACCGTGTCGCGCCGACCGGGCGCCGTCACCGTCGCCGTGCGCGACCACGGCGTCGGCATTCCGCCCGAGGAACTCGGCGCCGTTTTCGACAAGTTCGTCCAATCGAGCAAGACGCGCACGAACGCGGGTGGAACGGGCCTGGGGCTGGCCATCTGCCGCGAAATCGTGACCGCCCATCGAGGACGCATCCTCGCCGAGAATGCCCCCGAGGGCGGAGCCGTGTTGATGTTTACCATTCCCGAGGATCTCCGGGTGGAGACGCCGATCGGAGCGTCCGATCTGCCGTCGGCAGCCGCGCCGCCGTCAAAACCCGACGCGTCAGAGACCCTCACCATGATCCCCGAACCGAGCGTTAGCTGACCTTCAGCCAAACCCCGCCGCCGCGGAGGTATCCATGAAAGACCGCATCCTGATCGTTGACGACTGCCCCATCAACGTCCGCATCCTCCAGGAGCTGCTCTGCGACGAGTATGAACTCGAAAGCGCCTCCACCGGCGAGGAGTGCCTGGAAAAAATCCGCGCCTTCTCGCCCGAAACGGTGCTCCTGGACATCATGATGCCCGGCATCAGCGGATACGAGGTCTGCCAACGGATCAAGTCCAGCCCGCTGGGTAGCTTCACCATCGTCATCCTCGTCAGCGGCAAGGCCTCCGCGGCCGAGCGGCTCAAGGGCTACGAGGTCGGCGCCGACGACTACGTCGTCAAACCGTTCGACCACGACGAATTGCTCGCCAAGGTCCGAATCCACTTTCGGCTCCGCGCAACGATGAAGGAACTATGGCTGGCCAACCAACGGATCCAGGAATTCAACTCGGAACTCGAAGAGCTCGTGGAACAGCGCTCCAGCGAGGTGATTGCCACCCGCGACGTGGCCATCTTCGCCCTGGCCAAACTGGCCGACTCGCGCGATCCAGAGACCGGCGAACACCTCGAACGCATGCGCAACTACTCCCGGCTCCTGGCCGAGGAAATCAGCCTTGCCGGACCCTTCGCCGAAGACGTGGACCAACAGTTCATCGAAAACATCTACCAGTCCGCCCCCCTGCACGACATCGGCAAGGTGGGCATCCCGGACGCCATCCTGCTCAAGCCGGGGCGCCTCACTCCCGAGGAGTTCGAGGTCATGAAGGAACACACGCTCATCGGCGCCGACGCGCTCAAGGAAGCCACCGAGCAGGGTATCTGCGGCGGGTTCCTGGACATGGCGGCCATCATCGCCCGATCGCACCACGAGCGGTTCGACGGCACCGGATATCCGGACGGCCTGGTTGGTTTGGATATTCCCCTGGCCGCCCGGATCGCGGCCCTGGCCGACGTCTACGACGCCCTCACCTCGCCCCGCGTTTACAAACCGGCCTACGATCTGGACGTCGCGCGGCAGATGATCGTCGAGGAAAAGGGAAAACACTTCGATCCCGTCCTGGTCGACGCCTTCCTGGCGCGCGAGGGCGAATTCCGCGAAATCGCCCGAGCCGGCGCGCAACCCGAGGTCGAAATGGCCGCGGCCGCCGCCCCGGACGCCGACGCTTAACCCCGGACTTTCCCATGCTCGCCGCCGGCCCATGCCGGCTAGAGGACATCACGAATGATCCGTCGCTTCGTCCGCCTGTTCGCCTGGTCCCTCGCGATGGCCGGGGTAACGCCCTGCGCCGGCGCGTGCGCGACAAGCTCCGCGTCGACGGCGGGTCAGGTGGGCGTCGCCTCCGGACATTTCGGTTTCGCGCCGCTGTTGGCCCACGCCTGGGGACCCGCCCACCTCGCCCTCATCGGCGTGATCATCGGCGGCTTCGTGCTGATGGTCTTCCTGAACCGCTGGTTCGCCCGGCGGGAGTTGAACGAGATCCGAACCCGGCTGGCGCTAAGCCGGCAGAAGGAACGCGAGCTCCGTCAATCGGAATCCTGGTACCGCGGCCTCTACGAATGCAGTCGAGACGCCGTCATGCTGCTCGACGAGCGAGGTTTCCTCGACTGCAACACCGCCACGCTCTCGTTGTTCGGCTGCGCCGACCGCGAGGAGTTCATCGCGTGCCATCCCAGCGAATTGTCGACGGCAACCCAACCGGACGGCCGCGAATCGCGCGAATCGGCCGACGAAAAAATCGCCACGGCCATCCAGGAGGGAACCTGCAGCTTCGAGTGGCGGCACCAACGCGTCGACGGCACGCCCTTCATGGCCGAGGTGCTCCTCAGCCGCATCGAACATCAGGACCGGCACGTCCTCCTGGCCCTCGTCCGCGATATCTCGGAGCGAAAACGCACGGAAGACGCCCTGCGCGCCGCCTCGCGCAACGCCACGGAGGCCAACGAGGCCAAAACGACCTTCCTGGCAAACGTCTCCCACGAGCTGCGCACCCCCCTGCACGGCATCCTCAGCTTCGCCGCCTTCGGCATGAGGAGAACGGAACTGCTCGGCGAAGGCGAATTGCACGAATACTTCGAATTGATCCGCCAGAGCGGCCATTCGCTCCTGGCGCTGGTGAACGACCTGCTCGATCTGTCGAAATTCGAGACCGGCCAATCCGATCTCGTTCCCAACCGCGTCAACATGAACGCCCTGATCCTGCGCGTGATCGACGAGTGCCGCTCCATGGCGGCCCGGCGCGGGATCATGATCCGCCTGGCCGACGGCGACGCGGAATTGCCCGTCTGGTGCGACGAAAACCGCATGACCCAGGTCGTGCGGAACCTGATGCGCAACGCCATCAAGTTCTCCAACGACGGCGGCGCCGTTCACGTCGTCGTCGTGGCCAACCCCCGCGAAATGACCGTCTCCATCACCGACCACGGCGTCGGCATCCCCGAAAACGAACTCGATAAGGTCTTCAACAAGTTCTTCCGGTCAAGCAAGACGCGCAACGACCACGGCGGAACCGGCCTCGGGCTGGCCATCTGCCGCGAGATCGTCGAGGCCCACGGCGGCCGCATCTGGGCCGAAGGCCGCCCCGGCGGCGGCACCTCCCTCGTCTTCCAAATCCCCGTCGCCGCCCAAAGCGATTCCCTCTCGCCGCCTCCCATCGAGGTCCCCGCCGACGCCTCCTCGACCGCGGACCCCGCCGCGTTGTTCTAAATTGTGTGGCGATACGGCGGTTTATTCTCCCGACGCGGGCCGAGTCCGAGCCACACCTCCGCGTTTCCGCGCCTCCGCGCGAGAAAATAATGCGTCCGATGATCCTCGCGCGGAGACGCGAAGACACAGAGAAAACGGCATTCCTCGGGATGTAACGCGATGGCGTTACGTCCAGAGAAAGCGTTAATGAGATGGAGCCTGTCCACCCGTATTGCGAGACGGTCTCTTCGGCAGCGGGCGCGAAACGAGCAGAAGGAACGAAATCACGAAAAGCGGCAAACCCACCACGTTGTCCCAGCGGATCCGCTCGACCACCGGCGGTGGATCCGGCTGCCCCTCGACGTCGTCGAAATCCACCGGCTTGGGACCGTCGATCCGGAGCAAGTCCGCCAATGTCTCTGGCAACACACGGCCCGAGAGATAGTGAATAGAGCCGTCGGCCAGCAGAACGTAGCCGCTTTGGCCCCGGCGCACGACGCGGAAGTACTCCTCCGAAACGTTGTGGCGGGTTGTGATCGCCCCGGCCAGCCCATCGACGTCGGCGAGAACTTCGTCGATCGCGAGATCGCGAGGTTGCATCCAATGAAAGTCCGAACCGTCCACTTCGACCAAGAGGATGGTATTCGCGGGATCGTTGATTTGACCCAAGCCAATGCCCGTGTCACCCGGCCACGCCGTGCCGGGGCCAACAATAGCCACATAGCTGGTCGCGGATGGATTGGCCTCGACAGGTTGACTGGGGCATCGAAAGACGCCCGACATCGACGCGGCCAACGTCCGGTTGTGCGGACCGTCCCACGGCTCGTCAAAACGATACTTGTCGTAGAGATCCTGTTCTTCGAGAAATGGAAGGATGAGCACCCGCCAACTGTGCATCGGCCGACCCTGGGCGTCGGCCACAAACGCTGGCGGAAAACAGCCGTAGGCGCTGTGGTAGTTCTGCAATGCGAAGCCGATTTGCCTAAGATTGTTGGCGCATACGACACGCCGTGCCGCCGCTCTCGCACTTGAAACCCCCGGCAAAAAGCAAGGGCAAACGGGCAGGGCCAACGCGCAAGCCACGAGGAACGCCGTCGTGCTTCGCCAGGCAATCGCGATCCGTATGCTCATCACCAGCGCCGCGAGCCACGGCGCGATGAGGAACCCCGCCGGTCCAAACGCGGCGAACGCCGAGGCCATCACGAAGAACACCAGGAACAACGTCCGCAGTCGGAATTGCACAACGGGTCCGCCAGACGATTTGGACAGGATTGACAAGATCAACACGATTGAAGGCAATCCCCGTCATCTTGTCAATCGTGTTAATCCTGTCCTTTCTCCCGCGAATCCTGTCCCTTCCCCCGCCCATGCCGGGCTTGCCCGGTGGGGGGCCGGATGGTAAGGTATAAGGGGCACGGTGGCGGGGGGCTATACAGCAGCTATCGATCCTGCCGCCGCAACCCATCTAACCCGTTGGGTGCCACGTCCACACTTGCGTGGACACGCAAAACACGTATGGTGCGACGCCCATGACCACCCCCCCGACGCCGCATCTGCCCGACTTCGACGCCTTTGCCCGGCTGGCCAAGGACGCCGACCTCGTGCCCGTCTACCGCCGCCTGGTCAGCGATTCGCTCACGCCGGTCTCCGCGTTCCACAAGATCGACGCCGGCCGGTGCGCGTGCTTCTTCGAAAGCGTGATCGGCGGCGAGAAGGTCGGACGGTACAGCTTCCTCGCCACCGAGCCGTATCTCGAAATCGAAGCCTACGGCCATCGCGTCACGATCAACGACACCTCGGGCGTGTCGGCCTCCGGCGCGCCGATCCTGCGCACCCGGCAGTTCGAGTCGGACGATCCCTTGGACGAACTCCGCCGCCGCGTCGAGTCGGTCCGCGAGGCCCGGCTGCCGGGGTTGCCGCCGTTTGTCAGCGGCGCGGTGGGCTACGCCGGCTACGACGTCGTCCGCTGGGCCGAGCACCTGCCCCACGCCCCGGCCGACGACCGCCAGGTGCCCGATCTGGCCTTCGCCTTCTACGACCAGATGGTCGTCTTCGACAACGTCACCAAGACGCTCGTCGTCGTGGCCATGGCCCGGCTCGACCGGCCGGGCGTCGACCTCCGCCGCGCCTACGACGACGCCTGCCGCCGCGTGGATGCCCTGGTGGCCCAACTGGCCGACAAGCCCTCGGCCCTCAAGCCCGTCGATATCCGCGCCGACGCGCCGGTGACGCTGCCCTACCAGTCGAATTTCACCCGCGAAGGCTTCGAGCAGGCCGTCGGGCGGTGCGTCGAGTACATCCGCGCCGGCGACGTCTTCCAAGTGGTCCTCAGCCAGCGACTGGAAGTGCCCCTGCGGGCGCATCCATTCGAGATCTACCGAACGCTCCGCGTCGTCAATCCCAGCCCGTTCATGTTCTACGTCCGCACGCCGAGCGTCACGCTCGTGGGCAGCTCGCCCGAGGTCATGGTTCGGGTGGACGACGGGCTGGTGACGGTCCGCCCCCTGGCGGGCACCCGCCGCCGCGGCCCCGACGAACAAGAGGACCGCCGCCTGGCCGAGGAGCTTCTGGCCGATCCCAAGGAGCGGGCCGAGCACGTCATGCTCGTGGACCTGGGCCGCAACGACGTCGGCCGCGTCGCCCAATTCCAAAGCGTCCACCTCTCCGACGTGATGACCATCGAGCGGTACTCGCACGTAATGCACATCACCTCGAACGTGACCGGCCGCCTGCGCGACGACAAGACCGCGTTTGACGCCCTCCAGGCGTGCCTGCCCGCCGGAACCGTTTCCGGCGCGCCCAAGGTCCGTGCGATGGAAATCATCGACGAACTGGAGCCGCACCGCCGCGGGCCGTACGCCGGCGCCGTCGGCTACGTCGATTTCAACGGCAACATGAGCACGTGCATCGCCCTGCGGACGATCGTCATCCAGGAGAACAAGGCGTACGTCCAGGCCGGCGCCGGCATCGTGGCCGACAGCGTGCCGGCCAACGAGTACCAGGAAACGCTCAACAAAGCCCGAGGGCTCCTGGCCGCCATCGAGATCACCGAGAGCCGCGTCGGGCGGGACTGAGCCGCGCCAGCTTCACCGCGAGCCGTATCATGGAAGGATCCCGGATCGTGAGAGTCGTCCTCGCGGCGGCGCTGGGCGTGCCCCTGCTGGCTTGCCCCGCGCTGCTTCGCGCGGGAGATCCGTCGGGCGCCGCTGGAGAAGCCCGCAGCGCCGCCCCCGCGAACGACGCGCCCTTGGACGATGCCGTCGCGCGGTTGGGCGTCCTGGCCACTCGCGGGCCGCGGCAGTGCCAGGAGAAATGGGAGCCCACGGTCCGGTATCTCTCGGCCACGATTCCCGGCCACACGTTCACCCTCCGCCCGCTCGCCTACGACGAGGTCGGCCCCGCCACGGCCCGCGGCGAGCTGGATTTCGTCCTGACCAACCCCTCCCTGTACGTCGAGCTCGAACGGCTCCACGGCGCGGTGCGGATCGCGACGCTTCAGAATCTGCATGAAGGGAAGCCCTACTCCGTCTATGCCGCCGCCGTGTTCCGCCGATCGGATCGCGAGGACCTCCGCGGACTGGCGGACCTGAGGGGCAAAACCCTGATGGCCGTCGAGGAGTGGTCGCTGGGCGGCTGGCAAATGGCCTGGCGCGAAATGAAGGACCGCGGCATCGATCCCTACCGCGATCTTGCGCGGCTGGAGTTTGCCGACACGCACGACGCCGTGGTCCATGCCGTCCGCGATGGCGTGGTCGACGCCGGCGTGGTCCGCGCCGACGTCCTGCCCCGAATGGCCGCCGAGAACAAGATCCGCCCGGAAGACTACCGCGTGCTCGATCCACGCGAAGGCGCCGACGCACCCCTGCCTTTTCCCTGTTCGACGCGGGCGTATCCGGAATGGCCGCTGGCCAAGACGCGGGCCACGTCGGACGAGCTCGCGCGCAAAGTGGCCATTGCCCTGCTGGAGATGCCGTCGGACGCCCCGGCGGCCCAGGCGGCCGGAATCGCCGGCTGGGGCATTCCGCGGAACTACCAGCCGGTCCACGAATGCCTGAAATCGCTCCAGATTGGGCCGTACGCGGACGTCGGAAAAGTGACGTTCACCGCGGCTGTAAGGCAGTACTGGCCGTGGCTGGCGGGGTTTGCGATGGCGCTGATCGCGACGGCCGGCGTCTCGGCGTACGTGGTGCGGCTCAACCGTCGGCTTGGGCAGGCGGTCGTGCGCTACCAAAGCGAATCCGCCGAGCGTGCCCGGGCGGAAGAGGGATTGCGCAGGAGCGAGCAGCTTCGTGCCACGTCGGAGAAACTCGCCGCGGTGGGGCGTCTCGCCGCCGGCGTTGCCCACGAAATCAACAACCCCCTGACGGGCGTCCTGACGTTCGGCCATCTCCTGGCGGAAAGACCGAACCTGACGGACCAGGATCGGCGGGACCTGGACGTTGTGATTCGCGAGACGACCCGCGCCGGCGATATCGTTCGCAACCTGCTCGATTTTGCCCGCGAGCGGCCCGTCGAGCGTCGCCCCGTCGCGATTCACGACGTCATCCGCCGGGCCGTGCGGTTGCTGCACGGACAGAAGGCGTTTGGACGGATCGCGCTGGTCGAGCGGTTCGCCGAGAGCTTGCCCGAAGTCGAAGGAGACGAAAACCAGCTTCAACAAGTTGTATTGAATCTGCTGCTGAACGCCTGCGCCGCCATGCCGCGGGGCGGAACGCTCGCCGTCGGAACGGCGGCGCGCGACGGCAACGTGCTCGTCACCGTTGCCGACACGGGCACGGGCATCAAGCCCGAATACATCCCCCGGATCTTCGAGCCTTTCTTCACAACGCAAGAGATCGGCAAGGGAACCGGCCTGGGGCTAAGCGTCAGCTACGGCATCGTCCAACAACACGGCGGCACGATTGAGGTGGAGAGCACGGAAGGAAAGGGAACCACGTTCACCATCCTCTTGCCCGGCAAATCGACGTCAGCCTGAGCGCGGCGAAGGATCTCGTGGACGGTGAAGAAGCTGGGTGCCATGTCCACGCTTGCCTGGACATGCCGCCCGCACCCGATTAGGGATCAACCAGAAGGCGACGCGCATGACCATCTCCCAAACGGAGTCGAACGCCCCCGCGATCGGCCAGCGGATCCTCGTCATCGACGACGAGCCCGTGGTCGGTGAAAGCTGCCGACGCGGACTCGCCGCCGACGGACACGACGTGGACGTGTCCGCCGATCCCCGCGCCGGATTGCATGCGGCTCTGTCGGGTGAATACGACCTGCTCCTCGTCGATCTGATGATGCCCGATATCGACGGGTTCGAGGTGCTCAAACAGGTCAAGGCCGCCGGCGTCGCCTGCGAGGTGGTGATCATCACGGGCTATTCGACGGTGGAGTCGGCCGTCGAGGCCATGCGGCAAGGCGCCGCGGACTATCTGAGCAAGCCGTTCTCGCCCAACCAACTCCGCATGGTGATCCAGAAGGTCGCCCAGCGATCCGCCCTGATCCGCGAGAATGGCCGGCTTCGCCAGGAATTGCAGTTGCACCAGGGATTCGAAGGCATCCTCGGCGAAAGCCGCGCCATGGAGCAGGTCTTCTCCTTGATCCGGCGCGCCGCCCCCACCAACGGGACGGTGCTCATCTCCGGCGAGTGCGGCACGGGCAAGGAACGGGTCGCCCGAGCCGTCCATCGCTTGAGCCGCCGCAAGGACGGCCCCTTTGAAAACCTCGACTGCGCCGCGTTGGCCCCCGCCGCCGTGGAACGCGAACTGTTCGGCGAGCCCGGAACGACAAGGCAAGGCCTCTTCGACGCCGCGCGCGGCGGCACCGTCTTTCTCGACGACGTGAGCCGTCTCGGCCTCGAAGCGCAAGGCGCGCTTCTGCATTTCCTCGAAACGGGCGGCTCGACCCGATCGCCAAACGCCGCGGAACGACCCCAAGACGTTCGCGTCATCGCCGCCGCGAACCGCGACCTGACCGCGATGATCGACGAGGGGGAGTTCCGCAAGGAGTTGTATTATCAGCTCAATGTGGTGCCGATCTACCTCCCGCCGCTGCGGGAGCGATCCGGCGACGTTCCGCTTCTGGCCGTGGCGTTCCTTGATCGCTTTTGTCAAAAAAACGGCGTCGAGCCCAAGACCTTCTCGCCCGAGGCCCTGGCGAGGATGGAAAGCTACCGCTGGCCCGGCAACGTCCGCGAGTTGCGCAACGTCATCGAGCGGATCGCGATTCTCTGCGAGTCGAATCGGATCGACCTTGGCCACCTGCCGCCGGAGGTCCGCCAGACGCCTCCGCGATCGCCCGGCGTGCCGCTGCCGGCCAGTTGGGAGGAGTTCAAGCGCCTCAAACAGCAGGTCCGCGACGCCGCCGTGCAAGAAATGGAGCGCCGGTTCCTGATCGACGCGCTGCGCCGATCCGGCGGCAACGTCAGCCGCGCCGCCGAGGACGTGGGCATGCAGCGGACCAATTTCCACGCCTTGCTGCGGAAATACGGACTCAGCTCGGATCTCGATCCATAGCCCCGTGTGCCACTAACTCCGCCAGTGCCTGGCCGTGTGCCACCGGCTCCGCCAGTGCCGCGCCCCGGCGCCAGGCGAAGCGTTCTCTTCGCTACCTCCTGGCTTCGCGATCACGCGGATTAAGAGCCTATCCGAAAACCCATGTGGCAAAGCCCGAGGCACGCATGCGATCGCGAGTGACTTCCCCAAGAACACCACATAAAACGCTGTATGGGCGCGTCATACACCGTGCGTCGCGTCCGTACACACACCCGCTTGGACGACGTCGCTCGCTTCATACGCGATGAAGAATCGTCACGGTCGCGCGTGCGCGGTTCCTTCGCGAAGGGGGATAGCGCGCCCCGATGCCTTTTGGGCGAAAAAAACTCCCGCCACTTCTTTCGCGCCGACCTACGTTTCCCTGGACACCCCCGAACCCCGTTTCGGGTTTTTGGACACGACGGACCAAAGGGATTTGGTCCGTCCGTCCAAATTATTTCCACGCGAAGGGACGTTCGACAAACCAACCGCTTCCGACGCGATTGAATCGAGGAGCACGCGCATGACCCGTACGGTATCTCTCAGCCCGTTGAACCGCATCGAGGGCCATCTCTCGGTGCACACCGACACGGAGCCCATCGACGGCGGCAAGTCCTGCCGCGTGAGCGAGGCGCGTTGCGAGGGCGAGATGTTCCGCGGCATCGAGGGCATCCTGACCGGCCGCGATCCCTTGGACGCCCAGCAGATCACGCAGCGGATCTGCGGCGTGTGCCCCATCTCGCACGGCACCGCGTCCGTCCGCGCCCAGGAGATGGCCTACGGCATCGCGCCGACGCACAACGGCCGGCTCCTTCAAAACCTGATCTTCGCGGCCAATCAGCTCCATTCGCACATCCTGCACTTCTACCACCTGGCCGCGCTCGATTTCACCGACGTCAAGGCGATTCTCAAATACTCGGGAAAAGACCGCACGCTTCTGGCGTTTCAGGCCTGGGCCAAGAATGCCGTGGAATCGAAGGACGTGTTCCCCGCGGCCCCCTTCCTGCCGCAATGGGACGGCAACTACGCCGAGGACGTGGATTTCAACGTCAGCCTGATCGCCCACTATATCGAGGCCCTGGAGATCCGCCGCACGTGTCACGAGATGGGCGCCGTGTTCGGAGCGCGGCTTCCGCACTCGACCGCCCTGGTGCCCGGTGGATGCACCCAGACGCCCACGCTGGAGCGGATCCTCGCGTACTCGTCTCGGTTGAAGCGGGTATTCGCGTTCATCCGCGACGTGTACGTGCCCGACCTCTTGCAGGTGGCCAAGGAGTTTCCGCAGTACTTCGAGATCGGACGCGGCTGCGGCAATTTCCTTTGCTTCGGCGTGTTTCCGATGGACAACGCCGGCAACAAACACGTCCGTCCCGGCGTGGTGATCGACGGCCGCTGGGAATCGCTCGACCCGTCGAAGATTTCCGAGGAGATCGGCCGGTCGCGTTACGCCGCCGGCCCGCCCAGCCATCCCTTCCAAGGCCGCACCGAGCCGGAACCGAACAAGAGCGGCGCGTACAGTTGGATCAAGGCCCCGCGCTACGACGGCCACGTCATGGAGGTCGGTCCCCTGGCCCGGATGATGGCCAACTACCACGACCCAAGCGACACGCCGCTGAAGAAAGAGCTGACCGCGTTCCTCGCGTCGCAAAACCTGACCCCGGACAAAATGGCGTCCGTCCTGGGCCGGCATGCCGCGCGAGGGCTGGAGTCGCTCTGGATGGCCCGCCAAGCCGGCCAGTGGCTCGACGAACTCCGCGCGGACGAACCGCCCGCGCAAGATTTCGAGATTCCCAAGCAGGCATCCGGCTTCGGCCTGACCGAGGCGCCCCGCGGCGCGTTGGGCCACTGGATCACCATCGAAAACTACCGCATCAAACACTATCAGTGCGTCGTACCCACCACGTGGAACTGCTCGCCGCGCGACGACAAGGGAAACCCCGGCGCCGTGGAGCAGGCCCTGGCGGGCATCACCATCGAGAATCCCCAACAGCCAATCGAAATCGGCCGCGTGGTCCGCTCGTTCGACCCGTGCCTTGCCTGCGCGGTTCATTAGTCCATTCACAACATCTCCAAGAACGGGCGCTCCTCGCGCCTCGTGGGAGTATCCATCATGCAAAACTGCAATCGAAGAGACGTTCTCCGCATGGGGGCGAGCCTGGCGGCGGGCATGGGCCTCTCGGCGTGGCACGGCGACATCTTCGCCAAAGGGCTCGACGAAATCGCCGCCGGACGCGCCAAGGTGCTTTGGCTGGAGGGCATGTCCTGCAGCGGGTGCTCCGTCTCGCTCCTGAACGCCGAGGATCCCGGCCCCGTCGAGGTCCTCACCGAATTGATTTCGCTCGTGTACCACCCCGTGCTCTCGGCCATCCAGGGCGCCGACGCCGTCGAGGTGATCCACAAACAAGTGGAAGGAGGCGACTACCTCCTCGCTTTCGAAGGCGCGATCCCGACCACCATGCCCGGCGCCTGCCTCATGGAAGGCAAGCCCTTGGCCGAAATCCTGCCGGCGGCCCTTCGCGGCGCGAAAGCCGTCGTGGCCGTGGGCACGTGCGCCTCGTTCGGCGGTATTCCCGCCGCAGAGGGAAATCTGACCGGCGCCGTTTCCGTCCGCCAATTCATGGAGCAGCAGGGGCTGCCCGTCGAGGGACGCCTGGTCAATTGCCCAGGCTGTCCCACCCACCCACAATCGCTCCTGGGCACGGTCGCCTACGTGGCGGCCAAGGGCTATCCCCCGGTCGATCCCACGCTGCTGACCCCCAACATGTTCTACGCCCACTCCGTGCACGACGAATGCCCCCGGTTCCACTACTGGGAAAAACGCGTCTTCGCGGAAAAGTTCGGCGACGAAGGCTGCCTGTTCAAACTCGGCTGCCTGGGGCCCTTAAGCCATACAAACTGCCCTCGGTCGCAATGGAACAGCGGCGCGAACTGGTGCATTCGGGCGGGCGCGCCCTGCACCGCGTGCACCAGCGAGAATTTCGCCCGAAAACGCGATTTCCCCTTCTACCGGAAATGTGAAACCTACTACACGGCAAGCTATACCGAAGCGGATCGACAAGGGGTCTCATGATGAAAATCAACGTTCACAGCCTGGCCACCCGCATCGGTGGCGCTATCCTGTCGGTGTTCGTCCTGGTAACCCTGGCCCTCTCCGGACTGCAACAATACCTGTATCAGCGGAACATCGACGGCGTTCTGACCGAGGTCAACCAGTCCGTGTCGGAACTGAAACGCCAGGACGCCCTCGACTTGCTCCACGAGGTCAAGCTGGCCACCAAAGGATCACTCGAGCGCGGCGAATACGCCAAGTTCACGTCCTACGCCCAGGAGCAGGCCAAACTGAAGGAGATCCGCGAGTTCTCCTTCATCGGCGCGAACCAGAAGGTCGAACTCTCGTCCAAGCCCGATCGGGTCGGCGCCGCGCTCGACGGCGAACTCTGGCACAACATCGTGGCCAGCGACAAGCTCGTGGTCCGCGAATCCGACGACGCGTTTTGCTTCTACGATCCCCTTCGGGTGGACGCCGACATGCACCGGCTCTATCCCAACCGGAAGGTGGGCAACGTCTACGGAGTGCTCTATCTCGATTTCTCGAAAGAACGGATCAAGGAAATGCTGGCCACGGCCCGCGCCCACTGCGACGCCTCGACCCGCAAGTCGATGGGCCTTTGGGCCGCGTTCGCCGCGGTCGCGTCCTTGGGCGTCGTCGCCGTCGCCTGGTTCGTCTCCCGGCGGATCACCAAACCGATCGCCCAGGGCGTGGCCTTCGCCCAAAAAATGGCCAACGGCGACCTCACCCAAACGCTCGCCACGCGGGGTAAGGACGAAATTGCCCAGCTCGGCACGGCGCTGAACCACATGGGCTCAAGTTTGCGGACCATGTTCGGCAAAATCCGCGACGCCGCCGCCTCGCTGGGCGAATCGTCCAATCAGCTCTCGGCCACCTCCACGCAAATGGCCGCCGGCGCCGAGGAAACCACCACCCAGTCCGGTAGCGTCGCCGCCGCCGCCGAGGAACTCTCCCTGACGATGCAACGCATGGCCGACGCCACCGAGCAGATGACGGCCAACGTCCGGTCCGTTGCCGCCGCCGCCGAGGAAATGACCACGAGCATCGCCGAGGTGACCCAAAGCGCCGATCAGGCCGCGCGCGTCGCCGGCGACGCCAACCAACTCGCCCTGGCCAGCAACGAACGCATCGGCGAACTCAGCGCGTCGGCCGAGAAGATCGGCCAAGTGGTGGGCATCATCCAGGACATCGCCGAGCAGACGAATCTCCTGGCCCTGAACGCCACCATCGAGGCCGCCCGCGCCGGCGACGCCGGCAAGGGCTTCGCCGTCGTGGCCACCGAGGTCAAGGACCTGGCCAAACAGACCGCGACCGCCACCGAGGACATCGGCCGACAAATCGAGGAAAACCGGAAATCCATCGTCGCCGCCGTTCACGCGATCCGCGAAATCAGCGAGATCATCGAGCAGGTCAACGGCGTCTCGACGACCATCGCCACGGCCGTCGGCGGGCAGCGGGCCATGACCCAGGAAATCGCCCAGAATATCGCGCAGACTTCAACCATGGCGGAGTCCGTGTCGGAGAGCATCGTCCAGTCGGCCTCCTCCAGCCAGGAGATCAGCCAAACCGTGACCCACGTCGATACGGCCGCGAAGCAAACGGCCCAAGGCGCCGCCCACACCCAATTGGCCGGCCAACAGCTCGCCCAACTGGCCGAACAGCTCCAGTCCATGGTCGCCCAATTCCAGGTCTGATCGCCGCGCAGCTCCCCTCTCCCGCTCGCGGGAGAGGGGTCGCGCGGTGAGGGGACGGTGTGCCACTGGCTTTGCCAGTGTTGAATTCTCGGGATCCTCAAGCACTGGTAACGCCCGTGGCACTTGGAGAGCCCGTGGCGGCCGGCGCGTGACGTGGTACAATGGCAACCCGTCGCCGGCCTCGCGCCGGCGCGTGCCATCCATTCCGCCACGCCCTGGGCGCCCCATGAAGATCGACGCCATCGACCTGTACCACTTGGCCCTCCCGCTTGCCCGACCGATCCGCGCCGGCGACGGGAAGCAGCCCTGGGAGCGACTGGAAACGGTGCTCGTCCGGATCCGAGGCGGCGCGGTGGCCGGTTGGGGCGAGGCCAGCCCCGGCACGTCGCCCACCGCCAGCGGTCAATGGGCCGCCGGCGCGTTTGTTTGCCTGCGCGATTGGCTCGCGCCCACCCTTGTTGGCCGCGACGTTGCCAGCGGCGACGCGCTTCAAGAACATCTCGCCGCGTTCCGCGGCAACCAAGAAGCCAAGGCCGCCCTGGACGTGGCCTGGTGGGACCTTTCAACCCGCCTGCAAGATCGGCCATTGCAAGACGCCCTGGGCGGTCGCCGCAACGCAATCGAGGTGGGCCGATGCCTCGATCAGATGGATTCGATCGAGGAGTTCCTTTCGACCGCCCGGCAACTCGCGAGGGATGGTTTCTCGCGGCTGGAACTCAAGTTCCGCCCCGGCTGGGACTTCGCCATGCTCAACCGTATTCGCCAGGAATTGCCCGAGCACGCGCTGCACATCGACTGCGAGGCCGGCATGAACCTGGGCCACATGGAGCTGTTCTGCCGGATGGACGACTTTGGGCTGGCCATGGTCGAGCAGCCGCTGCCGGCCGACGACCTGGTGGGACACGCCATGGTCCGCCAGACGATCCGCACGCCCGTCTGCCTCGACGAGAGCATCGCCTCGCCCGCCCAGGCCGAAATGGCCCTCGACCTGCAAAGCGGCGGCTGGGTAAACGTCAAGATCGGCCGCGTCGGCGGAATCACGCCCGCCGTGGCCATCCACGATCTGTGCCACGAGGCATGCGTCCCCTGCTGGGTAGGATCGCTGCTGGCGACGTCGATCGCCGCTCGGGCCGCCATGGCCTTGGCCGCGAAGGAGAACTTCTCTTACCCCGCCGATTTTCCGCCGGCCGAAGGCTATCTTGCCCCCGAGCACGACCCCGCCGCGCCGCCCGAACTGGCGCTCGACGACGGCAAGCAAAAAGTCCGCCTCTGGAGCGAGCCCGGCCTGGGCGTCGAGCCGGATATGGAGCGTATCGAGCGATTCTGCGTGGCCCACGCCGCGCTATGAATCCGCCAGCCAAAGAAGCCGCTTGCGGCTTCGCGGATGCAGCGACCGCCCTACTCCGGCACGACGACGCTCTCGATCAATCGCGCCACCAGCGTCTCGACCGTATCCCGCTGTCCGCCGTGTTGGTAGCCCTTGGGAATGACCCGATGGGCAAGCACCGGCACGCCGAGGCTCTTCACGTCGTCGGGCACGACGTACCGACGGCCTTCCACCAGCGCGGCCGCCTGGCTCGCCCGATACCACGCCAGCGCCCCGCGGATGCTCACGCCCACGTGCAGCTCGTCGCTCGTCCGCGTGGCGGCCACCATGTCGAGCAGATACCGGTCGATCGCCTCGTCCACCGCAACCTGACGAACCGCCTCCTGCAAGGCGACCACCTGCTGGCAGGCCAGCACGGGCGCGAGCCCCTCGACCGGCTCGCCCTCGCGGTGCGTCCGAAGCACCTCGAGCTCCGCCGGCCGGTCCGGATAGCCGACGGAAACCCGCATGAGGAACCGGTCCAACTGGCTTTCGGGCAAGGGGTACGTCCCCTCGAACTCCAGAGGGTTCTGCGTGGCAATAACCATGAACGGCCGTGGCAGCGGATACGTCTGCCCGTCGGACGACACCTGTCCCTCGCTCATCGCCTCCAACAGCGCGCTTTGGGTCCGCGGCGTCGTGCGGTTGATTTCGTCGGCCAGAACAATGTTGGCGAACACCGGTCCGGGATCAAAAGAAAACTCGCCGGCCTGGGCGTGGTAGATGTTGCCGCCGGTGATGTCGGTGGGCAGCAGGTCGGGCGTGAACTGCACGCGGTGGAAACTGCCCGACACGCTCCGCGCCAGCGCCTTGCCCAGAAGCGTCTTGCCCACCCCCGGCACGTCCTCCAGCAGGACGTGCTCGCCGGCCAACAAGGCCACGACGCACAGCCGCACCGCCTCCTCCTTGCCCAGCACCACGCGGCCGATGTTCGCCCGCAGTTGCGCGATTAGATCGAGGGTTTCGTCGGGCATGGGAAGTATCTCAAGGGCTATGGCAATCCCCTCAGCGTAACGTCATCCGGGTCCCGGAGCAAGCGACCCCTTGGAGTGCGGCGACTTGTCGCCGCTTTTCAATCTCTTCACAATGGAAGGTAATGTCTTGACTATAGGAGGCGACTCCCGTCGCCGATACAGCCCGGGGCGAGAAACGATCAGCGACGGGAGTCGCCTCCCACAGACCACATTATAGAAGTCAAAGCCCATCACCACAGGTCGAATCGCGATTGACATGACGGCCAAAAAGCGGCGACAAGTCGCCGCACTCCAAAGCCCCTTGGCAACCCGGTTCTCGGGGCCTCTGGCTGCCTCTCCCTCCCCCGCTTGCCCTGGGCCCGACCCTTCGCTACACTGATAGATGGTGAGGTTGTGCGCCGGCGAAAGGTTTGGCGCGGTTCCGCGCCGGGGAGGCGGAACAGAGACGTCCCAAATGACCTCGTCCGATACCTTCTCTTCGAGCGACCTAGGCATCGTGCCCGCGGCCGAAGGCGCGATCTGGCTCGACGGCGACGTGCTGGCCTGCGCGTGTCCCGACTGCGGCGCCCCGATGTCGATCCGCCTGTGGCTCCTGGTGGCCGACTGTTTCCGTTGCGGCGCAAGCATCGAGCTCACCTACGAACAAGAGGCCCTTGCCCGACGCCTGCTCGACCAGCGCGAGGCCCAGCGGACCCAGGCCGCCCGCGAAGCCGCCGCGACGATCCGGCCGACCGCCGCCCGGACGCCGACGCGTCCGCTCCCCGCTCCGCCGCCCCGCCCGAGCGCGCCCGCCGTTGCGCCGGCGCCTCGACCCGCCGACGCCCCGCCGACGCCGCGGCGCGTGCCGGCGGCGCTGGCTCATCGCGGTCCCCGGGCGAGGATCCGCCGGCTCTACCAGAAGGGTCCCGTCGGCGTCCTTTGGGGTGACGTGCTGAAGAATTTGCCCGCCTGGCTCGTGAGCCTCGTGCTGCACCTGATCGCCATGCTGCTCCTGGGCCTTTGGGCGGTCGAGCCGCCGGAGCGTCCGCGGGGAATCTTCCTCTCCACCGCCGTGAGCTACCAGGATCTGGCGGGGCAATCGGGCGAACCGGACGAGCCGTCCCCCGACGCCTTCGAGTTTGACGAGCCCGGCGGCGTGGAACTGGTCACCGCGCTGGACACCCCGGGCGCCGCCGAGGAGCCGCTGCCCGCCACGCGACTCGACCCCAGCCCGCCAATCTCCGTCGGCACGATGCCCAGCCTGACGCCCCCGTCCACCTACAACATTGATCCGCCCGCGCCGGGTCGCATGTTCCGCGGACGCGACCCCGAGCTTCGGGCGAATATGGTCGAGCGCGAAGGCGGCACGTCGTTCACCGAGGCCGCCGTCGCCCGCGGACTCGAATGGCTCGCCCGGCACCAAAACGAAAACGGTAGCTGGAGCCTGCACGCCTTTGCCGACGCCCCGGGCTGCCGCGGTCAGTGCGGCGGGGCCGGCGGAGTCCGCAGCGACGTCGCCGCCACCGCCCTGGCCCTGCTGCCCATGCTCGGCGCCGGCCAAACGCACACGCAGGGCCCGTATCGCGACGCCGTCTTCCGCGGGCTGCACTGGCTGGTCGACCAGCAGCGGTCCGACGGTGACCTGCGTGGCCAAGGCGAGGGCCGCATGTACGCCCACGGCCAGGCGGCCATCGTCCTGTGCGAAGCCTACGGCCTGACCGGCGACGATCAGCTTCGCGAGCCGGCCCAAAAGGCCCTCGATTTCATCGTCTGGGCGCAGCACCGCCGCGGCGGCTGGCGCTACGAGCCGCGCGAGCCGGCCGACACGAGCGTGGTGGGCTGGCAGCTCATGGCCCTGCGGAGCGGCGACGTGGCCGGCCTCAACGTGCCCTCGCCGGTTTACGGCAACACGAGCGAGTACCTCGACCGCGCCCAGACCGATCGCCGGGGCGGCTACTACGCCTACATGCCCGGCCAACCGCCCACCCACGTGATGACGGCCGAAGCCCTGTTGTGCCGGCAGTATCTCGGCTGGCCCAAGGATCATCCGGGCCTGGCCGTCGGCATCGAGTACCTGATGAACCACCCACCCAGCCGGCGCCAGCCCAACGTGTACTACTGGTACTACGCCTCGCAGGTCCTGCATCACGTCGGCGGCAAGGACTGGAACGAGTGGAACGGCAAGATGCGCGTCCTCCTGGCCGACATGCAAGAAACAAAGGGCCACGAAGCCGGCAGTTGGGCCCCCGTGGGTGACTTCTCCGCCGCCGGAGGCCGCCTCTACATGACCTCTCTGGCCATCTGCACCCTCGAAGTCTACTACCGCCACCTGCCGCTGTATCGCGAGGACGTGCTGGGGTTGGGAATGCAGTAGGGCGCGTGCTTGCACACACTAAAACCATTGACGAAAAAGGGATTGGCGCGTGCGAGCACGCATCCTACGTGACTCGGAGTGGTCGAATCCGTCAACCCCGAAACCATCCGCCAGACGCTTAAGGAGACGGAGAATGACAAATCGAGGCCCATTCGGCAGGCGGCGATCCTCGGACACGGGCACCCGTCGGCCGTTGCTCGATGACGGCATGCTCGCTCGTACCGCCAATCGCGTGCCAGGAGTGCTTGGAAGGGTCGATCGCAACACCGCCAAGTCCGAGGTGCATTCACTGGAGCCGCGTAAAAGCTTTAGCGACCATGCTGTCGAGAGAATGCTCTTTTTGCGAAACCCGGATCATGCGCGCGACATGGTTGGAAGCCAGAGCGGCGTCGCAAAATCACCTGAATTCGTGACAGACTGCATAACCAATGCCATTCGCGTATTGAGTTTCGCCTTTGAGAAAACGGACCAAATGGCCGTCGCCGAGCGCGTGCGTAAGCTGGGTGCGCGAGGTACGGATCTTGCGGCCTATCTCGTGAATGAAAACGGTTGGACCGCCGCACTATCAAAACCATTGGGGAATGTCGAAGGAAGAAACGAAGAAGGACGTCGCCAATCTGGACGTGATCAAGAAAGTCAAGTTCGCGTATGGGTTGTCGCGCGGCGGCATGCACACTTGGCTGTATTCCCATGGGCGCGTCCACGAGGTGCATTGGGATCAGACGGGAGTCAACCTTTACGACAGTTCACCGTTGGAGAGCTACTCCTGGCTGTCCAGTCTGATCGTCATTCCGCCTGACGCGGCGCCAGAGGGCCTGCAGGATTTGTTTTAACGCCCGCGCAAACCCGGGAATAGCGCGGACCGACGCACCCATTGGCCAAAACGGGCAATCGTGGGCCACGTGTGCCCAGCGCCGCGATCCACTTCGCCCCCGACGCGCGGACGACGAGATTGTCCCGTTCTTCGTCGTTCTCGCGGTCTACGTACTCCTTCGCCCCGTCGTCCTTGCCGATGACGCCAACGCCGTACGGAAGAACAACGCGGATAAGCCCAATTGTCTTCGCGTCGCTTGCGTCACGCGGGAGAAAGAAGAAAAATAAACAGACGGGACATTCTGCGTTTTTGCCGCGGGTGGCCACGATAGCTTTATCATCGGAGGACCAAAGGCCTAGGCGATCGCCGTCGCCGCCAAGCGCAACCCAGCAGGTTGCCAGCGCCCATGCCGAGAAGAACGAGCGTGGAGGGTTCGGGGACGGAATAGACGTCAACCACGTCGCTTCGCGCGAAGGCCACCTCGCCGCCGGCGAAGAAAGCGGCGTTTCCCAGGGAGGTCGCGCCCAGATACCTTCGGCCCACCGACAACGTGTCGGCGCTCCACGAATCGGTAAACGGATTGTGGATCGTCACCGCGTCGGTAACGCCGACGTCGTCCACGCCTCCGGCGAACAACGCGTAATCTCCAATCGAGGCGGCGGCCGCGCTGCGGGCGTTGACGGCTCCAAGTGCGCGACGTCGGACGAGAATACGTCCATTCTCGACAGGTTTCCTTTGTGGCTACCCGCGGAAACCCGGGCGGCCCCAATCCAAGGGAGGGGTTTCTTGAGGCGTCTGCCGGACCGTTCCATCCGTCGCCGCCGAGATTCCCCCCTCTGCTGCGGGAGTTCTTGCTAAAGAATCTCCGGAATCTCCGCGAGGCCGGCCCGACCTTCCTCCGAGGACGTCTGCTTTGGGAAACCGGCCCCAGATCGCGGCTTTCTCTCCCTGGCCAGGGCGAGCCTGGTTGACTCGCTCCCGCGCGCCCCTACAATCAGGCTTGCACTCTTCAGAATACTCGCGCGGCGTCGGCCCGGGGGGGCCGGCGGCCGCGAACGATTCGTCCGGCGCGCGTCGGGGCTGTTCTTTTCCTTTTGTGCCTTGGGGAGGTCGTCTCATGAACCGATCCATCCGGAGATCCATTTCGGCAAGGGTCTTGTGCGGCGTCGCGTTGGCCGCCGCGTGGGCGTTTTCTTCCGCGGCATACGCCGACGGGCTGTTTGAGAACTACATCGCCAAGGCAACGTACGACGCGAGGATATTCGATAACGGTGGAATCGTGTACAAGTCCAGCGATCAGCCCGACGACATGGACGTGTCTTGGAGCGACACTTACGTGCCCCTCGACGGCATCAGTTTCGATCGCAGTTTCATGGCCGAGACGCACAAGACGGGACCGTGGTGCTGGACGTCGGGAGCCATGGGAGGCCATATCAGCATAGAGAATTTTTACTCCTACCACACCATGCACGCCACAACCGACATCCGGTATGAGATCATCGTCTACAACGTCAACGGCACGGCAACACCGCAGTTGGTGCCGATCGAGTTCGAGGAAATCCTGTCCGCCCAGTTCGATTCCATGGGCACTCCCGACTATGTGGAAGGAAACGCGGTCGCCGCCTTGTGGGTCTCCACGAACGATTGGCAGACGTCGCTCCTCTCCGACAGAATCGAGGCATACTACCGCAATTCCGCCGAACGCGAAGCCTCCCAAAAGTTTGAGGGAAGCACGACCCTCTACGTGCAGGTGGGAAGCGCCCCGTTGGCGTACACCAAGCTGCAGGTAAGACTCGTGGCCGCGTGCAACGCCACGGTGCGCGTGCAGCGGTCCTTCGACAAGGTCCGCGAGGGCGCGTGTTCCTTCACCGCGTTGGCCGACCCAATGGTCTCCATCGACCCGACATGGGAGTACGCCGACCAATTCGGCCTGGTCTTCAGCCCCGGCGTCGTGCCGGCGTTGGTCCCCGAGCCGGGGATCTGGGTCCTGCTTTGCGCGGGAGGAGCGTCCTGGTTGTTTCTCCTCGTCCGACGTCGCAAGGCCGTCGCCTGACCGAGACCCGGCCGGCGCTGGACGCGGCGAAGCGCGGGGGCGCGCCCCCATGGTCTTCGCGCGGCGCGCGTTCCGCACGTCCGATCCATGGAACCATCCCTTTTCCGCTCCCCGCGTTTCTACTCGATATCGGCTGCCTCCGGCCCCCCGTCGTCCGATTCTCGCTTCGTGGGCGTTGCCGGCGGTTTTCCGCCGATGCCCAGGCCGATCAGCGAGGACGTTGGGATTTTGGGCATGAGCATCATCGCCCCGATGAAGAAGCCCAGCGCTTCGATGGTCAGCAACACGCCTTGAAGCGGCGTCCAAATGGCCGCGACCAGCGTGATGGACATGATGGCGGCCGCGGGCAGGACGATCCCGCCGATCGCCAGGCCCGGCCGCATCAGCGTGATCGCGCGGACGCCGATGATGCCGATCGCGACGGCGGCGGACGCCACGACGGCCGGCCCCAGCGAGATGTACTCCTGGGCGAAGTACATCAAGGGATAGGCCCCGGCGAACGTGCCCACGGTGAGCACGAGCATCCACCGATCAAACCGGGGCACCTGCGCCGCGTTCACCACCAGGCCGACCAAGAGGCCAAACGCGATCACGCTGATCGGACCGAGCCAGGTCAGCTCGCCGAGCCGGTCGATGGGGGCGATCCCCAACACGTCCAGCCGCAGCGGCCGGGCGAACAAAAGGCGTTTGTATTCCCATTTGTACGTCGTGGTTCCGCCCGCGCGGGCCAGGTCCGTCGGCTGGAGCGACAGCTCCAAGAGCCGCACGTCCGAACCTTGGGCCACCAGCGACACCTCGAAGCGGTCCAGGATCTTGCCCGGCGGAACCGACAGATCGTACAGCCCCTTGCCCATGGCCGTGTACGTCACGTTCAACAGCGTGGGCTCGTTGGTGAGCGTGCCGCGCCACACGAGCTTGCCGTTGCGAATGGCGACCTTTTCGCTCGGCTGGCCCGCGGCCGTGATCGAAAGATCGGCCAGGGAAATGATCTGCGGCGGCAGCGGCAGCGCGAGTTCGCAGTCGCCGTCTTTGTCTCCTTGGCCGCGCACGGCTTCAATCTTGCCGGTGAACCGCGCCTCGTAGATCGATTCGGCCGTGGCCGTGCCCACGCTCAGCCGCGGGGTGAGCACCACGTCGGCCGCGAACGCCTGGACGCTCGCCGGGGGCAGCGGGGTCTCCGCCTGGTCGGGCGCGCCGGCGCCGTTTTCGGTGTCCGCCGGTTCGCCGCCGCAAGAGAACATGCCTGCCTTGTACGCCGACCGCCGCGCCGCCTCGCGCGACGACTGCACCGCCGGCAGCAACAGCGCGATGAGCACGCCGATAATGATAACGACGACCAACAACTCGACGAGGGTGAACGCGGCACGTGTGGAGCGAAACATGGGAAACCCCCGATTCAAGAGAAGACGCGGCCAATTCGGCGCGCTAGGTCGCGTTGGGCGACCTACGACTCAACTGCGACAACCATTAATATAAGGCGCCGCGGACTGTCCCGCAAGTGGGGGGCAGCCGGCGCCGGCGGAAATCACGACAAGATTCTGGGACGAGCGCGGACGAGACGCAATGAGAACGGGCGGAAAGGAACCGCGGATGAATGCGGATGGACGCAAATGATACTTTGGATCGGGCGCCTGGCAACGGCAAACGAAAGACGAGAAGGAACCACGGATGCACACGGATGAACGAGCTGGCAGGCAAGTCTCTCCGCACAACCGTTCGCGTTCATTCGCGTTGATTCGCGGTTCCTTTCGTTGCCCGGTTCCGCGAGAACCGCTCGCCGCGCGGCTCATTTTGGGTTCATCCGACAGAAGGGTGTGCTACCACAAGTCGTGAGGCGGGTGCGGCTTCGCCGCAGGATTTTTTCAGGCATGGCTCCGGTGTCCAATGGGCGTGGACGCGACACGGCCATTGGACACCGGAGTCATGCCTCCCAAAATCTCGGGGGCCCGGGGGCAGAGCCCCCGCGCATTCTTGTGTCGGATGAACCTCATTTCGGTTCGGCCGCCCGCACGCGGACAACGAGGTCGTCGTAGCCGTTCTCCTTCGGACCGTCCTTGTAACTCTTCGCCCCGTCGTCGCGGCCGTTGACGCCGACGCTGTAGAGCACGAACCCGTCGCCTTCCGTGCGGTAATGCGGCTCGCCGTCGGTGAAAAGGTCCTTGGGCACCTCCGCCACGTACTTGGGAACAAGGTCGGTCAGCTTGGCCGGGTAGGCGCCGCGATTGGCGCGGTACGCGGCCAGGGCGAAGCCGAGTTCGTTCAATTCGGAACGCATCGTTTGGCGATCGTCCGCGCCGGCGGTCGAAGGGAAGTCGTCGATGAACATGACCAACAGCACCTGGCCAAGCCGCTCGGAAAGGGCCTTGCGCGGGTCGGCGGCAATCAGTTTGTCCAACGACTCCGCGTCCTCCGCGGTGCGCCGAAGCGCGGCCAGGTCATCGGTGAGCTTCCGCAGAGCTTCGCGCCGCTGGGCCCGCGTGGGCTGGCGATAGGCGCCGGCGATCCAGTCGTACCACGAATTGCCCAGGCGAAGGACGACGTCCCAGTCGATCTCCGTGCCGGCGCCGTGGCGGACGAGCGAGTGGATGGTCTTTTTAAGACCTTTCCACTCCGATAACTCCAACGTACTCCCATCGGGCAACTTCACCATATCGGGCACCTGGCCTAGCGACGCGAGCCCCTCGCGGGAGCAGACAAACACGTTGTCGAGATACGTGAACCGTTCGGCAGAGTCGATCTTGTCGGCCCTCGCGGGCATCGCGGGCAGCCGGTCGAGATCCTCGCGGATCCGGGCAAGCTGGCCCGGCGCGAGCCGAGCGTGTTGAAGGAGGGCTTGGTCCGCGGCACACGCCATTTCCTCAACGGAGGTTGCCACTAGGGCATCGACCAGCGTAGGGCCTTGCCCGACAAGTCGGGCAAGCCGGTGAACGCTCAACAGGTCCCGCCAGGCGTCGTCCACCCGGCCCTCGTCGAGCCGCAACATCGCCCGAGCGCACAACGCCAGGGCGACGTTCCTGTAATGCTGGATCGCCGGCAGGAGCACGGCAATAAGCGGTATGCCCTCGCTGCAACAAAGCGGATCGTATCGCCGCGGACGCTTCGACGCCTCGACCACCAACGCAAGCGGCGCGTCGTTCGCCGCAAGCCACTCGGCAAGCGCCGGGAACTCCCGCGACGACCACGGCCGGCTCTTGGCCTCGTCCAACTGGCTCCACGCGTCGTCCCGCGCTTTGGTCTCGGGGCCTGCCGCCGCCGGCTTCGCGCCGGTCGTCCGATTCGGAGCGAGCTGCCGGAGATCGAAGAAGTAATCCCCGCTCTCCGGTAGCGGCGGGATGCCGAGCATCTCGAAGTACTTGTCGCGGTACTCCGGCAAGATTTCCTCCGGCCCCATGGCCTTCCAGAACGGCACGGCCGCGTTGTTCTCGGGCGTCACGCCCTCGCTCGATCGTTTGTTGAGCGCGGCCACGTAATCCACATAGCCGTCCTTCCGCAACGGCTCGGTGAGGTAGGTGGTTTCCTTGGAGATCGTGAAAGGCGGCTTCCCGTCCGCGGCCTGGCTGAAACCAGATGCCGAGATCCCGACGAGCCAAGCCGCCGCCAAAACGCGGAGCCCACGCGGGTCAACAAGCGGCAAGCGATACCGTGCCATGGTGTTATCTCCCCATGAAAGGAGCCCGTTCGGGTTCTCTCGACCGGGCCACAAATCAAAGACAGTGTACCCACCCCCAAGCGACGGCGTCCAGTCCCTCTGAATAGCGAGGGCGAGGTCCCATCGCGGCCCGGAGTGCCGGCTCAGAACCAAATCCGCACGCCGGCCACGAGGCTATTCGCGTGGAAGCGGTCGATGCTTTGGAATTCGTAGCCGGTGTAGGTTTCGATGCCGTGGAGGGCGACGCCGGCGGTCGTGGCCAGGCGGAAGCGCTGGGCGCTGCCTAGCGTGCCCCAGTCCAGCGTGGTCGAGAGGACCCAGGGGCGACGGGGAAAGAAATCGAAACCGTAGGTCAGGTTCACGCCGAAGTCGGTGTCGAAGCGGTCGTCGAGCCAATTCAGCCCGACGCCGCCGCGCCACTGCCAATGCTCGCTTTGGGCAAAGCGGAAGACGAGGTTCGCGTCGCCCAGCCAGAGCGTGTCGTGCCGGCCGGAGGCCAGCCGCTCTTCAAAGTGCGTCGCGCGGAGGTCCAGCCCCCAGCGAGACGTGGTTTCCAGCAGGAGCCGTCCGCCGGCGTGTTCGAGACGGTCGAAGTCGTCGCGGAACTCGGCCTGAAACCTGCCCGCCCACCACCGTGCCCGGGGCGACCAATTGTCGACGAGCATGTAGCCGGGCGTGTGATCGTAGGGGAAGCGGGGGAACTCGGCCTCGATGGCGAAATCGTCGCCCATGAGGCCATGAGGGACCCAGATCGGCGACGCCGCGAGGACGAGGCCCACCGCCGCGCCGGAGGTGGCAAGGGGAGTGGCAAGTGTCTCCCAGAAGCCGGTATCGTCCTCGTCCGATTTGCCAAACTCGTCCGAATACCGGTATTCGGCCGAGGCGGTGTCGGGGCCGGGCACCGCGTTGTCGGACGGGGGCTTTGTCCGGGGCGAACGGACGTCCCGCCGGATCAGATCGAGTTGCCCCTCTTGAGCCCCAGCGGGCCCGGCGGATAAGACCATCGCGGCGGCCATCGCGCCCGCAAGCCAACGCAGCACGTCGCGTCGCATCGGAATCCCTCCCGCGTTTGGCGCTCCTTGGGAAAGGCGCGGCCCGGCTTCTCGCGAAAACGGGGTGGCAAAATAGGGTATTTGGCCGGGCGGGTCAAGACGAGTTCGGGGCCTCGTCGGCAATCCAGAGGAGAAACCGCGGAGGGACGCCGATGAACGCGGATCGGAGAAGACAAAAAAGGCCAATGGGGTGTTTCAGGACAGGGCCGAAACGAAGTCCATCTCCGCGTCTTTGCGCGAGAATTCCCGTTGTTTCCATTCCTCGCGCGGAGGCGCGCAGCCGCGCGCCCGGTTAATTGGACTTGTCACCCTTTTTCACGCGTTGGTCCGCTCGACCAGCTTGGCCAGGAGTTCCGCGACGGCTTGGCTTTCGATCGCCTCGCGGGCGACCGCGGCGCAGGCGGCGACGGAAGGATCGCGCCCCGCGGTCCAGAGAGCCGCGGCCGCGTTGGCGATGACGACGTCGGTGGCCGGGCCGGCCCGCCCCTGAAGGACTCCGCGAACCCGCTGGGCGCTCTGTTCGGCGTCCTCGACGCGCAGGGCATCCAATTCGGCTCGCTCGAGTCCAAAATCCTCGGGAGTCCAGTCGAACGCCCGCTGGTTGCCCTGGGCCACCTCCCTCACGTGGGTGGTATCACCCAAGGTGACCTCGTCCAACCCATCCGCTCCATGCACGACGACGGCTCGTTCCGTTCCCAGCAGGACGAGCACGTCCGACATGACCTCCTGAAGTTCGGGCCGCGATACCCCCACTAACTGAAGCGAGGCGCCCGCCGGATTGGCCAGGGGACCCAGCACGTTGAACAGCGTCGGGGTACCAAGCTTCTGGCGGATGGGCGCGACGTGTTTCATCGCCTTGTGCAACAACGGCGCGAAGCAGAAGCAGATGCCTAACTCGTCGAGACAGGCCTCGACCACGGGCACGTCCGCCTCGATGTTCACACCCAACTCGGCCAGGACATCGGCCGAGCCGCACCGGCCGGTCATCGCCCGATTGCCGTGTTTGGCGACGGGTACCCCGGCGGCGGCAGTAACCAAGGCGGCGGTCGTGCTGATATTGAACGTGCCGGAGCCGTCCCCACCAGTTCCCACAACGTCGATCACCCCCGTACGATGGGTGCGGATGGGGGTCATGCGTTGGCGAAGGGCTTGGGCGGCGCCGGCGATCTCCTCGACGGTCTCACCCTTGCTGTGCAGCGCCACCAGGAGCCGCGCAACCTGATCCTCGGTTGCCTGGCCCTCCATGATAATGCCGATGATCTCGGCCATCTTCTCGACGCTCAGGCTCTGGCCGGCCTCGACGCATTGCAGGCTCGATTCGATCATGTTCTCAGAGCCTTTTGAAAAAGAGTCACGGGAAGAGACGTTCAGCCTGCGGAACCGCCGCAACCCGAGACCTCTCGGGCTATTGGACCAACCGGTCCCGGCGGTACCGGGATGGTCATTGTATCATCCGCGTCTCCTTCCCGATAGTCTTGGGATTGGCCGGATGGTTCTAACGGGTGGTTTTATGGGGAATCCTGCCTTGGTAGGATGATGGCTCACTTTGCAGGCACTGGTCTATCCCCCCGCCGTGTCGGCGGATTCCTCTTGCCTCTCCTCGGGAGGGTCTCTAAAATCGCCAAGCGTTGGAAGCCGTTGGGAAGCCTTGTCTTGCGAGGAGTCGGATGCCCAAAAAGGTGATCCTGGATGTGGATCCAGGCTTCGACGACGCGATCGCCTTGTGCATCGCTTTGTTCGAACCGACGCTGGACGTGATCGCCGTTACATCGGTGGGGGGGAACTGCCCACCCGACCAAGCCACGCGAAACGTCCAAGCGATCGTGGAGCAGCTTGATCCGCCGCGATGGCCGCGGATTGGGGCCGCCTCGCCGCCGGATTGTCCGTTGCCGGCGGACGGCCGGTATCAGTTCGGCGAGGACGGCCTGGGCGGGGCGAATCTGGACGTGGCGGAACTCCGCGCCCGCCACCCGTCCGAAAAGGTCATCGCCGACGCGGTCCGCGCGGAGCCCAACTCCGTGACCATCATCGCCCTCGGTCCGCTGACCAACATCGCCCGCGTCTTCCAGCGCGACCCGGAGTTGACCTCTCTGGTGGGCGAGTTGGTCATGATGGGGGGAACGATCGACGGGCCGGGCAATATCACGCCCGCCGCCGAGTTCAACATCTACTGCGATCCGGAGGCGGCCAGAACCGTCTTCCTCTCGCCCTCCACGAAGACGTTGATCCCGCTGGACGTCACCAACCAGGTCATCCTGAGTTTCGACCTCTTCAACCGCCTGCCCGATGCTTCGACCAATGTGGGAAAACTCCTCCACGCGATCCTTCCACCCGCGTTTCGGGCGTACCGGCAGCGGTTTGGGCTGGAGGGCATCCACGTCCACGACTCGGTCGCCCTGATGGCCGCCATTCATCCCGAACTCTTCACCATGCGGGAGATGGCCGTCGACGTGGAGACCGTGGGCGAATTGACCCGCGGCGCGACGATCTTCGACCGTCGTCGCGTGCCCGCCTGGCGGCACAACATCGCCGTGGCCACGGGCATGGACAAGGCGACGGTGATCGAGGCCATGATCGCCGGTCTGGCCACCGCGGCGAAGAGATGAGCGGCGTCCTTACGGGTCGGCCATCTCGGCCAGCCGGGCTTTGAGCTGGAGTTCCTTCCCGTCGCGATACACCACCATCGTGACGTCCTTGCCGATGGGCGTAACGCTCACCAGGTTCACCAGGTGGGCGTCGTCTTCGATGGGCGCGTCGTCAAGCTGAAGGATCACGTCGTTGATCCGCAGGCCGGCGGCGCGAGCGGGCGAGTCGTCGGCAATGCTCGTGATGCGGGCGCCCATCGGCCGGGGTAGCCCCACTTCGGCCGCCATCGCCGGGCCGAAACGGGAGTCGATCGTCACGCCCAGGTACGCGCGGGCGACCTTGCCCTTGTCGATCAACTGCCCGGCGACGTTCATGAACATCGAGATGGGAATGGCGAATCCAATGCCTTCGTTGCCGCCGCTGCTGCTGGCAATGGCCGTGTTGATGCCGATCACTTCCCCGCGGAGATTGATCAAGGGGCCGCCGCTGTTGCCCGGGTTGATCGCCGCGTCCGTCTGGATGAAGTTCTGGAATTTCAGACTCGTCCCGCCCAGTTGCAGGTCGCGGCGGTTTTTGGCGCTAACGATGCCAAACGTGACCGAATGACTCAGCCCAAACGGGCTGCCGACGGCCAAAACGAAATCCCCGATCTCGAGCGTGTCGCTTTGGCCCAGCCGCGCATCGACCAGATGGGGCGCGTCGACCGCCATCACGGCCACGTCGGTGGGCGGATCTTCCCAGATGCGCAAGGGACGAATCAGACGCCGGTCGGCAAGATGGATCCGGACGCGGTCGGGCGTGGCCCCGCGGATGACGTGGCGGTTGGTCAGCACGTAGTCCTTTCCCGCTCGGCGGATAATCACGCCCGAGCCGGCCTCTTCCACCCGTCCCGCCTGGCCGTGCTGCAGGCTTCTCCGCGTGGCAACGTCCGCCTCGATGTGGACGACGGCCGGACCAACGAGCTTTGCCACGGTCTTGATGACGGCCGCCTGCTTCTGGAGAAACTCCGTCTGGCTCTCGAGCTGGCGGTAGAGATCATCGCGGCCTTCGGGCGAGAGCGCGCCTTGGACTTGCGAGGTTAACAGGGCCGATTGGCCCGCCGCCTCGGAATGGCCCAATCCCAAAAGGAGAAGGACCCCGGCAAGAACGGTCCAGACGCGGAAAGAGCGACAAGGCGGTCGATACATCACGTCCGGCTCCTGACCGTAAGACAACCGCACCCCACGACAACGCGGCGCCACGCGGACTTATTGGGGGCACGAGACTACCGAGATCGTACGAAATCGGTCAGGAGACGTCCAGTTCCAGGTCGCTGGCCGAAAGGTCCGCGTCCTGGGACCCGTCGTCCAGCAGTCGACTCCAATTGGCGCCGGTGTCGGACCCCAAGCCCTCATGCTCCGCCTCGCGCTGGCACTTGATGCACAGCGTGGCATACGGCAGGGCCATGAGCCGGGCCATGGGAATGTTGCAGCCGCAGCCTTCACATACGCCGTATTGGCCCTCCCGCATCCGTTCCAAGGCGTTTTCCGTCCGGGCCAACTCGCGGCTTTCCACCTCGGCCAACTGGGAGCTGATTTCATCCTGGACCGTGTCCAAGGCGGCGTCCACCACGTCGCCGGACGCCTGGCCTTTCAGTTCCTTCAACGAGCTCAAGTCACCGGCCAACACCCGACGCAGCGCGTCGCGGCGTTTGATCAAGACTTCTCGGAGATTCAGGATCGCTTCTTTGCGGGACATAGCTTTCACCTTGGTGTCCGACCCTGGCCGCGCTGAAGGATGCCCCCCTTCAGACAAGCCTCCGGCGAACCCCTTTCACTTCTACTCGGTTCCGAACAAGGACCACGACATTGCGCCCCACGGCCCGCGCCCCGCAAGTGCGGACGGGTCTGGAGGACGGATCAGGACGCGCTGGCGGTGGTGAACACAACCGCTAAGATCACCAACCAAACTATAGTACGCAACAAGGCCGGGGGGGTTCAAAAAAACAAAGAATCCCGCCGATTCACCAACGGCCACAAGCGTCGGTACGTAAAGGTTTCTCGTCTAATGACTTATATCGCAGCAAGGCTGCCCGACTTGGCCCACCCGTCGGGCCTTGCCAGGGCAGGCGATCGGGACACTTCCGCACCCGCGCGCCCGACCCTCGCTGCCCAGTCAGGCGGCCCCGACGCCCGGCCGAAAGCCGCTAACGGATAATCGACAAAACCAGCACGGATATGCAGCGGATTTTGATGAACCGCAGGTGGGGGCAAGGCCATCGGCCCGGCATCTTTGACTTCATAATTCTCGCAAGCTAAACACTTTAGGGAATATGGAGACTGTCCCCGACGCCGGCGGTACCGCCATGCGAGGGCTGCCTGCGGCGGTCTGGCCGGCATGACGACGATCCCGCTGCCTTGCTCTCCCCTAGGGAAACCGCCATGGTACTCGCCGGTCCCGCAACCGTCGCCACCAGTGCCGCCACTGGTTCCGACGCGCCCGTCGGTCCTCTGGTTCTCCGCATCCGCGGGACCAGCCGGGACGGCCAACTGGTGCGAATCCGCTCGCGGAAGTGCACGATCGGGTCCGCGCCGGATTGCACGCTTCGACTGGATGCCTATGGCGTTGGACCCCTTCATTGCCTCATCCTCCGTGGCCGGCGCACGACCCTCGTTCGCCGTTGGGGCCCCGATACCTTGCTCAACGGAAGCACGTTCGCCGATGCCGAACTGCGGCCCGGCGACCGGCTGCGGGTCGGACCGGTCGAGCTGGAGGTGCTGCAGACTACCGGAGTGACGCGGTCCACGCAAGCCGTGCAGACTGTGATTTCCAGGGAATCCCCTGAGTTCACCCAGCTTTCCAGACGGCTCCAGATCGCCAACCGGCAGGGGCGGCAGCGGGCTCGCGGGGTATTGGCCGCCCTTCGGGCAGCCCGTCGGGAGATCGCCCGACTCGAATCGCTCCACCGCGGTGCGCCAAAGGCCGGCTCGGCAGCCGTCGGCGGCTCCGAGACGAAACGGCCCCAGGCCCAGGCTCGGCTGGACGCCCAAAAGGACGACCTCGCCCGGCGGGTCCAACAACACGACGCCGCGACCAAGGAACTCCAGGCGGGACGCGCCGCCCTCGAAGCCGAGGTCCGCACGCTCCGGACCGACCAGGCGGCAATCGAGAAGGATCGGAAGAACCTGGACGCCGCGCGTGCCGCGTTTCAAACCGCGCAACGACAATGGCAAGCCCAACAGGACGCGGCGAAGTCGGAAGCGACCGCCTTGCGGGACCAGCTGGAAACGGCGCAGGCCGAATGGAATGCCCGCATCGAGGCCCTTCGGGAGGAGCGGGAGAGCTGGGCACGGGAGCGCGAGGCCGAGCAGACCAATCTTCGCCGCCGGCAGCAGGAGCTGGACGCCCGTCAGGCCCAGCTCGATGCCCAGGCCAAGAAGCTCGACACTCAGGCCAAGAAGGTCGCGTCGGAGGCGGGCAACAACGAGCTTCTCAAGGAAAGGCAGCTCTGGGCCAAGAAACGGGAGAGTGAAGAGGCCGATCTTCGCCGCCGGCAAAAGGAGCTGGACGCCCTGAAAGCGAATCTCGACGCGCGGTTTGAAGAACTGGACGCCCAGCAGACGCGGATCAAGGACGTTGCGGCGGGGCACGAGGCCGACGCGAACGAACTGCAAGCCCAGCGGAAGGCGTTCCAAACCGAGCAACAGCAGTGGAACGCCACTCGGCAGCAGCACGAGCAGCAATGGCGCGAGCGGCAAGCCGCCTGGCAGAAAGAGCAAGCCGCCTGGCACGAGGCGCGGCGGGCGGGCCAGCCGGTGGCCGGCGGCGCCGAATCGTCGCCGGTGAGCGCGGCAGGCGCCCCGATTGACGTTCAGGACGCGCTGGGCCGTCTCGGGACCGTGTCGTTGGTGCCCGACGAAAACGAATCGCCGCCGCCACGGAGGGAGTCTTCCCCAGCATCGAAAGCGCCGGCCGCGACAGGATCCCCATCCTCCAAGGCTCGGCCGCCTTCTCCTCGTGGGGAGGATGACGCCGACGACTCGATCGACGCCTACATGGCGCGGCTGATGGAGCGGGTTCGCTCGGTGGCGGGCGAATCAACGTCGGAGAAGCCGGCTGCTTCCGAGCCCGCTCGACCGCGGGCGGTCGAGGCTGCCGAAACGGCTCTGCCCTCGCCCGAGGTCGCCGCGCCTCCAAAAGAAGCCTCTGGACCGGTCGACCTTTCGCCGCGACGATCCGCTCCGGAGAACGTGGAGCGGCTCTCGGTGATGCGGCAGTTGGCTTCTGGGGCGGCCTACACGGCCCTGGACCAACACGCCCGCAAGATGCTCCGCCGCGCCATCCGCGATAAGCTGCTCATCGCGATTGTCGCGACGGTGTGCGGCGCGGGCCTCATCGCGGGCTGGTCCGTTTGGGGATTGGGTAACGTGAGCTACTATGCGGGGCTGGTCTGCATCCTGCTGGCGGTCGTCTGGGGCACGCACTATGCCGTGCTCACGGGCCGGTTGATCCTCCGGCGCAGCCGCAAGAACCCGTGGGCCGAACTGCTCGACGCGGCCTTGGCCGAATCGCAACCGGCCGATGCCGTCGCTGAGCCGGCCGCCAACGAGCCCGACCCGGCCGCCGCAGCGGATCCAGTCGGGCCGGCGGACTGAACGTCCCGCCCATCTCGGCGCGCCACCGACGATCTCAAGTCTCTTGGTCCGTCGGGACGATGCGGGCGGTCTCGTCGCCGAATTGCTCGGCCAGGCGGAGGCGGAGCAGGCGGCGGGCGCGCAGCAGGCGAACCTTCACCGTACCGGGGCGGATGTCCAGCACCTCGGCGGTTTCGCGGGTAGAGAGCCCCTCCAAATCGCGGAGCACGAACACCATCGCGTATTTCAGGTCCAGCCGGTCGAGGGTTTCGGTGAGGAGCTGACGGAGCTCCTGGTGTTGGGCGATTTGCTCGGGCGTCTCGCGCCATCGCGCGACGAGGTCGGAAAGGGGCACGTCCTTGCCGTCGTTGCCTTCGGTTCGGTCGGTCCAGGCCACGGCGGGACGCGTTACCCGCCGACGGAGCACCGAGAGCCCATGGTTCGTGGCAATTCGCAGAAGCCACGTGGCAAAGGCCGACTGGCCGCGGAAGTCGCGCAGATGCTCCACCAGACTCAGGAAGGTCTGCTGGACGACCTCGTCGGCGTCGTCGCGCCGGCCGACGATCCGCATGGCCAGCCGAAACACCCGCTGCTGGTACTTGGCCACCAACGACTCGACCGCAGCGGCGGCGCCCGAGCGAGCCAATTCGATTGCCTGTCGGTCCGGGTCCAGCGGCTGGGAGTCTCCCACGCGATACTCCTAGCGGGGGGTGTCCTTTTGGGCGTGGGCGGCACGGATGCGTTCCATCACCGGGGCAATATGGGGCGCTCGGCAAGATCCTGTCAAGAAGCGATTACAGAAACTACCACGAAGAGATGCACCGAGGATAACACGGAAGGATTGTTTAGCGGCATCATACACCCGTCGCCACCCGAACAATCTTCGCGATCTGGAAGAATCACCCAATCCTGCATCCTTACGCAGACTTCGCCGACTAATTATATTAGTAGGTTTCCGCACGATCGGCCGGAAGAACTTTGTTTTGAAGGCGGGCCTACCGCGTCGCGTATTAAGGAGTCCGTTGTGACGATTGAGAACCTGGACAAGATTTTTGACCCCACCCGCGTCGCCGTGATCGGGGCCAGCGATACCCCCAGCAGCGTCGGCTTCACGGTGCTGCGGAATCTGATTGGGTCGGGATTCCGCGGCGTCGTCTACCCCGTCAATCCAAAGCGGGAGTCCGTGCAAGGCATTCAGGCGTTTCGCGACATCGAGAGCCTGCCGCATCCGCCGGATCTGGCCGTGATTTGCACGCCGGCGCCGACCGTGCCGGGCATCATTCGCTGCTGCGGCGAGGCGGGCACGCGCGGGATTGTCATCATCTCGGCCGGTTTTCGCGAGATCGGCGGCGAGGGCAAACAGCTTGAGCGGGCGGTGCTGGAGGAGCAAGCCAAGTTTCCGGGAATGCGGATCCTTGGGCCGAACTGCCTCGGCCTCATCGTGCCGGGCATCCATCTGAACGCCAGCTTCGCCGCGACCACGCCGCCGAAGGGCCACATCGGTTTCATTTCCCAGTCCGGCGCCCTGTGCACCTCGGTGCTCGATTGGGCAATGGAAGAAGGGATCGGGTTCTCCTACTTCGTGTCGGTGGGCAACATGCTCGACGTGAGCATGGGCGATTTGATCGACTACTTCGGGTCGGCGACGGAGACGCAGTCGATCATCCTCTACATCGAGTCGATCAGCGAAGCCCGCGAGTTCATGTCGGCGGCGCGGGCATTCGCCCGGACCAAGCCGATCGTGGCGTACAAAGCCGGCCGGTTTGCCGAATCGGCGCAGGCGGCGGCGTCGCACACGGGGGCGATGGCCGGCGTGGACGCCGTGTACGAAGCCGCGTTCCAACGCGCCGGCATCGTGCGGATCTTCGAGGTGGACGACATGTTCGACTGCGCCGAGCTCTTGGCGCGGCAGGAACCGCCCCGGGGCGGACGGTTGGCCATCGTCACCAACGCCGGCGGGCCGGGCGTGATGACGACGGACATCCTGATCGAGCGCGAGGGCAAGCTGGCCACCCTTTCCGACGAAACGGTCTCCAGACTGAACGACATATTGCCCAAATTCTGGTCGCACGGCAACCCAGTCGACGTGCTCGGGGACGCGCCGGCGGAACGATACGCCAAGGCGTTGGAAATCGTGCTGAAGGACAAGGGCGTCGACGCGGTGCTCGTGATCCTCACGCCGCAGGCCATGACCGATCCGACGGCCACGGCCAAGGCCGTTGCCGAAGCGGCGGCCAAGACGCACAAGCCGGTGTTGGCCGCGTGGATGGGAGGGCTGATGGTTCGCGACGGGATCCAGGTTCTTTCGGACGCGGGCGTTCCCACGTACACGGCGCCGGAGAAGGCCGTCCGCGCGTTCATGCACCTGGTCTCGTACGCCCGGAACCTCGAGGTGCTTCACGAGACGCCCCGCGACATCCCGCTGGAGTTCACGCTCGACCGTCGGCGTCTGCGCGGCGTGTTCGACACGATTTTGACCGAGGGCAACGAGATCTTGTCGGAGAACGTGTCGAAGGCGTTTCTCGAGGCGTACGAGATTCCCGTCACGAAGCCGCACCTGGCCCGCTCGGCCGACGAGGCCGTCGAGGTGGCGCAATTGTGCGGCTATCCGGTCGTGTTGAAGATCCATTCGCCCGACATCACCCACAAAACGGACGTCGGCGGCGTGATACTCGGCCTGGGTAGCGACGAGGCGGTCCGCCGGGCGTACGACAAGATGATCCAGGCGGCCGCCGAGCACCGGCCGGACGCCCGGATCCTCGGCGCGACCGTCCAGCCCATGATCAACGAGCCCCACGCCTTCGAGCTGATCGTCGGGACGAAGAAGGACCCGGTGTTCGGGTCGGTTATCATGGTCGGCATGGGCGGCGTGGCCGCCGAGGTGTTCCGCGACCGGGCGTTGGCCATGCCGCCTCTGAACGAGTCGCTCGCCCGCCGCATGCTCGAATCGCTCAAGTCTTGGCCGCTTCTGCGGGGCTACCGCGGCAAGCCGGGGGCCAACATCGATCGGCTCGTCGAAATCTTGATGCGGTTTTCGTATCTCGTGGCGGATTATCCCGAGATCAAGGAATTCGACGTCAATCCGCTTTTGGTGACGCACGACGACGTGGTGGCGTTGGACGCGCGGGTGGTCGTGGACCGGGACCTCGTGGTCCATTCGCCGCGGCCCTACGCCCACCTGGCCATCCGTCCTTATCCCGAGGAGTTCGTCGCCGAGCGGACCCTTCGCGACGGCGAGCCGGTCATCCTGAGGCCGATCAAGCCGGAGGACGAGCCCATGTGGCACGATCTCCTGGCCAGTTGCTCGACCGAGTCGATCCGCTTCCGCTTCAGCTACCTCTTCAAGCAGACGACGCACGAGATGGCCTCGCGGTATTGCTTCATCGACTACGACCGCGAGATGGGCATCGTCGCCGAGGTGCGGGAGGACGGCCAGCGGAAGCTCGTCGGCGTGGGCCGGCTCGTGGCCGACATGAATCACGACGCCGCCGAGTACGCCGTGCTCGTCGCCGACCGCTGGCACGGCCACGGACTGGGCGGCCTGCTGACCGACTACTGCCTCGAAATCGCCAAGCGATGGGGCGTGCAGCGGGTCGTGGCCGAAACCACCAAGGACAACCACCGCATGCTCGACACCTTCCGCAAACGCGGCTTCGAGTTGGACGACGAGAGCGAGGAGGACGTCGTCCTGGTGAGCAAAACGGTTACCGGGTAAAGACGAGCCGCCGCGCGTGCCACTGGCTCCGCCAGTGCACGACTCACGGTATCCCACGGCACTGGCAAAGCCAGTGGCACTTCACGCGGATCCCCTCACCCCCGACCCCTCTCCCGCAAGCGGGAAAGGGGAGTGTCGTTGGAACCGCGTCACGTGCGGCGCAAGACGAGCACGGTGGCGTCGTCGGGTAGGTCACCGTTGCTGAAGTCGCTGGCCGCCTGGATCACCTGTTGGCAGATTTCTGCCACGGGACTGCCGGCTGAGGCTGCCAACAGCCGTTCGAGCCGCTCCTCGCCGAACAGCCCGCTCTGGGCGGCGCCAGCCTCCGTTACGCCGTCGGTGAAGAGAACCAAGAGCTCGCCCGCGGCAAGCCGGCATTGGCCCTGCTCGAAGGCGGCCTCGGGAAACGGCGCGACCAGCGGGCCAGTGGGCTCCAGGGTCTCCAGCGCGCCGTTGGTCCGCACCACATACGGCGGATTGTGGCCCGCGTTCACGTAGGTCAGGTCGCCTTCGATTACGTCGTAGTAGCCGAAGAACAGGGTGACGAACATGCCGCGATCGTTCTCGCGGGCGAGGCAGCGGTTCACCTCGGCGACGATTTGGGCGGGCGTTTTGTCGGGCGAGGCGAAGTCGCGAAGTTGCGTGCGGACCACGGCCATGTACATCGCGGCCGGCACGCCCTTGCCCGACACGTCGGCCATCACCAGCGCCAGCCGCCGCGGGTCCACCTGGAAGAAATCGAAGAAGTCGCCCGCCACGGATCGGGCCGGCGCGTTGACCGCGTGGAGCGTGAACCCACGATCCGGATCGCTCGGCAGCATGGCGGGCAGGAGCGACGACTGGATCTCGCGGGCGGCCTTGAGCTCGCCTTCCACCTTTTTTCGCGCGGCCTCTTCCGAAATCCGCCCCTCCACGTTCGTCTTCAGGTCGGAAACCATCGTATTGAACGTCCGTGCCAGCCGGGCGATCTCGTCGCCCCCTGTCGCGCCGACGACGCGGGCGTCCAAGTTACCCCGGGCCAGCGACTCCGCCGCCTCGACCAGCCGGCCGATGGGCCGCGTCGCCCGCTCGGACACGAGCATCACGATCAGCAGAATCCCGGCCAAGCCGCCCAGCAGAATCGCGATCGAGCGGGCGAGGCGCTCGTACATGGGGGCCATCACCTCGCTTTCGGAAACGATCGCCGCCAGCGACCAGCCTGTCGATTTCACCGGCGCGTACACCATCCACTTCGCGTCGCCCGTCCGGTAATCGTGTATCCGGCACACTCCCTCCTTGCCTTCGGTCATGCGGGCGGCGGCGCTGGCCAGCTCGTCCAAGCCGTGCTGCCGCGCAAGGCTGGCGACGGACTCGCGCATGACGAGCGACGCGTCGGGATGGGAAATGAACGTCCCCTTCCGGCTGGTCAATATGCAATAGCCCGACCCGATCCGCGTCCGTTCGATGTCGGTCAACAGATCGTCCGAGAGAACGTCGGCCGTGACCAGGCCGCGGAAGCGACCTTCTTGGACCACCGGCGCCGTGCATGTGCACATGATCCGCTCGCCAATGCCGGTGTCGAAGTACGGTTCCGTCCAGAAGGGCTTCTTGGCCGTCCTCGCCGGGCGGTACCAGTCGAGTTCCGTGAAGCCCGGGATGGTCTCGGCGATGTCCACGTAGCGAAGCCCGCCGCTGCCGTCGCGGCAGTAATACGGGGCAAACCGCTCGGCCCGGCCCGGCAGCGCCCCGGGCTCGAAGGCCATGCACATGCCGAACACTTTGGGGTTCTTCTCCAGGCTGTCCCGCACCAATGCCCGGGCCCGATCGGCGGAGAGATCGGGCGACGCGGCCACCAGCGTGGCCAGCGTCTGGGCGAGTTGCTCGGCCGAGGCAAGTTGCGAATCCAGCTCCGCGGCTCGTCGCGCCACAAGCTCGGTGAGATGCGTTCGCATCATCGCGAGCGCCTCTCGCTTGCCCAGGCGGAACTCCAAAACCGTCATCCCGGCGTACGCCGCCAGAAGCGGAACGCCGATGGCCAGAACGAGTTTGGTGCGGATCGACAGGTTCACGGGCGTTTGAATGGGTGCCACGGGCTCTGCCAGTGCATGAGTTACCGCATTCTTTTGCCGATGGGCAAAAGTGCTGGTTTGTCCAGGACGCCTTCCCACACTGGCGGAGCCAGTGGCACTCCTGTTGCCACAAGCATACCTTGATCGTCCCGGGCCGGTTAGGGCGGCGGAAACGATTGTGCGGATTTGCCGCCGGCGCGACGGCGACCTATCCTTCAGCCGAGCGACCCCGCGGGTGCGCGTTCGGGGGGAGCAATTCTTTCAGTACTCTATCGGAGGAACGGGCGTGGAACAAGCTACCATGGCCGTGCGGCCCAGCGTGGACGAGTATTTCCGGCGAGCCAGCGCGGCGGCGGCCGTGTTTAGCCAATTCTCGCAGGAGCAGACGGATCGGGTGGTCAAGGCGGTCCACGAGGCGGCGTTCGCCCACCGCGTCCGCCTGGCCAAGCTCGCCCGGGAGGAGACCGGTCTGGGCCGCTGGCAAGACAAGGTGATCAAGAACGTCGTGGCCAGCCAGTTCGTCTATGACGACATCAAGGATCTCAAGACGGTTGGGATCTTGAGCGACGATCCGTTGACCGGGATCGTCGAGATCGCCCAGCCGGTGGGACCGATTTTGGGCATCATTCCCGTGACGAATCCCACGTCCACGACGATCTTCAAGATCCTCATCGCGCTAAAGACCCGCAACCCGATCCTCATCAGTCCTTCGCCGAAGGCGAAGCGGTGTAGCGACGAGGCAGCGCGGATCTGTTACGAGGCGGCCCTGGCGGCCGACGCCCCCGAGCACTGCGTGCAATGGCTTTCGGAGTGTTCGATCGAACTGACGCAGGCGATGATGTCGCACGAATCGTTGGCGTTGATCCTGGCCACGGGCGGGGCGGGGCTGGTCAAAAGCGCGTACAGCTCCGGCACGCCGGCCATCGGCGTCGGCGCCGGCAACGTGCCCGTCTATATTGAGCAGTCGGCCGATCCCGCGTTCGCCGTCGAACAGATCATGATCTCGAAGCTGTTCGACTACGGCACCATCTGCGCGAGCGAACAGGCCGTCGTGGTCGAAAAGGCCAACGCCCATGCGGTGGCCGAGGAGTTCCGCCGGCGCAAGGCGCACTTCCTTTCCGAAGAGGAAGTGGCCAAAGTGGAACGCCTTGTCTACGATGCCGACCGTGGCGCGAAGAATCCGGCCGTCGTGGGGCAGCCAGCCGCGCGGATCGCCGAGATGGCGGGCTTGAGCCTGCCGGACGACGTGCAGCTTCTTCTGGCCCCGCTCGACGGCGTGGGGCCCGAGTGGCCCTTGTCCTCCGAGGTGCTTGCCCCGATCCTGGCCTGGTACGTCGCCGACGATTTTTCCAGCGCCGTCAACCTCTGCATCGACCTGAACTACTACGGCGGCACGGGCCACACGGTGAGCATCTTTTCCAACAACGACGCCCGGATCAAGGGCTTCGCCGCGATGATGAACGCGGGCAGGATCGTGGTCAATACGCCCTCGTCGCAGGGGGCCGTGGGCGGCATCCACAACATGCTGCACCCGTCGTTCACGCTGGGTTGCGGCACCGGCGGGCGGAACATCACCACGGACAACGTCACGGCTTCGCACTTGCTCAACGTCCAGCGGATCGCCCGGCGCCGCGACAACCAGCGGTTGGCCAAGTTCAACCTCGACCTGTACTTCGACGAATCCCTGGATGCCAAGACCGTCGCGGCGGCTTTCAACCGGAACTTTTAGCGAGGAAAGGCGATGCCCATGCTTGAAACCCACGCCACGCAAGAAACGATTGTCATCGCGTTCGAGGGCAGCCTCGACACCGCCCGGTGCGAGGAACTGGACGCGGAGATCCGCGCCGCGGTCGCCTCGCCGGCCGGGCCGGTTGTGTTCGACCTCGATAAGGTGGACTTCATCGCCTCGTCGTTCCTGCGGCTGTGCATCCACGCGCAGCGGCAGGCCGGCGGCCAGGGATTCCACGTGGTCAACGAGAGCCCGTTGATCAAGCGGGTGTTCAAGATCGCCGGCCTGGACGCCATGCTCAAGGCCTAACGCGGCCGCGGATCCACCGCACGAGCCAGGCGGCCAAGAGACCGACGACGAGCACGGCCGCCGTCGGCTCGGGCACCGCCGCGCCGGCCGGCTGGCCGGGCGACCAGTTGGCCGCGAGAACGGCCAGATCCAGGTCGTCCACCTTGGTGTCGCCGTTGAAATCGCCGTCGCCCCAAGACGCGCCGCTTTGCTGCAGCCAATGGGCGGCCAGGATGGCGGCGTCGGCCGCGTTCACGAAACCGTCTCCGTCGGCGTCGCCCGGCACGGCCAACTGGATCGAGCCGTTGGTGATTTGGGCGTCAACGCCGGCGAAATCGGTGTCGTACCCGCCCAGGCCCGGCAACACGCCCGAAAGGAGAAGCGGCCACGTGCCACTGGTGAAGCCGGTGGTGTCCACGGTGAGCGTGGCCAGCAGGCCGTCGGCCAGGATGTATGTGCCGGGCTCCTCCAGCGCGATACCCCACAGGGCGACCTGGGGTATGCTGCCCAAATCGAACGGCTCGCCCGGCAGGCTTTGGAAGATCGTGCCGGTCTTCAGATCGACGGCGGTGATGCTCGGCCCGTCGGTACCGGCGGGCAGGCCGTAGTCGGCCAACTCGGGTCCGCCGTCGCCAATCTGGGCGTACAGGTTCGCACCGGCCACCTGGTCCGTGCCCGTCACGTAGAGCGCGAGCGATTGCCCGGGCGTGTCCGGCGCGAGATAGCGCGTGCCGACGACGATGGTTGCCGCTTGCGAGCCCAAGGGCAGACCAACCAGCAAAACAGCCAGCACGGCCAACGTGCGCGACATCGGTGTGTGCTCCCAAATGCAGGTGGGTCAACCGACCCGTGTTCTCTTCCCGTGGACAACGCCTTTGTCGCTTGCGCGAGAAAAAAGCCACTCTCCTCGTTCCGTCCCCTCTGAAAGAGGGGGCAAGCGGCGATCCTACCCCTTTCCCTTATTCTCCCAACGCCACAAGGTCGCGTCAATCAATTCGTGGGGGTTGTTGGTCGAGTCCTCAGGCATTGTGGAAAGGGGTAACCACCCGCCAAAGGGGAGTTCTCCCGACCGGCGGGGCGCGTCCAGCCGCGCGGCCATCGCGCGGCCGGGTGTGGATGGGACGGTCGGTTGCCGCGGCGCGTGGGCGACAACGCGTCCATCGCTCCCGGCGGCAATCGCGACAATCGCGTCCCCGGCGTGGACGTGCTGCCCGGGCCAACAGTAAACCTGGTTGATGATTCCGCCGATCGGCGCCCGGATCTCCAACGCCGCGATCCGCCGAGCGGCCGCGTCCAAGGTCGACTCCTGCGCGGCAATCCGCGCGTGCAACGGCGCGAAACGCCGGAAGACTTCGGCATGTCGGGAGCCGATCGCCGCCAGACGCGCTTGGGTGGCGTTCACCTCCGTCCGCGCGTTTTCGAGGGCTTTCCGGTTTTCTCTGATCCGCCGGATCACCTGGTCGCGGAGGACCATTTGTTCGTCCAGGTCGTTTGCCGGGATGTTGCTCGTCTTGACCAAGGGTTTCAGGTAGTCGATGCGGCGTTGGTGGAATCGGGCCTGAACCCGATCGTTCTCGATACATACCCAATGGTCCAGCGCGTCCAGCCGACGGCGTTCCAGTTCCCAGGCCAACCGCGCGGCGTCGCGTCGCTCTTCGGGCGGACCACCGGTCGGGTCGGGCGTCTCCACTTCCTCCGCGTCGCCCAGCTCTTCCTTCAGCTGGTTTATCTCCAACCGCACCGCGCGGATGGCATCGCGCGTGGGGCGGTCGTCGAGCTGGGCAATCATCTCGCCTTTTCCGACCACGTCGGACACCGCCCAGGGCCCCCGCGGCGGCGCGACGAGCACGCCGTCGGCGGCGGCGGCCACGTCGAGCCGCACGACCTCGCCGGGTGTTTCCGGCATTTCCGCCTGGCAGTGCCAGAGCCAAAGCGTTAGCGCAACACAGAAACCGAAGCTCACCGGCGGCAGCAGACCACAACGGAAGCAGTGCCACCGCTTCATCAACGGGATGGGGATCGGCTTGGCGTTTGCCATCGGTGGGGGGGCGTGGTTGGATCGTGTGCCACTGGCTCCGCCAGCGCGTGTGTGCCGCTGGCTGTGCCAGTGCGTGAAACGCGACGTCTTTTGGCGCCGTTGGAGCCAGTGGCACGCGCGAAGGATCTAGCGAACACCCCCCCAGGGTTGGATACTTCGCTTCGTGCGGCCTAACGGCGTTCCCTAGTCATCGGAAGAGGCGATCACCCTCGATTCCTTAAATCTTCAGATCTCCGATTCATCCTCCCTGAGGAAGAGCGAGATGTTTTCGACGCCCTCGGTTTGCCGGAGGGCCCATTGTAGTTCGTCGCTGCGGGCCGGATCGCGCAGAAGCAGCCGCCAGGACAGGTCCAGGCCCTCGTCGGACAGCCTCCGTTCGTTGGCCAGGTGCGTCCGAATACTGTGTTGGCGCAGAATCTTCTTGAGCGAGGCCACGCCGTGGCCCAAATCGCCGGTGAGTCGCAACGAGAGGACGGCGTCGTAGCGATGCCGGCTGCCGAAGGCCGTCACGCGAAGGTACAAAAGGACGGCGGCCACGCCCAGCGCGCCGACGATCGAGGTGGAGTACCGCATCGTCCCGACGCCTAGCCCCTCCATGATGGCCCAGAGGATGAACGTCGTGTCGCGGGTGTCCTTGAGGACGTTGCGGAAGCGGACCACGGCGAAGACGGCCAGGAGTCCGAAGGCGACGATGATGCTCCCGGCCATCAGGATCATCATGATCGCGACGATGACGGGGATGACCACCAGCGACGCGACAAAGGCTTGGGAGTAGGAAAGGCCCTTGTGGGTCCACATGTAGATCCAGCCCACGAAATGGCCGATCACGAAGGCCAGGAGAATGATGAAGCAGACCGTTTCCGGCCCGCCGGTCGCGGTCGCGAAGTCGCCCTCGAAGAGCAGGGTCATCCAGTTGCTCATCGGCCGATCCCCTGCGCGACGTACCGCCATTGGCCCGGCCGAAAACCGAGCGCTTCGACGCAGTAGCAGTACTTGGCGACCGAGCGCCGCTGGATGTTGAACGTTTCGACGAGGTCGCGCATCCAGTCGGGGAATCGGTCGGTGAATTTCATCTCGAGTACAACGCCGTTGAGCTCGGGAAAGACGCCGGTGCGCGGCATGGACAGTTCGACGCGGGGGTCGAACGGCGCGCCCATCAGCTCGCGATCGAACGTCACGCGAATTTGGTCGCTGTTCGGCGAGACGTAGGCCTCGCGCATGTAACAAACGTAGGCCACGCCTTCGGCGCCGATGTGTCGGCAGAGCCTCCAGAATCGCTGCAGGGCCGCGGCGGACTTGTTGCTTCCGTCGTTGTTGTTGCCCATCAAATGCGCATGGCCCGGCGTGTCGCCCGCCAGAAACCGACGCACGCCCTCGCGGGTCACGCAGGCCCGCTCCTTGCGGATCACGTCGGTTTCGCGGGCTTTGATTTCCATGAAGGCGGGGCCGTCGGGCCGGTCGTCGTAAAATCGGATCCGAAGCTTGAAGCGGTTCTTCATGCCGCCAAGCGTCTGCCCGTAAAGCGCAAGCGCCGGCGTGTCCAGGTAGAGGCTCGCAATGCGGTACGCGCAGTGCGGCGCGGCGGGGTCGGCGTGCTCATCCAGCTCGAGGTAGCTGCCGACGAAATCCCGGATGTTATGCGCGAGGGTTTCGTCAATCAGATACTTCAACTCGAATCGACTTGATTGCAGTCGATGATGGAAGGGCATGGCCGGTCGCCTCGCGCCTCGTTCCCAATCCGCCACAAGCAGGCGCAATCGTCCACCTCGACGTTGCTCGCCGTTTTGGGCAGGCCCTGGCAACGGGACGTTCGGGCGCGGCAGGCGCAAAGACGCCCTCCTCTATCCCGACCTATCCAGATTGCCTCTCCCGACGGGCTGCCGGCGTCGTCGCAAAGTCTTGGGACAACGTCTGCTCGTGCGTTTCTCGCGTTCCCCCGGCACCACGTTCCAATGTAGTCACGTCGTCGCGACGATTCAATCATTTCCCGGCGAGTCCACCCTTATGGGTCATGTGGGCCCGGCCGAGGGTTGCGTCCTCTGCGTTGCAGGCGATACAGGCCGAATCCCCAACGCCGTGCCACGGCCGTGTCCCAAACGCCCGTGGGCCTCCGCGTCCGCGGGTTGTCGGCCGGTGCCGGTACCCGGTCCGGCGTCCGCCGACGGCTCGGCAGGGCCTGCGGCGACTCCATCGCCAGACGGTATTCGCCTGATGCGGGACCGCATATTCCCGATCCATCCGTCGCACCCTGCCCGCGCGGGCGCGTCTGTCTGGCCCGGACATCTCCCGGTAGACTGTGGGGATGCGACCATCCCTTACAGGGCCCGGTGGGAGCCATCATGGGCCATCTTGAGATTTTGGGCGGCCCGGCCTTGTCGGGCACGGTCCGCGTCGGCGGGGCGAAGAACGCGGCGCTGCCGATCATGGCGGCCGCCTTGCTGGCCCCCCAGCCCGTCGAACTCCGCGGCGTGCCCCGGCTGGGCGACGTGGATACCCTGAGCCGGCTTCTCGAATCACTCGGAGTGCGCGTCTCGCGCCAGGACGACCGCGCGCGGCTCGAAACGGTCGATCCCACGCCCGTGAAGGCCGATTACGAGTTGGTGCGCCGGATGCGGGCGAGTTTTTGCGTGTTGGGGCCGCTTCTGGCCCGGCGGGGCTCGGCCGTGGTCGCCCTGCCTGGCGGGTGCGCGATTGGCGACCGGCCGGTCGATCTGCACCTATCGGGGCTTCGGGCGTTGGGCGCCGAACTGACCACGGAGCACGGCTACGTGGTGGCGCGTGCCCCGCGGCTGGTCGGCGCGACGATGGACCTGACCGGCCCGCGCGGTCCCAGCGTCACGGCAACGGCCAATGTGATGAGCGCCGCCGTTTTGGCCGAGGGGCTCACGACGGTCGCCGGCGCCGCGGTCGAGCCGGAGGTGGTCGATCTGGGCCGGTTCCTCGTGGCGTTGGGAGCCAAGATCGAGGGGCTAGGCACGCCCACGCTTCGCATCCATGGGCCCGCCACGCTGGGCGGCGCCGCGCACGCGATCATCCCCGACCGGATCGAGGCGGCGACCCTGCTCTTGGCGGCGGCGATCACCGGCGGAGACGTCCGCGTCGAGGGAGTCCGGCCGGAACACCTGGGCAAGGTGCTGGCGGTCTTGAAAGCCATCGGGCGCCGCGTGGAGACGGGCTCCAATTGGGCGCGCGTCCGCGGCGGTGACCGGCCGAAGGCGATCGACGTCACGGCCCGTCCCTATCCAGGCGTCCCGAGCGACCTGCAGGCGCAGTGGATGGCCGTGCTTTCGCTGGCCGACGGTCGCGGCGTCGTCCGCGACATGGTTTTCCCCGGGCGGTTCATGCACGTCGCCGAGTTGAAGCGGCTGGGGGCGCGGATCGAGGTGGTAAACGGGGCCGCCCACGTGACCGGCGTCGAGCGGCTCGGCGGCGCGGACGTCGCGGCAACCGACTTGCGCGCCGGGGCCGCGCTGGCGCTGGCCGGCCTGGCCGCCCACGGGCGCACCAACGTGTTCGGTCTGGAACATCTCGACCGCGGTTACGAACGGCTCGACGAGAAACTGGCCGCGCTGGGCGCCCGCGTGCGGCGCGTGCCCCTTGCGTGACGGGGGCGTTGCGATTACTAACGATCATATGGCGGTCAAACCCCTTTCCCCAAAACCCAGACGATTTCGTCATGCCGAGCGAAGCGAAGCATCTCGACTCGTGCGGCGTCAACGAGATCCTTCGCCGCGCTCGGGATGACGCGGGGACGCGGAACGGGCTTTGGAACAGGCGGCTTCGCTGACTCTTCAGGCGCCACTTCCATGCTGATTGTCAACGCGCGGCTCAAGATTCCACTCGCCGAGTTCACGTTCACGTTTGCCCGAAGCCCTGGGCCCGGCGGGCAAAACGTGAACAAGGTAAACACGAAGGCGCAGCTCCGTTGGGCGATCGGCCGGAGCCCAAGCCTGCCCGAGACCGTGCGGCAGCGGTTTCTGGCCAAGCATGCCAACCGCGTCACGAGCCAAGGCGATCTCTTGATCACGAGCAGTCGGTATCGCGACGCGGGCCGGAACGTGGCGGACTGCCTGGAGAAGCTCCGCGCGATGCTGGCCGAGGCAGCCGTCGCGCCGCGTCCCCGCCGCGCGACCCGTCCGACGGCCGGCTCCGTCCGCCGCCGCCTGGACGCCAAACGGCGGCAATCCGAGAAGAAGCGCCGTCGCACCACCCCGGGCGAGTAGGCCGCCCCTTTGGAGCGCGGCGACTCGTCGCTGCTTTCTCCCGCGTTGCCCAATCGCGTTCTCAGTTGGTGGGAGGCCGAGGTTCCGGCCGAGCCGCGTTACCTCGGAATTGTCGCGCGACGCCGTGCAGCACGGCCACAATCACGAAGACGAGCAGCAGCGTGACGGAGGCGTCGAAGACCGTGTAGGAGACGCGGGTAAGGGTATCGATGGCGGGGATTTTCAGGAAGATCAGCAGACCGGCCGCCCCGGCGGCGACCAAGCTAATCAACAAACCCAATGTCGTCACGATGCCGAAGACGCCGCGGCGCTGGCCATGATCCGAAATCCATTGCCGCAGTTCCCACAGCAAGGCGATCAGGCCGGCCAGCATCACGCCGGCCGCCACGAGGAAGTGGTTGGCGTCCAGCCACATGGGCGTGGGAAGCATGTACTCCAGCAAGGCCGGTTGCAGCATCAGCATCGCCGCTCCAATCGTGGCCGCCACGGCAATTGCCAACGGAATCCAACGAACGGCCGTGGGGATGCGGCGTTTCCCAAAAACCCATTTAACGCCCGAACCGCCCGCCAGCGCGACGATCGCACAGGGGAAGAAGAGCATCAGCCCGTACAGCCCCGGCTTGACGCAGGCTTGGCACCATGCGGTGAGCGTCACGGCGCTTTGGCTTAGGCCCAGCCGCCGGTATTGCGGCTCGACGACCGGCTTGCCCGATTCATCGAACCGATGCACCAGCGCCGGCGCGTAAAAGAACCCCGAGCCGGGGTGGTGGCAGTCGGCGCAGCCGTTGGCCCCCAGCGCCGCCTTGGCGGGATAGATGTCGTGGTTGTACTTGTGGACGTTGGCGTAAGGCGACGCCTCCCACTCCTGTTTCTCCACGACCCGATACTTGGTTCCCGAGCTATAAACCCGCTCGTCCACGACCCAGACGACGCGCTTCTTCTCCATCGGATACTTAATGTCGGCCAACAATTGCGAAACGGAATGGATCAAAGCGTCGATTTCCTCGGGCCGATTGACCTCGGGGACGCCGTCGCCGTTGTCGTCCACGATCTTCGCCAGTTCGGGATACTTTCCGGCCGGGTCCGCGCGGTGCGCGGTCCACATCTTCACGATGTCGCCCATCTTGGGTTGCATTAAGGCCGTCTCGCCTTCGATTTCGATTCCCGGCCAGGCGCTGTGAATCTGATTGGCCGGATAAATCTTGCCCTTGTAGCGCGCCAGTTTCGGCCGGAACCGCTCGGTGGGCTTGTCGTCGTAGCCCATCATCCGCAAGTAGCCGTAATGGTTGCGGTAGTTGCCGTCCGGCCCGTAAAACGTCCAGAGCCTTTTGCCGGGCGACGGAATTCTGGGAGCCGGGTTGAACACGTCGCTTGCCTGCACCTCGATCGGCATGACGGCCCTTTCGGGGATGTGGCAGGTCTGACAGGCAATCGCGTCCAGGTGCAACGGGGGCAGCCAGAGATGCTTGGCCACCGGCGCGCCCATCCGGCCCGTGTCGTGGCAATCCGAGCAACCGACCATCGTGTCGTCCAAGTCGTCGCGGACCAGTCCGCCGGGGTCATCGCCCTTGCCGAACTGGTGTTCCTCCTTGCCACGGATGCGCGGGTCGGCGGCCTCGCTGCCGGCTGGATGACAATCCACGCACTTTAGTCCAGCCCGCAAATGCACATCCGTGCGCGGCGAGAAATTGGCCCCGCGTTTCTTCCAACTCGGTTGGGCATGGCAACCCAAGCAAGCCTCGTTGCGCGGCTCGCGGATGATGTGCGGTTCAAGGGTTCCATCTGGGTTGAACAGTTCTTTATCATAGGCGACTTCGACCGGCTCGCCCTTTTCGATCGAGCCTTTGATCCGTGCGAACTTGGAACCGGCGGTTGCCGCCCAGCGGAAATTCATCGCGGTAAGTTGCTTGTTGCGCTGGGCCAGATCGTACTGGGGCATGTGGCAAAGCAGGCAGTCGGCCTCCAACACGCCCGTTTCACTCCAGCGCGCCTGATGGTAGTCTCCGTCGAATCGGTTTTCGCCGCCGGGCGAAAAGCCGCTTTTGGCGTCCTTCATCCAATGGTCGTACCGCTTGCCGTCGCGGTCGAACTCCATCGGCCCGCCGCCCGGATGACAGCTTGCGCACCCCTTGGTGATGAACGTGAACGAGGTCAAGTCCACCGTCTTCGCGCTGTCGTTGTGCTTGGGCGAGAGATAGGAATACAGCGGGGCGGGCGAGCACCAGTTGCCGCCGTAGTTGCCCGGCGTCAAGGCCCAGAGACATCGGGCAGCCTGTTCCGCCGTGGGCTTCTCGCCCATGCCCTGCGTGAAATGAAAGCCCTTGGTGATCTTCTCGTAATCGTGGCATTTCCCGCAGGTCTGCTTCGGAGAATAGGGTTTGTCGGCGTTCTCGCCCGTCACCGGGTTGATGAGGTGGCCGTCTTCATCGCGGAGGTGAAACGGCGGGCACACGCCGGCCAGCACGGACTTGGCCGTCGACATGTCCAAATCCCTTGGCGTGGGTTCGCCGGCGTTTTGCTCGGCGGGGACTCCGAAAACCGTCGCCAGAACCATGCCCGCCGCGACGGCAACGCCTCGGATTCTTGCCCTTGCGTTCACGATTCTCCTCGTCGAAATGCGGAGCGAGGGCGTTGGCTTCGATCGGGATTGCCAGCGTCCACCAATGTTGCCATATTGGCCAAATAGGCAATTCTAGCTAGAATCTTCCTACTTACACGGTCCCGTGTCAAGACGCGCAATTGCCGGCCGAGGTCGGTGAATGGCTCGCGTGGTCTCGCCCTTGCCCAACTTCACACCTGGCGCTCTGGGGAACGCGCCAAAAACTGGCCCTTTCTCGGCGGCCAGGCATATAATGCGATTGGGCAAGCGTTAAGTGGGAAACCTGCCATGACTCGCCGACGGGACGTGGATGACGCGATGCGCGGCTGGCCGTTTCGGCCGGGGTCGGTGTCCGCGCGGCTGGTGCGGGCGAGAGACGGCCGCGAGATCGTCCAGATGCGGATCGACCTGGGGGTGCTCCAGATGGAGGTGGACGGCCGGCCCGACGGCGAGCGGCCCGGCGGCATGTCCACGTACCTCGACTATCTCGCCAGTCTTGCCATCGGGCAGGGCGACTCGTTCGAGATCAACCAGGCCCAGAGCGTCGAGGTGGACCGCGAGTTCCAGCAATATTACCAACGCCGGCTGTGTTGGCTCGCGCTGCACGAGTTCCGACGGGCGCTGTCCGACGCGGATCACACCCTCGCCTTGATGGATTTCGTCGCCACCCACGCGAATCATCCCGCCTGGATCGCCGCGCACGAGCGGTATCGTCCCTTCGTGCTCTTCCACCGCACTCAAGCGGCGGCCTTGGCCGCGGTGGGATACGCCGGGCCCGAGGTGGCGTTGGCCGAAATCGAGGACGGCCTGCGGCGGATTCGCCTGGCCGGGATGACTTGGCCCGACGATGCGGACGAGGACGCCGCCGAAGAGCAGGAGGAGATGATCGGCCAGTTGCTCGAGTTGAAGGAGTGGATCCGAAGCCACTACCGGATGGGCCAGACGCTGGCCGAGCAACTGGCCGACGCCGTGGCCTCGGAGCGCTACGAACTGGCCGCGCGGCTTCGCGACGAAATCGCCCGACGACGACGCAGCCGGTCGGTCTGACCGGTCCTCCAGGCCGCCCAACGGGGACTCCCCCTTGAACAGGCCAAAACGTCCCCCCCTGCTTCCCTTCCCGTTCCCCCCGTGCGTTGCACGCGCCGGGGGCGTGTGCTAGATTCGTTTCGTGGAGGAAAACCGGGAAAACCTGCATCCGCGCATACCTTGGGAACAAAGATTGGAGATCGCGATGAACGATCGAGCGAACGTGGGGCGTCGGAGCGTGTTGGGGTGCTTGCTGGTTGCCTTGGCGTGCGGCGCGGCGATGGCCGCGGCAAGGGAGGACCGGGCGTTCAACGGGCCCTACACGGGCGAGCATCTCAACAGGGTCGCCTTCCCAATCGGTGGAATGGGGGCGGGCATGTACTGCATCGAGGGAACGGGCGCCATCTCCCACATGTCCGTTCGACACACGATGGAGTTTTTCAACGAGCCCACCGCCTTCGCCACGCTCTGCGTCCTGGGCCAGGACGGCAAGGAGAACGTCGCCCGCGTGGTCGAGGGGCCGATTCCCGAGTGGAAGTATTTCGGAATGCCCGGCACGGGCAATGGCTCGGGGAACCGGACCTACGGTTTCCCGCGATTCCGCCAGGCCGAGTTTCTCGCCCGATTCCCCTTTGCCACGATCTCGCTGGCCGACGTGGCCGTGCCGCTGGCCGCGCGGATCACCGGCTGGAGCCCTTTCACGCCGCCGGACGCCGACGCGTCGAGTCTGCCGGCCGGGGCGCTGGAGTACGAGTTCCACAACACCTCGGACCGGCCGCAAAAGGCCGTTTTTGGATTCAACACCCGCAACTTCATGGGCCGCGAGGGTTCGATCGGTCCAATCGAAAACGGATTCGTGCTTTACGCCGCGACGGGCACCGAGCGGGATCGCAAGGGCGCTTTCGCGTTTTACGTCGACGGCGACGAAGCGGTCGTCGATCACTGCTGGTTCCGCGGCGGCTGGTTCGACGCGATGACGGTCGCGTGGGACAACGTCCAAAGCGGCCGGCTGGTCAGCAATCCGCGGCAACCGGGTAATGCCCCGGGGGCGTCGCTCTTCGTGCCGTTTGAGCTGGCGCCGGGCGAGAAAAAGACGATCCGGCTGATGACCGTGTGGTACGTGCCCGAGTCGTCGCTTAGGGTTTCGACGCCCGCCCCGGGCGTGGCCTTCGGAAAGACGCCCTCGAAGGGCACGGCCAAGGATCAGCAGCCGGTGAGTGGTTTTGTGGGCAAGGGCCTCGTGAACACGTACGACCCGGCGGGCGACGACTCCACGGGCACGCTCACCTCGCCCGCGTTCGTCGCGAACAAGCGCTATCTCCACTTCCTCATCGGCGGCGGAAAGACCGCCGGTCGGACCTGCGTCAACCTGCTGGTCGACGGAAAACCGGTCCATTCCGCCGTGGGCAAGGAGAGCGAATCGCTCGCCTGGGCCACGTTCGATCTCGGCGACGTCCAAGGCAAGGAAGTCCAGATTCAACTGGTCGATCGCGCGAAGGGCGCCTGGGGGCATTTGCTGGCCGACCACTTCGTCTTGAGCGACGAGCCGATCGACAAGCTCCTCACAGGCCAGGGCAATGCGATCACGGACGACGCCGAGCGCGTGACCCTCGCGCAGGATTTCGAGGGCGAGGACTATATCCCTTGGGTGGCCGACCCGCCGACCGACGGTTGCGCGTGCGAGGGCGGCCAATGCGAGTTTGACCCCAATCCGCCGAAGAACTTCGTCCCGTGGTACGCCACGAAGTATCAGAGCGTCCAGGCCGTGGCGGCCGATTGGAGCCAGCGCTACGACGAGCTCCGCCGCCGCAGCGAGCAGTTCCGCGACGCCTTCTACGACTCCACGCTTCCGCCCGAGGTGGTCGAGGCCGCGGCGGCCAACCTGACCATCATCAAGTCGCCCACGGTGCTGCGACAGCACGACGGCCGGCTGTGGTGCTGGGAAGGCTGCTGCGACGACCGTGGCTGCTGCGCCGGTTCGTGCACCCACGTGTGGAACTACGCCCAGGCCATTTGCCACGTGTTCCCGTCGATGGAGCGCTCGCTGCGGCGCAACGAGTTCTTCGAGGGCCAGGACGCGACCGGCCGCCAGGCCTTCCGCGGCAACCTGCCCATCACGCCTGGTGGCTACGCCTTCGACGCTTCCGACGGACAGCTCGGCGGCGTGATGAAGGCCTACCGCGAGTGGCGCATTTCGGGCGACAAGAAGTGGCTCGCCGCGTTTTGGCCGCGGATCAAACAAGGCATGGACTACATGATTGCCAAGTGGGATCCCCGCCACACGGGCTTGCTGGAGGAGGACCACCACAACACGTACGACATCAACTACTTCGGGCCCGACGGCCACTGCGGGAGCTTCTATCTCGGCGCGCTGGCCGCGGCGATCAAGATGGGCGAGGAGATGGGCGACGACGTGTCGCTCTATCGCGAGCTTCTTGCCAGGGGACGCGAGCGGATGGAGAAGGAACTCTACAACGGCGAATACTTCATCCAGATCGTGCAGAAGACCGGCCTGGATCACAACTTCCAGCCCATCAACCCCAACGACCAGAGCCCCGCCTACCGCGACATTGCCCAGCGGGTCAACGAGCAGGGGCCCAAGTATCAATACGGCACCGGCTGCCTGTCCGACGGCGTCTTGGGGCTGTGGATGGCCGCCGTGTGCGGACTGGACGACGAAATCATCGACACCCAGAAGGTCCGCAGCCACCTCGTGGCCATCCACAAGTACAACCTCAAGGAGGACCTCTCGACGCACGCCAACCCGCAGCGGCCCACCTTTGCCATGGGCGACGACGGCGGGCTGCTCCTGTGCACGTGGCCCCGCGGCGGCCAGCCCTTGTTGCCGTTCGTCTACAGCAACGAAGTCTGGACGGGCATCGAGTACCAGGTGGCCTCGCATCTGATGCTTCTGGGCTGCGTGGACGAAGGGCTCGACGTGGTCCGCGCCTGCCGCAAACGCTACGACGGCACGCGCCGCAATCCGTTCAACGAGTACGAATGCGGCCACTGGTACGCCCGGGCGATGTCGGCCTACGGCCTTCTGCAGGGCATGACCGGCGTCCGCTACGACGCGGTGACCAAGACCCTGTACGCCAACGCCCAAAACGGCGACTTCCGCGCCTTCCTCTCCACCGCCACCGGCTTCGGCACCGTCGAGCTGAAAAACGGCAAGGTCGCGCTCGACGTCAAATCGGGCACGATCCCCGTCGAGAAGACGGTCGTGGCGAGGCGGTAGGCAAGGCATCGTAAAAGAATATCGGGACCGAATGGAACGAGTCATCCTGAGCGCAGCGAAGGATCTCGTCCGAGAATCAAAGGAGATTCTTCGCTGCGCTCAGAATGACAAATGCGCAAGTCGTGCCTTTCGACTTCGGGGCAACAATCACGGGTCAGAACGGTTTGTCAAAGGACCGTTCTGACCCTTTTTCGTGTCTTCTTGATATCGCTCCGCCTGCCACGCCCTTCTTTCCTCGGGTGGCCACACAGTCTCCCTCAATCCCCACCAGGAGGCTCTTCCATGCGATGCACGGTATCCGCCGTTCTGACGTTTGTGGTTGTGGCGTCGGCGCTGGCCGCGGACGACGCGGCGCTGCGGGCGTATCCCGACCCCGTGCCGGAGGACGTGGCCTTCGACGACGTGGTCCGGGGCGACCCATTCCCGCGGATGAAGTATCCGGTGCCCATCGTCGGCGCGAGAGTTCATCCGGAGGAGATCCACGTCACGCCCTCCGGCGAATTGATCTTCCCGCAAGGGGCGAACTGGTCGGGCCCCTGCGTGGCAATGTGGATCGGCTCGCGTCCGGCAGGGCAGGAAGGGGCGAAGGAGATATCGCTGGGTATGCCGCCGGCGGACGAGGTCCGCTCGCGACTGACGGACGGCTACTTGCCGGCGGTCGAGAACCAATGGACGGTGGACGATCTGGAGATCGGGCAACTCGCGTTCGCCGTGGAGGGCGACGGCTTCGAGCCGGTCCACGGACAGAAACCCCTGCTCGGCCTGGTTCGTTACACCGTCAAGAACAAGTCCTCCGCGCCGCGCGAGACCGTGCTGGCGATCCAGTTCGGTCGGGCGGAGCTCAACATGAGCGTCAAGGCGGCGCCGCCGGCCTCGCCGGCGAAGCTCTCCTTCGAGCCGCCCTTCGTCCGAGCGGAAGACGGCTCCATCGTCGCGTGTCTTTTGACCGGCGAGCCAAAGGCCGCGTTCAAGTCGCTCTCCGCGCCGAGCGTCCCCACCGGGAGCGTGCTGTGGATGGAATGCGCCCTGGCCCCGGGCGAATCGAAGACGGTCGAAATGGCAGTGCCGTATTTCCCGCTTCCCGCCGAGTCCGGGCGGCGGCTCGAAGCGTTGCGCCTCAATGACGAATTGGGCCGGTTCCGCGCGTTCTGGACCCGCGAGCTTGACCGCAACGCCCAGTTCATCGTGCCCGAGGAGCGAATCCGCGACGGCTACCGGGCCTGTTTGGCGAACAACCTTTTGTTGATCGACCGCGACGCGGCGTCCGGCGCGTTGATGCCCCACCCGGATGCCAAGGCGTACGAGGCGGTTTGGGCCGGCGACGGCTCGGTAAGCATCCAGGCGATGGACCGCATGGGCTTCCACAAAGAAGCCGAGAGCATGCTCGAATACTTCCTCGCCCGGCAGGGAAAGGACCAGCCCGAGGGCGACGTCTCCTCCGCCGAAGGCTTCTTCAACGGCGACGTGGGCCTGAAGTGGATGAATCAAAACGGCTTCGTGCTCTGGGCGATGGCCGAGCACTACAAGCTCACCCGCGACGAAAAGTGGCTCCGCCGCGTGGCCGGGCAACTCATCGCGGGCTGCGACTGGATCGCCCGCGAGCGGGCGCGAACGAAACTCACGGAGAACGGCCAAAAGGTCAAGCACTTCGGCCTTCTGCCCAAGGGCCGGCCGTCCGATCTGTACATCTGGGACAACTGGTACTGGACCGACGCCTACTCGTACATGGGTCTGCGGGGCGTGGCCGACGCGCTGGCGGCGATTGGCATGAAGGACGAGGCGTCGCGTCTGGCCGCCGAAGCCGACGACTACAAGGCCTGCATCGTCCAGTCGGTCGAGCGGTCGGTCGATCCGAACGTCAAGCCGCCGTTTCTGCCGCCGTCGCCGTATCGCACGGGCCCGCCGAGCTTCGATTTCTTCAAGGAAAACTGGTACACGTTGTGCAGTCCCGTCTACATGGTCGAGGCGGGCCTCTTGGACGCGGGCGACGAGAAGATCGGCGGCACCTGCCATTGGCTGGAGAAATACGGCTTGTACAGCGGCATGCCGAATTTCGAACCCGGCACGATCGATCCCTACTACGTGTACAACCAGTCGCTCGCGCAGCTCCTGCGCGGCGAAAGCGCCAAGTTCGCATGGACGCTCTACAGCATCTCGGCCTTCGCGATGGGGCCGGGCACGTTCGCCACGATCGAGTGCCACAATCTGGTGACCGGCTGCAACAGCGAAGCCTGGGACGTCAACTGCCAGCCCCACATGCACTCCAACAGCCGGTACATCGACCTCGTGCGGATCGCGCTGGTGCTGGAAGACCGCAACACGCTGCACCTCATGGCCGGAGCGCCGCGCGGGTGGCTGGCCGACGGACAAACCATCGAGGTCCGCCGCGCCCCCAGCTACTTCGGCCCGGTGAACTACACCGCCCGATCGCGGGTCGCCTCGGGCGAGATTGCCATCCAGATCGAACCGCTCGCGCAGCCGTCGCCCGAGGTCGTCCTGCACGTTCGGCCGCCGACGAAACACGGCTCGATCAAAAGCGTCAAGGTCGACGGCGAGGAATGGACACAACACGACGGTGAGTCGGTTCGGCTCCCCCGCTTGGACAAGAAGACAAACGTCATCTGCGTCTTCTGAGCCACGCAGCACGCGTGCCCGCGCGCCTGGAGTGTGCCCCAGAAGCCTCACCCAGACCGCGCGTCATCGTGGGCGAAGCGAAGGATCGGAGAGACAAGTCATCTAAGAACGTGTTTGGAAATGCGTTACGGCCGCCACGGGGGCGCCACTGCTGGCTTGTCCAGCAGTGTTTCTCCCCCGGAATCAGCCCTTTTCTCCCGCGGGATTCGGCGGGCACTGCTGGACAAGCCAGCAGTGGCGCCCAACCACGATGCCGATTGAAAGCGGCGACAAATCGCCGCACTCCAAGGCAATCACGGCACGCGGCGGATGGATTGGATCACCAGGGGTTCGACGGGCACGCGGTCCAGCGCGGCGCCATTGGGCGCCGTGACCTTGTGGACCGGCGCGGAGGCCAGCTTGTCGAGCACGTCCTGGCCCTCGATCACCTGGCCAAACACGCAGTAGCCGTAGCCTTCCGGCGTGGCGTCCTTGTGATCGAGCTTCGCGTTGTCGGCCAGATTAATGAAGAACTGGCACGTCGCGCTGTCGATATCCGCGCCCCGGGCCATGGCGATCGTGCCGCGGACGTTCGTCAGTCCATTGTGGGCTTCGTTCCGGATGGCCACGCCAACGGGCTTCTCGGTGAGATCGGGATTGTACGAGCCGCCCACCACCGCGTAGCCCGGGGCCACGTCGTGGAAGATCGTCCCATCGTAGTGTTTTTGGTCGACGTAGTGGAGGAAGTTGTCCACGGTGAGCGGGGCCTTCTCGCCGTCGAGCCGTAGAACGATCTTGCCCAACGACGTGGCGATCTCGACGACGGGCTTGGTCGTATCGGCGCCCGGCTTGCCCGACTTGGATGCCCCGCCGATTGAGCCGGCCCAATCGCGATCGGGTTCTTCCGTCGGCGTGTCCGCCTGGCCGCCGCAGCCCACGGCCACCAGGAGAATAAGCATCCACGCCCACGCTCGCCTCGGGTCAAGTGCCCTGCGCATCCCGTCTTCTCCCTTTGAACGTCTGTCTCGACACGCGTGCCAATTGGCTCTGCCAGTGTGGGGTACGCCCTGTCCCGGGGCACGGGTAAAGCCCGTGGCACTCGATCCTGCCTCATCAATGTTGACTATTGTCTCCGCGCCGCGCGGTCTGTGGAATCGTTTGGTCTTCTTGCCGCGCGAGGACGACCAGTTCACCACCGTCGAGGAACCGGGGTTGCCGCGTCAACACGCGAAACTGCCCCGGAAACGCCCCGCGCAGTTGCGCCTCGTGCTCGTCGGTCGTAATAACGAACGGCCGCTCGGTTCGGCGAAGGAACTTCTCGATTTCCTCGACCGAATCCAATTCGGCGACCGGTTCGCCGGAGTAGTAGACGAAACTCTGGCGGAAGAAACGGAACGAAGCCAGCTCGAGCCGACCGGGATTCGCCTCGCGCATGTGCGCGGCCAACACCGGGCTGGTTTGGTGGCGATCCACCCGGAGCACGGCCACGCCAAACGTGGCCACGAGGAACGCCACGCTGGCCGCGGCGAAGCTGACCATGGCCGGCATCGGCCGGCGCCGTTCGGAGAAAAACCACGCCGCCGCGCCGCCGGCCACGAGCGTCAAGCCGACCAGTCCGATCGCGCCTTCGCCGGGCAGCACCCAGGCGGCGACCAGCGGCAGCGCGACCACGATGCCCGCGCCCACGATGACGAGCGTGATCGCCGCGTTACGCATCCACCAGCGGTTCATCCGCTCGTGTTCCGCGATCCACGTGTACACGAACGCGCCGGTCAGTAGGGCCAGGGCAGGATAGGCGGGCAGGACGTGGTGCGGCAGCTTCATGGCCACGGCCGACCAGAGGCCGATCACAAAAACGGCCCAACAGCCCGCGAGCACGTAGCCCAGCCGCCAAGGATGATCGTCGCGGATGCGGCGCCACGCCTCGACCACGGTCGGCCCGAGGAAGACCGACCACGGAAAGAAGCCAACGAACACGAGCAGGATGTGGAAGAACCACGGCCTCTCGTGGCCCATCAACGGCGCGTTGGTCGCCGCGCCGATGTTGTATTTGCCGAGGAACTCGATGAGCCACGCGTTGTCGGTCCGCAGGGACACGAGCACGTACCACGGCAGGGCCACCACCGCGAGCACGGCCAGGGCCGTCAGCGGTCGCAGTCGCCAGGTCGCCGTCAGAATCCGTCGCGGCGCAAGTCGGCCCAGAACGGTCCAAAGAGGACTAAGACGCCACGTCCAGCGCAATGCCGGCCACGGCAGCAACAGGCGCCCCGCCGCGCGACACGAGGCCCACCACCGAGCTAAAATGCCCTGAAATCGGCCCGGATCGTCCGCGGCCCGCGCGGACGGCCGGTGGACCATGAGCAGAAACAGCCCGATCGCGCCGGCGGGCATGATGAGCCCGACGGGCCCTTTGGCCAACACGGCCACGCCGATCAGGGCGTACATCACGGCGAATGCCAACGCGTGTCGCGGCACCAGCGCGGTCCACGAGGACTCGTCCGGCGCGTTGGCGTCAGAGACGTTTGTCGCCGCATTGCGCCGGGCGATTCCATCGGCCACGAACACCCAGATCGCCGCGGTGATGGCGAACGTCAGCGCCGAATCGACCGTGGCCGCCCGGGCGGATACGGTGAAGATGATCGACGTGGAGACGATCACGCCCGCCCATAGGCCGACCTCCGCGCGGAACAGTCGCCGGCCAATGTGGTACGTGGCCAGGGCCGTGCCGAGGGCGAACAGGGCCGAAGGGGCGCGTACGGCGAACTCCGTCGAGCCAAAAACGGCGGTTCCCAGCATCATCAGCCAGAACATCAACGGCGGCTTGTCGGGGAACATCTGGCCGTTGAACCAGGGCACGACCCAATCACCGCGCTGAGCCATTTCGCGGGCGCACGAGGCGTAGAGGGCCTCGTCCATGTCAAAAAGGGCCGCCGCGCCGAGATTCCAGAAAAAGACCACCAAACCCACCACGACGATCCACGCCTGGTGTTTGAACATCGTGGACATGCATCAGCCTCCGTGCTGGGCGAGATACCGTGCCCGAGCGTATCAAATGCCGGGATCTCCGGCAACGTCAGTTTTCCGCGAACCGCCCTAATTGCCTAGGCTACTGGTCTTTCCCGATCTTCCCTTTCCCGATATGATCCGCGGGCAGTTGGGTGATTGTCGAGTGCCACTGGCTTTGCCAGTGCCCTGGAACGCGACTTCCCGCACTGGCGGAGCCAGTGGCACACGCAAGTGGAGACCAGCCACAACCATGGCCTTCTCGCACGATCCTCAAGACAAACACAACACCGACGCAAAGCCCGAGCGGGGTTCGGCGACGCCTCTGCCGCTCGCGCCGCGGACGCCGTTTGTCTTGGCGGCGGGGCTTCTGGCAGCGGCGTTGGCGGCGCTGGCCATCGACGTGCCCGTGGCCGTCTGGTGCCGCGAGGGTCGCGTGCCCGGCGATCTGGCCAAGGTGTTGACCTTTTCCGAAGCCTTTGGGCACGGCATCGGCGTGGTGATGCTGGCCGTGGCGGTGTTCGTGCTCGATCCCGGCCGTCGGGCGATGCTCCCTCGGGTGTTGGCCTGTTCGCTCGGTGCGGGAATGTGCGCCAACGTGCTGAAGCTACTGGTGGCGCGGATGCGGCCTAGGGCGTTCGACCTTTCGGCCAGCGTGTTCGACTCGTTCACGCAGTTTCTGCCGCTGGGCGCCGGCGGCAGCGCCGCGCAGAGCTTCCCCTCGGCCCACGTGGCCACGGCCGTTGGCCTGGCGTTTGCCCTGGCCTGGCTCTATCCGCGGGGACGTGGCTACTTCGCCGTGCTGGCCGTGCTGGTTGGCGGGCAGCGGATTGAGAGCACCGCCCACTTCCCCAGCGACGTCTTTTTCGGCGCGGCGCTGGGCTGCCTTGCCGCGACGGTCTGCCTGGGCGAGGGGCCCGTGGCGCGATGGTTCGCCCGGCACGAGTCGTCGCATTGGCGACGCCGAGCGCCACGGGCTTTGGCGGTGCGACGCTGAGTGCCCCTGGCTCCGCCAGTGCCCAGAAACACAGGCGACTCAACACTGGCGGAGCCAGTGGCACACGCACGCGTCACCTATCGCCAGCGCGCGCCACCACCACTATCACCGTAATTCGTTGACGTGCAATAACTTACGGCCCACCAAATCTCCTCTCCCCCCGGATGGGAATTCTCGCTACACTGTGCGGCCCGCCGGTTGGGCACGGGGCGACATGGTCCACGGATCGTGCTCACTGGCTGTTTCGCGCGACGTTGGCTTCGGCAGCGCCCGCGGCCACCAAGAATTGAGCACTGGCATGGCCAGTGGCACACGCACCAATGGATTACAAACGCGCTACGCTCGGATGGCTTGGCTGCCTCGTTGCGGTGACGGTCTCGTCGTCGTCGGCGCAGGAGTTGATCCGGGCGATGCCGCCCTCGGGCGTGATCGAGGAGGGTGTCTCGTCCGCGCCGTCGATCGCGCGCGAGCCGGCGATCTGGTCGTCGCCCAGCCGGACCGCGCTTCTGGCGGACGACGCCGTGCGGGGGACTTCCGTTTTCGCGCCAGCGCCGGTGACTGTCCCCGTTTTCGCGCCAGCGAAAACGGGACTGTCCCCTTTGATTTCCGCCGACCCCGTCACGCCGGCGATCGAGCTCTGGTCGTGGCAAGTGTTGCCGGAAGGGCTGATGTACCGCTCCTATCTGGCCGGCGGGCGCGAGCCGCGCTTCGCGTCGCAGTGGGTCCACGAGCGGAATCGCGAGTGGTTTTGGGACGCGACGCTGGGTGGCCGCGTGGGGATGCTCCGCTGGGGCACGCTCGATCCGCTCTGGCCGGAAGGGTGGCAGATCGACATCGAAGGCGCCGCCTTCCCGCGGCTCACTCTGGACGAAGACCGCGATCTCGTGTCGGCCGACTTCCGCTTCGGCATCCCCATCACGATGCGCCAAGGCCGCTTCGAGTCGAAGTTTGGCTACTACCATCTCAGCTCGCACTTGGGCGACGAGTACAAGATCACGCATCCGTGGCTGGAGCGGACGAACTTCGTCCGCGACGCGCTGGTGCTGGGCGTGGCCGTCTATCCGATGGCCGACGTGCGGACGTACGTCGAGGCGGCCTGGGCGTTTTCGTGCGACGGCGGGGCGAAGCCGTGGGAGTTCCAGTTCGGCCTGGACTACAGCCCGTTGGCGCCGAGTGGATTCTGGGGCGATCCGTTTTTCGCCGTCAACGGCCGGCTCCGCGAGGAGGTGGATTTCGGCGGCAACTTCACCCTGCAAACCGGCTGGCAATGGCGCGGCACGTCGGGCCGGCTCACCCGCCTGGGCATGCACTACTTCAATGGCCAAAGCGATCAATACCAGTTCTACCGCCGCCACGAGGAGCAAATTGGCGTCGGGCTTTGGTTTGATTATTAGAGCTTAAACGTAATCACCTGGTTGAGCAAGCGCCAGGCGCGTTGGCCGAGGGTTTGCCAGCGGGTGTGGATCTTCGCGCGGCCGCGCAGACCGATGCGGAGAAGGCCCTCGGGGTCGTCGAGATACACCTTGGCCGGATAGGACGTGCTCATCGGGCGCTCGACGCCCGCCTCGTCCATTTTCGTGGGCAGGTCGCCGCCGGCCCGGGTGGAGAGGCGGTGGGGGCTGATCTTCGACTCGCTGGGCGACTTGTCGGCGATCGTGCCCGTAAATGTTTCGAAGGGCAGCTCGTCAAGCTTGATCTCGACGGTTTGGTCCCTGGCGACAAATTCGATGTCGCCCTGGTCGATGTAGAGGACGGCCTCCATCCGCGCCGGATCGCCCACGAGACAAAACGCGTCGCTCACGTCCAGCGGCACGCCCACGTTCCGCGGTTCCAACGGCGTACCCCACCAAGAAGCCAACTGGCCTTCGACGCCGGGTTTGTGTGGTTTCCACGGCGGGGGCATGATCGTTCCCGACGCCGGCGCCCGCAAGATGAGTTTCTCCTTGTCCACCAGATGCTGCGCGATCTGTTCCTTGATCGACGCGAGGGCTTCGCGGAGTTCGCCCAGTTCGGCGGCGGCCTCGGGGTCGCTGTGGCTTTGGCGTTGTTGCTGTTCGATTCGGGTTTCGAGCTGCCGTTTTTTGCCATCCAACTCGGCGATTTTGAAATCGATGTCCGGATTGGAGAGCCGGCCGAGGACCTGGCCCTCCTCCACCCGTTGACCGGGCTGGACGTCGCACGCTTCGAGCGTGCCCGGCACGCGGACGAAGACGCGGTCGGGGTTGCGGGGTTGGACTTCGAGGCTGCACAGGACGCTGTGCGGCAGCGGCACGAACACGAACGCCAGAATGATTGCCCCCAGCCCGGCCAGACTCGCGTAAAGCCGTGGTTTTTTCACCTTGTACATCCTCCCCGGCGTGTAAAAGAATTTGCCGAGTTTGTATAGCGGCATGACCACAAGCCCAACCATCGACATGGCCACGATGACGTGCCCGATGATCGCCAGGCCGTACGGCTTGAACACCTGGTTCAGGAACCACAGGATGGACAGCACCACGAACCACCGGTACACGGCCGCGGCGACGGAGTAGATGACGAAGAAAAATTGATTTCGTTCGGGCAAAAAGGGGTCTTCCTGCGGCTCGATGCCCAGAAACCAATGCGCCGCCTTGCGGCTGAGGATCGTCGTGGCCTTCTGCCGGAGGTTGGGAATCTCCGTGAGGTCGGCCAGAATGTAATACCCGTCGTAACGCAAAAGCGGGTTCGCGTTGAACAGGATCGTGCTGACCGACGAGATGAAGATGACGTTCAGGCAGAGCATGTTCAGCAAGGTGGGCGGGTCGGACGACGTAAACCACCAGACGAACGTCGCGATGGAGGCGATGACCACCTCGACGTACATGCCGGCGGCGCCGATGGCGGCCCGCTGCCACTTGCTGGGCAGCATCCACGAGTCGGACACGTTGCAGTACAGGCACGGCGTGAGCACGAGGATCATCACGCCCATCTCGTGGCATTCGCCGCCGTAGTGTTTGCAGGTGAGCCCGTGGCCGAATTCGTGCAGGACCTTGGTCAGCCCCAGCACGATGGCCAACCACAGGGCGTTGTGCGGGCTGAAAAACTGGTAGAAGCTCGGCAGCTTCGCGCGGAACTCGTCGAACTGCACGATCACCAGCGACGCCGCGGAGATCATGAGGACAAGGCAAAGGCAAAACACGGGCGCGCTGTAGAGCCAGCGCGCCTTGGGGTAAAGCCAGTTGAGAAACCGTTCGGGATCGAAGCCCTTGAAGCGGATGCACAGGATATTGGCCAGCGCGCCGAGGATTTCCTTGCGTCGGCGGTCGAGTCGTCGCTGGCGGAGCTGTTTGCCCTGGCCGGGCACGTCGGCAATCACCAGCCCGCTGCGGTGCAACATGCCGATGAACTGCTGGAGCTCCTCGAGCGTGATTTTTTGCGGGGGAAATTCGGCCTCGAACCATTCTTTCAGTTCGTCGAGGCTGGTGTGTCCGTCGAGCTTTTGGAGCAGGGCGTATTCTTCTTCCTGGAAGCGGAAGTAATTCAAGCCCACGGGTTCCTTGACCACCCAGTAGGTCCGGCCCAGATAGTGTTGCCGGCGCGCGCTCAGGTCGGGGCGCTTCCGGATCGCCAGCCGCCGCGCGGAACTGGAGACCAGGCTGTCGCTCAGGGTGGCCATGATTACTTCAGTTCGAGGGTCATCGTGGCGGGCATGCCGTCGCGGAGGAGCCAGAAGCCGTTGCGCTGGCGGTTGTCCACCTCGACCCAAACGTCGTAGCGGCGGCCGTCGGCCAGCGACGGGCTAATGCCGGTCACCTTGCCGGTAAAGCGGGCCGTCTCGCCGCGGGCCAGGTCAACGACGACCTCGGCCGGCGCGCCGTCGACGTGCTCCGGACCGTGCTCGGCGATGGCCAACGAGCATTTCACGCGGAGCTTGTCCATGCGGACCAGCCGAAGAATCGGGGCGCCGGGCTCGACCCAGTCGCCCGTGTGCCGGATGAGCCGGTCCACCACGCCCGCCCAAGGCGCCTTCACCTCGCGGCGATTGAGGTGCTCCGTGGCGGCCTCGAGGTTGGCCTCGCTCACCTTGGCCTCGAGCGCGCGGATGCCCAACTCGAACTCCGACTTGATCGTCTGCTGGCGGTATTGCTCGTATTGCAGCAGGGCGAGCTCGACTTCGGCCTGCGGCTTGGAGCCGGGCGTCTTGCGGTTGGCCTCGATCATTCGCCAATACTCCTTGGCGTACACGGCGGCCGCCGCCTTGGCGAAGTCCACGCTGGCGAAGTCCTCGGCCTTCCGCTTGGCCGCGTCGAGCTCCTTTTGGGCCACCTTGAACTGCAATTCGGCCAGCTTGGGATCGATCCGCGCCAGGACGTCGCCGGCCTCGACCTGCTGGCCCTCGCGGACGAGCACTTCCGTGAGCACGCCCTGTTCCTGGCCGGGCACCTGCGCTTCGTCCACCAGCGCGACAATGCAATCGGGCACCGTGACGGCCGCGCCCCGGGCCTGCGTCCCGCCCAAGGCCAGCGTCGAAAAAACCGCAATCGCGGCAATCAGAGTCCGCCGCATGATACGCTCCTCTTCTCTCACATTCCGTTCTAAAACCAGAACAGGATTCGCGACTGGATGAAGGCGATCACGTCGTGGAGCAGGACGAATCCCACCGAACGCTTGCCGCAGTAAACCTTGGCGCGGACCTCGGCGCCGGGCAGAAGGTCGGCCAGTTTTTGGCTGTCGAAGGCCGGATCGGTGATCTCGACCTTCACCAACACGACGTTCCCCTCTTCGCCCATCACCTCGGCGCTTTGCCGGACCTCTTTGATCTTGCCCGAGTACTCCTTGCCCGGCTCCGTGGCCAGGGTGAAGCTCACCTCGAGGTCTTCCTTTTCGAAATCCTTTTGCGCCTGGACGAGGTAGCCCATCTTGTCCTCGGGCATCATGATCTCAAGCTGCCAGGGGCCCGTGATGTCGGCCACTTCCAGGAGGACGTTCTCCCGCTGGACCGGCCGCCCCCGGAGCAGATCCTCGAGTTCCCACGTTGTCACCGTCCCGTCGCGCGGGCTGGTGACGGTGAGGTTTCTGGTTTTCTCCAGGAGGATCTTTTCCTGAGCCTCGAGGCTGGTGCGCTTTTCCTTCAGCGTGGCGATCTCACCGGCCAGTTGCATCTCTTCCTTGATATCGACGGGTCCCCGGTGCTGGAGGCGCCGGCGCTCCCGGGATCGGATCTCCTCGCGCGTCATGTCCAGGTCGCCCTGGACCTCTTCAAGCTGGGCGGCGATCGTGGGGCTGCGCAGCTCGATCAGCACGTCGCCCGCCTTGACCTGCTGGCGGTGCCGCACGTGGATTTGATCGACGTCGCCGTCCACCCGCGCGAAAATCTGGCTCCGAAGAACCGGTTCGAGCGTGCCGTCGGCGTGGAGATTGAAATCCCAGGGGAAGAAGATCAGAAACGCCAGGAGCACGACCACCGCGATGGAGATCGAGATCGTCTTGGGCAACGTTCGCGCGTGGAAGAGCCACTTGGACTTGCCCAGCATCCGCCACAGCGGCATGAGGAACAGGTCCTGGTGCTCCATGGCGTTGGCCAGGGCCACCGAGCTGTGCTGGGCCACGACGCTCACGCGATGGAACATCGTCTCGGGGATGCGGCTGTCCTCGATCCGCTCGACAATCAGGGCGCCCACCGGCTCCTCGGGTTCCTCGGGCTTGTCGGGATCCTGCTCTTCCTCGCCTGGCTCGGGTCGAGCCAAGGGCAGCACGGCCACCATCTTCGTGTGCGACTCGTCCACGTAGTCCTGCACGGCGTCTTCCACCTGCGGGGCCAGGTTACTCGTGTCGCCGGTGTACCAGACCGTTTCACCCGAATCGACCACGCGCGTGGCCAGCTCGCCCAACAACCGCACCGTGTTGGATCGCTTGTCGAAAAGGTCCTGCCCGCTGACCGCTTCAATCCGGCACTTGCGCCCGCGGCGGATGGCCACGCTCACCCGGTCGCACTCGATCAGCCGCCGGCCCTCGTTGGCGATTGTGTAGGCCGTGAGCCAAGGGTCGAGCGTGGCATGCACCCGCCGCGTGAAGTCCTCGAGCTGCGTCCAAAGGACCTGGCGGTCGGAGAAGTGGCGCAACTGGTGGCCTTTGATGAAGTCGGCCGCCAAGTCGCACATCTGCAACAGGAACCGGAGATAGCCCTTCTGCGTGCTCAGGCCGGCCTCCGGCCGTTGGAAGATCTCCACCACGCCGACCACCTCGAGTTCCGTCTTGAGTGGACCGAGCACGAGCAGGAAGTCGGTAGGGTTGGTCGCGTCGCTTTCATCCTCGCTCGGGCCGCTGTGCGGGGGCACGAGCAGGGCCTCGCCCGTGCGGAGCACCTTGCTCAACAGCCGGCTGTGCTGGATCTGGCCCTCCTCGTTGTCGCGCAAGCCCGATTGCTGCAAGTTGATCTGGTATTGCAGCGCCAGGCGGCCTTCGTCCGCCAACGTCCACACGACGCCACCGATGGCCGCCAGGGCGGAGACAACGCGGGTGAGGAACTCCGTGTAGAACTCCGCCGGCGCCATGTCGGATCGCGAGAGCTGCGCGATCTCGTTGACCAGCATGCGGATCTGCTGCTTGGTCTGTTCGATCAGTTCGGGATCGAAGGATTGTTCGGTGCTCATGCGATCACGCGGGGCGTACGCTCTGCGCGGCGGGGTGGGTGTCCCGGAGGGTCGCCTCTTCCTGGTCTACCCCATTATCGTCGTATGCTCAAGCCTAGCTTAGGGTTAGTGCGCGTGCCGGCTTCCGCGAATCGACCACGCTTGCGCAATCGGCAACATCGACGCATTTGTCCCGGATCTCGCCCGAGAAGAAAACCACGGCGCGATCTGGGGGACTGTCCCGAGCGTCGCGTTAGCGAAAATGGGACCGTCCCCTTGCACGCCTCGGTTTCTGGTCCAGGCACAAGACACGCCCCAATAACCCCTGTATAGCCCAGACTGGCAAATCCATCAATTCGTTTGTCCTGACAGTGGCCATGTCGGTGTGGAGCGGATCGACGGCCTTTGCCGAATTCAAGGAATGGCCCGGCATGTGTCTGCCGGAATACCCTTCCGGCGGGTCCATTGATTGCCCCCCGTCAGAAAACCGGCATCCAAACGGCCTGCGTCAGATTCGAGAAGTTGGGCTATGTACGAGACTTATTTCGGTTTGAAACGGCGGCCCTTCGCGCCGGGTCCCGCGCCCGACCAGTACTTCCCCGGCGAGACCATCGAGGCAGCCAGGAAGACGGTCACCCGGTGTATCCAGCGGGCCGAAGGAGCGGCCATGGTCGTCGGCCCTTCGGGCACCGGCAAGACTCTCCTCTGTCACGTGCTGGCCGGGCAGTTCCGCAGCGCCCTGGCCGTGGGCCTGTTGGCCAGCGGTCGGTTGAGCAGCCGCAGCGCGTTGTACCAGTCCATTTTGTACCATCTGGGTCGGTCGTACCGTGGGATGGAGGAAGGGGAGCTCCGCCTGGCGCTGGTGGACTTCCTGACCACGTCCGAAAATCGCCCCGACGGACTCGTGCTCCTCGTCGACGAGGCGCACACCCTGCCGCTTCGGATCTTGGAGGAAATCCGGATGTTGACGAACCTGGTTTGTTCCGGGGAGTCGCGGGTGCGGGTGGTTCTGGTGGGCGGGCCGGTGCTCGAGGAGCGGTTTGCCAGCCCCAGGCTCGAATCGTTCACCCAACGCCTTCGCGCCCGATGCTACCTGGCGTCGCTGGGCCGAGAGGAAACGGAAAAATACATTTGCAGCCAGATCGCCGGCGCGGGCGGCGACGCCCGGGGGCTTTTCGCCGTTGACGCCTTCGCGGCCGTGTTCCGCGCGACCGACGGCGTGCCGCGGCTGGTCAATCAGGTCTGCGATCACGTCCTGCTCCTGGCGTGCAGCGAGGGAATCTCGCGGATCGACGCCGCGCGGATCGAAGAGGCCTGGGCCGACTTGCAACAATTGCCGACGCCCTATAGCGCCAAGGAACTCGCCCACGGAGAGGGATCGGCCACGATCGAGTTTGGGGGACTGGATGACGACGATGACGAGTCCGCCACGACGGCAACGACGCCGATCGATATCCCCGGTGAATTCGACTCGCTGGATGAGCCCATGGACCGGATCGAGCGGACGCTGGCGGAACTGGACGAGGTGGAGCGGGCGTGCGAAGCCACCGAGGACGAGTTCCGACCCGCCGGCTCCATCGGGCCGGAGGTGGAGCTGGTTTTCGAGGAGGTGGGCAATCCGTTCCGCGAATCCTTCGAGAACGAGGAGTTCATTGTCCAGCGATACAAGTCGGCTCGACCGCCCCGCGCGGCCATCGCGAAGGCCGCGGCGCGGCAGGCGGCCGACGACAAGCCCGAGGCGGCGGCCGACGACCCGGAGCTGGGCCAAGCGGCGGGGCCAACCCCGAGCGAAAGCGATCGACGCCGGACGCTCCCGATCCACCGGCCGGATCACGCGGCGGCGCCTCGCGCGGAGACGCTTCTTCTGGGCGACGACGACGCGGTCGATCCGTCGATGACGCCGCGGATCGTGGTCGCGCGCCGGCTGGAATACCGGCAGCTCTTTTCCAAGCTTCGCCGCGGATAGCCCCGCCCCCAAAAAGGAGATGCCATGGGTCGGATGCTCGAGGCACTGCGGCAGATCGACGATCGTGCGCGACACGAGGCGTCCGCGGGCGAGCCCTGGCGGGGTGAATCCCCGGCCGCGGAGACTCCCGCCGCCGAAAACGCCGTCGCCGCGGAAGCGCCTCCGGCCGCGAGCGATCCGATCGGGCCGGTGAAGCTCGAGCGGGCCGAAGCCCGGCTGATGGAATCGCTGCGCGAGCGGCGGTTCGACCAACGCTATTACCTGCTCGCCGAGGCCATCCTGCCGCAGGTGATCGGCGACCGGCGGGCCGTGCTGCTGTTCACCGGGGCGGCGGGCGACGACCCGCAGGGCGGCCGGCTCGTGGACCTGTACGCCGTTCTCGCCGAGCAAACCCTCGGTGAAACGGTCGTGGTCGATTGCGACAGCCGCCGCCCCGGCATCGGCCAACGATTGTCGCTGTCCGCCTCGGTCGGACTGCCGGACGTTGTGGCGGGCCGGGCGACGTGGCGGGTGGCGCTGTGCCGGACGGAACACGCCGGTCTGAGCATTCTGCCGCACGGATCGGGCGAGAACGCCGGCCCCGTGCGGACACTCGATCTCTTGACGCTCGTGGACGAGTTACGCCGGTCTTTTCAATTGGTGATTCTGGACGGGACGCGGGAAAACGACGCGGACGTTGCCTCGCTGGCGGGGATCTGCGACGGGACGTACCTCATCGTCGCGTTGGACCACACGCCCCGGCGAAGCGTCGAGCAAACGCTGCACGCCATCCGCCAGCGCGGCGGCCGCGCGCTCGGCTGCGTGGCGCTGGAGTCGTAGAGCCTGTCTCGGGCTCCGTGGGCGCCATGCTCTCCCAGCGAGCCGGCGCGAGACAGCAAGCCTATTTGCGCTCGGCAGCATGTTCACGACAACCGTGAACATGAAAAAACCTCCCCTCGCCCGGCTTGCAGGCCCGTTCCGCCAGCGGTATGCTGCGCGCTGCGGGATGCCAAGACAAGGCGACCCTCGACTCTCCTTCCGCTCGATTCGCCATGTCGGCCGTGGCGTTGCGCCACATGCCGTTGCACGTGCCCGCCCCTTCTCCTCTTATCGCTGGCATACCAATGAATCAGAACTCCCGTCGCGTTTGCGTCTTCTTGTGTCGCGCTTCGGTCGCGGTGATGGTTACCGCCTTGCATGCGCCGACCAGCGCCGTCGGGCAGGCTTCGGACGAAGCGGCCACACCGTCATCCAACGTCGCCCCGCCCTTGCCGCGAAACATCGCCCGCCTGCACGACGAGTATCCCGGGGCGGATCGGGCGCTGGCTTGGCCGGCGCACGGCGATCCGGTTTCGGCCGACGGGCTTTCCGACGGCGATGACGCCGCGCCGGCAGGCGTCTCAAGCGGCGCCGTCGCCCTGGGCGTCCAGTGGCCCATCGCGCACGTGATCGATTGCGCGAGCCTCGTGTTTGCCGACAAGGTTGCCGATCCTTCGTCCGTGACGCTTGAGATCTTCGACGGCCGGCAGTGGCGGCCTATCCCCCGCGGGCTTCGATGCGAGCGGCAGGACGCGAGCCGTCGGCTGGCGTTTCGGTTTGAGCCGGTCGCGACGCGGGCCTTGCGCGTCCGTTTCGCCGCCGGTGACCTGCCGCCGAAAGTGGCGGAGATCGAAGTCGATCGTTACTTGCCGGCGGGACACAAGGTCTGGCCCGAGCGATTGGTCGCGTCGAATCAACTGGAAGACGACATCCTCGCCTCGGGCGAGGAAGCCTCGTTCGAATCGCTTTCGCTGGCCGCGCTGTCGATGACGCCGGTCCGGGCGTTGCTGGGATTGAAGGACACGCCGGACGAAATCGGCGTGGCGTGGGACGGCACGGTGCTCGCGGACGATACGTTGACTTTTTCCATTGGCGAAAAGCGCCGGCGGCTTCGCGACGTCCGCGATACGGCGCGGCGGACGTTGCTCGACGGCTGGCGGCCCGGCACGCTCGTCGAGGGGCGGCTCGACGATCTCGCGGTGCGCCAGACCGCGTTTGTGTGTCCCACGGACGACAAGGATTCACCCGGCGTGCTTTGGGTCCGCGTCGAGCTGGAGAATCTTTCGGCGAGACCGGTTCGCACGTGCGTCGAGGCGGATCTCGCCGGGGGACAGGCGCCGAAGGCCGTGGCGCGCGACGGGCAAATCGTCCGCGGCGACGCGATCGTGCTGGCGTCGCGGCCGGCCGGCACGGCCGGCGCGGGGCCCAACCGGCTTCGCGTGGAGATCTCGCTCGCGCCCCGTGGGACGGCGCAAGCCGATTTCATCTACCCCCAAGGGTCGCTCGGGACCGGGACGCCCGCCAGCCATGGAGCGAGGTCGTTCGACGAGGCGCTGGTCGCGTTCCGGCGCTATTGGGACGATCTGCTCGCGCCGGCCGCGACGATCGAGACGCCGGAAGATCGGGTCAACCGTCTCTACAAGGCGGTGCTTGCGCAGATCTTCATCAACGCCGACGGCAACGTGATGTACTACGGCGCGAAGCCCTCGGTCTACGAGCGGTCGCTATTCGGCATCGAGGAGAGCTACTGCATGAGAGCGTTGGCGTTTTCGGGGTTTGGACCCGACGCCCAGCGCTACATGAGCGCGACTTATCTGACGCCGCGGTTCCTGAGCAAGGTCGACCAGTGCGTTCCCCGGGCCCGGCACCAGCAGTATCGCAACGGGTTGCAGCCGCATTACGCCGCGACCGTGTATCGGCTCACGCGAGACCGTTCGTGGATCGCCGCGCACGCGCCGCTCTTGAAGCAGTGCGCCGAATGGACGATCGCCCAGCGCCGCAAGACGATGGTGCTGGAGGACGGTCGGAAGCCGCCGCATTGGGGGCTTTTGCCCAAGTGGGCCTATGGCGGCGACATCGGCGAAATGCTCTGCTACCCGCTGTATCCGAATTTCTGTTGTTGGCGCGGGCTGGTCGATACGGCGTGGTTGATGGAGGAACTTGGCGACGAGGCCGCCGCGCGGCGCTACGCCGACGAGGCGCGGGAGTATCGCGCGGCGCTCGACGCGGTTGTCGAATCGCTCTATCGCAAAGACGCGCGGCCGCCGTGGTTGCCGCTGCGGCTGGGAACCGACCGGGTCGACGAGGGCGAGTTCTACCAGCTCTTCGCCGGCTGTCTGTTGGACGTGAAGCCGTGGGACCCCCGCGGCCCGCAAACGCGGTACGTGACCGATTTCCTCAAGGCGGACAATCGCGCGTTTTGTTTGTTGCCCCGCTTCCGCAGCTACGGCGCCGACTCGGGCGTGGAGGCCAGCCACGACATCGGCCCCGGCGGACTGGACGGCATCTATGGGATGGGCTACGTCACGACGATGCTGCACGCCGACGCCGTGCCCGAATTCCTGCTCGGATTCTACGGCTATCTGGCGTTCAACCTGGACCACGAGACCTTCGTTGGGCGGGAAACGAATCTGATCTACGCCAGCGATCTGCACGTGCGCGGATCGTACAGCATGCCCGACATCAGCGATCCACTGCCCTGCGCCAGCGCCGTCGCGCTGCTCTATCTGCGCGACATGTTGGTGACCGAAGAGCGGTGCGAGCACGGCAACGCCTCGGGCAAGCTGCTCCTGCTCGCCGGCGCGCCGCGCGACTGGTTTCGCGACGGTCAGTCGATCCGACTGGCCAACATGCCCACGCCCTACGGGCCCATGTCGCTCGATGTGATTTCACGCGCCCAGGCGGGGCGGATCGACGCAACGATCTCGCCGCCGCGCCGCAACGCCTTCGCGGGCCTCAAGCTCCGCCTCCGTCATCCAGACGGCCGGCCGATCGTCCGGGCAACCGTCAACGGCCAACCGTGGTCCCAGATCGATCCGGCAGGCAACTGGATCCTGCTTCCGCCGTCGGAAGGTCCGTGGCGCGTCACGGCGCATTTCCAGGCCGGCGGCGTCGCGGTCATTGCACCAGCCGGACTTGCGGATTGGTGATGATCGTGCGGAAGATGTCGGCAAGCCGTTCTTCGTATTCGGCGGGGTTGCCGCTGCCGCGAGGGCTCTTGCCCTTGTCGCTGGCGGTGCCGCCGAGACGGGCCATGCGGTCCATGAAGTCGTAGTTCGTGCCCAGGCCAATGCCGACTGGGAAGACCTGCCAGTTCGATCCGTTCATGGCCGAGGCGGCCACGAGCGGGGCGTTGCTGGCCATGTCGCCGCCGCTGTAGAAGTTGTTGCTGGGATGCTCGGAGATGTACTGGCGGATCGTCGAGGCGCTGCTCGAGTACAGGTTCGGCACGCCGTCGGTCAAAAGGACGACCACCTTGTTGGTCCCCAGGCGTCCTTGGCCGCCTTCCGAGCGGGGACGGATGTGTTTCTGGGCGTGCAACAGCCCGGTCTCCGTCGCCGTCGAGGCGTTTTCGTCGCTCACGGCCTGCAACTGCGTGCACGCCTGCATGGCTTGGCTGTAGTCGCCGGTGAGCGACTGCCGAACGATCGGTCCGCCGTCGCTCAAACGGTCGAAGGAAATGATGGACACCCAGTCGCGCTGGTTCGGGTCCTGGATGCTATCGTTGCGTTCGCGGACCACTTGCATGGCGGCGATCAGCGCGCGTCGGGCGGCGTGCACCGGCTGCTCGCGCGGCGGGAAGTGGAACGTGCCGCCGGCCGTGTCCTCCGCGTGCATCGGACAATCCTCGCTGTAGAGCGACAGCGGCGTGTACTGATTGCCCACCGGCCGCGAATCCCGCCCGTGGTCCATCATGAATTGCACGTAGGTCAAATACCCCAGCTTGTTGCAATAGGCGCTGGTCACGCTGCTGGAAGCGCTGGGGAAGGTGACTCGGTTGGGATTGTTGAACCCGGTGACCCGCTCCGAGCTTTGGCTGGGCGGCAGCGTGCCGCGGCTGGTCCGCTTGGAGAGAATGACGTAGTCGAGATACTTCTCCCAATACGCGTAGTTAGCCTGGCTGTCGAGCGTCGGCTTGGCGTTTGGCATCAGCGCGGCGAGCTGCACGTCGATCAGGGCCGAGTAGGCTTTCTTCTTGCGGGTGGCCTCGCTGTCTTTCTTGGAAATGCGGTACACCGACGGGACGGACGACTTCGTGAGCGGGCCGTTGTTCTCCGTCAGCTTGGCGTACGCATCGGAGTTTTGGGTAACGCCCCAAGGTGCGCCAAGGTATCCCAGCGTGCCGGGGAAGTCGCCGAATCCGAAGTCCTCGAACACGCGCTGCATCAGCTCGTCGCCGACGTTGGGGTAGCCGGTGGGGCCAAACTCGTCGTCGATGGCCTTCGTGGCCCAGCACGGTTCCGCGTCGTCGTTCATCGATCCGGACAGGTCCACCACGAAGGCGATGTCGCGCGGCGTGGCCATGGCCACGGCCGACGACCTCATGCGGAAGGAAAGGACGTCCATCGCGCGGGCGAAGAACAGCGGCACGTCGCCGCCGTGCTCGGCGTCGCGTCGGGCGGTCACGCGGACGGCGTTGCCTATCCTGTTGCGCGAGGGCGTGAACGTTCGGGTGGCGGCGTCCCACGAGCCGAGCTCCACGTCGGCGTCCTTGACCTGGACGCGTTTGTCGGCGGCGACGTGGTAGCCGGCGAGCTTCTCGGCGGTCTCGAAGACCTCGCCGTAGGGACGGCCCAACTGCGTGGCCGCGGCCATGGCGGCCGAGTCGGCGGCCACCTGCAATTGGGTCCGCACCAGCATGATGTAACCAACGTCCAGCGCGAAGGCCACCATCGTGAGGATCACAAGCAGCATGACCGCGAAGAATACAAGGACCACGGCCCTGCGCGGCCGGCGCTTACCCAAGGACGTTGTCGGTCGTCGTTTCATTGTCTTATTCCTCCGCGCTGTCGTTTCGGTGAATGTCGTAATAGAGGCTGGTCTTGAGTGTCACCGGCGTCGCAATGGAACGCCGCGGGCGTTGCCCCTCCTGGCCGAGTGCCACTGGCTCCGCCAGTGCCGTGGATATCGCGATTCCCTTCCGCGCTGGCAAAGCCAGTGGCACGCGTCGCACAAGATCTCTCCGCGCGGGACGGCGCGGTTGCGCGCCGCGTCCACGCCGGGCAATCTACCGCTCGAAGGGGCGCTCGTCGGAGGGTCCGGGGTGGGTGTAACGCCGGCCGACGCGCGGCTCGGCGAGCGGGTCGTCCGCGCACACCCAAATGTTGGTCTCAACCGAACCCACGTCAAGAAAGGCGTCCAGCCGGGTTAGACGCGGCACGAGACCCGTGAGCAACCTTCGGCAGGAGCCGCACAACCACGGCATCGAGCCCGACCGGCACAACCGGCACGTCGGGCCGTTGCGGCCTCCAAAAAGATACGGCCGAAACAGGGTGACGCAATCCGACATGGCAACCTCCTTGGGCAAGGCTGCACACTTCGGTAGCCTGGCGAGCTCGACGGCGAGCCCCATGGCTTTGCGTCCCGACCTCGCGATCGGTTTGCCGTTTCGGTTTGCGCGAGAAGCCGCCCGCTGGATGAGAAAGCGGTGTCTGGAGAATCGAAAAACCGCGGCCGAATTCGGCCTCTATAGAACCGTAGCTTACGGATCACGCGTTGTCAAAGCGCCCCGTCGACCGGCGCGGCGGATGGCGGCTCGTCCAGGAAGGCGTACCAGGCCAACCGGGCGCGAAGCGCCGACGACGCCAGATAGTCCCCCCAGGCGTGCGTCTTGCCGACGGAGCACGTTAAACCCAAGACCTCGATCTTGTCGCGATCGGGGCCCAACCGCGCCGGGCACGCCGGGCCCGTGTAGCCCAACGCCTCCGGACCCCCCCGACGATACATCAGCGGATACCACTTCAAAACGCGATCGCGGCCGTTCTGCGTGACGAGCAGCCTGTCCAACTGCGCGAGGGCTTGGCCGTTGCGCCAGCCGGGCAACAACCAGCCGTTATCCATCGCGGCCGCCACGAACACCGCGCGGACGCGACGCGCCGGTCGCGCGCCCGGCGGCAAGCTCCGGCCCGCCACCTTGCCCCCGGCGAGCATCTCCATCGCCCCGGCAATGACGCGGGCGCCGAAGCTGTGCCCCACGGCGCCCACCGGCACGCGGGGGTCCATCCGGTCGAGGCATCGGGCAAAATAGTAGCTTTCGGCGTCGCTGCGGGCCGCCTTGACCCGCACGTCCTCGCGGATCCGCCCGCCGATGCGGGACGCCGGCCACGACCAGATCACCAGTCGCAGGGGTTGCCCCGGCGCGGCGCCTTGCAACGCCCGCTGGAGCGTCCGGCCCTCACTTTGCGCCCGACACGAGTCCACCTGATTGCCGTGGATGAAGAACACGGTGGGCACGCCGGGATCGTCCGCCGCGTGGAAGGCATCCGCGTCGCTGGCCGTCCAGGTCCGTCCGGCGTTCAAGACGCGGTACTCCAACTCCGCCTGCTCCATGCGCTGGACGTCGCAGCCGGGGGCGCGGCGCGTGCTCAGGATCCACAACTGCCGCGGCGACTCCTCCCGCGCCGTCGCCGCCGCCAACGGAACGAACACGATGACGACTGCCAGCAGGCTGGACGTGACCCAATGCAGCGCGCGGCGTGGAGTCATGGCGAGATCCTTCGCTTCGCTCGGGATGACGATGGGGTGGGACGACGTTAGGGTGGGACGACGTTAGGACTTCACCAAAACGTAGCTTCTTTTCGGCGTGCGCGGGTGAAAAACGGAACGCCGCGCGTTGGGAAAAAACACGCCCGTTGCGTTTGCACATCACCGGCCGTGGTGTAGAGTTGTGTGTCCGTGGCTTTGCGCGTGGAAGTAGTTCCGTCTCGATGGGAGATTCGAGCAATGAAGAGGCTTTGGATTCTAACGACCTTGGCGGCTATGACGGCCGGACTGACCGGATGCCGTTGCTGCGATTGGCTTTGGCGCGGCGCATCGGCCACGCCGGCGGCCGTTCCGGCCACCTCCGTGATGATGGCCGATCCCTGCAATCCTTGCGATCCGTGCAGCACGGTCGCCCCCGCGTGCGGCGCGTGCTCGCCGGCCGTGCCCGCCCCCGGCGGCTACATGGGCGCGCCGGGTTCATGACAACGTGAGTCCCGCCCTCCCGGGCGACACGTCGGAAGAGGGACCGGACGCGCCATCCTGAACGCGTTCCGGTCCCCGCGCTGTCGTGGGCGCGGGAATCGCCGCGCCGCGCTGCCGAATCCACCCGGCAACCCACCCGATCCACCGGGGCCACAGGGGGCCGGCGCGCGCATCCCGCGAGTCCCTTCCGACATTCGCCCTCTTGGCTGTCCATGCCCTTCTGCTATCATGGCGACGTCGGCCTGACGTTCCTCACTCCCAGCGCCAGTCGAGCCATGACGCCATCCATTTACGCCATCGCAACGATGGACAGCAAGGGCCAGGAGATCGCCTACGTGGCCGGCGAGATCCGCGCGGCTGGGGCAAACGTGGTCACCGTGGACGTCGGCGCGAAGGGCCCGCCAAGCGTGCCGCCCGACGTCGACCGCCAGACCGTGCTGGCGTGTCATCCCCGCGGCGCCGCGGCGCCCGACGCGCTCGACCGCGGCCAGGCGGTCGCGTGGATGAGCGAAGCACTCGTGGCGTTTCTCCTTCGGGAGCACGCGGCGGGCCGCGTGGCCGGGGTGATTGGGCTGGGCGGATCCGGCGGCACGGCGCTGGTGGCCCCCGCCATGAGGGCGCTGCCCATCGGACTGCCCAAGCTGCTGGTCTCCACCGTCGCCAGCGGCAACACCGCGCCCTACGTCGGCTGCTGCGACGTGACCATGATGTATTCCGTCGTCGACGTGGCCGGCATCAACGGCGTCTCGCGGATCGTCCTGGGTAACGCCGCCAGGGCGATCGCCGGAATGGCTTCGCGGGCGGCCGCGCCCGAGTCCCCGCGGACCGCGATCGGCATGACCATGTTTGGCGTGACCACGCCCTGCGTCAACGTCGTGCGCGAGCGGCTCGAACAATCGGGACACGAGTGCCTCGTGTTCCACGCCACCGGCACCGGCGGCCAGGCCATGGAGAAGCTCGTCGAGAGCGGCCTTATAGGCGGCGTGCTCGACGTCACCACGACCGAAGTGGCCGACGAGGTGGTCGGCGGCGTGTTCCCGGCCGGCCCGGCCCGTTTCGACGCCATCCTTGCCAAGCGGATCCCCTACGTGCTGAGCCTCGGCGCGCTGGACATGGTCAATTTCGGCGCGAAACACACGGTGCCCGAGCGGTTTCGCGAACGAACGCTTTACGTCCACAACTCCGAGGTCACGCTCATGCGGACCACGCCGGAGGAAAACCGCCGCATCGCGCGGTGGATCGCCGAGAAGCTCAGCCGCGCAACCGCGCCCTGGATTCTATTGATTCCCGAAGGCGGCGTGTCGGCCATCGACGCTCCGGGCATGCCCTTCTGGGACCCGGCGGCCGATCGAGCCCTGTTTTCCGAACTCGACGCCGCGCTCGAGCCAACGCCCGACCGCCAGATCCGCCGTCTTGCCCACCACGTCAACGACCCGGCGTTCGCCCAGGCGCTGGTGGACGCGTATGTCGAGGTGTCGAAAAAGACGACTTCCTCCACGTAATTGTCGTCGAAGCCGCGCGTGGGGATCGCTCGATTCACGCGCCGATCGCGCGCCCCATCCGCGCCGGGGCAGCGCCCATCGCGACATTCCAACGGGCGGGCTACTTGCCGAGCGACGCCCGGACGCCTTCGAGCTGCCCGGCGGAACCGAGCATCGTGTTCTTGTGGACGATGTAGTCGGCATAGGCGGGCATGAAGACCTTGCCCGGGCCGCGGAGGTCGAAATCCTCCGGCTTGTCGCGGAAGTATTCGCGGTGGATCGCGCACCAGACCAGGCGTCCGTCCGTGTCGATGTTCACCTTGCACACGCCCATCTTGGCCGCCGGAAGATATTGCTTCTCGTCCACGCCGCTGGCGTTCTTCAATGCCCCGCCCGCCGCGTTGATCCGATCGACCCAATCCTTCGGCACGCTGGACGAGCCGTGCATTACCAGCGGGAATCGGGCCGGCAGCGCCTTCTGGATCTTCTCGAGCACGTCGAAATGCAGGCCCTGCTTGCCGGAGAACTTGTACGCTCCGTGCGACGTGCCGATCGCCACGGCCAGCGAGTCGCAGCCGCTCTTCTCGACGAACTCGACGGCCTCGTCCGGCTCGGTCAGGCACACGCTGCCGACCACGTCCTCCTCGACGCCGCCGAGCTGGCCCAACTCGGCCTCGACGACGATGCCCTGGGCGTGCGCCCGTTCGACCACGCGACGGGTGATCTCGATGTTCTTCGCCAACAGCTCGTGCGAGGCGTCGATCATCACCGAACTGTAAAACCCGCTCTCGATGCAGTCGTAACAGGTCTCCTCCGTTCCGTGATCGAGATGGACCGCGAAGATGGCCTCGGGAAACACCACCTCGGCGTTACGAATCATCCCCTCCAGGAACCGCTTGTCCGTATACCCGCGGGCGCCGCGGGAGATTTGGATGATGAACGGGGCGCTGGTGGCCTTGTTGACGGCCTCCTCGTTCGACTTGGACTTGCCCAAATTGCCGCGGAAGAGCCCCACGGTCTGTTCGAGATTGTTGATGTTGTACGCCCCCACGGCGTAGTTGCCGTAGGCGTGACGGAAAAGGTCGTTCGTGGTGACGATCATCTTGGACTCCTTCGGTCCGTTTTGGCAAAAACGGCAAAATGAGTAGTATGGCGAATTATGGAGGAGATGGCTCTGGTCAAGACAACCTGGAAGTGGGCAATTCTATCCGACCGCCAAACCGGCTTCCAGGTGCCCTACTGGCGGGTACGGAGAACCGTCGGACAAACAAACCTACGTCATGCCCTTTGTCAAACAACTCCTTTTGGGGATACGGACGAGCCGAATCGGTAAACCTTGCGTTGTCGCCCAGGCCGGTTCCGGTTAGAATCCGCCGGCCCCCCGTGTTGGACCCTCCCGGACAATCACCATCAAAGCCCGTCATCGGTGGTGGGATACGCGTCATCCTGAGCGAAGCGAAGGATCTCAAATCCCGACGAGATTCTTCGCTTCGCTCGGAATGACCGTGTGATTCCGGGCTAGTGCGTGCGGGAATACGGGGCGCTTGGCGGGGCATGGACAAACCTTTGGTCACGGATGGACGAAGGTGACTGGCATGGACGCGAACGCGCGGGCGAATCCGCTTTCTCCGCGGGATCAGCTTCGGCTGGGCCGGGAAATCCTCAACCTGGAAAGCCGAACCCTGGCCCAGCTCGCCACCCGACTCGGCGAGCCGTTCTGCCAGGCGGTCGACCTGCTGTACCGGTGCAAGGGGAGTGTCATCGTTTCGGGCATGGGCAAGGCCGGCCTGGTGGGCCAGAAGATCATGGCCACGTTGGCCTCGACCGGCACCCGGGCGCACTGCCTCCACCCGGCCGAGGCGGTCCACGGCGACCTGGGCCGCGTGGCCAGCGACGACGTGATGTTGATGCTCTCGCAAAGCGGCGAAACCGAGGAAGTCGTGCGGCTCTTGCCGTCGCTTGTGGAACTGGGCGTGCCGATCCTGGCGATTACCGCCCAGCGCGACAGCACGTTGGGCCGCGCGGCGACGGTCGCGATCGAGCTGGGCTCGCTGGAAGAAGCCTGTTCGTTGGGACTCGCCCCCAGCACGAGCACGACGGCAATGCTGGCCGTGGGCGACGCCTTGGCGCTGGTCACGAGCCGGATGCGCGACTTCCGCGCCGAGGATTTCGCCCGGTTCCACCCGGCCGGCGCGCTGGGCCAACGGCTCAGCCACGCGCGGCAGGTGATGCGGCCGCTGGACCAATGCCGCGTGGCCGACCAGCGGCGCACGGTTCGCGAGGTCCTGGTGGGCGTGAGCAAGCCGGGCCGGCGAAGCGGCGCGATCATGCTCGTGGATGCGTCGGGACGCCTGTCGGGCGTGTTCACCGACAGCGACCTGGCGCGGCTCTTCGAGCGGCGGCGCGACCCGGAGCTGGACGTGCCGATCGAGCGACTGATGACCCCCCGACCGGTGACGATCCGCGACGGGGCCATGGTGGGCGAGGCCGTCGAGCTGATGGCGGGACGCAAAATCAGCGAGCTGCCCGTCGTGGACGCGGAAGGTTGCCCGATCGGCATGATCGACATAACCGACCTGGTCGCGATGCTGCCGAAGGAAGCGGACGCCGCGGGGGGCGCGCCGCCCTGCCGCGTTTTCCGCGAACCCGAGGCCGGGGCCGCCGCGTAGAACAAGGAGTCGTCCGTGGATCTGCAACACCGCTGCCGCAACGTGACGTTGATCCTCTCCGACGTTGACGGCGTGTTGACGGACGGGCGGCTGTGGTACGACGGCCAAGGCAACGAGGCCAAGCAGTTTCACATCCGCGACGGGATGGGCATTCGTCTGTGGCGGGAGGCGGGCCATCCGTTCGGGCTGGTGACGCTTCGCAGCTCGCGGGCCGTGCGCGACCGGGCGGCCGAGCTCGAAGTCGACATCCTCCGCCAAGGCGTGACCGACAAGCTGGCAACCATCAAGGAGATCCGCGACGAACTGGGGCTTTCGGCCGAACAAGTCTGCTATCTGGGCGACGACCTGCCCGACGTGCCCGCCCTGAACCACGTCGGGTTGGCCGTGGCCGTGGCCGACGCGTGCGACGAAGCCCGGCAAGCGGCCGACTACGTCACCCGCGCGCCCGGCGGCGGCGGCGCGGTCCGCGAGACGATCGAGATGATCCTCAAAGCGCACGAGCGATGGGACGAACTGGTCGGGCCGTACGTGGCGAAGACCTGAAGAGAGACCCTCAACACCCCAGCCGAATGTCACACGTCAGTCCGAGCGAAGCGAAGAATCTCCCCTTGCGATCGAATGGGTGATCCTTCGCTTTGCTCAGGATGACGAGAGCCGCCGTTCGGCTCACGCGTTTCACGACCGTCAACCATTATGCCACGAACCCTGCAGGCCGCCGCGAGCTTCGCCATCGTGCTGGTGGCGTATTGCGGCTACCGGCTCCTGGCCGTGCCGCTGATCGAACCCTCGCGCGACGCCCAGCGCGCGAGGGTCGTTTCCTCGCGCGAGATCGACGAGGCCGAGGCGCGTCCCCAGCGCCGTGTCGAGGAGTTCGCGTGGCTCTTCCCGCCGGGCGCGTGGGAGCTCAACAATCCGAAGATCGTGCAAAGCGATCGGGTGACGCTGCTGGTGGGTCAATACACCACGGAGCCGGACGGCCAGGTGCGGCTCATTCCCTGCACGATCATCTTCACGCCGGGCAGCCCCGACGACCCGCCGGAGGCGCGGCGCCGCCGCACGGTCGTGCTCCAGGCGCCCGAAGGCGCCCTGATGCGATTCGACGAGCCGTTCGACCTGGGCCGGGCGACGATCGGCCGACTCATCGGAGGCCGCCTGATCGGCGAGATCACCCTCCGCGGCGCCGGCGACCCGAACGACCCCAGCGACGATCTGGCCATCGCCACCCGCGAAATCCAACTCACCGAACGGCACATGTGGACGCGCCATCCCGTGGCGTTCCGGCTCGGTCCTCATTTCGGCCAGGGCCGCGAGATGCATTTCCAATTCGCGCCGAGCGAGGCGGACGGAGGCGGACGGGACCGCAGCCCCCAGGTCGGAAACCTCGAATCGTTCGAGCTCGTCCACGTCGATCGGCTGCATCTGGAAATCCCGGACGACCAGGTAGCCCCCGGCGCGACGCCGGCGGCGGATCCGGCGGCCCAAAAGACCACGTTGCCGGTGGACGTGGCGTGCCAGGGTCCGTTCGTCTTCAACATTGTCCATCGCCAGGCGACGTTTCACGATCGGGTGAGCGTGATCCGTTCCTATCCCGATGGACCGGGTGATAGCCTCACGGCCAACACGCTCACGGTCCATTTCATTCCGCGTCGCGACAAGGCCAAGAAAGACCAACCGCCTCCGGGCGGTCCCGCCACGACGGCGACCACCCCGCCCGCTTCGCCGGCCCCGCCGGACGATCCCTCGAACAGCCCGGGGCTCCTCGAGCTCGAACCCGCCCGGCTCGAGGCCCAGGGCCAACCGGTGGTGATCCAATCGCCCCGCGACGATGCGTACGCGCAAGGCGAGCATCTGGATTACGACCTCATCACCGGGCGGATCGCGCTGGACGGGCGGCAAACGGTCTTTCTCCGCCGCGGATCGAACCAATGCCAGGCCGTGTCGCTGGAATACCAGCCGCCGGCGCCGGGATGGTCTTTTGGCAGTCTCGCCGCGGCGGGGCCAGGCTGGTTCCGCGGACTCATGGACGACCGGCCCGATCAAGCCGTCGAAGCCCGCTGGAACCGCGAGCTGCGGCTGCAGCCGCACGAAAAAAACCAGGTCCTCTCGCTTACCGGCGGCGCCGTGCTCGACTACAGCGGCGTCGGCCATATGTCGGCCAACGAAATCCACTTCTTCATGAACGAAATACCGCCGAAAACCAAGGCGGATCGGCCCACGCTGGCGCCCGATCGGATGCGGGCGGACGGCGACGTCCAACTCGATTCGCCGCGGCTGTCCGGCACGGTGGACGAGCTTCGGGTGTGGTTCAAGCCCGACCCCAACGCACCGGGCGGATTCCGGCCGCAAGTCGAGTCGTCGGGCGGTGGGGCGTCGGCATCGGCGGGCGCGCCACGTGGGCCCGGTCCGAATGCGCCCGGCGGCGACGCGCCCGGCTCGAATCCCGCCGCGCCGGGTCCAGGTGGTCCGGACTCCCCGCCCGCCGCGAATCTGCCGACGAACCACTTTCAGCTCAACGGCCGGGTGCTCGAAGTGGAGATCGCCCTGGTGGGCGGCCGGGCCGACGTGGCCAACCTGACCGTGCGCGACCACGTCCGCCTCGTGGAAACCCGCACGCGAAGCCCCGACGAGCAGCCGATCGAAATCCAAGGCGACCGCATCGAGGTGCAGAACGCCTCCGCGCCCCACGCCGCGGCAAGCGTCACCGGCCGGCCGGCCCAATTCCGGGGACGTGGCCTCGGCCTGTTTGGCGCGAACATCAGCCTGAACTACGGCACGAACAAGCTCTGGATCAATGGCCCCGGCGCCATGGATCTTCCGCCGCTTGCGCGCGATCTGCAAGGACGCCCCGTGCGCGGCGGCGGACCCCTGCGGGTCGATTGGCAAGGGCGCATGGACTTCGACGGCCGCACGGCCCATTTCGAGAAATCGGTCGTCGCGGCCTCTCAGTTACAACAGCTCCGCACCGACGCGCTCGACGCGAGCTTCCGCCAAATGATCCGTTTCTCCGAGGCGGCCGAACGGACCGACCCGGACGTCGAGGTTCTCACCTGCCAAGGCGGCGTCCGGATGGACAGCCGCGCGTTTGAAGGGAACGAACTCGTCTCGGTCGAAAGCGTCGAAACCAAGGACCTGTCGATCAACAACCTCACGGGCGCGATCCACGCCGCGGGCCCGGGGTGGCTGCAAAGCACCCGCAAGGGCGCCGGCCCCCTGGGAACCGTGCCGGGCCCGAACCTGGCCGCGATCGACTCCGCCGCGGCGAACCCGCCCGACGAGATCACCTACCTGCACGTCGTCTTTCAGGGCTCGATCACCGGCGACGTCCACCGGCACGAGGTCACGTTCCACGATCGCGTCCGCGCGGTCTTCGGCCCCGTGCCCACGTGGCAATCGACCCTGCCCGACGACGACCCCGACGCCCTGGGCGACCGCGGCGCGCAGCTCGGTTGCGAGCACTTGACCGTTGTCGAGATGCCCTCGCCCACCGGCGGCGAAAGCGCGGCCGAACTCTCCGCGGCCGGAAACGCCCGCATCGAAGGCCGCCAGTTCACCGCCTGGGGCAACCAGGTCACCTACGACCAGCGCAAGGGACTCTTGATCCTCAAGGGCGACGGCCCCAACGACGCCACGCTCTCGTACCAGACCCGCGTCGGAGGACCGGAAACGAGCGTTTCGGGACAGGAATTCTACTACTGGCCCGCGACGCAGCGCGTCAGCGGAAGCGGCCTTCACTCGTTCGAGATGGACCAGTTCAACGTGGGCGCGGAGTCCAAACGGTGAGCCTTATGCGGCCCGTGTTCATCACGCGGCGGTTCTGGCCCCGCTCGGATGGCGCCGGCCGCGCCATCGCCGAGTTGGCCGCGTGTCTGGCCCAACGCGGCGCGACGTGCACGGTCCTCGCGGCCGCGGACCGGCCGGGCTGGCCGGCCACGGTCCAATGCCGCGGCGCGGCCGTCGAGCGGATCGCTCCGCCCCCGCGCGACTGCCGATCGGAAATCCGTTTCGCCCGGGCGCTGGCCCAATGGCTGCGCGCCAACCGGGGCCGCTACGACGTCGTCTGCGTCTCGTCCCTCCGGCACGACGCCCTCACGACCCTGCGCGCCGTGGGCCGCGACGCGCCGGTCGTGCTCCGGGCGGAACGCGCCGGGCCAACGGGAGACTGCTACTGGCAGATCGGGTCGCGCCGCGGAGGGCAAATCAAAAAAGCGTGCATGAACGCGGCGGCGCTGGTCGGCGTCGGCGCCCGGACGCGCGACGAACTCGTCGCCGCCGGCTATCCCCGCAAGCGGATCCACGCCATTCCGCACGGCGTGGCCGCGCGACCGCCGCGGACGGAAGCCACCCGCGCCGACGCCCGGCGCGCCCTGGCCGAAAGCGATCCCGCGCTGGCCGTGCCGCTCGACGCGCCGCTGGTGCTCCATGCCGGACGGCTCGACACGTTGGCGCGGTTGGATGTGTTGTTGACGGCGTTCGGCGCCGTGGCGCGGCGGCGGCCGGCGGCGCGGCTCTGGCTGGCCGGCGATGGCCCGGCGCGCGCTGCCCTTGCCCAACGGCTTCGCGACGACCCATCCGGCGGAAACGTCGCGGCGCTCGGCGTGTTCGACTCGATCGACCTGCTGTTGGACGCCGCCGACGCGTTCGTGTTGCCCTCGCCGGACGCGGATCTCCCATTGGCTCTCCTGGAAGCGATGGCGGCCGGCGTGCCCGTGGCGGCCTGCGACGCGCCGGGCAACCGCGAGGCCATGCGCGACGGCCGGCACGGCCTCTTGTTTCCACCCGGCGGCGCCGACGCCCTAGCCGCGGCGATCGAGCGTCTCCTGGATCAGCCCGATCTCGCCCAACGGCTCGGCGCCGCCGCGCGGGCCCGCGCGGCCGACGCCTTCTCGCTCGAGGCCATGGCCGACGCCTACGCCACCCTCTTCCAGCAGCTCGCCGCCGGCTGAATCCGGGATCTCGTCGCACTCAACGGTAAAGCCGATCGACGACGCCCGCGCCGCGGGGCAACACGAGGACGAGCACGATTCGGGCGGTCCATTCGGCCGGTTTCAGGGCGAGATAGGCGGCGTCGGCCAAGACGGGATGGACGAGAATCGCGGCCAGCGCGGGGCCCAGCCGGTCGTAGACCCCGCGGCACGCCCGGTGCGCCGCCGGGCAGACCCGCGCGAGCACCAGCTCGAACGCCTTGAGCCGGCGCATCTGGTCGTTCGCCCAAAAGAGCCGCCCGGCCGCGGTCGCGCAGGCCGCCACCCGAACGCACCGCCGATGCCCCCGCGCGGCCGCCGTCGCGACGTAGCAGTCGGGAGCTTCGGTCGGCAGCTTGGCGTACTCGTCGAGCATGATGAGGATCGACCACCGCCACGCCCCGAGGTACGCCGCGAACCAGGCGACCACGCCGAGAAGCCACGCGAGCGAGAATTGGAAACGGTTCGCCTTCCGGTTGATCGCGATGCGGACGGCCGTCGCCGCGAACACGGTCAGGGTCAACGACGGAGCGAAGATGAGGGCAAGAACGTTGATCGGCGGAATAAAGATCAGCACGACGAAAATCACGACTGCCATGAAACAGGCCGCCTCCTCGCCACCGCGACGACCCATCGCGCCAAGTCCGAGGACGACCGCCAGGGTGACGCCCGCGGCGATGACGCTCATCCCCACGTAGCCCACGCCGTCGCCGACGCCAAACGTCGCGCTCACAACGCAAACGTACTGAAGGGCCAGCAACACGCCCGTGTACACGCCGAGACGGGTCACCGCCCACGGCAGGAACCGATCGGGTTTCACGACGACCAGCGTGAACGAAACCATGCAGTACAGCAGAAGCGGGAAGAACGGCAGCGACGGCCTCCACGAGAGCAGCAACTCGGCGTAGTCGCCGAGATTGCCGGATTGCCATTGGGGACCGCTGTTGGATGCGAACAGGAAGCAAAACGGCGCGGGCGCCACGGCCAAGGTCACGAGGAGAATCCGCTGCGGCCACGACCACCACGCCGCGTCGCCGGGCGCCGACGGATCGGGCGTTTTCCCCATGTTCGCGCCCACGGAGGCGGAACCGTCCCCGTCGACGCCGTCCAGGGCGGCCGCCGGCTCCATGGCGGCGTTATCCGGCGAGGCAGAAGTGTCGCTCATCGCGTCCTTCCCGGGAAGAGGACCACGCAAGGGGAGATCGACTCCGTGCGACCGTCCACCCTGAGTATCCGTTCGCGGGGCGGGGGAGTGCAATGGGGGCGGGGGACGAGGGGTGGAGTCCGCCTCCGTGAGCCGCTTGCGGCTTCGCACCGAGAACCACCGGCCCGTATTACCGCAACGACGCACTATGGCGTCGCCGGCCGGAGCGAGTACAATCGGAATCGGCGGCGCGCGGTTGGGCGAGCCGGCCGGGTGCCATGCTCACGCTTGCGTGAGCATGTTCCTTCCACGCCGCATAGCCACGCAATCGTGGCCATGGCGCCCGGCTCCGCCCACGCGTCATCCTGAGCGAAGCGAAGGATCTCGTTGACGTCGCGTGGCTTGTTGCCGAGGTCCTTCGCTTCGCTCAGGATGACCTGTCGGTTCCGGAATACACTTCCACGAAAAACAGGGTTGTGCCGATGTCACACGAAAAAGTACGCCTGACGATCGCGACGGCGTTGTTCTTGTCCGCGTTCGGTTCGCTCGCGCGGGCGGGCCAAGAGCCCCCCAAGCTGGAACTGGTCTCCGTCGAAAAGGTCTGGGACCGCGCGCCCCACAACGCGTTTACCGACCTGGTCCGTTTCCGCAACCATTGGTACCTGGGCTTTCGCGAGGGCAAGTCGCACGGGGTGGCCGGCGCCGGCGTGGTCCGCTTGCTCCGCTCGGCCGACGGCAAGGACTGGCAATCCGTCGCCGTGTTGGACTACAAACCCGGGTGGGACGCGCGCGACGCCAAACTCAACGTCGCGCCGGACGGCCGGCTCATGCTCAACACGGCCGTCGCGCCGCTGAAATCGATCCACGAGCGGCAATCGCTCGTCTGGTTCAGCCCCGACGGCGAGGATTGGACGGACGGCCCGCACGCCATCGGCGAGACGAACTGGTGGCTCTGGGGCGTGTGCGTGCATCCCGGCGGCAAGGTCTACGGCGCGGGCTACGGGCCGACGACGACCCATCCGCGGACCGCGCGGCTGTACCGCGGCGCGGACGGCATTGCCTACAAGACGCTCGTGCCCACGTTCACGTCCGATCCCGAAACGAATGAGACGGCGATTCTTTTCCGCAAGGACGGCTCGGCCGTGGCACTGGTCCGCCAGGATACGGGCGAGGAGCGGTCGCTCGTGGGGACCGCGAGCGGCGACTACACGAAATGGACGTTCAAAGCCCTCGACAAGCGGGTAGGCGGACCCGAGCTGATCGAGCTGCCCGACGGGACCCTCCTGGCCTGCACGCGGCTGCACGCCCCGGCCGTGCGTACGTCGCTAAGCTGGATCGACCCGGAGGCCGGCCGGATCGTCGAACTCCTAAAGCTGCCCTCCGGCGGCGACACGAGCTATCCCGGCCTGGTCTGGCACGAGGGGCTTCTGTGGGTAAGCTACTACTCGAGCCACGAAGGCCGCACGAGCATCTACCTGGCCAAGGTCCGCGTGGTCCCGGCGGGGCGATAGACAGACGACCGATCGGTGCAACCGTTTTTGGCGCCCCTGCCCACTTCAGTGGAAACGGCAGGCACGATCCTTGCCGGCCGAGTCACATGCCTTTTCTCTAGCCCAGGCGTTTACGTCTGGGGATCGAGACGCCGAAGCCGCTTTTTTTCTCGAAGTCCCCTTCAGGGGACACGGCTTGACGAAAACCGTCGCGTAATCGGTCCATCGCCCCTAAAGGGGCTGCGCGGAAAAAGGACACGATATTCTGATCCGCGGTCCCAGGCGTGAACGCCTGGGCTAGAGAAAAGGCGAGTGGACGCCTGGGCTACAAGTCCCTTTTCGTGTTTTCGTCCTTTCGCGCTTTCGCGATCTCGTCGGAGTCAGCCGTGTTGAGCGATTCGACCCGGAACTCGTTTGGCACGTCGATCCAAGAGAATCACGAAAACACGAAAGGACGAAAGCACGACAGGCTGGCAACGTGAATTTCTGAAGAGAAGCGGGGGGTGTCTCCGATGCGCCAGGCTACATCGTCGTCAGCTTGGCGTATTCCTCCAACATGATGAGGATTGACCACCGCCACGCGGCGAGGTACACCGCCACGAGCGTGACCAGGCCGAAGAGCCAGGCCAGGGAGAATTGAAACCGTTTCTCTCGTCGCTCTCGCGCGATCCGCACGCCCACCATCGTGTACGCAAGCGCGGCCAACGGACCGCCGAAGACGAATGTCATTGGCAATAGGAGGAAGACGAACAGCGGGACGCCGAACCAGATGATGGGGAAAATAAGGATGATCCCGATAGTGCCATTGCTATGGTCGCGGAACCATCGGGCCAGCCATCCAATTGCCTGGATGGACGCTAGACTGATGGCCACGGCAAGGGAGGCCAATATCAGGTATACCATCGCTTCGTCGGGACCCATCGCGACAACCAACACGCCGCAGAAGTGGACGGCCAGGCACACGCCCAGGTACACGCCCCGCCGAATTGTGTTTTGCTCGGCAAAGCGCTCGGGCCGCGCGACCGCCAGCGGGAAGCAGATCATACTGAAAAGGAAGAAGGGCAGAAACGGCAAGAACGGCTTCCACGTCAGCAAGAGCCACGCGTAGTCGCTCGTATTGCCTGGCGGCTGGTACGGCCCAGGATTGTTTGCCAGCAGCATGGCGCCGAAGACCGCCGGCGCCGCCACGCCCATCACGAGCAGCACAACGCGCTGCGGCCACGACCACCAGGCGAAGCGATCAGATGGGTGATGGTGCCAGAAGTCCACGGCCGTGGCCAGCGGGTCCGACGGCGCGTTCGAAATCTCCGGCGGCGGGGAATGGTCGTTCATGGTGTCCACGAGGAGATAAGGTGGTCCGATTAGATGCCGCAGTCTCTCTTGAGTATCCCGTCCTCCAACAGGTTTTGGCAATGGGGCAAGCCCGTCCTGCCCGGTTTCGCGCTTTCGTCCTTTCGCGCTTTCGTGATCTCTTCGGAGCCAACCGTGTTGAGCGCTTCGACCCGAAGCTTCTCTTTTTCGTCGATCCAGGAGAATCACGAAAACACGAAGGTACGAAAGCACGAAAGGCAGTCACCGTGTAACGCGCCGTGAGATTGTGGCTTTACCGCGTTCTCCATGCCCTTGGGTCGCGCGGCGCGCGGGGAGGCTGGCCAGATAACCAACCAGCACGGTGACCAGGCAGCCGACGATGTTGATCCAGAGGAAGGAGAGCTTCGGGGCGTCGGGTGGGAGGTCGCGGAAGTAGTAGGGCGCGGTGACGGCCAGCGCGGCGGCCAGGCCGGCCAGCGCGCCCAGGGCCACGCCCCGCGCGTTGGCCCGCTTGGTCAGCACGCCCAGGAGGAACACGCCCAGGATGATCCCGCCGAACAGCCCCAGGCTGACCTCGGAGATCTCCACCAGCGGATTCCGCCCGCGCTGGGCGCCGAAGAGCCAGATAATCAGCGCGGCGCAGGCGATGGCCAGGCCGCCCCAGACGACGGTGAGCGTCCGCGCGACGGCCAGCTTGCGCCGTTCGTCGGCGTCGGGGCGGATGACGCGGGCGTAGAAATCGGCGACGGAGCACGTGGCGAGGCTGTTCAGCCCGGAATCGACCGTGCTGATGGCCGCGGAGAGAATGGCGGCGATGACGAGGCCGCCCATGCCCGGCGGAAGCTCCGTCGCGATGAAATGGGGCAGGGCGTAGTCGCCCGTCATGTTGGGCAGCGCCCGCTCCGGATGCGTTTCGTAGAACCACATCAGCCCCAGCCCAGAGAAGTACAACAGAAACATGACGGGGATGCCCAGGACGGTTCCCCAGATCAGGCTGCGCGAGGCGCTGCGTTCGTCGCGGGTGCTCAGGTATTGTTGGATCGCGATCTGATCGGCGCCGGCCAGGGAGAGCTTGGCAAAGACGGCCGAGACGATGATCGCCCAAAATGAAAAACGCAGGAAGGGATCGATCGAGTAGAAACTGGCTTCGCCAAGCTGGTTGAAAGCGTGCCCTCGCTCGTGGGCGTACTGCCAAATGCCCCAGAGGCTCTGCGACGGGCCCCAGGTAAGCTTCGCAAGAATGAGCAGTATGCCACCGAGCAGGATGAAGAACTGGACGGCGTTCGTCCAGATGACCGACTTCATGCCGCCGAAGGCCGTGTACGCGGTGGCCACCACGCCAACCAGCGCCACGCTGAACCAGACGGGCCAGCCCGTGACGGGTTGCAGCACCACGGCCGACGCGTAGAGCACGACCCCGAGCCAGAAGCTCCGCAACAGCAGAAAAAAGAAGCTCGTCAGTAGGCGGACCCGCAGGTCGAACCGCTGTTCGAGGTATTCGTAGGCCGTGGTGAGCGAAAGCCGGCGGAAGAATCGCACGAAGATCAACACGGCGGGCGGCACGCCCAGAAGCACGGCCACCGACTTCAAGAAGAACGTCATGCCGTTGTTGTACGCCTCGCCCGGCGCGGCGACGTAACTCGTTGCGCTGAAAAGAGCCGCGAACATGCTCAGCGCGACGGGCAGCCAGTGGAACCCTCGGCCGCCGAGAAAATAATCCGACGAGGATTTCTCGTTTCTGGCCACGGCGATGCCCAGGCCGACCACGCCGGCCAGATAGGCCACCAGAGCCGCGTAATCCCAAAAGCCGAAACCCATGCGTTTTGACCTTTGCGTGTGACGATCTGCCTGGGCCGCGCTGCGCCGCGCAATAATAGTGACAAAGAGCCCGAAACGCCGCGCGCCGACCGCGTGGATGCACTCTTGAAGCACGTCGCGGCGCACACCATAATGGGCCTTGCCGGACTCATGTGTCATACAGGGCGCTTGCGCGGGAGTCAAGTCGCATGTTGCGGGAAGGACCAGCCGAACGTCGAGAGGTGTTGCGCAAACAAGTCCAAGCCGATCTGGTCGTCGTGGGCGGTGGCTTGGCGGGCGTATGCGCGACCATCACCGCGGCCCGCGCGGGCGCGAGCGTCGTCTTGATCCAGGATCGGCCGGTGCTGGGCGGCAACGCCTCGAGCGAGGTCCGCATGCACGCGGCGGGGGCATCCGCGTCCATGTCCAACAACAACCGCTGGGCCCGCGAGGGCGGCGTCATCGACGAATTCCTCGTGGAGAACGTCTTTCGCAATCCGCGGGGCAACGCATTGCTCAGCGATGCCCTGTTGCTCGATATGGTGGTCGCCGAGCCGAACGTCACGCTGCTTTTGAACACGGCCGCGGTGGACGTGGTCAAGAGCGATCCCGCGACGATCGCCCGCGTGGTGGCCTATTGCGCGCAGAACGAGACGTTTTACGAGGCGTCGGCGCCGCTGGTGTGCGACGCGTCGGGCGACGGGATCGTGGGGTATCTGGCGGGCGCGGCGTTCCGGATGGGCGCGGAGCCGGCCGACGAATTCGGCGAGTCGCTCGCGCCCGCGCCCGACTACGGCGAACTGTTGGGCCATACGATCTACTTCCAGTCGAAGGACGTGGGCCGGCCCGTGCCGTTCGTGCCGCCGCGGTTCGCCCTCGCGGATCTCGGCAAGATCACCCGCCTCGAGACGATTCGGCCGGGCGTCGAGGGCCGCAAGCTCTGGTGGATCGAATACGGCGGCCATCTCGACACGATCCACGACACGGAGGCGATCAAGTGGGAGCTGTGGCGGATCGTCCACGGGATTTGGAATCACATCAAGAATTCGGGCAAGTTTCCCGAGGCCGAGACGTTCACACTGGAATGGATCGGTACCGTGCCGGGCAAACGCGAAAGCCGGCGATTCGAAGGCCCTTACATGCTGACCCAGCGCGACGTGCTCGAGCGCCGGCCGCACGAGGACGCCGTGTCGTACGGCGGGTGGTCGCTCGATTTGCACCCGGCGGGCGGGGTGTATTCCCCGCGCCCGCCGTGCAATCAGTGGCATCCCCGGGGCGTGTACCCCATCCCGTATCGATGTCTATTCAGCCGGAACATCGGCAACTTGTTTTTCGCCGGGCGGAACATCAGCGCGTCGCACGTGGCTTTTGGATCGACGCGCGTCATGGCCACGTGCGCGCACAACGGCCAGGCGGTGGGCATGGCGGCGGCGCTGTGTCGGCGGCACAATCTCGCGCCGACGGATCTGGCGCGACCGCCCTGGATCGACCACCTGCGGCTGGAGCTGGCCCGCGGGGGCCAGTACATCCCGGGCTACTATCTTCGGGATCCGGACGACCTGGCCCGGCAGGCCAAGGTTACCGCGTCGAGCCGTTTCAAGCTCGGCTCGCTGCCGGCGGACGGCCCGATGCGCCGGCTGACCGGATCCTGGGCGATGCTGTTGCCCGCGGCGGCGGGGCCGTTTCCCCGCTTGGGGTTCCAGATGGACGTCGAGAAGCCGACGTCGCTCGTTGTGCAGCTTCGCGCGGGCGACGCGCCCGACGTCTACACGCCGGAGACCACGCTGGCGACGCGCGAGATCGCGTTATCGGCGGGCAAGGGCCAGGAGATCCGCGTCGATTTCGGCTGTTCGATCGACCAGCCGCGCTACGTGTTAGTTTGTTTGGTCGAGAACCCAAGCGTGGCGGTGCGGTACAGCCGGGCGCGGGTGACGGGCGTCGCGGCGGTGGTTCATGCCGGGGGCGACGCGTTCGAGATTTGGCATCCCCTGCCCTCGCCGAAAGGGCATCTCCTAGCGATCCGCCTGGATCCGGCCTTGGACGTTTTTGCGCCCGAGGCGGCGGTGAATGGCATCGCCCGGCCCACGTCGGGGCCGAATGCCTGGGTGGCCGACCTTTCGGATCCGCGGCCCGCGCTGCGGCTATCGTGGCCGGAACCCCGGAAGATTGGTCGCGTCGAACTGGTGTTCGACACCGATCGGGACAACCCGTTGTGTTCGGTGCTCTACGCGCACCCCGAGCGGGTCCTGCCGCAGTGCGTCCGGCGGTATCGGATTCTCGACGCGCGAGGGCGGGAGCTGGCCCGCTGCGACGACAACCATCAGACCCGCAACACGATCCGGTTCGACCCCGCGGTGGAGACCGACATCCTCGAGATCGAGCTGGCCACCCCCGACGAGCACGTCCCAGCCGCGCTTCACGAAGTCCGGTGCTACCAGGCCTAATTCCTCTTCCAGCAAGTCGTTGCCGTACGGTTGATGAGCCGCTTGCGGCTTCGCAACAAAAAACGCCGGCACGGACTTCCCGGAAGACGTACTAGGGCCCGAACGGGCCCCCCTGCGGAATCCCGCCGGACTACCCCATTGAAATCCGGGCTGGTCGTGGTTATTGTATACCAAGAGGGATCGCCCGTTCGATTCTGGGCGGATCCTCTCGGGGGAAGCCTGTAAGAGCGGTATACCACGCTCCGCGATAGCCCCCCGGCCGTGCTTGCCAGAAGAAAGCCGCATCATGCAACCCAGCATCGTGAAGAAGAAACTCGCCCAGGGCAAACCGGTCCTCGTGCCCAAGGTCTGCTATCTCGACCCGCACATCGTCGAGTTGCTGGGCCTCTTGGGGTTCGATTCGGTGTGGCTGTGCAACGAGCATCGGGCGATCACGCCTTCGATGATGGAGCATCTGGTTCGGGCGGGCCGGGCGGCGGGAGTCGAATGCGTGGTCCGCACCGGCGTCAATGGGCTGGACGACGTCGCCCGGCTCTTGGGCATGGGCGTCAACGGCATCATGGTTCCCCACGTGGAGACGGTCGAGCAGGCTCGGCGGGCCGTGGCGCGGGTCAAGTATCCGCCGCTGGGCGCCCGCGAGCTCGAGGCCATCAACGCCGACGCCGATTTCGGCCTGGCGCCGTTGGAGGAATACCTGAGAAAAGCCAACGAGGAGACGCTCGTCGTCGTGCAACTGGAGAATCCCGAGGCGATTGAGCAGGCGGAGGAAATTGCCCAAATCGGGGGGATAGACGTCCTGTTCGTGGGTCCAAGCGACCTGGCGTTGTCGTTGGGCGTGCCGGGGCAACACAAACACCCCGACGTGGTGCGGGCGATTCGCTCGGTGGTTCGAGCGTGCGAGTCGCGGGGGCCCGTCTGCGGCACGCCCGCCCTGGACGCCGAGCATTGCCGCTTTCTCCTCGACGAAGGCGTGCGCTACTTCACGGACGGCTCGGACTGGAGCCTGCTGGTGTCCGGTTTTCGACGCGTGAAGGAGACCTTTGGCAACGTGGGGTTCAGTTTTCGGCCGGAGCGCATGCGCGACTGACGCGGATCGAAACAGACGCCGCCGCCGCAACTCCCTCTATAGAGGGAAATCTAGAGCTGCGTCGCCTTCGGACTGCCCCGGCAACAAGATCTTCTCAAGAATCCCGTTGACATTTGGTATACCAAGCGTTAGGATCAGGGCTGTTGTGAGACAAATGACGCCCTTGTTGGGTTCTTGATTGGTATACCGGAAAGGGAACAAAGGGGAACAATGGACGCAACGCGACCCGAGGAAGAGTCGGTCTACGACCGCCTGGTGGAGCTCGTTTTCTCGGGCGACTACGCGCCGGGCAAGAAGCTCACCGAGCGCGAGTTGGCCGAGGAGCTGCAGGTCAGCCGCATTCCCGTGCGGGAGTCGCTGGCCAAGATGGTCGCGCAGGGGCTTCTGCTCGGCGGCGGCCGGCGCGAGGGCGTCCGCATGCGGACGTACATGCCCGACGAGGTCCGTCAGCTCTACGAGTTCCGCCAGTTCCTCGAGGTCGGCGTGGCGCGGTCCGCCACGAAGTACGCGACGGCCGCGGACGTGGAGCGGCTCGGTTCGATCGCCCAGGAGATGGATCAGCACGTGGGCAAGTACGGCTCGGCGGTTTGGGGCAAGCTGGACCACGCGTTCCACGAGGCGCTTGCCCAGGCGAGCCACAACCGACGCGCCATCCAGGCGTTGCGGTCGTTGCTCAAGGAGTGCCACTACGCGTTTTACCTGCGGCCTTCCCGCCAACGCCGCCAGCCGTCGCCCGACGAGGCCACGGCGTGGATGGAGGCCGTGCAGCGGGAGCATCGGCTGTTGATCGACCACATCCTGGCCGGCGACACGGAAGGCGCGGAAAGCGTCATTCGGCGGCACGTCGTCGCCGAGCGGTTTTGACGGGGCAAGGTCGTCGTCACGCGACGGCGGCCAAAGCGGCATTGGGAGACAGAAGAACAGAAGAGGTTGGCTTGGTTGATTGGTTTGGTTCCGTTGATTCTGGGAGACGCACTCATGAACGCTCGTTGGACTCTTCTGTTGACGGCAACTCTGCTGTTGGGCTGGGGCGCACTGGCCTCGGCCGAGATGATTCAATTTCAGGAAGACATCAGCCCGACGGGCAGCTATCAGACGACCGTCACGTACATCCGCTCGAACGCGGCCTTTCCCGGCGGCAACAAGGGGGCGGATTCCACCTGGCAGTTTGGAAGAACGGCCACAGCCGATGATTTCCTGCGATGCATTGCCGGTTACGACATCTCGGCCATTCCGGCCGGTTCCACGATCAACAGCGTCACGCTCACGATCTCGCCCCGGATGAACGACACGAGCACGTCGGTGGATCAGAGCTTTCCGGTCCAGTTGCACGTGCTCACGAATGACGCGGGCCTGGTGGAAGGCGTGAGCGAAGAGGACGATCCCAAGACGGGCGTCACGTGGTTCGTGGGAGACCTGGCCAATCAGGCGACGACCACCTGGACAACTCCCGGCTGCGACTACGACCCCACGGTGCTCTCGAGCATCACGTTGAACCCCGAGCACATGGCGGACGGCCTGCCCAATCCGCCGGCGAACGCATCCTCGATCACGTACGTGTTCCAGAGCTCGGCCGCGTTCGTCGCGGCGGTTCAGGCGGCGGTCAACGGCGACGGCGTCGTCAACCTGCTCATCCGCTCGGCGGAGGTCGAAGCCCTGCCGACCGGCCAACGGGCGATTTTCCCGCTGGCGGGAGACGAGACGGCGACCGCATCGGGTTCGCAGCGGGTCACGATTCCGTCGCAGGCCCCGATCTTGACGGTCGACTACACGCCGATTCCCGAGCCGTCGTCGTTGGTCCTTTTCACGGCCGCGGCCGCGGGCCTTTTGGGATACGCCGCGCGGCGGAGAGGGTAGTCTCGACCGGCGGATCGTCCGCCGACAGCGCTCACCGCGAGCGAAAACGAAGCCAATAAGGTGGTTTATCCAGATTCTTCGAGTTGCGATAGGAAAGGTGATACGACGATGTCCAGAATCCTGTCTCGACGGCTCATCCTGGGCTCGCTCGCGGTGGGCCTGCTGTTTGCCGCACGCGCCCAGGCGGCCGTGCACGTGGCCGATTCGTTTCTCACCGGCGGCAATCCCGCCGCCGGTCAGTACGCCCTGGGCGGATTGGTCGGCCAGGGGCCGACCGTGTCCTCCTTCACCGGCGCGTGGGCCGACGGCCTTCCGACGACCGCGCCCGGCGCGTTCGACGCGATCGGCACGGGCCTGGCGTGGCCCCATCTCGTGAACGTGGCCGGCGGCGCCGTCCAGTTCGTTAACGACGCGGGCGTGACGGGCACGCAGTCGGCCGTGCGGACGTTCGACAACCCCAACATGACCGCCGGCGGCAACTACTTCCTGGCCGGCATGATGTCGTTTGACGCAAGTTTCGCCACCGGCACTACCTCCTCGGCCTTCACCGGCGTACTCAACGCCGAGGAAGGCGACGCGTCCGTGGATTGGATCATGGGCATGCAGTGGGGATTCCGGGGCAACGACACCGGCGGCGTCGACGCCGTCGTGCGCTATCGCGACCAGGTCGGCAGCGTCCACGAGGTCCGGGAATACACCCTGGCCACGAACGTCACGCCGGGCCAGCATCTGTTTGTCACGTACCTTGACTCGGACTACATCGCGGGCAAAAGCGGCGACTGGAACTACGTCTGGTTCGATCCGGTGGTCAACCGGGGCGTCTTCGGCGCCGGCGCGCCCCAGTTGTCCCGCGCGGGCACAAACTGGCTTTCCCCGGGCGATCCGTACAACCCGCTCAGGGTCGTCGATACCGTGGTCTTCAACGCGACGGATCTCGGCGCGGGCGCGGCGGTGACCTACGACGAAGTCCGCCTCGGCGACACCTGGCAAGACGTCGCCAACGACGGCCAGAGCGGCGCGGTCTTCGCCGCCAACCCCTTCGACGGGTACGATCACGCGGGCACGTACTTCCGCGAGGCCGACCCGACGTCGTCGCGGGGGAGCCAAACCATCCTCCAGGTTGGTTCCCTCGTCCCCGATTTGATCTCGCCGACGTCGCGCCTGCGCAGCGTCCTGAGTTTCTCGCTCGACAGCGTGGCCGACGGCGCCACGGTGACCAGCGCCACGCTCAAGCTGAGCGTCAGCCGCGTGGACGAAACCGAAGCCGACGTGAACCAGATCGACCTCTTCCTGGCCGATCTGCCGCCGGAATTCGACGAGAACACGGCCAATTGGAATCGGGCGGCCATGGTGGAGGAGATATTCGACATTCCCTGGGGCGCGAGCGGCCCGGGCAACCCCACGGACACGCTGCTGTCGAGCCTCATCGACCCGACGCCCGGGATGACCGAAGCCGTCTTCGGCTCCTCGGCGGCGTTCGTCGCGGCGGCCCAAGCGGCCATCAACGGGAATACCCCGCTCGATCTCGCCCTGATCGCGCCGTTCGAGAACGACGGCGTGCGCCACTTCATCGAGTTTTACAGCGAGGACACGACGGACTTCCTCCTGCACCCCGTGCTCACGCTGACGTTTCAGACCGCGGTCAACGTGCCCGGAGACACCAACAGCGACGGCGCCGTTGACGGCGAGGACGCCGCGGTGCTGGCGCGCAACTGGCTCCAGGAGGTCGGCGGCGGCGCGCCCAATGGCGATTTCAACGTCGACGGCTGGGTGGACGATCTGGATCTGGCCATCCTCGCGGCCAACTGGGCGCCCGCCGACGGATCGACCGCCGTGCCCGAGCCATCGGTGCTGGCGCTAGCCGGCGCGGCGCTGGCTCTGCTGTTGTTGCGAAGGCGGATCGGCTGAAGGTCCGTGGAAATGGCGACGGATTCCACAAGGCGATCTGGCGAGGCGGCTTTCAGATGAAGGCGCTCGCGACTCCGCGGGGAAACACAAGGCGGGGCCGGGCGGAGAAGGACGCAAGACCGGGGTGATGCAATCATGGATCTCATGAACCGCGGCCAACGACCCAAGGGCTTCACGCTCGTGGAGCTCCTGGTGGTCATCGCGATTATTGGCGTGTTGATCGCGCTCTTGCTGCCGGCGGTCCAAGCGGCCCGCGAGGCCGCGCGACGCATGCAGTGCTCCAACCACATGAGGCAGTGCGGCGTGGCCCTGTTGAACTACGAGAGCGGTTTTGGAGTCTTTCCGCCAGGAATCATCATGACCAGCGCCCGGCTGGGCCACACCGCCCAGGTGCTCCTCTTCCCGTTTATCGAGCAGACGGGGCATGCGGAGCAATACGACTTCACGCAGCGGTACAACACGCCGCCGACCAACAGGGAGATCATCCGGAAATCCATCCCGGTGTACAACTGCCCGAGCGATCCGAACACGGGCGAAATGCCGGCCGACGTGAACTACGCGCATTCAAACTTCGTGGTGTGCATGGGCTCGACCAACCTGACCACCCTCGCCGTCAACGAGGACTACGACAGCAACGGCGTCTTCCGGTGGAACGTGCCTCGCGAGATGTCCGACCTGACCGACGGCTCCGCCATGACGGCCCTGGGAAGCGAGGTGCTCTCGGGCGAACCGAGCGTCGGCGGCGCCGGCCCGTGGGATACGCGGGGCATGTGGGCCATCCAATACGTCGGAGCGTCGTCTTATCTTCATCTCTTTACGCCCAACACGAGCATCGGCGACGCGCCCTCCGCGGTCCGCTACGAACGCTGCGTCGAGGCCCCCGAGATGCCGTGCAGCAACCCGCTGAGCAACGTCGAATACTCGGGCTCGTTCGCCTCGGCCAGAAGCTTCCATCCCGGCGGGGTAAACGTCGTCTTCGTGGACGGACACGTTGACTTCATCAGTAACGTGATTGAACTGTGGGTGTGGCGGTGTCTCGCCAAGATTGACGACGGCCTGACCGTGCCCACCAACTTCCGCGATATGTAGCGGCATCCGCTTTGCCCTTCCCCCGTCCACGCCGCGAGGCAACGCCGTGACACGCCGGCGCCGAAACATTGCCAGGCTTCCGCTTGTCGTCTTGGTGCTGGCCGTCCTCACGATGTTGCCAGTGGGCTGCGCCGACGCGCGCCGCCAGAGCATCGAAGGCACGGTGACGCTCGACGGCCAGCCGTTGGCCGAGGGCTGCATCCGACTCCTTCCCCGCGAGGGGACGCCCGGCCCGACCGCCGGCGCGACGATCAAGGACGGCCGATTCGCGATCGACGCGACCAAGGGCACGTTCGCCGGCAGCTTCCGCGTCGAGATCGTGGCCATGCGCCCCAACGGCCGGTTCGCCGTCGATCCCGAAACCGGCGAGAAGATCCCGTTGCGCGAGCAATACCTCCCGGCCAGGTACAACACCCAGAGCGAGCTGACCGCCGAGATCGCGGAAGGCCGCCCAAACGAATTGGTGTTCGAGATCGTTTCGAGATAGCAGCGACTCCAAGTCTGTCTTCACGAGTCATCCTGAGCGTAGCGAAGGATCTCATCTGGGTCCGCCGGAGCCGGAGTGGAGATTGCGGTCCATGGCGTTTTGGTTTTCCAGAGGTCTCCTTTTCTCTAGCCCAGGCGTTTACGCCTGCGGTCGCGAGTTAAAATGCCGTTCCCCGATTTCTCACCAGCCCCTTCAGGGGCGGTGGGTTGATTGTGCGGTGATTTCGTCCCCTGAAGGGGACTTCATAAAAAGACCCATTAGCGCCCCTTCGATCCGCAGGCGTAAACGCCTGGGCTAGAGAAAAGGCACTTGACCTAGCCGGCAAGGGTCATGCCTGCCGTTTCCACTGAGGTCCTCGACACCACGAAGGAATTTCCGTCAGTTGCTTAGCGATTCCAGGTCGCCGCGGTCGGCGATCTCGCGGAGTTTTTGCCTCTGCGGTGGCGTGAGGATCTCCAGGATTTTCTGGCCGACTTCGCGGGGCCAGCGCCAGTGCGTTGCGTTCAAGTCGCCGAGCAACTTGTCCAGGGTGGCCCGCTGCGGATCGGTCAGAGCAACCTTCTCGGCCACCAGGGGATCCTGGAGAACGTAGGGACACTGGCGCCGGACGGCCGTCTGGCGGTACGTCGCGAGCTGATCGGGCGTGAGCACGGCTTCGAGCCGCTTCCGGAGATCCTCGCTCGTCTTCCACAGCGGATTCTCCTCCAGGTTCGCCCGCGCCTGGGCCCGCTGCTTTCTTAGCCGATCCAGAAACTCGGCCCGCTGCCTTAGCTGGTTCAGAAGCGCGGCCTGCCCCTCCTTCCGGGCTTCGGGTGAGTCGCCTTCGGCGGAGGACGCGACTGTCGTTGCGACGGTCACGGTGTTGAATTGAACGTCCGGGGCTCGCAGTTTGGCTCGCTGCTCGGGCGAAAGCCGCCGGGCCTCTTCGAGGAGTCTATCCACCAAGGTAACGTTGTTGCCGAGAATGTCGTGGACGCGGCGGCGCTGCTCGTCGTTGAGCCCCAGCGCGTCCTTGGCGGGCAACAAGGCCCACAATGAGATGTCCGGATAATGCGCGTGCACGGGGATGAGCAGCAGCTCGCCCTCGATTTGGTGCGAATAATACTGGGGGCCAACGGGGCCGTCCGGCCCGAGCACCGCCTCGGTGAGTCTTTCCCGCTGCGCGGGGTCAAGCAGCGCAAGAGCCTTCTCCGCCGCGCGTGTCGTGTTCTTGCGCAATCGGATGTGCGCGTCCAATTCAACGCGAGAGATTTGGTCCCGCTGTTGCGCCGTGGCGTTAAGGGCCCCGAGCACGCCCGGCCTGTTGAGGCACAGGCCGGCGGCGCGGTGGAGAACCATCTCGTCGAGGCGATCAAGCTGCCGGGGGTCGAGAATGGCTTCCACTTGTCGTCGAATCGGCTTGCGATGGTCCCGCTGCCATTGGCGTTGTTCCTTCATGATCTCTTCCGGAGGGCTGTCCCGACGCGCCTTGTTGATCTCCGCCATGCCCTCGGAATACTGCTTCGCGATCTCGCTGAGTTGCGTCTTTTGCGCGTCGGTGATCTTGAGTTCTTCGAGCACGGCCCGTTCCGTGAGCGGCTCGAAGCCAGGCAGATAAAGGGGCGGCGAGGCGTCGGCGCCCTCGGACGCAAATTCGGCAATCGTGAGGACGCCGTAACCGGTGCGGGTGAGGTCTTCCGACGCCGCGGCGTCCTTGGCCGGTTTGGCCGGGGCGGGATCGCCGCTCTCGCCGGGCTTGTCCTGGGCCGACGGCGGCGACGGCTCGCCTTCGGAGCGCGCCGGCTGGAGCGTGACGAGCGAGCCGGCCACTCCCAAGATCGCGAACAATGCCAAAGCCCGAAGGCGCCACGATCGGGATCCGGCCGGATCCACGTGGAACGTTTCGTCCAGCAGCATGGCGATTCTCCTTGAAAGTTGCGAGGGGCTCTCCCAGATGGCCACGGCCGCCGAGCGATGCAGGGGGCCGGGGCTCGCGGTCATGCGAATCACGCGGAGCAGCTCCCGCGCGTACAGGTGCCGTTCGCGTCCGGCGGCCGCCGCGTCGGCCAGCCATTCCTGGTCGTCGCGAATCGCCCGCCGCATCAGCCACAGAAGCGGGTGCGCGAAGAGCAGGAGCAAGAGACCCCGCCCCAGCGACAGGAGCCAAAGATCGCGGTGGCGGAGGTGGGCCAGTTCGTGAGCGAGGACCGCCCGGAGTCCGCCGGGCGAATCCTCCCGGGCCAATCCCGCCGGCAGGAGGATCGTCGGGCGGAAGACGCCCAGAGCCACCGCGGTGGCGACCTGGGAACTCACGAGCAGCCGGGGCGGGCGCGCCGCGCCCGGCACGAGCCGCCGCAGTTGCTCTTGCAGGGCCTCCGGCGCCGGTCGAGCCCGGCGGCACACCCAAAGGGCCGTCGCGGCGCCCCAGCCGAGCCAGAGCCCGGCCGCGGCGACGCCGGTCAGATAGGCGACTGCCAGCCACGTCCGCCAATCGAAGGCCGAGACGGCGGGGGCCGTCTGCGACGCCAGCCCGGTGTCGTCCAACGGCAGGCGCGGCGCTGGTTGTGCGGGCTTGGCGGCGCGGGGCGCAAGCACGTCGGGATCGAGGACCATGGAGCCGCTGGGCGGCATCACGCCGTCGTCGCCCGCCGCCAGCACGGCCGGCGGCTCGCCCGTTCCGACCCGGGGAACCAGCGACAATCGCGGCCAGAACGGCAGCGCGCAGACGACGGCCAGCGCGACGAGCTCGATCGTGACGGTCCAGGCGACCATCATCCGATGCGCCGGCTGGCGGATCCATCGCCGCGCGAGCAGGAAGAGGAGGAAAAAGAACGTGGCCAGGACGTAGTAGTCGGCCAGCCAGGCCACGAGCCAACCGGCCCACGAGGGAGAGGCTTCGTTCATCGAGGTCCGCCTTTTTGTTTGCGTCGTTTCGATCGCGTCCTGAACCGGTCAATCATCTTCTCCAGGCGGTCTAGCTCCTCGGCGCTGGGGGCGCGGGTGGCCAGGGCGTGGACCACGTATTCGTCCATCGCTCCGTCGAAGACCTTTTCGAGAAAACCGCCGGCCAGCTTGCGGAAGGTGGAATCGCGGCGGACCGCGGCGAAGTAGACGTAGGCCTTGCCGTCCTGGCGGTGGCCGACTAGGCCCTTCTGCTCCATGACCTGCAACAGGCTCAACACCGTGGTGTAGGCCAAGGGGGCGCCGGCGGCGTTCATTTCGTCGCAGACGCCCCGCACGGTGGCCTCGCCGAGCCGCCAAAGCACCTTGAGCGCGTCGAGTTCGCGATCCGTGGGGGTCGCATCCATCGTGAAGTTCTCCTACTGCCCGCCCCGTTGATACTGTCAGCATAGTACTGGCAGACCAGTAGGTTGTCAAGCCCCCGTGGCCGGTTTTTTTGGCTCGACGCGGTGTCGGCCGGAATCGCTTGCATTCCGCTTCGCGACGACGGAGAATGGCACGAGCGGGGCGGCGATGATCCCCACCACCTCTCTACCCCCCAGGAGTACCCTGCCATGTCCGCGACGAAGACCGTGCTGGTCGTGTTGATCCTGTGTGTATTGCCCACCTTGGCCTGCGGTCGCCCGACGGCCTATACGGATCCGAAAGACGCCGGGCCCGCCTTCGCCATCCAAGGCGAGTACGAGGGCACGATTTCGACGGATTCCGGCGAGGAGAAATCGGGCGTCCAGGTGATTGCTCGGGGCGACGACGCCTTCCACGCCGTGGCCTACAAGGGCGGACTGCCCGGCGCCGGCTGGAACAAGAAGGACAAGGGCGAGGCCGACGGCAAGCTCGTCGACGGCGTGGTCCACTTCAAGGCCCCCAATAACAAGGTCGAGGCGTTCCTGGCCGACGGCGTCCTCACGGTGAAAAACGGCGAGGGCGAGACGATCGGCACGCTTAAGAAGGTCACCCGCGAGAGCCCCACGCTCGGGGCCAAGCCGCCGGCCGGCGCGGTGGTGCTGTTCGACGGCACGTCGGCCGACGCGTTCGACAACGGGCGGATGACCGAGGACAAGCTGCTCAAGGAAGGCGTCGTGAGCAAGCAGACCTTCGGCGACGCGACGATCCACGTCGAGTTCTACACGCCCTTCGTGCCCGGCGGCGCGGAGCAGGGCCGCGGCAACAGCGGCTGCTACGTGCAAGGGCGCTACGAGATCCAGATTCTCGATTCCTTCGGCCTGGAGGGGCTGGATAACGAATGCGGCGGGATTTACCAGATCGCGCGGCCAGCCGTGAACATGTGCCTGCCGCCCTTGTCCTGGCAGACCTACGACATCGACTTCACCGCGGCGAAGTACGAGGACGGCAAGAAGGTCAATAATGCCCGTATCACGATCCGCCACAACGGCGTGGTGATCCACGACGACCTCGAGCTCGAACACGGCACGCCCGGCGGCACGATGGATGAAGGCCCCGAGCCGGGGCCCCTGTTCCTCCAGGACCACGGCGACCCGGTCCGCTTCCGCAACATCTGGGTCGTGCCCAAGAAGTAGCGGCTCCGCGCCGGGCGCCACGGGTTCCGCCAGCGGGGAGCCCGCGGCCTGGAAACCCGGCGAGTGCCACTGGCTCCGCCAGTGCGAGATCCGGTGTTGGATCAGGCGAGAATCGTTGCCTGGAATTCGTCGGGTGGCAATGGCCGGCACTGGCAGAGCCAGTGGCACACGGCCCCAAAACCCCGCGTGACCGGAACGACGGGCATGGTACAATGGAAGGGGGGCCGACGGGCGGCCCCTTTTGCCCCGTTCCCCCGACCCCATGCCCAAGCCTCGGATGACGCCGCAACCGCACAAGGTACCACTGCTGGCTTGTCCGGCAGTGTTGTCGGCCGGGTGCCATGCTCACGCTTGCGTGAGTATGTTGCGTCCACGCCGCATGGCCACGCAAGCGTGGCCATGGCGCCCAGCATCCAATCGGCGCCGAGCGGTTGCGCTCGGCCTGGCGGCGGCCGTGACGTTGCTGGTCGTCGCGAACACGGGCCGGGGCGCGGCGGAGGACGTCTATCCGCTGGCGGCTCGGGCGGTGGCGGACTACCGCGCCGCGATGGAAGAGCTGGCCGCGTGGTGCGACCAGAAGGGCCTGGCCGACGAGGCCCGCCAAACCCGCGACTGGCATAAGCCCCGCGATCCCAACAAGGTCTACGTGGCCATTCTACCGGATCGGCTGGGCACGCTCGCGCCGCCGGAAGGCGCCGCGGGCGATGCCCTCGAATGGCATCATCGCTTCGCCCGGCTGCGGCAGGATCAGGCCAAGGCCCTTTTCGGTCTTGCCCGGCGCGCCGCGCGATCGGGCGCGCCGTCACTGGCCGTCGAACTGGCCATGGCCGCCATCCACGAGGATCCGGATCACGACGGCGTCCGACGCCTCTTGGGTTATCAGGCTTACGAGGGCGGCTGGCGCACGGGTTACGAGGTCCGCCGGCTCCGCGCCGGCTACGTCTGGAGCGACCGGTTCGGCTGGATCCGCCGCGACGATCTGCCGCGCTACGAGGCCGGCGAGCGCCGCCACAAGGACCGCTGGATCACCGCCGAGGAGGACGAGCGGCTGCACCGCGACATCCACAACGGCTGGGACATCCAGACCGAGCATTACACCGTTCGCACGAACCACGGCATCGAAGCCGGCGTCGCGCTGGGCGTGAAGCTCGAGCAGCTCTACCGCGTGTGGAACCAGCTTTTCCTCTACTACTACGCGAACGAATCGCAACTAGCCTCGCTGTTTGACGGCCGCGGCCGCCAACCGGCGCCCCCCCGGCACCACGTCGTTCTCTTCCGCGACCGCGACGACTACAATCAATCGCTGCGGCCGGCCATCTCCAATATCGAGATCTCCGTCGGGCTCTACTCGGACCAGACCCGCCGCGCGTACTTCTTCGCCGGCAAGGACCACGACGAGCGTACCCTCTATCACGAGGCCACGCATCAACTCTTCCACGAGTCGCGGCCCGTCGCCCTGGGCGTCGGACGCCAGGCCAATTTCTGGATCGTCGAGGGGATCGCCCTGTACATGGAGTCGCTCCACGCGGAGGACGGCTACCACGTGCTGGGCGGATTCGACGACGTGCGGATGCGGGCCGCGCGGTACCGCCTCTTGCACGACCGGTTCTTCGTCCCCTGGGAGGAGCTAACCGCTTACGGCCTCGATCGGCTCCAAGCCGATCCGCGGATCGCCACGCTCTACAGCCAAATGGCCGGAATGACCCACTTCCTCGTTCACGGCCGCGACGCCCGCTACCGCGACGCGCTGGTCCGCTACCTCGCCGCCGTGTACCAGGGCAGCCAGGATCCCGCGCTGCTCCCCAAGCTCACCGGCGTGCCCTACGCCGAGTTGGACCGGCAGTACCGCGAGTTCATCGCGCAAGGAGTCAAGGAAGACGCCGCGCCGAGCGAATAGGATTTCCATGCAACCTGAACCCATCGCCGACTACGCCTGCCAGACGGGCGAGGGCCCGCTGTGGCATCCCGCCGAAAAACGGCTCTACTGGCTGGACATCCCCCGGGGACGCATCTTCCGGTTCGATCCGGCCACCGGCGCGCACGAGATCTGCCACGAAGGCGGCGTGGTGGGCGGCATGACCCTCCAAGCCGACGGCGCCCTGTTGCTCTTCATGGAGCACGGCGCGGTCCGAACGTGGCGCGACGGACGGATCGAAACGATCGTCGAGGGCATTCCAGAGGAGCAAGGCAATCGGTTCAACGACTGCATCGCCGACCCCGAGGGCCGCGTGTTCTGCGGCGTGCTCTCGACGCCCCGGCGGCCCGGCCGGCTCTACCGCCTCGACCCCGACGGCTCCTTCACCGTCGTGGCCGAGGGTCTCGGCACGTCCAACGGCATGGGTTTCACGCCCGACGGGAAACACCTCTATCACAGCGACTCGAACGACCGGTTTCGCAACATTCATCTGTACGACTACGACCGCGCCACCGGCGGTCTCGCCGGACGCCGGCTGTTCCTCGAAGCCAAACCGGACGAGGGCAAACCCGACGGACTGACCGTGGACGCCGAGGGTTTCGTCTGGTCCGCCCGATGGAACGGCGGCATGATCGTCCGCTACTCGCCCGAGGGCGTCGAGGAGCGGCGCATCCCCTTTCCCGCCCGAAAGGTGTCCAGCCTTGCCTTTGGCGGGCCCGACTACGCGGACCTCTACGTCACAACGGCGGGGGGCGACAACCGGGCGGAAGAAGGTCCGGGGGCGGGTATGCTCTTCCGGCTGAACCTGGGCATCCGCGGCGTGCCCGAGTTCCCCTCCCGGATCGGACCCCAGCGGTCTTGACCCGCCTGGGTAATTCCCCCATACTGCGCACGCGCAATTGCGACCCTTGTGGGAGGCGACTCCCGTCGCCGATTGCGCGCCCGTTGGTGTCAGATCGGCGACGGGAGTCGCCTCCTACAAGGGTGTTTGTCCGTGATTCCAAGGAAAGACGCATCATCATGCCAAAGCGGGAGCCGCAGGGGCCGATCGAGCTGGCCGTCGTCGGGGATCTGACCGAACACGAACCGGATCTGGTCGAAAAGCTCCTCGAGGTCGAGCCGGGCGGGCCGTGCGTGCTCTGGTTCGACTCCCTTGGCGGCAGCGCCTACGCGGCCGTCGCCTTGGCGTCGATCATCCGGTTGCGCGGGCTTCGGGCCACCGGCATCGTGGCCGCCGAGTGCACCTCGGCCGCGCTGTGGCCCTTTGCCGCCTGCTCGCGCCGCTTGGTCACGCCGCTGAGCGTGCTGTTGTTTCATCCGATGAAATGGCAAAGCGAGGAAAACGTCGCGCTGAACGAGGCGGCCGAATGGGCCCGGCACTTCGGCTCCCTCGAAACCACGATGGACCAATTCCTGGCCGAGCTGTTCGGCATGACTCCGGAAAAGCTCCGCGAGTGGACGACGCCCGGCCGCTACGTGTCCGGTCCGGAACTGGCCAAGGAGGGCTTCGCCGAACTGGTTCCCTTCGAGATGCTCCGGGCCCTGCGAAAGGGGTGATCTCATGCCGTCCCGAGCGCTTTGGCGAACGTCCGTCCCGCGTCTTTCGACAATCTCGCCAGGGCGAGGCTCCCGCCGAGCCGCTCCCGTGCTCTTGGCGATTCTTGCAACCTGGCTCCTCCTCGCCGGCGGCTGCGGTAAAAAAACTCCGGCCCGCAACGGCGAGCACCTTTCGCCGGAGGAATACGGCAGCCTGCCGGGCCTTCGGGCCACGTCGAACCAGGCGCTTCGCGACGAGTTGGCCCGAATCGAAGAGGAACGCGCCACGCCTCAACTCCTTACGGCCGCGGAAAAGATCCCCGACGAGCTTAACGCCGCGGTCGTCCTGCAAGACCTGTTCCGCGCGGCCGACCTGCCCGCCCTCCTGGCCAGCACCGACGAATACTACCCCAAAGGCAAGTTCGAGTTCAATTTGCTCAGGCTCCGCCAGGCGCTCAAATCGGTCGCAAGACACGAGGACCGCCGGCGGGCGGCGCGCGAGGCGCTCGCGCGGCCGCATTGCGATTTCGGGTTTCGCCACGACCAAGGCTGGCTGGCCAACAAGAAATTCATCGATGCCGTGCGCCTGTTTGGACGGCTCGAGGCGTTCCACGCCGCCGAGCAGCTCTTCCTCAAACAGGACGTCGCCGCGGCTGTCGAATCGCTCGGCTGCCAGTTTCGCCTGGCCGAAGCGCTCGGCCGCGTGAAAAACGTCGAAGCGCGCCTCGAAGCGGCCTACCTGCGGGAAGAGATCCTACGCGTGCTGCGGGCGGTCGTCTCGCACGAGCAAATCCAGGCGGCGCAGCTCGTTGTGCTGCGCGACATGATCCAGGATCATCTCAGGCATTGGCCCGACGACGCCGACGTCTGGATCGGCGACCGCGCACTGGGGATGTACGTGTACGAAGTCGTTCGCGACGGCGCCATCCTCGCCCTGCTCACGCCCGACGACGTCCGCGCGTTCGGCGACGAGCGCGTCCTGGACGAATTGACCGACGTGGCGCGCGACACCGCCGATCCGGACGAACTGTACTACTTGACGGCCATGCGGGAGCTGATCGCGCGGTGCAAACAGTCTCACCTCGAGCGGGTCGAACTGGCCGAAGAGATCCGCAAGGACCTCGAGGCCAAACGCAATTCGCCCGACTACCCCCTGGTCGCCGACCGGCTGCTCCTTCAGGACCTGGCCAACGCCCTGCGGAAGCAAACGCGCGATCGGGCGCTGGTCGAGGCGTGGGCGTTGGCGCTCGACCTGGCCACGGGCGAGAAGTCGCCGTATCAGGTGAACCCCTTGACGGGCCGGCCGTACCGCGTCGAGCGCGACGCCAATCGCGTCGCCGTGTGGCTCGACGACCAGGCCCCAAAGGACGCCCCGCCCGACACCGTCGTGCTCCTGCCACCGCAATAGAACCCTCTCTCTGGAGCGCGGCGACGGGGCGCCGCTTTCGATGCCCAAACGTTCCACCCGGCGCGATTTCCTCCGCGGCAAGTCCGTCCCCGCGGCGCCGTCCGAGACCGACGGCGCGGCCGCCGACGCCTGGAACGACCGGGAACACTGCCTGCTCCAGGTCGGCCGCGACGCGATGGCCTGCCGTTTCGAGATCTTCCTGAACGCGGGGCAATACCCCCAGAACGCCGAGGCGGCCGTCGAGGCCCTGGATGAAGTGGACCGGCTCGAAGCCCTGCTCTCGGTCTTTCGCGCCGAAAGCGAAATCAGCCGGGTGAATCGGACGGCCGCCGCCGGACCCGTCGAAGTCGAGTCCGATCTCGCAAACCTCTTGCGGCTTGCCGTTCGGCTCCACGAGGAAACGGACGGCGCGCTGGACGTGACGGCCGGTCCCTTGTCCGATGTCTGGGGCTTCTCCCGCCGGCAAGGCCGCGTGCCCTCCGAGTCGGAACTGGCCGACGCGATGGCCCGAGTCGGCACGGGCCACCTGGAATTCGAAGCCCAGCGCGGCGCCGTCCGCTTCCTTCGGCCTGGCATGAAGCTGAACCTCGGCGCGATCGGCAAGGGCTACGCCCTGGACCGCGCGGCGGAAATCCTCGCCGCCGCCGGCGTGGAGCATTTCATCATCCACGGCGGGCAAAGCAGCGTCCTGGCTCGCGGAAACGTCGGCCCGCCGGGCGAGGCGACCGGCTGGACGGCCGGCGTGCCCCATCCGCTCTTCCCGCGACGCCGCCTGGCGCGGGTGCGCCTTTGCGATCGGGCGTTGGGCACCTCGGGCTCCGCCCGGCAGGGCTTCCGCCACCAAGGCCGGCGGCTGGGCCACGTGCTCGACCCGCGCTCCGGCTGGCCCGCCGAAGGGCTGCTCTCGGCCACGGTCCTCGCGCCCACCGCCGCCGAGGCCGACGCCCTGGCCACGGCCCTGTTCGTCCTCGGCCCCGAACGCGCGATGCAGTTCGCCGATCGCCATCCCGATCTGGCCGTCCTGCTCGTCGTGCCGCAAACGGCCCACCGCATCGAACTCGTCACGGCCGGCTTCCGGCCGGACGAAATCAAGATCGAGCCGCCGGAGGAGGCGTAGACGGCTTCTCCTTCGGATCGGACGGCGGGGCCGCGCTCTTCATGTCCAGAACGGGCGTGTCGGCAAACGCGTCGATGCCCTCGATCTCGACGACGTTCTCCTTGACCGAGACAACCTTGCACCGGCTCATCGCGATCAGGTTGGGACGCACCGGCGAGTGCGTCGCGAACACGCCGCGCAGCGGCTGGCTCAGGTCGCCGCGCGGATGCACCTGGAGAATCGCCCGCTTCTCGGGCGTGTCGTTGCGGTCGAACCAATAGAGCACCCAGACTTCCATTCCGCGATCCAAGCCCAGCAATCCGTCCTGGTACTTCTTGTCGATCACGATCGTGGTCCGTTTGTCCGTCTTGCGCACCCATCCGATCGGAGACATTACGTACTTCTTGACCACTTCTTCTCCCTGGTTTTCGGAAGACGCCGCGGAGGCAATCCACGGGGCGCCGACCAGCGCGCCCCACAACGCGGCAACGCAGAGGATTCTCATCGTTTCCTCCTTCTCACCCCAAAGAACCCGCAACGGGGAATGTCGATTACATCGCGTGCGAAGGCTGCTCCACGGCGAATTTCGGATCAAAGAACAAGCGGCAAAAACAATGCCCCTGCCGAGCGACTTCTTCCATCATCTCGGGACACGGGCAAAGCGTGTCCGCTCCCTTGATCGGCGGTTTGTGTTTCTGTTTGCAGGGACACACGAATTCGCCCACGACGGCGAAATTCTCAGTCATCAGGCCGACGACCTTTTGGACGCGCGCCGCGTCGGGATTGAGCGTCAGGCCACGCATCCGCGCCACGCCGCGAAGCCTTTGAAGATTCTTCTTGTATTCCGTCATGACGTAGCCCCGGATCATCCAGGGTTGGGGAATCGGTTGGCGGAAAAAGATCCCCGGCAACCGCGTTTCATCGAATGGCGACGTAGTACCAGCGGCCTTCAATACAGGTAAACCGCACTTGTTCCGCGACGGCGAGGGACTCCAGGTGTTTGACGACTTCGTTGCGGTGCATGCCCAGCCCATGGGCAACATCGTCGAGCGTGCAGGGACGCCGCCGCAATAGATCGAGCACCTCGCGCTGGCCGCCCGCGCTCCCCGTTTCCTCCCAACCGTCGTGATGGGCGGCGATGACCTCGGCCGGCGGGTGGAACCGGCCGGCCAATCGGTCCAGGAGATCCCTCGACACCGGCGCGAGCCCCAGCTCGGCCGGGGGCCGCGTCACCGTGTTCAACTGGACGCGGTCCGGCCCAATTCGATCCACGCACCGCACAAGCCGCTCCACTTCCGCGTTCGACGTGGTGACACCCGTAATCAGAAACACTTCCAGCCAATACGGGCCCCGAAACTCGCCGCGAAACGTCGCCAAGCCGTCCAAAAGCCGCTCGAAAGAGATATCTTCGTGCGGGCAGTTCACCTGCTCAAACGTGCTTGGGCTGCCCGCGTCCAGCGACGGGATGACCAGGTCCGCGCCGGCCAATTCCCGCCGGAGCTCCGCCTGCCACAAAAGCGACCCGTTCGTCAACACGGCGACGGGCACGTCCGTCATGCCCTTGATCCGGTCGATGGCTTCGCCAATCCTCGAGTGAAGCGTTGGCTCGCCGGAACCAGACAGGGTAACGTAGTCGGCCGTCGTGGGCAGATGCTCCTCCAGCTCGGCCAGAACGCCTTCCAGTGGCGTCCATTCCTTGCGATCCGTCGTTTTGCACGTGGTGTGGCCAAGTTGGCAGTAGACGCAGTCGTAGGTGCATGTCTTGAAGGGAACCATGTCGATGCCCAGCGAACGCCCCAGCCGACGAGACGGCACCGGTCCAAAGATGTGACCGTTCATGGCGATTCGCCCTCCGCTTTTTGGCGGAAGCGCTCGTCCGGCGCGCGGCCCCCGAAGACGCCCGATTCCACGAATTTTCCGGTGGCCTTGGCCTTGATCTGTCGTTCTTGAACGAGTTCCGCCTTCACGACGTGGAAGGGGAAAAGCGATCGGTCGATCCACGCCCGCACTTGGCAGCGCCGATTGGTAACGACCGGATGTCGGAAACGAACCCGCAGCTCGCCCGTCACGCCGGTCACCCCGTGGGCAAAAAGGCAGTTGGTCATGGCGCCGTCCAACAGCGAGCTGATCACGCCGCCGTGGATGACGCCGGGAAAGCCCTCGTACGCAGCCGCGCAGCCAAACGCGGCCTGGACGCCGCCGTCGGCCGACAACGAGAATTCCAGGCGCAATCCCGCTTCGTTTTCCGGACCGCAGACGACGCAGTTCGGGTGAACTTTCCGTCTCAAGTCGGCTGCGGCCATTGCGTGTGCCGCGACCGGCGCGGGGCAACCGGCGGGCCCTTCATCGCCGTTGCTATTGCGAGTTCGGGCGGGCGTCGGTCTGTTTTGGGGCGGCATGCACTACTCCTTTTGGCCGCCGTGGCCCTCCAGGATCGCGCCAACCACCGCGTCGAACGCCCGGGCGGCGGGCGTCTGGCCGGCGGGGTCCGACGGAATCGCCCCCGCGTCGCCCGAGACCACGACCGCGGGATCGATCGGTATGGCCCCGAGAAACGGCACGCCCATCTCCTCCGCCAAGGCGCGGCCGCCTCCGCTACCAAATAAGTCGACGCGCTTTCCGCAATGCGGGCAGTCCAGGCCGCTCATGTTCTCGACGATTCCGCGCACGGGGAGCGACACCGCCTCGCAAAACGCCACGCACCGCCGGACGTCCGCGATGGCCACCCGCTGCGGCGTCGTGACGACGACCGCCTCGGCCCCGCCGCCGACAAGCTGCGCGACGCTCAATGGCTCGTCGCCCGTGCCCGGAGGCGAATCGACAACAAGATAATCCAGCGGGCCCCAGAACACGTCCTTGAGAAACTGCTGAATCGCGCCGTATTTGCGGGGCCCGCGCCAGATGACCGCGTCGCGGCCCGAAGCCAGCAAGAATCCCATTGACATGACGGCCAAGCGCTCGTTCACCCCGACTGGTAGGATTTCCTCGCCCAAGAGCGCGGGCGACTGTCCTTCCAGCCCCATGATGCCCGGGATGCTCGGCCCGTGAACGTCCACGTCCAGCAGGCCGACGTGTTTGCCCGCCCGCGACAGCGACACGGCCAGATTGGCCGCCACGGTGCTCTTGCCCACCCCGCCCTTGCCCGAAAGCACCAGCAGCTTGTGGCGGATCTCCGCCATCCGGCGCTCGAGCGCCTCTTCCTCGCGCCGTTTTTGCGACTCGTTGACTACCGGCAGCTCTCCGGGAGCTTGCGACATGGGGGCAATCCTCGTGTTCCGTTCAAAAGGAAAGGTCATCCTCGCTTATTGTATCCGCGCCCGTTCATCCCTGCCGCGGCGCCCGTCCTTCCCAGTTTCCGCGTCCATCCATCAAAGCGAAATGCCGTCATCCTGAGCGCAGCGAAGGATCTCCGTTGGAACAAACAATCAGCGCGAGATCCTTCACTGCGCTCAGGATAACCACGATGGTGGACGCCTTGGAGTTAGTTCTGGTGATTGAATTCTCCGCGGTTTGTCTCACAACACGGCGAGCGGGCTGAGCCGGTCGAGCCGGTCCGACACGGCCGCCCAAAGAGCCCGGACGTCCTCGCCCGCTCCGACCGACGTGTATTCCACCAGGGATTGCCGTCGGATCTGGGCTTGCGTCACCGCTTTATCGTAGCGGATCCGGCCCACGGCTTCCACGCCCTTGCGCCGCGCTTCGGCTTCCGTCTCGTCGGCCAGCTCGGGATTCAAGTCCCACTTGTTCACGCACACGAGCGTCTGGATGCCGAAATGGGCCGTCAGCTCCGCCACGCGCCCCAGGTCGTGCAGCCCGCTGAGCGTCGGCTCCGTCACCGCCAGCACGAGCCCCGCCCCGGTGATCGACGCGATCACGGGGCAGCCAATTCCCGGCGGTCCGTCGACAAGGATCAACTCCCGCTTGTGCTCGGCGGCCAGCCGTTTCGCCTCGCCGCGGACCCGGCTGACCAGCTTGCCGGAATTCTCTTCCGCCACGCCCAACGCCGCGTGCGCCATCGGCCCAAACCGCGTCTGGGAGACGAACCATTGGCCGTTGTCGGCCGGGGCGAATTCGATCGCGCGTTCCGCGCAAAACCACGCACACACGCCGCAGCCCTCGCAGGCGATGGGGTCGATGCGGAACGTCTTCTCGACGCGGCCGTTGCCGGGACCGTCGAAGTACACGGCGTCGAAGCGGCAAAGCTCCTCGCATTTGCCGCATGCCGTGCAATGCCCCGGCATGATCCGCGCCCGCGAACCGCCCGAAAACCGATTTCTCTGGAGGATCGTCGGTTCGAGCACGAGGTGCAAATCCGCCGCGTCCACGTCGCAATCGGCCAGAACCGCGCGGGGGGCCAGCGCGGCGAACGACGCCACCACGGACGTCTTGCCGGTGCCGCCCTTGCCGCTGATGACAACCAACTCCTTCATGCCGCGCCACCTTGTCTTGCCAAAAGAGACTCCAACAGCCGGCCAAACGTCGCCGCGTGCTGGGCCGACGCGTCGCAGGCCATCACGCCGCGGGAATACGCCTCGGCCAACCGCCGGTCGTCGGCGATTTCGGCCAGAATGGGAATCCGCTGCGTGGCGCAATACCCGCGAAGCTCCGCCCCGTTCGCCCCGGCGCGATTCACCACCACGCCCAGCGGCTGTTTCAAGACGCGGACCATCTCGACGGCAAGCTTCAGATCGTGCAGCCCAAAGGGCGTCGGCTCCGTGACCAACGCGACGAAGTCCGCCCCGCGCACGGCCTCGATCACCGGGCAGGACGTGCCGGGCGGCGCGTCGAGAATCGTCAGATCCGCCGCTGGCGCGGCCGCCTTGACGGCCCGGATCAACGGCGGGCTCATCGGGTGGCCAATGTCCAAGAGGCCATCGGCAAACTCAATCGGCCCCGCCCGACCCACCCGTAGCGACCCAATCGGACGCGGCGCCTCGGTGATCGCTCCGGTCGGACACACCAACGAACAGCCGCCGCATCCGTGGCACATCTCCGGATACACGAGCACCTGCTTGCCCACGTGAACGATCGCGCTGTAGCGGCAGATCTCGCCGCATTGGCCGCAAAGCGTGCACAACGCCGGATCCACGTGGGGAATCGGGATCCCGACGGGCTCGCGCCGCGTGATCTCGGGCTTCAGGAAGACGTGCCCGTTGGGCTCTTCCACGTCGCAATCGAGATACGCGACCCGCCGGCCCTCGCGCGACGCGACCGCGGCCAGATTCGTCGCCACCGTGGTCTTGCCCGTGCCGCCTTTGCCGCTGGCAATGGCAATTTGCATTGTTGTCCTACTTATGCGGGCACTTCTTCAGGCAGAGGAACCAATCGAGGCATTCGTATTCGCCGCCGGCTTTGTCGACCCGGTCCTTGGCCGAGCCGCACGAACCCGGCGGCGGAATAATCACGTCGTCGCCCAGCTCCCAGTTGGCCGGCGTGGCGATCCCGTGCTCGTCCGAATGCTGCATCGCGACCAGGAGGCGCTTGACCTCCTGCATGTTGCGCCCATTGGCCAGCGGATAGTAGAGGATCGCCCGGACGATGGCCTTGGGGTCGATGATGAACACCGCCCGGACCGCCTGGGTGGTGCTGGCCGCCGCCTGCAACATGCCGTATTTCTTCGACACCTCCATGGTCAGGTCACTGATCACCGGGAAGTGGACTTCGACGTCCTTCATGCCGCGGTAGGCGATCTTCTCCTTGATCGTGCGAAGCCACGCGATGTGGCTGTACGTGCTGTCGATCGACAAACCCAAGAGCTCGCAGTTGAGCCTTTTGAACTCGTCGGCCATGCTGGCGAACGTCATGAACTCCGTGGTGCAAACCGGCGTGAAGTCGGCCGGATGCGAGAAGAAGATGACCCATTTCCCCTTGTAATCCTTCGGAAAGCTCACCGGGCCCTGGGTCGTCTCCGCCTCGAATTCCGGCGCCTTCTCGCCGATGAGCGGCAACTGGTAGGTCGATCCGCACATGGCAATCTCCTTTGCGTTTTCCTTCTCACCGAACGTGTTTTACGATTCTTCAACGCCGCCGCTTGCGGAAAAGGGGTGGGGGTGAAGGCACGTCGGACGTGGCGCGACGGCCCTGTGCTTGGCGCGACTCGTCTAACGTCCGACGACGCTCCTCACCCAACCACCCTCTCGAGAAAACGGAAGCGCCTACGACTGCGATTCCGTCTTTTGGCTCCGCGCGCCGAGCTGATCCAGACGCCGCCGTATTTCATCGAGCGTTTGCCCGAGCACTTCCGCCTGCTGCCGGAGCGCCTCCATCTCCTGCTCGGGCGGCACGCCGGCGGCCGCGCCGACGCCCACGCCGGCGAATTGGCGGCCGAAGCCCGCCCGCTGCCAACCGGTCAAGCCGGTCGCGTAATACTGATTGCGCCATCCGCGGCCGCGACCCCCTCCGAATCCGCCGAATCCGCGTCCCCCCAACGCGTTGGCGAACCCCGGCACGGGATACCCCGCGCAGTAGCCCGCCGCGCGGCCCGTCATGGGGCCCATTCCCCTCGGCCCTGTTCCATCACCACCTGGCATGATATATCTCCTTTGCTCGAAAATACCAGTTTTATGGACTACGAATTCTGTCCGCGGCCTTGTCCTTGGCCTCCGCCGCGACCCTGTCCCTGCCCCTTGCCGCGTCCTTGGCCCTTGCCTTGGCCTTGACCGCGTCCTTGGCCGCGGCCGCCGCCCGCCCCGCGACCCGCTCCGCACGGCCCGAGACCGCGTCCCGTGCCGGCGCCTTGGCCCTGCGGGCCCGTCCCATCACCACGTGGCATCACCAACCTCCTTCCGGCCCTTCGGCCGCGCTACGACGCGAAACGCACGCGCCCTTACACCCAATGTCCTTCGACGTTTGCTCGACCGGTCGGCGTCAGCCCGCCGGCCTTGAACCGAGCAATCGCGTCCTTGACCGTCCCCGAAATACCCGTATGGATCGCGACGTTGGCCGCGTCGAGCACGGCAAACGCCTTGGGGCCGACGTTGCCGGTCAACACCGCCTCGACGCCCAGTTCAACCGCCGCTCGCCCGGCCTGAATGCCCGCTCCCTGCGCCGCGTCGAGGTTCTGCCGGTTGTCGTGCGCCGAAAACGCCCCCGTCTCCGTATCCACCACCAGGAAGTGCTTCGCGCGGCCAAACCGCGGATCGACCAGGCTGTCCAGGTCCGCGCCTTGCGCGGTAATGAGGATCTTCATCGCTTGTAGCCTTTCGCGGCCAAAACACGTGTTTTGAAAATTCAGTAGTTCCAAGTCCGTCCCCGCAAGTCATCCTGAGCGCAGCGAAGGATCTCGGTGGCCAGAGGGATTCTTCGCTCCGCTCAGAATGACCATGGCGGGCTTCGGCAAAACTCAGACTTAATGGTCGCAAAGGTTGTCGCCGGGCTCGAGCGTGCCGCTAACGTAGCTCAGCACCACCTGTTCCGGCGGATCGGAGGGCGCGCCGACAACCACGTCGATCCCGCATTCGGCGAAGATCATCTGCGCCCGCCTGCCCATGCCACCGGCAAGAATCACCTTCACGCCCTGCTCGTGCAGCCAGCGGGGAAGCGCGCCGGGCTCGTGCGGCGGCGGCTCCAGATGGCGCGTGTTGAGGATCTCGCCCTTGGCTTTATCAATGTCGATGATCGCGAACTGCTCGCAATGCCCGAAGTGCGCGCACAACCGGCCGCCGGCCACCGGCACCGCGACGACAAGCGTCGCGTCCTGTTTCGTTGGAGGAGTCGCGTCCTGTTTCGTTAGGGGAGTCGCGTTCTGTTTCATTGGGAGAGACGACATCAAGAGTCCTCCTGCTGCAAGGGTTCATCCGGTTTTCTTCCCGCGCGTCCGCGACGGCATCGCGCCGCCGAACGCCGGCCGGGGCCCGGCGCGCCCCGAACGTCGCCGCCCGCGAACCGGCGGCATCTACCCCGCGGCGGCGCGGCGGGCTGGCCGTCCAAGTCGCCCCGTAGGAGCGCGTCGAGAGCGTCGTCGATCTCGCCCGCGACCCAGGCGTAAACCGTCACGCCCGCCGACTGCAACGCTTCCACCGACCAGCAGTCGATCCCGCCGCATACAACGGTGTCCACGCCGGCCGTCACCAGCCGGCCGATCCGCTCGCCCGGCGCCCAGTCCGACGCCGCGTGCTCCTCCCGCGCGGTCGCCCGGCCGTCGTCCACCGTCACCACCAGAACCGCCGGCGCGCAGTCGAACCGCGGCGAGACGCGGGTACCGAACGTGGCAATGGCAACCTTCCGCATGGCGAGACCCCTCGGGACTAACAATCTGATGAGCAACAGCCGTGCCACCGATTGTGGGAAACAGGGGAAACGGCGCAACCCGTTATTTGACAAGTCGATAAAGCAACCCGCCGCATGAGGACAAGGCCCGACGGTGATTGCAAAAACGCAATTGCGTGCAATGCATGATTGCACAATTGCAATCTTTGGGCCGATGACGACGGGTCTGCCGTCACGGATGGCGGATCCCAAGCCGCTTCATCTTCCGCCAGAGCGTGCTCTTGTCCATCCGCAGCGCCGCGGCGGTCCGGCCGCGGTGCCCGCCGCACTCGCGGAGCGCCCGGCGGATGGCCGCGGTCTCGGCGTCGGCCAGGGGATCGTCGTCGGGCCGCGGGCCCCGGACCACCGCGTCCGTCCGGCCCGGTTGGAGTTCGGCCGGCAGGCAGTCCACCTCGATCCGCCGCCCGCGGCAAAGCGCCACGGCGTGCTCGAGAATGTTCTCAAGCTGCCGGACGTTGCCGGGCAGTTCGCAACGCATCAGAATACCCAAAACGTCCTCCGAAACGCCCTCGACCTGCTTGCCCTGCCGCGCGCTCGATTTCCGGAGAAAGTGCTCGACCAGAAGCGGAATATCCTCGCGCCGCCGCGCCAACGGCGGCAGGACGATCCGCAAGACGTTGAGTCGGTAATACAGGTCCTCGCGGAACGCGCCCCGCGCCACCAGCTCGGCCAACGGTTTGTTCGTGGCCGCGATCACCCGGACGTTGGTCTTGACGGTCCGCGTGGCCCCCAGGGGCTCGTACTCTTTCTCCTGCAACACCCTCAACAGCTTCATCTGAAGCGCCGTGGACACGTCGCCGACTTCGTCCAAAAAGAGCGTGCCGCCTTCCGCCAGCCCGAAGCGGCCGGGCTTGTCCTTCGCGGCGCCGGTGAAGGCGCCGATCTTGTACCCGAACAGCTCCGATTCCAGTAACGTGTCGGGCAGCGCCCCGCAGTTCACCGCGACGTACTTGCGCCGCGCGCGGCTGCTGAGATTGTGGATCGCCTTGGCGAACAGCTCCTTGCCCGAACCCGTCGGGCCCTCGATCAACACGGTGGTATCGCTCGCGGCCACGTCGGGCAAGATGTCGAGGATGCGACGGATCTCGTGGTTCCTGCTGACAATGTCGTGCGCCGTGTAGCGCTGGTCGATCTCCCGGCGCAAAAGCTCGACGGCCGACAGGTCGCGAAACGTCTCCACGCCGCCGATCACTTGGCCGTCGGCGCCACGCAGCACGGCGGTGCTGACGCTCACGGGCACCTTCTCGCCGCGGCTGTTGAGGATGTTGATCCGCTGATCGATGCGCTGCCGCCCGCTGGCCATCGTCTGCTCGAGCGCGCAAGCCGTCTGGCAGATGTTGGCCTGAAACACATCGAAGCATTTCTGCCCGATGGCTTCCTCCCGCGCAATGCCCGTGATCTCCTCCGCCGCGCGGTTGAACGACGTCACGTTCCAGTCGGCATCGACCGTGAACACGCCGTCGGCGATCGAATCAAGGATGACGTTGTGGACTTCTTTCGGATTCATCGATGGTCCACCACACCGCACGGGCGACAAGGAAGATTGCGACAATGCAATCCATTATTGCAGAAACGCATTCATCGGGCAAGCCGCCAAACCCCGCCGCCGGGCGCACGACCGCGTGACCAACCTGGGCGGCTCGGGCCTGGTCGACGGCTCGATCCGGCGGATCAGCACGGCCTACGACGACCTCGGCCGCGTGGAGTTCGTCACCAGCCACTCCGACCCGGACCCGGGCGAAGGTGACGTGGTCAACCAGGTCAAGTACGTGTATAATGGGTGGGGTAGATTGGCCCAAGAGTACCAGGCGCACGACGGGGCGGTCGGCGGCGGCACGCCTTCGGTCGAGTACGACTACACCGACGGGGCCGCGGCGGGCGTGGCCAAGTACGTCCGGCTCGCCCAGGTGACGGTGAACGAGGCGAATGAGATTGACGGCATCACGGGCGGGTGGGTGACGCCTGAGTACGACGACGCGGGCAATATGATCTACGCGCCGATGCCTGGCGACGGGACGAACCATTACCACCTGCGTTACGACGCCTGGAACCGGCTCGTCGAGGTCATCGAGCCGGGCGAGTACTGGTCGGCTTCCCAGATCGAATACGACGGCCTGAACCGCCGGATCGCGAAGGTGGGCGACATCGACCAGGGCGAGGCGTTCGAGACCCGCGAGTACTACTACAACGACCGGTGGCAGGTGGTCGAGGAGTGGGCGCTCAACAGCGATGAGGTGCTGATTCCGAATAGCCAGTACGTCTGGAGCCCTCGGTACATCGACGCCTTGATCCTTCGCGATCGGGACACCGACGAGGATTACGAGTTCGACGAGCGGCTGTACGCCCTGTCCGACGCGAACTACAACGTGACGGCGCTCGTTGACGAAGACGGCGACGTGATCGAGCGGTACGTGTACGACGCCTACGGCGCCGTGACCGTCCTGGAGCCCAACTTCGCGGCGGACGCCGACAACCGCTCCGACGTCCACAACACCACCCTCTACACCGGCCGCTCCCTCGACGGGGAATCCGGCCTCATGTACTACCGCAACCGGTATTACCACACGGGCCTCGGCGGGTTTGTGACGAGGGATCCAATATCATATAGAGGGGGTTTCAACCTTTACGAGTATGTGGCTAACAGTCCCGTCGATTACATCGATCCGCTTGGCCTCACACCCATTGCGTGGACAAAGGTGGGTGGCCCATATCGCACTCACACCATTCTCGCGACGGAAATGCGATGGGTGCCCATTTCGGTGGGGTATTCATTGGCGTGGCCGTGCAAGTGCATTGAGACGACAGTCTCGGTTTTGGAGCAACGACGAAACATTCAAACGGACTGGTGGCAGAAATGGGCTCGGCGAAACCAAACGCTGGTTGCGCTTCAGAACCAGCAGAGCGCACTACAAGCACAAGCGACAGCACATAGTAAGGCCGCAGCAGAGTTGGCTCTCGTGGCAGCCAGTTGTCAGGCGCTCGCGACCGGATTCTCCGCCGCAGCGGCAATCTGCGTTTTGACAACTTCACCATTGAATCCGGTCTGCTACGCTCTTTGGTCACAGTTTTGGGTATTTCAAGCCAATGCGGTAGCCGCTGCTACGGCGTCAGCGGCGCATTGGGTTGCCAGCGTGTACTATCAACAACAAGCCGATGCCATTGCTAAACAAATCATGGCGGGGGACTGGCCGGACGAGGAGAAAGTGACGCATTTGTTGTCGAGCACGGCGTGGTCGCCTTGGACGCCCACGGGCGCGTTTAAGATCGCGAAGAAGCAAGTTCCCCTTTGGATGTGCTTAGGATTTGACCAGGCAGGTCAACCAGAACACTGACTTTGCGGTTTGTTCCCAGGCGCGGTGAGCAGCGTTGCGAATCCGCTCGCGCCGGGACCTCCGCCATTTGTCGTAGGAGAGCCAATATGAAAGGCAAGATAATGCCTAGTTCATACGCCTGGAGCTTTCGCGCCGGGGCTGCACTTGCGCTCTTGGTGGCGGTGGCGAACATCGCCGTCGGTGTTTGCATGGGCATTTCAAGCCCGATCTGGTTTGGGTTACTACCTGTGCGGCGTCCTGGACGGGTGCAGCCGCTACCTGGTCCACTGGGAGCTGCGCGAGTCGATGAAGGAATCGGACGTCGA
>JAFGDS010000043.1 GCA_016931995.1 Pirellulales bacterium
AGTTTGCTCCCCGGCTGATGGTGGCCACCCTCCATGGGCACCTCCCCCTCCCCCTTCGCCTTGTCAACGGTGCCGCTCATGGCCACGGCGACGAGGGTGGCGGTGGGCTGGGAGACGAAGGCGGGGGCGGGGCGGAGGGTTTGGATGTTGCCGAGGACGGCGAAGATGGGGTCCACGTCTGGGCTGAACAGCGCCCGGGTGGGGATCGTGACGGGCTCGGGGTAGCTGGTCACCTCCGGATCGTCCGAATACCTCAGCACGTTCACCTCGATCGTCGTCTGCTGCGTCGCGTGCTCCGTCACCCGCAGGATCTCGCCGTGCGTCACGCGAATGAACGCGCTGGGATCCACCTCCACTTGAGGTGTCAAGTGTCAAGAGTTGACCCCGATTCCGCCTTCGCAGTAAAAATGGACCTCCTCTTCGTGTTCTTCGAGATGTTACTGGCGAGCAACCCGATGTCGAAGTCTTCGTCCTCGACGAATGGTGTGCAATCGTTGGGCAACCATCCAGGTATTGTCTCCAAGCTGTACGTCGCGCTAGCAACAACCATTCCGGCGCGATTCACGACGCGCATGACTCGCGCAGTCGTGGGCCCGTTCACTTCGATCATATCGTCAGCGGCAAGTTCTGTCACCTCATCGTCAATAATCACAAAGAGGTTTCCCTCAAGGCCATATACGCCGATCCTCACGCACCCCAGGCACGAAAAGAAGCCATGTATTGTCGAAGGCGCAGCGTTTCCGAGAACGCTGCGATCCACTTCTTTCCACGTGCGCGACGCCGCGTCAAACTCACCGAGGATCCCGTACTTTTCGTTTGATTGAAGCCACACGATCATCGTCCCCTAGAAACCGAGGTCTGCACCGCCCGGTCGGCAAGCGCTCTCAATGATCTCCTCCCAAGTCTTTCCCCGCGCTCGCAGCCATTCAATTGTTGGGCCAAGCTTGTCGCCGTATTTTGTGAGATTCCGTTGATAGATCTGTTCCAACAACGCTGGATCAGTAACGTTCTTGTACAGTTCACCAAGAGCCCGCCTTTCTGCATGTAGAGACCGCGCAATCTGTTCAGACGACATCCCTGCCTTCCGCATTCCAGGGACCTTCCCAGCCAATGCCCTGACTGCATCAACGTAACGTTGTCGCAGCGCCGGAAGTGCCTTTAGGGCGGGAGTCGGCACACGGCCCGGCCAGCGGAGCCCGGACGCAACCAGGGCGCCTTGCGCCATCAGGTCCGCTTGGGACGGGCCTGGACTCATGGTGCTGTATTCATACCCGTCACTGTACCGTATGCGATAGCTTGGCTCGCTGTCCGGGAGGGCTATACGAAAGGGAAAGACCAACACCTGGCAGTTGAGTTCCTCGATGAATGCTCCGTACGGGGAGGCGTTTCGCATTGCCATCGACTTATGACGCGAGTCGTCCCACCTTTTCCACATTCCCTCGTACTTCTCGACGCTCACGACGGTGGCCCCAGGCCGGTACCGTGTGAGGATTCCGTATTGCGCATTCGGTACGTAATAGAATCCCTCCCGATAGTAGATTACCGGCGGCCCGGAACCATCCACGAGGTATTGCACGCCGTAGCCGTCCACCATACCGACGACCATGTAATCCCCAGGCGGCCGCGTTGAGCCAACACCAACCCAACCCCCTCCATCCTCTCCCTCCCCCTTCGCCTTGTCAATGGTGCCGCTCATGGCCACGGCGACGAGGGTGGCGGTGGGCTGGGAGACGAAGGCGGGGGCGGGGAGAGCTGCGGAGAAGGCGACGGCGATGGGGTCCAGGCCGGCGGTGGGCGAGCCGGCGAGGTAGGTGGCGATTTCCTGGGAGGTGTACTCGGTGATGCTGGGGTTGTTCGAGACCGTGTGCGTGTTGACCGCGATCGTCGGTTGGCCGGTGGCGTAGTCCGTCACGCGCACGATCGTGCCCTGCTCGCTGTACACGTACGGCTGCGGATCGGGATCCACGCCGCTGCCAATGTGAGGATACGTCGCCGCAATCGTGTACGTCTCCAAGCGGCGGCCGGAGTTTTTAACCGTCGCGACGCCAGGCCCGTAGAACGTCCGCGTGTCCTTCCGACCCTTGTCGGTTCGATGCGTTTCGTTGCCCAAGTGCGGGCAGAGCGTTTCGCTCGTTTTTTCCCACGTGCCCTCGAGCCACGGAAAGTCCGGCGGCACCCATTCGTAGTACGCATAGTCAGAATTCGTTCCGTACTCGCCCTGCGTGTTCGCGCTCGCGTCAAGGTCCGTCTCGTGGAAGCTCGTCTTGACGCCGGCCTTCGCGCCGTCGGTCAGAGGCAAATACACGCCCTTGTCGGTCGAGCCGGAGCGGTCGAGCGCGTGGACGGTGGTTCTCGTGGTGCCTTCGTACGCGCCGCCATAGCCGCTGGAGCTTTTGTCGATGCTGACGGAGACGATGTCGCAAAGGTATTTCGACTCGCTCGTGGTGTTGTAGTATCCGCCCAGCGCGATCCCGCCGTCACCGACCGAAAACCGCGTGCTCGACGAATGGGAGAAGCCCGAACTCTCGTCCCGCCGCCGCGTCACGGCGTTCGTAAAATAGTCTGGCGCGGCGGTGCTCCGCGTGGATTGCTCGGTCACCGCGACGAGCTTGTGGCTCTCGTCGAAGGTGATGGTCTCCGATCGCGGAAGCGCGCCCACTTGCAGCGTGTTCGTCGAATTCTTCACGTGCCGCTCCGCGTGCAGGCTGCCCGAGTAGCGAGCCCAGACGTAACCGGTCGGATCGCCGTCCTCGAACGCTCCCGACTCGTCCGACACGGCGTCGAACGTCTCCTCCCTCCACTCGGAGAACACGATCTGCCGGGCGAGCTCGCCGTCGGTGACGTGGCGCTGGTCGTTCAGATTCGACCGCCGCCGGGCGTCCTCCTGGGAGAACCGCCGGGCCGTGGAGGAGTTGCCCGCCAGGTCGACCGACCGCGCGGACTGCGTGGTCGTGTGGCTCTGGGAATCCTCCTCCCGCGTATGCGTCGCCGTGCCGTCCAGGCCCGCCAGGTCCGTCGTGCGGGAGTAGACCTCCTTCGAGTAGCTCCGCCAGTTGCTCGCGGTCGACTCGTGGCCGTCGAGGGTCAAAAACTAGCTGCGTCCCCGTTTCAACTCCGTATTTTGTCTTCCTCGGTCGGCGTGACCTGTGGGAGGCGACTCCCGTCGCCGACGCGCGCGGCCCGGCACTGGCGTAGCCAGTGGCACTCAGGAGAGACGCGGCCCGGATAGCAGGGGCAAGAAAAGGGACTTCACTGATTGCCGGTGGCCTCGGTGATGTCCCCTTTTCTCTCCGTCCCCTTTTCTCTCCCTCCCAATTCACGTTGCTACCGTTCGGACTACTGCTTCCGACATCTCCACCACGTGAGTGCGGCAACCAGACCGCATGCCAACAAGGTGATGCTACCGGGCTCAGGAACACTTGCCACGCGGAACCCTAGACCGCCGGTCTCGTACGTCGGGTCGGCGCCGCCGTAGCGGGAGGAGGCGAGAAAGTGGGTGTAGCCGTCGTACAAGTCGCCGCCCCGCTGACCGCGCGACGAACCGACGCCGTAGCTTGGATCGTTGTGCGGACTCTCCAGCCACTCCCCGTTGTTGCCCATGAGGTCGTAGGTGCCGTTGAGTTCCTCGCTCCCGCTGCCGACGTTCCAGGCGCCATACGGATCAGTCGCGTAGCCATTGTCGTAGTAGTTCCACCCCGTCCCGCTGCTGCCGTTGCCTTGATGCAACGTGTCGCCAGGCTTCGTGGCGAAATCCTGGATGGTTTCGCTTGTAGCGTTCCAATAGGCCGCCTTGAACCATTCGTCCTCGTCCGGCAGGAAATAGAAGGCGTCCTTGTGGCGATACAGGTTGGTCCCGTCCCAGGCGTCGGCCGCGTCCCACGTGGCAAACGTGTAGTCGTCTGTGCCCTGCGTGCCGGTGAACCTGTAGGCCGCTTGATGGCTGGTGCTCGTATTCAACCAGTTGACGAACTGCGCCGCCTCAAGCCAACTCACGCAGTTCGCGGGAACGTCGATCGTGCCTGTGCCGTAATCGTGGAAATCGCGATCGTACGCACTGGAAGGGGCGCCCGTAACTGGAACGTCCAATTCGGCCTTGAAACTGTCCCATTGGCCGTTGGTGATCTCGTGCACACCCATGCGATAGTCGTACTCGACAATACCGAATCCGTCGAGATTGCCCGCGGTCGTCTGCGCCGGTGTTGGATTGCTGCTGCCGGAGATCGCCACGAAGTCGAGCGTGAACTGGCTGGCTCCCGTGCCGAACGTATCGGCACGGGTCGTCGTGGTGAGGATGGTCAGCGCCGCCGCAGCCGCAAGGGATCGAAACACGAACTTCAGAAACATTAGCCTTCTCCTCGTGCCGGTGGACATGGGAGGCAAAACACCTCCACAGAAGCGTGGAAACAAAACTCTACATTAGTCTATTTAGCGGAATTGTCAATGGTTTTGAGGGGCCCCACACCAAGGAATCCGAAAGAACACGGCCGAACGCCTTTCCACGGAGTGAATTTTTTGCCGCTGGCTTTCGATATTGCCCGGTGTGGCGGCAATCGCTACTGTGCCGGCCCATGAAGAAAGCTGAACCGAGAACGCACCTTGCGGTCGAGCAACTGGCCCGGCGCGTGGCCGAGCAGGCGATCCGCTTCGTGGTGATCGACCGCCGGATCACGCAGGGCACGCGGAGCGAAACCGGCCGACGCTGGTGCGAGCGGATCTGGACCACCATTGCCACCTGCACACAGCAAGGCCGATCAGTATTCGAGTTCTTGCTGCAATCAGTCGAATCTCATCTTCGCGGCGTTCCGCCGCCCTCACCGCTCCCGCCAGGCACCTGACGGCGCCTCTTTCCCAACGTGCTACCGCTTCTGATTGGTGTCTCCGCGCTCAGGGTGCATAACCCCGTGAACGCTTACCCCACCGAGCCGGGCCAGGAGCCACCCGGCTCTCAGTGAGAACCGACCCCGAGAACGCTGTACAACCGGCCTGGCGTGACGCTGGCGCATTTCTCGCCGTCACCGGGCGCAGCTCGCGCCGAGGATCCTAGCGCCCCTCCAACCAGAGACGCGACGCGGCGGCCGTCTTCCGCTTGCCCTGGAGTCTGGCGGCCGCTTCGACCACCGTCTCGCCCACGGCCACGACCACCCACGGCCCCACCGCAATCGCCTGGGCGTTGTCCACCAGACGGGCCTCGTCCGATTCGGGTATCGGCAGGTACGTGCGAAGCTGATGGTGCGACTGGTTCCACGCCCTGAGCGTGTCGACCAGCGCGGCACTAGCCGACGTGGTCCGTATCCAGACTTCGACCGGCGCGTCGGTCACGTCGTCTGCCGCGACCGGCAACGTCGGTGGTGCGCAGCCTTCCGGCCCGACCGCGGCCTGGAGATATCGGTCGGTCGCGGTCAGCCGATACTCCCACGATTTGGCTTCCGGGAAGAGCTGCGCCACCGTCTGTTCGAGCTTGCTGGTCTCGTTCAACTCGGCGACGAGATCCTCGCCGATGTCGTCGAATTGGGCCACGATGTCGGCCTCCGTGTCGGCGGCGACGATCCGTTCCGCGCGCCGGCGAACCTGTCCGATGTGGTGACAGGCAAGGCGTTGCACGACGCGGCCCACCAGGCCGTTGAAAGACGTCGCGACGCGCTCGATCGAGGCACGGTGTTCGACGCGGGCCTCGGTCTTCTCGGCGTGGAAGGCCCGGCCGTCGAAACGAATGCGCTTGCGCGCCTCGAACTTCGTGGTTCCCCTGCTGAAGGCCCGCACCGGCCCTTGCGAGGCGACGGTTTGCGACCGCGCTTCGCCGGCGACCTTGATGACGAAGGCGGCCTCCTGCGGCGACGTCTCGGGCTCGACGGTAACTCGGCCGACCGCCCTCGCCGTGCCGCGAACGTCGGCGCCGAGAATCCTGGTCTGAACGGTCAGGTCCTCGTCGAACTCGTCCTTCGTCAGATCGTCGAACAGCTCGAGCGAGATGCGCAGCACGATGGCCGTCTCGCGGCGCGTCCGGGCATCCGCGGCAACGCGGCCCTCCTGGGCGGCGACGCCCGAGGCCAGCACAAGCGGCCAGATGGCGATTGCCGCGAAGACCGATGTCGCGTGGCGTTTCATCTCAGGCTCCTGCTTCCGCGGCCGCTTCTGTTGGGGCCAGACACTCTATCGTACCATCGCCGCCGGCACCGGGACGAAGCGAAACCGAAACGCTGTATGGGGGGTGTTTCCTCCGAATCGCCAGGTTCTTGGTGCGTGTCGCTCCGGGCGCGTGCCGTCCAGGGGTCGCAATGGTCCAGACGTCACCAGACCGCAATCAGTCCTTCGGGGTATCATACATAACCCGATGTGCCTCGGTCGCCGCAGCCGCCGGATTTGGTATACTCGCAATACACCATCTGGGACACCGCACAACGAAGACTTGGGGCACGGTCGCAAAGGAGTATCGATGAAAAAAGGCAGTTTCCGCGGAAGGGGGGCCGAGCTGGAGAACCAGTTCTTCCTCGAGCGCGATCGCGAGCTGTTGCAGGCGATGCGCGAGCAGTCGGCCGCCAAGGAGAAAAAGAAGGCGCTGAGCGACGCTTCGGGCATCACCGACGACGCCTTGCTCGAGAAGTTGATCGCGCTGGACCTGTGCGGGGAAACCGTGGTGGCGCTGAGCCTGTTCCCCCTGATCGCCGTTGCTTGGGCCGACGGGAGTATCGCCGCGAAAGAGCGCCAAGCCGCACTGGACGCCGCTCGGCAGCAAGGCATGGACCAGACGCACTCGGGCTACCTGCTGCTGGAGCGCTGGCTGGCACGAAAACCGGACGCCGGGCTCCTGACCGCCTGGAAGGGCCATGTGGCCACGCTGGTGAAAACGCTCGACGAGCCGGCCAAAAACGCGCTGAAAGCGAACGTCCTCGGACGCGCCCGGGCCGTCGCGGAAACGGCAGGCGGTCTGCTGGGGTTCGGCAACAAGGTCTCCAAGTCGGAACAGGCCGTGCTCAGCGAGCTGGAGCGGGCGTTCGATTGACCCTGCTTCCGCGGTCAGCGGGCTGCGAGCCCTGCCCCCCGGCGGTGCGGGCCAACAGCGCCGCCAGCCGCGTGATCGGGGGGGCAAGACGGGCCCGAACCTGCCTCTCGGCCCCTTGTCCGATGGTAAGAGGGGGGATATCATATCCGTTTCGCCTACTCGGAGAGTGTCTGATGCGTCACGTGCTGTCGGCTTTGGTCCAGAACGTCCCGGGCGTTCTGTCGCACATTTCGGGGATGCTGGCCTCGCGGGGCTACAACATCGACAGTCTGGCAGTGGGGGAGACAGAGAACCCCCATCTGTCGCGGATGACCTTCGTGGTCGTCGGCGACGACAGCGTGTTGGAGCAAGTTCGCAAGCAGTTGGAGAAAATCGTGACGGTGGTCCGCGTCGACGACATCAGCTCGCAGGATCACGTCGAGCGGGACCTGATGCTGATCAAGGTCCAAGCCGCGCCGGGCCGCCGCAGCGAAATCCTCGAGCTGACCCACATCTTCCGCGGCTTGGTCGTCGACGTGGCGCCCGAGATGGTGATGATCGAAATCTCCGGCAGAGAACAGAAGATCGAAGCCTTCATTGAGATGGTGCGGCCGTTCGGCATTGTCGAATTGGTCCGCACCGGACGGATTGCCATGCTCCGAGGGGCTCGCGAAAACGGCCAGTGAGACCCCGGCACGCCCATCCCTTGGCACTATCACGGTTATCACAGACATGCCCGCACGGTACGCGCATGTCCCAGTCAAAGATTCGACACAGGAGTCACGTTTCATGCCCGCCAAAATCTACTACGACAAAGACGCCGATCTGGCCCTGCTGAAAAACAAGACGATCGCCATTCTGGGTTACGGTTCGCAGGGCCACGCCCATGCCCAGAACCTTCGCGACAGCGGCTGCAACGTGGTGGTGGCGGAATTGCCGGGCACGGCGAACTACGACCTGGCCGTCAAGAACGGCTTCAAGCCCCTTTCGACGGAAGAGGCGACCGAGAAGGGCGACATGGTGACCATCCTCCTGCCCGACGAAATCCAGGCCGACGTCTTCCGCAACCAGGTCCGCGACCACCTCTCGCCCGGCAACGTGCTGATCTGCTCCCACGGATTCAATGTCCATTTCGGCCAATTCAATCTGCCCGAGGGCGTCGCGACCATCCTGGTGGCGCCGAAAGGGCCCGGCCACCTGGTGCGGTCGGAATACGAAGGCGGCGGCGGCGTGCCTTGTTTGATCGCCCTGGGCGAAGGGGCCGGTGACGAGACGCGCAAGCTCGGCCTGGCCTATGCAAAGGGGATCGGCGGCACCCGGGCCGGTGTCATCGAAACCACCTTCGCCGAAGAGACCGAAACCGACTTGTTCGGCGAGCAGGTGGTGCTCTGCGGCGGCCTGACCGCGCTGATCAAGGCCGGCTACGAAACCCTGGTCGAGGCCGGATACCAACCCGAAATGGCCTACTTCGAGTGCATGCACGAAGTGAAGCTGATCGTCGACCTGATGTATCAGGGTGGCATGAACTACATGCGCTACAGCGTGTCGAACACGGCCGAATACGGCGACTACACCCGCGGACCCCGGATCATCACCGAACAGACCAAGGCCGAAATGAAGCGGATCCTCCAGGAGATCCAGGACGGCAGCTTCGCTCGGGAGTGGATCCTGGAAAACAAGGCCAATGCCCCACGCTTCAAGGCCTTGCGCCGCAAGGATCGCGAGCACAGCGTCGAACAGGTCGGCTTGCAGTTGCGGCGATTAATGTCCTGGATCGACGCCAAGGAAGTCTAGGCGAGATAGGAAGAGAACCTGACGACCGGTCGCCTCCAGCCTTTCTTGGTCAAACGCACTGAATCGGGCTTGCCGTGAGTTGCCGATGTGCCACAATGGCGCATGCATGGAGTCGCAATGGATCAGGTCCCAGGCGACGGATCGATCAGGAGATTCAATGCCATGGCCACCCACAGCAGCATTAGCGAACTACACGAGCTGTTCGACGAGTTGAAGCCGGGCGATCGTATCGAGGTGGAGCACACCGTCACGGTGGGACCCGAGTGCTGGACCACCAAGACCAACGGTTTGGTGGTGCGGACCGAGCGCCGTCGGCACGGGTTGCACTTTCGGCGGAGCCACGACGACAAGGTCTGCAGCGACGTGATCCTGCTGGAGTTGCCCGACGGCGAGCTGACCACCATCGCGATCGACGAATTCACGGTGCTCCGCCGGGCCTAGCGACGGTGGGCGGCTCAACGGCTCGTCGGCTCTCAAGATCGCTGGTTTTCTGCGCCCGACGTCTGCGATGAAGAAGCCCCCTCGTACCGACGCTCCGCAACCCCTGTTCCACGATCACCCGCGAAGCTTCGAGGCGAACCGATACGTCTATCCGGTTCTGAGCCGCCGGTCGGGCGGGATCTCGATCGGCGTGAATCTCAACCGGGACAGGCGATGCAACTTCAACTGCATCTACTGCCAGGTCGATCGGGCCGGACCATGCCGGCAGGAGCCGATCGACCTGGACCGGCTCGGCGACGAGCTGCACCAGACGATCGAGGCAGTCACCTCCGGACGGATCTTTCGCGAGACGAAGTTCCGCGACGCACCGGAGCCGCTGCGGCGGCTTTGCGACGTCGCCTTAAGCGGCGACGGAGAGCCGACCTTGTGCCCGGACTTCGAGGCCGTCGTCCGCACCTGCCAGTCGGTCCACCGCCGGCGGGAACTCGACGAAGTCAAACTGGTGTTGATTACCAACGCCAGCACGTTTCATCGAGAGCCGGTTCGTCGGGCGCTGGAGGTGCTCGACGGCGCCGGCGGCCGGATCTGGGCGAAACTGGACGCCGGCACGGAGCCGTATTTCCGGCAGGTTGCCCGCACGCATGTTTCCTTTCGGCGAATTCTGGACAACTTGCGGGAAGCCGCGATCGCGCGTCCCATCGTCATCCAGTCGCTGTTTGCGCGGATCCGCGGCGAGCCGCCCCCGCCGGACGAACAGGAGGCGTACGGCGCGCGGTTGGAGGAGATTCTCGCCGGCGGCGGGCGGATCGAGCTGGTGCAGGTCCATACGGTTGCCCGACCACCGGCGGAAAGCTGGGTCGCCGCCCTCTCGCCCGAGGAAGTGGATGCCCTTGCCGAGCTGATCCGGCGCCGAACGGGGCTGACGGTGGAGAGCTTTTACGGCCAGGCCTGAATCCTTGCCCAGCCTCGAGTCGGTCCGGAAGACCGTCCTGCCGTCCGTTTTCGCGGCTGTTAAACTCTGACGGATTTTCCGCCTTTACGGAATCTGTTGGTCGTAGCGGAAGTTTGCGATATCCGGGGGATGCGACCACGCTTGGCCGATCTGTGATGGTAGGGCCTCGTCCGGCACGCCGCGGCGCCGGCGGGAGGCAGGTTCGGTTGGGGCGCCGTCGGGAGAGAAGCATGCAGCCAGAGGTGAACATGACCCGCGAGGAGTTGTTGCTTACCGTAATGCTGATTGTGGCGGCGTTTGCGTTGGTCCTCACTTCGTAGACTCCATCGCCGCACCCGTGGCTGACGATCCGGCCACCCCTTTCCCAGAAAGCACGCTGCCCCGGCAACCCGACTTGCGGCGATCGAGGGGTCGGGCGTCGATGAGCTACCGGGGCGTCAGCTCGAGCTCGACGACGGTCAGGCTCTCCGCGTTCTCGCCGTAAGGGGCTTGGGCAAGAGTCTCCCCGGCGCGGCCGACGGCCAGCGAGCAGCCGATGCACTTGCGGCCTTGCCACGGCCCTTCGCTGAGCCGGCCCACGTTGCTCACACCGACCACCGGCATGGCGTGCGCCCGGGCCAGCGCGGTGTACGACTGCTGCCAGAGATCGCCATAGGGCTGGGCGACCGGATCGTGATCGGCCGGCACGGCCCAGGCCGAAGGCGACAGCAGCACCTGGGCCCCCATGCGCCCCAGGGCATGGCCCAGACAAAGCCAATCGGGGAAGTTGTCGGCGCAGATGTTCAGGCCGATCGTCCCCAGCGGCGTGGCGACGACGCCCAGGCGATCGCCGATCGCGTAGAGATCCCGGGCGATGTCGAGGATGTTGATTTTGCGGTGGGTCAGGAGGATTTCGCCCTGCGGGCTGATCAGCACGGCGGCGTTGAAGATGCGCGGGCCGACCCGCTCGGTGATTCCCGCCGCCACGTAGATTCCCGCCCGGGCGGCGGCCCGACACAGACGGTCGCTGGTCGCTCCGGGGATCGGCTCGGCCAGTTGCCGCGCGCTGGGATGGGTCCAGCCGGCGTCGAGGCATTCGGGCAGCACGACGATGTGGCAGCCTTGGGCGGCGGCCTGATTGACTTGCTCGGTTGCCCGGCGGACGTTCTCGCGAATCTGTCCCCCTTCAACCAGCATTTGCCCCATGGCCAGTTTGATCGTGGCGACGGTCATGGTGTTCGGGTAGGTTGATCGTGTTCGGCTTGGTGGAATGGGCCGAGTCGGACCCATCGGGCAACCGGTTTTGAGACTCGAGCCCGGCCGCCCAACGGGCTGCGGAAGCGGTGCGGCCGCGATCTTTCACCACGGGGGAAAAGATCGCGGGTGCCCGGGCGTGCGCTGGACAATATAATCAGGGTAATGAAGCTGCGGTCGTTTGTCGACATGTGCCATCCCGCGGCGCAGGAACTCGGCGCCGCCCTTCTGCCTGCAAGAAATGCCCCCCGTTCTCTTGCGGGTCCTGGAGTTCGCCCGATGAGCATTTTGCCCCCATCTCGATTTTTCCCACCCGCCGAAGAAGCCGGTGCGGAGGGGCTGGTCGGATTCGGGGGCGAGCTGGGGCCGGAGTGGCTGTTGGACGCCTATCGGCACGGGATCTTCCCGTGGCCAATCACCGACGTCGAAGCGCCGATCGCCTGGTGGTCGCCCGATCCCAGGGCCGTCATCGAGTTGGACGGGTTCCACGTGCCGCGACGGCTGGGTCGGACTTGCCGCCACGGGCAATTTCAGGTCAGCCGCGATCGCGATTTCCCGGGCGTGATCCGCGGCTGCGCCACGGCCGGCGACCGCCGCCGCGGCACGTGGCTGACCGACGAGATGATTGCGGCCTACATCCGACTGCACGAGCTGGGCCACGCCCACAGCGTCGAGGTCTGGCAGCAGGGCCGCCTGGTGGGCGGGACCTACGGGGTGTCCATCGCCGGGCTGTTCGCGGCCGAATCGAAGTTTTATCGGTCGCGCGACGCCTCGAAAGTGGCGTTGGTCCACCTGGTCGAACACCTCCGCGGCCGCGGCTACTCGTTGTTGGATATCCAGCAGCATACGCCGCACACGGCCCAATTCGGCGCGATCGAAATCCCGCGCGCGCGATACCTCCGGCGTTTGGCCGCCGCCCTGTCGCAGCCGGTGACGTTTGCGGCGGACGACTCCGGCTGATGCCGGCCTTCCCCCCGATTGAGTGCAAGCGGCGTCTCCAACGGCCGGTTTGCCTCCCCGCGAGATGCCCGTATATTGTGGTTAGGTCGTTGTCCATAGTGCACTTTCTGAAAAAACGGCACTTAGAGTCTTACGTCACAACTTCTGCGCACGGTGCGCGCATGTTTTAGGCCGCCAGGGCGG
>JAFGDS010000044.1 GCA_016931995.1 Pirellulales bacterium
AGCGAAGCGAAGGATCTCGTTGGCGTTTCAGGAGTTCAGATGCTTCGCTTCGCTCAGCATGACGATATTATCCGGGTTCTGGGATAGACTCTAAGTATTCCTCATCACCAGCCAATCGCCCAGCCGCGGCCAGAGCTGGGCGACGGCGAAGAGCCATCGCGCCTTGCCGGGCACGACCAGTTCGGGCTGCCGCCGCTGGCACGCCCGGAGGATCGCCCCGGCCAGCCACGCCGGATCGATCGCCTTGGTGCGGACGCCGGCGCCGGGCCGCCGCGCCCGCTCGGGCAAGTCTTCCAGTCCGGCCAAGGGGTAAAGCCGTTCGTCCTTTCGGGCAACCGGGCCGGGGCACACCAAGAGCACGTGCAGCCCCTCGGGGCCCAACTCAAGCCGCAACTGTTGCGAGTAGGCCGCGACGGCGAACTTCGTGGCCGGATAGGCGCCCACCCAACGGGCCGCCGACTTCGACGCCAGCGAGCCGATGTTGACCACGTGCCCCCGCCGCGCCAACAGATGCGGCGCGGCCGCCCGCGTGCAACGCACCAGCGCCAGGAAGTTCAAGTCCAAGAGCTTCTGGAACTGCTCCGGCGTCGTATCGAGTACCTTGCCCCGGTCGGTCCGCCCAGCGCCGTTCACCAGGCAGTCAAGCTGACCAAACCGCGCAAGGGTCTTTTCGACGAGCATCTGGACGTCTTCGGTCCGGGTAATGTCGGCGGCCACTCCGAGGGTGGCCGCGCCCAACTCGTCGGCGGCCTGGGCCACGGCGTCTGGCTCCAAGCCCACCACGACCACCTTGGCCCCCGCCTCGACGAATGCCCGCGCAATCACCCGCCCCAGCCCGCTGGAGCCGCCCGTTACCAAGACCACCCGATCCTGCCAATAGCTCATGCCTGCCAGTGTACCGGCCCGGCCGTCCCGAGGCCATGCTCCCCCCTTGGAGTGCGGCGACTTGTCGCCGCACTCCAAGGGGGCTTACGCCCGGAGGATGCCGGTGACAAGGGCGCGGCGGCCTTCCGGGGTGTCGAGCACGAGGGCCCCGTCGGCGGCGATGCCGACGCAGCGGCCGGCGAGAGTCTGGTCGCCTTGCTGGACGGCAAGCGTTTGTCCCTTCTGAAGACAGACCGCGTGAGCCCGGCGACCGATCGAGTCGGGGTCCCGGGCCAGCTCCTCCAGCAGCCGGGCAAGCTCTCGGAGGACCTCGATCACCAAGCCCGTCCGGTCGTGCGTCCGTCCGGTCAGATCCCGCAGCGACACCGCCCGAGCGCGAAGCTCATCCGGGGCCTCCGCGGCCGAGTTGTTCACGTTCAGGCCGATACCGATCACCTGCCCTCGCGGGCCGAGCCCCTCGACGAGGATGCCGCTTAGCTTGCGGCCGTCGACGATCACGTCGTTGGGCCAGTGGATGCCCACGACGTGCTCGGGTACGCGGTTGGCCACGGTCCGGACCACGGCCAAGCCCGTGGCCAGGGCCACCAGCGGTCCATGCGCCGGATCGTCCGGCAGGTGATTGGGCCCAACGAGCAGGCTCATCGCCACGCTTCCCGGGGCGGTCCACCACGCGTTACCCCCCCGCCCGCGGCCAGCGGTCTGCCGCTCGGCCACCACCAGAAACGGCCGTACGGTACCATCCGTAAGAGCGATTTCCTTGGCCCGATCGTTCGTCGAGCCGAGCACGTCGTGCTGCTCGACCTGGGCGACAAAGGTCTCGTCGAGCAGGCGGCGGGCGTCAAGTGGTGGGTTTTCGGTCATGTGGGCAGGATACCATACCCCCGCCGTGGACGGAATCGGCCACGGTTGGCGGACGAACCGCTCTTGACCTCCGGAGCCAGCGCGGGTATTGAGAGCAGCCCGATTTCCCGGGACGATCCGCCCGATCCCCTCCCTCCGGGAGCCGGGACCGTGGCACGGATGGCCCCTTGGATCGGCCTTCTACCTTCACATCCTAATTCTCCTCCCAACGCCGATGAGTCGACCGGTGCATCACGCGGTCCGTCGAGTTTGTCTGCTTACGGCCCTCGTCTGGCCGTGCTTGGCGGGCGTTGCGCCGGCGCAGCAGATGCGCTTTCCCACGCCCGTGCCCGCCGACGCGCTCCCGTCGTCCGCTCCGCCGAGCACGTTTCAGTCGCCCAGCGCGTTACAGGCGCCCAGTGCATGGCAGTCGCCGGGCACGCTGCCGTCGGTCGGCGCGGCCTCGCCGCTTCCTGGATCGGGCACGGGTTTGGGATCGGGGGCCAGCACGCCGGGCCTGGTGCCGGTGACGCCCGGCAGTGTGGCCGGGCCCTCGGCCACCTACCCGACACAGGGCGCGCTGGCGCCGCCGCCGTCCAGTTGGGACCCCTACGCGCCGCCATCGGCGATGCAGTCGCCGACGTTGCTGCCGTCCGACTACCAGCCGAGCCTGCCCGAGTGGGCCATGCCCTCCAAAATGCAGCGGTTCCTCGACGAGCTGCGGCTGGACTACCATTATCTGGCCGCGCGGGGCAGTAAGCGCTTCGGCACGAATGACCTCGACCTGAGCGCGAGTTTCGCGCTGCCGATGTTCTACAACCCCGAGACGCCCGTGCTGGTCACGCCCGGCTTCGCGTTCCATTGGTGGGACGGACCGACGCAGGGCGCCGCGCCGATCCCCGGCATCCTGGGACATCTGCCGCCGCGGGTGTACGACGCCTATCTCGACACCGTGTGGAATCCGAGCATCTACCGCTGGCTCGGCGGCGAGCTCGGGTTCCGCATCGGCGTCTACTCCGATTTCCGCGAGGTGAACTCCCACAGCCTCCGCTACATGGGCCACGGCCTGTTCGTCCTCGCGCTGTCGGAGCAGGGCAACGTCAAGCTCAAGGGCGGCATTGTCTACCTGGACCGCGTGCGGATCAAGATGCTGCCGGCCGGCGGCGTTGCGTGGCGGACCGGCGACGTGCAGTTCGATCTGATATTCCCGTATCCTCGCGTGGCCTGGCGCCGCCCAAGCTTCGGCAACATCGATTGGTGGGTGTACGCGCGGGGTGAATACGGCGGCGGTTCGTGGACGGCCAAGCCCGACAAGGCGCCGGGCTCGCTCGACCAGATCGACTACAACGATCTCCGCGCGTCGCTTGGGCTCGAGTTCAATCGGGCCAGCCGCCTTAGCGGCTTCTCCGAAGTGGGCGTGGCGTTCGACCGGGAGCTGCTCGTGCGCGGCACCCGCGAAAAGTTCAGCCCAAGCACCACCATCTTCCTCCGCGCCGGGTTGGTGTATTGAGACAAGGAAAGAACCACGAAAGACACGAAAGAAGATGACGCGGCGATCTATTGGTTGAGTCCTCGTCGCGGGAAGCCGCGGCGTCTAGTTTCAGTAGTTCCCAATTTGCCCCCACAAGTCATCCTGAGCGCAGCGAAGGATCTCGGTGGCGAGAGAGATTCTTCGCTTCGCTCGGAATGACGGTATCGATTGCTTCCGAAATTTGGAACTACCGAGTTCCTTTTTCGTGTATTTCGCGTTTTTCGTGGTTTTATCATCGCGGTTGTGTTTTCGTACTGTTTCGTCAGGCACGGCCTGACCTACACGATTCTCCGATACGCCGCCGCGATGCCCCGCACGCCGCTGTCACTCACGATTCTCGTTGTCGCTCTGTTCGCGACGGCGGGCGGGGCGGGCGAGGTCGTGCGGCTGCCGACGGTGATGCCGCCGGGCGAACCCTACGAAGGCCGGTTCACCTCGCATCCCGAGGCCGTGGTCGACCTGACGCCGCTGGAGCACGAGGACCTGGAAAACATCTGGAACCGGCCCATCGACGCCCGCAACGGCTTCTTCCAGGAGGCGTTTCTCGATACGACCTGGCTCTCCGGCGGCTCGGACCCGGACGATTTGGGCGAAATGCAGGTGGAACTGAAGGGCCGGTTCGCCTTGCCCTTGCCGTCGAAGCGCCATCCGCTGTTGCTCGCGCCGGGCTTCGCCGTGCATTATCTCGAGGGCCCCAGCGGCCGCGATCTGCCGCCGCGGCTTTTTGACGCGTATCTCCAGTTCCGCTGGCTGCACAAGCTCTCGCCCCGGTGGTCGGCCGAGGTGTCGGTCACGCCGGGCGTGTACAGCGACTTCCAGCAGCAGACCAACGAGGCCCTGCGGATCAGCGGCCACTTTGGCGCGATGTGGGACTGGACGCCGACGACCAAACTGGCCCTGGGCGTGGCCTACCTCGATCGGCAGGACCTGCGGATCCTGCCCGTCGCCGGGGTCGTCTGGGAGCCGTCGCCCGACGTGCAGTTCGAGCTGATGGTGCCCCGGCCGCGGATCGCCCGGCGGTACTACTGGTCCGGTGCGCTGGGCGACAACGTTCAAGATTGGGTCTACGTGGCCGGCGAGTTGGGCGGCGGGAGCTGGGCGTTCGAGCACGCCGACGGCCTTGACGACGTCGTGACGTACCGCGATCTCCGCCTGATCCTCGGTCTGGAACGCCGCGTGCTGTTCGGCGTCGATTACCGTCTGGAGCTGGCCTACGTCTTCGGCCGGCGACTGAAATTCGACGCCACCTCGCCCGACCTCACCCCCACCGACACGATTCTGCTGCGGCTCGGGGCGACGTTTTAAACGCTTGCCTCGATCTACAAAAGGTGATACAATGGTATAACGTTGGAGCGGAGGCCACCTTGGCGAGGAGACGTTTGGATGATCAAGAAACTCAGCAAACACGGCAACAGCCTGGCCCTGGTCATCGACCGCTCCATTCTTGACCTGTTGGATATCGACGAGAAGACGCCCCTGGATATCTCCACGGACGGCCGTGCGCTGGTGGTCGTGCCGGCGCAGAAAAAGCCGCGCAAGGCGCAGTTCGACGAAGCGCTAGCGAAGTGTAATGCCCGATACGGCAAGGCGCTAAAGCGGCTTGCGGAGTAGCGCCGTGGAGCCGACGTTTCTTTCGCTTGGCGAGATTCTGGCGATCCACCGGGACCAGATCGCCCGGTACGGCGGTCTGGAGGGCGTCCGCGACTGGGGGCTCTTGCAGTCGGCCATGGCCATGCCCGGCGCGGGCTTCGGCGGCCGATTCCTTCACGGCGATTTGTGCGAGATGGCCGCCGCGTACCTTTTCCACCTTGTGGCGAATCATCCGTTTGTCGATGGGAACAAGCGAACCGGAGCGGTGGCCGCATACGTGTTTCTTTACCTAAACCACGCGCAACTATCGACCGACGAAAACGCATACGCCGAGTTGGTCTTGTCGGTCGCCCGGGGCGACACGCCCAAAAGCGAGGTTGCCGCCTTCTTCCGGGCCAATACACGCGCCCTATAATGTCGGGCGGGGATCGCGCCGTAGGTTGTGGTCGCGTGGAACCCCGTCCGGACGCGGAATCGCGCGTTTCGACCGTGGTGGCTCCTTCCCATCCCCGACCCCTCTCCCGCGTTACGCTTCCGCCGCCCGCCGGCCTATCGGGGAGCCGGTGAATTTGGGGAGTAGGTCGCCTTTCTCGCCAAAACCTGCTAGACTGAGCGTTGTTGTTTCCGCGGCACGGTTCCCGAGAAGAGCGAGGTGCTGTCATGTGGCGACGACGTATTTTTAGCTTGGCATTGGCGGCGGCGGGGGTTATTGGGGTAGCGGCCGGCGCGGCAAAATCCGATCCGGCGGGTGCGGCATCGGGTTCGTCGAAGGAGGATCCGCGGGGTGAGGCGGTCGGTTTGTTCGAGGGGATGGAGGCGGGCAAGATCGAGGCGCGCCTGGCGCCGCGCAACGCGCGGCGGTGCCGGCTGTTCCTGACCAACAAGACCGACCAGCCCCTTTCCGTGCAACTGCCCGACGCGTTCGCCGGCGTGCCCGTCTTGGCCCAGTTCCAGAACGCCCCGAACGACGGCGGCCCCCGTCCGAACGCGCCGCAGCCGGTGGGAGGGCCGTTTCCGCCGGGGGTGGGTTTTCCGAACCAGCCTGGCCAACGTCCGGGGGGGTTCAACGTGGGTGACCGTCCGTTCATGAATCTGCCGCCGGAGAAGACGCTCGAGTTGAAGCTCTCGACGGTGTGCCTGGAGCACGGCAAGCCCGACCCGACACCCTCGGTCCGGTACGAGCTTTGCCCGGTGGAAAAGGCCACGAAGGCGCCGGGGGTCGCGGAGCTTCTGGGGCTGATGGGGCGAAGCGACGTGTCGCGGACGGTCGCGCAGGCGGCGGCGTGGCACCTGGCCAACGGGAAGACGTGGGACGAGCTTGGCGCGATGCGGACCAGTCGGCTCGTGCCCACCACGCCGGTGTTTTCCAAGAGAGATCTTGAAGCCGCCCGCGCGTTGGCCGACGAAGCGGCGCGCCTGGCCCAGGCGCGGTCCGCGCCCGCGCCGGCGACCAGACGGCATGATACGACCTCCACGGACGGCCACGATTGAACCTCGGAAATCGGTTCCGCCAACACTCCGCGGGACTGGAACGTCGTTGGCGATCCGGCTACCGCCGCCAAGGAAGCAGCTAATGACGCGCGCGTCCTTTTTGATCACCGTGTCGCTGGCTGCTCTTCTTGTCGCGAGCCCACAGGGTGGCCCGGGGGCCGATGCGCCCGCAAAGGCTTCTGATGTTGAGGCCCAGTGGAAGCAACTGTCTTCGGAATTCCACGCGAAGAAGGAGAATCTCCAGGCGGAACGCGAGAAGGCGTCGAAGCGGCGCAAGGTCGAAATCGATCAAGAGATACTCTCGCTTTCTCGGGAATACGCGCCGCGCTTTCTCGCCTGCGCCAAGAGCGATCCCGGCGACAGGTGCGCGTTCGATCCATTGCTTTGGATAGTGGTCGCGGTCGGGGAAGGAGAGTGCTTCGACGAGTCCGTGGCCTTGTTGAAGGAACACCACGCCGAGGAAACGAACAACTTCAACCTGTGGATGCTGCTTCCAGAATTGGTTTATAGTGAATCCGACGAGGTGGATCCTTTCCTCCGCCGCATTCTCGAACGCAACCCCGAAAAGGTGTTTCGCGGTCCCGCCTGCTTCTATTTGGCGGTTCGAATGAAACGTCAAGCGGAGCGTGACGGCAACGGCGAATTGGCCAAGGAATCGGCGCGGCTTTTTGAGCGCGCCATCGGCGAGTTCGCCCAGACGCGCTGCCGCGGCGGCTCGGTCGGCGATGAAGCGAAGCGTGAACTGAACAATCTGCGCGGTCCGCTGGGCATGGGCCACGTCGCTCCGGACACCAGCGGCGAGGATCTCGACGGCGTCAAGTTCAAATTGACGGACTATCGTGGAAAGGTGGTCCTTCTCAGCTTCTGTGGCCAATGGTGTGGTCCTTGCCGGGAGATGTACCCGCACGAGCAGGCGCTCGTGGAGAGACTCGCGGGCAAGCCCTTCGCGTTTATCGAGGTCAACAGCGACCCAAACAAGGATTCTCACCGGGAGTTCATGAAGCGGAGAAACCTCACCTGGCGATGCTTGTGGGAGGGAAAGCAAGGCCCTGTTTCGGTGGCGTGGGAGGTCCGAGCGTCGCCCGCCTATTTCGTTCTCGATCGCGAAGGAGTGATTCGTTTTAAGGCCACCGGCGTCGTGGATGGCGAGACGCTGGACAATTGGATCGACAGTCTGCTAAACGAAGAATCGAAGTGAGGGATTGCCCGTGAACGTCGTTTACGTCGACAACAACGCGACGACCCAGGTCGCGCCGGAAGTGGTCGAGGCGATGGAGCCGTACTTCCGCGGGATCTACTTCAACGCCAGTTCGATGTACGAGCCGGCCCGGGCGGCCGCGGCGGCCATGGACGCGTCGCGCCGCGCGATCGCCGCGCATTTGGGCGGCGTCGACCCGACGGAGATTCTCTTCACGTCGTGCGCGACGGAGAGCAACAACACGGCGATTTTCGGCGCGGTCAGGGCCAATCCGGCCCGGCGGCACGTCGTCACCACGGCCGTCGAGCATCCGGCGGTGCTCGAGGTATGCAAGGACCTGGCGCGCGGCGGCTGCGACGTCACGTTTTTGCCCGTGGATCGGCACGGCAATCTGGACCCGGGCGAGTTCATCCGGGCGATCCGGCCCGACACGCTCTTGGTCTCCATCATGCACGCCAACAACGAGACGGGCGTGATCTTCCCGATCGGGCAGCTCGCCAGGCTGGCCAAGGAAACCGATCCGGCCATCGTCTTCCACACGGACGCGACGCAGTCGATGGGCAAGATCCCGATCGACCTGGCGGGCGAACACCGCCACGTCGATCTCTTGTCGTTCTCCGGCCACAAGCTGCACGCGCCCAAGGGCGTTGGGGCGTTGTTCATTCGCCGCGGCATGCCCTGCCGGCCGTTTCTCATCGGGGGGCATCAGGAGGGCGGTCGCCGGGCGGGAACGGAAAACGTGCCGTACATCGTCGCCCTGGCCCGCGCGGTCCGTCTGGCCGCGGAAAACCACGACGCGGAAACCGCCCGCGTCGCCCGGCTCCGCGACCGGCTCGAAGCCGGCCTCGTGGCGGCGATTCCCCACGTCGAGATCAACGGGCAGGGCGCGCCGCGCCTGCCCAACACGCTCAATCTGTCGTGCCACTGGATCGAAGGCGAGGGAATGCTCTTTGGGCTTGGCGAGCAGGGTATCTGCGCGTCCAGCGGGTCGGCCTGCACGTCCGGCTCGCTCGAGCCGTCGCACGTGCTGTTGGCCATGAACGTGCCCTTCACGGCCGTGCACGGCTCGATCCGCTTCAGCCTGAGCCGGTACAACACGGAGGCGGACGTCGATCGCATTCTCGACGCGTTTCCCCGCGTGGTGGCCGATCTGCGGCAGATGTCGCCCTACTGGGACGCCAAGAACAACCGCCCTCGCCCGGACGCCGAAAGGCTGATCGTCCCGCGGTAGGGGCCGATCCGTTGGGACCGCGCCGGCGAACCGTTAAACCGTCTCCGACGCGCCGTCATCCGGCGCCATAAGCGCCCCCGCGCGATTACGCCTCGGCCGATTTCCTCCACGCCAGGACGGGCTTGCGGGCGGCGAGGACTTCGTCGGGACGGCTAATCAGCGTCGTGTGCGGCGCGTCGTGCAACAGATCGTGCGGCTCCTCGGTAATGCGGAACAGGGCCTCGGCGAAGGCGTCGAGCGTGGCTTTCGACTCCGTCTCGGTCGGCTCGATCATCATCGCTTCGCGGACGATCAACGGGAAATAGACCGTCGGGGCGTGGAAGCCGTAGTCCAAAAGCCGCTTGGCCACGTCCATCGCGATCACGCCGTGCTCGGCCTTCAGCCGCGAGGCCGTGGCGACGAACTCGTGCATGCACCGGTCGCCCTGCGGCACGGCCAGGAAGTGTTTCACGCGGGCGAGCAGGTAGTTCGCGTTGAGCACGGCGTTTTCGGCCACGCGGCGCAGCCCGTCCGGCCCGTGCGTCAGGATGTAGCAGTACATCCGCACGACGACGCCGACGTTGCCCACGAAGCTCCGCACGCGGCCGATCGACTTGGGGCGGTCGTAGTCGAGCCGATACGCGTCGCCCTGGCGAACGACCACCGGCGATGGCAGATAGGGAATCAGCTTCTGGCCGACGGCGATGGGCCCCGCGCCGGGTCCGCCGCCGCCGTGCGGGCCGCTAAACGTTTTGTGTGGGTTGAAGTGCATCATGTCCGCGCCGAAATCGCCGGGCCGGGCGATGCCTAGAATCGCGTTCATGTTCGCCCCGTCCAGGTAGACCAGCCCGCCCACCTCGTGCACCATCTGGGCGATCCGGCCGATCTGCCCGTCGAAAAGGCCCAGCGTATTCGGATTGGTAATCATGAAGACGGCGGTCCGCTCGTCGAGCTTCGCGCCCAGATCGTCCAGATCGACGAACCCTTGCGCGTTGCTCTTCACCTCGACCGCCTGGAAGCCCGCGGCCGTGGCGCTGGCCGGGTTGGTGCCGTGGGCCTGATCGGGAACGAGCACGGTGCGGCGGTCCTGGCGCGTGTCGCGGAAATACGCCGCGGCGGTCAAGAGGGCCGTCAACTCGCCGTGCGCCCCGGCGGCCGGTTGAAGCGACACGCCCGGCAGGCCGGCGATCTCGGCGAGCATCTCCTGCGCCTCGAACAGAAGCTGGAGCATGCCCTGGACCGTTTCCTCCGGCTGGTAGGGGTGCACGTCGGCCCACTCGGGCCGCGAGGCGATCCGCTCGTTCCGCTTGGGGTTGTACTTCATCGTGCACGAGCCCAGCGGATAGAAATGCGTATCGACCGACATGTTCAGCGTCGACAGATTCACGAAATGGCGGACGAGGTCCGGCTCGGACAGCTCGGGCAGCGGCGGCGGCGCGGCGGCCAGGGCCTCGGCGGGCAGCAGCGTCTCGATCGACCCAACCGGCACGTCGCACGCGGGCAGCCGCGCGCCCAGGCAACCCGGCTTGGACAGTTCAAACAAAAGCTTCGTCGCTTGTTGGTTTCGCATGGTGGGGTAATAGGGTGTCAGGAACCGCGATCGTTTGGAGAGCGCCGCCTGCGGACCGCATTGCCGTGGGTGGCCGATTGGTCTAGCATCATTAGGAGGATGACCGCACTGCCGGGCAAGGCAGCCATGGTCCCCGGTGTAACCCGATGAAGTGGCCCGTTCGTCATCCTGAGCGAAGCGAAGGATCTCGTATCCGATGACAATGGAGGTTCTTCGCCGCGCTCGGAATGACGGTGCTCATTCGGGGAAGCGTTACGAAGCCCCTAATTCTACAGGTTCCCTCCAAGGCGTCAACGTTGCCCAAGTGAAACACAGCCGCTGGATCGTGGTGGCCCTGGTCGGGGGTCTGTTCGCCTGGATGTTTGCCGGGCTGGCGGCGGACCGCGCGCTGGCCGTGCGCGACGCCGCCCATTTCTACTACCCCCTGTTCGAGTACATCCAGGACCAATGGCGCGCGGGCCGCCTGCCCGAGTGGAATCCCCACGAAAACGCCGGAGCGCCGCTGGCCGCCGACCCCGCCGCGAGCGTTTTCTACCCCGGCAAGCTCGTCTTTTTCCTGCCCATCGACCACGCCAGGGCGATGAACCTCTACGTCGCCGGCCACCTGCTTCTGGCGGCCTTCGGGGCGTATCGGCTCGCGCGGCACTTCCACGCCAGCGTCGAGGCGGCCGGCGCGTGCGCGGTTTCTTACGCCTTCTCGGGCAGCGTGCTCTTTCAATACACGAACGTCATCTACCTGGTTGGCGCGGCTTGGCTGCCCGCGGCCCTCTGGGCGGCCGACCACATGCTCCGCCGCCGCGGCCTTGCCGCGGCGTTGCTCTTGGGCGTCGTCCTGGCCATGACCACCCTCGGCGGCGATCCGCAAATGGCCTACCATGCCGGCCTCCTGGCCGCCCTGGACGCCCTGATCCTCTGGCAATGCCGCCGGCGACTGTCCCGATTCACGCGCCGGGGACTGTCCCGATTTTCGC
>JAFGDS010000045.1 GCA_016931995.1 Pirellulales bacterium
CCGCCCATGCCCATGCCAGGCCCACCCATGCCCATGCCAGGCCCACCCATACCCATGCCGGGCATGCCCATGCCCATGCCACCCATGCCCATGCCGGCCTTGGCGTTGTCCGCGCACGAGATAACGCGGAGCATTTTGACTTCGACGGGCATGGTCGAGTTCGCGCACTCCACGAGCAACTCGGGGATCTTGCGGCCGTCGATCGTGAGGACGAGCCGGACGGGCATCATGTTGAATTCGGCGAAGGGGGCCGCTTCGGACGCGCCTAGCGGCTTGAGCTGTTCGTTCACGTAGCGGTATTGCTTGAGCAGTTCATCGGGCGAAACGGGCGTGCCTCCGCCGCCTTCCATGCCCATGCCACCCATGCCCATGCCACCCATGCCCATGCCACCCATGCCCATGCCACCCATGCCCATGCCACCCATGCCCATGCCACCGCCCGGGCCCATGCCGCCGATGCCCATCCCGCCGGCGCCCATGCTGGCCGGGCCGTCCATGCCGCCAATGGTTGGGCCGCCGCCTGGCATGCCGCCGCCTGGCATGCCGCCGCCGGCGCCCATGCCGCCCTCGCCTCCCATGCCTCCGCCCGCGCCGCCCACGCCGGGCACGGAGCCGGAAGCGCGGCTGGAGACAATGCCCGCGGCCGCCGCGCGGCCGATCTCCAACTTCTTGATCTGCTTCACGGCGGCGGTCGTTTGCGTCGTCGCCCCGGCGTTGGCCTTCTTGATGATGTTCAGCAGGGCCTCATACACCCAAAGGTCCTCCTGGGCCATGAGGACCTGATTCGTGGTGGGTTGCTGGACGAAGTTGAGCTCCCCGAGGATCCGCTGGTATTCGGTTGGTTCGACGTCCACGATGCCGACCATCTTCATGGGCTGGTTGGCTCCGGCCGGGCCCGCGCCCAGGTCGCCCATCGCCCCGGCAGCCCCCCCCATCAAGCCGCCAGCCGGTCCGGGCGCTGCCTCGGTGGGCGCGCCCGCGGCGTCCTTGGGATCGACGGGCACCGCATGACGGTAGTCCACCACGTCGAAAAGCTTGGGCAAATACTTCTGGATCTCGTTCTGATACTCGTTAAGAGCCCAGTCGGGCATCTTTTGGCCCGACTTGAACGTCCCGATCATCAAGTGAAATCGCTTGCTGAGGAGCTTGGGCCAAGGGTTGTCCTTCGCCTGTTTCTCGAAGAGCATCTTCCAGCCGGCGAAGACCTTTTGGCGCTGCGCGTCGCGGGCGGTCTCCCACCGCTGGTTGCTCTTGTCGTTGGGATGCTCGACCGGCGAAATGCGATTCACCTCGGCCAGCGTGTCGTTGAGCTTCTTTGCCTTTGTCTGGTAGCGATTTTTCAGGTCCGCCGCGGCCGCCACGTAGATGAAAAGCCCCAGCGCGGTCGCCAGGCACACCAGCGCCCAGAAATGGTGCTTCTTGAGGACGTCCAGGACTGTTTTGACTTTGTCCATCGCTCTAGTTCCTGCACGAGGAAAGGCTAAAACGCTCCGGCGTCGGGCTCGGCGCCCTCCGCTCCGGCCGCGTCGCCCTCGGTTTTCTTCTTGAGCCGTTCGGCGGGCGGGGTGGGCTTCCAGGCAAACCGCACGAGGAAGTCGAATCGCTTTAGCATGATGGTCCTGCCTCGCGTCCCCGCCGCGGCGCCCGGGATTCCCATGCCGCCGTCTCCACCAAGAGCCGCGCCGCCCGCCAGCCCACCCGCGCCGGGTCCCGCCGCGGCGGGACCCGTGCCCGGCTGCGCCGCGTCGGGCGCGGCGCCGGGATCCAGTATCGGCACGATCTCTTCCTTGAGCGGATTAATCAACACGGGATGGCTGATCCCCAGATCCTTCAGCGAGACCAGCTCCTCGGTTATCGTCTGTCCATCGGGCCCCGGCTTGGGATCAGCCACCGGCAGGACGATCTGCTCGTCCTCGAGGCTCTTCAGGAGCGTGTTGCGGACGAAATCCGCCCCGCCTTCCTCGGTGTAGTAGGTGAATCCCTGGAGCGTGACTACCCAGCCCTCGCCCGACGGTCCGGCGGGCCCGGCGGGCACTTCCGAGTTCATCATGCTGGGGTCGGTCGCAATGGGCGACGTCGCGGCGGGGAGGGGGGCGGCGGGATCGGCCGGCGCGGCGGGATCGGCGGCGGCGGCCGCCGCCTTCTCGCTCGGGCGGTACCAATGCTGGATCAACGGGCTGTTGAACCAGGTGGATAGATCGGGCACCTGGTCGGCCGTGAAGCTGGCGATGTGAAGCTCCTTGCGCTTGTCGTACTCCTTGGGGCGCTCCTCGGGCGTTTCGTAGCGGGGCAGACACTGGTTGATCGCCCGGAGCAGTTCGAGCCACAACACGCGGTTATCCACGTTGCCCACCAGGTGGTCGCCGATCTCTTGGGCCTTTTTGATTTCGTTTTCGATGTCCGTCTTCTTGGAGTCCAGATCCCTGGCCATCGACACGACGGTGGTGACCTGGCTTTCCGCCGGCTTGAATTCCTCGTTTTCCACGGTTCCCAACGCCATGGACAGGCTCGCGTAGCCGATCGTGCATCCCAACAGCAACAGCGCCGCGGCCGCCACGGCCCAGGGCTTCTTGCTCCGGATGAAGCGGTCCTTGAGGATTTCGCGCGGCAGAAGGTTCGTCGAGAGCGTGCCGCGTCCGACGCCGAGCCCTTGCACCGCCAGGCCGTAGCAGACGCCGTAGCAGAGCAGATTGTCCTTGAAGGCGGGCGCGTCGAGCACCTCGGACCCGACGAGGCCGCGGAACCGCTCGACCCGGACCACGTCGATGCCCAGGCTCTGCGACAGGTAGCGCCGCAGGCCCGGCATCTTCATCGCATTGCCCAGCGCGACGATCTTCTCGATCGACGCGTGCCGGTCGATGCTCTGGAAATATCCGATCGAACGCTGGATCTCGGTCAACAGATCGTTGAAGACCGGCCGCATCGCCTGGAACAACACCTTCGGATCCTGGGCGGACGCCGCGTTGCACTTCAAATGCTCGGCCTTGGCGAAGGTGAGCTTCAGCTCCTTCGTCAGCGCTCGCGTGAAGTGGTTGCCGCCTAGTGGAATGCTCCGCTGCCAGACGCGGAAGCCGTTGGTCACGACGAGATCCGTCGCGTCGGTGCCCAGTGAGAGGATCACCGTCGACGCCGGAGGGGCGTCGGGATCGTATTGGTCCGCACTGGGCCGCTCGGTCAGTTGGTCGAACAGGAGAAAGTTGTATAGCGCCAAAGGCGTCAACTGGATAACGTCGACTTCGATGCCGGCCTTGATCAGCGGCTCCAGCGCCCGATGCACCTGGTCGCGCTTCATCGCGAACAGGCCGATTTCCGTCTCCAGGGCGAAGCCTTCCTCCTCGGCGCCGCCGCCCATCCGCTGGTAGTCCCAGATGACGTCGGCCAGATCGAAGGGGATCTGCTGACGGGCCTCGTAGCGGACGATGTCGGGGATTTTCTTCGCCTCGACCGGCGGCAGCTTGATAAACCGCGCGAGGCCGTTTTGGCCCGGCACGCTGATGGCGACCCGATCGCCCCGGACCGTGTTCCGCGAGAGAAACTGGGCGAGGGCGTCGCGGATCAGCTCGCCCGCGTCGGCGCCGGGCTGGCTGAGGATCTTGGGGTAGGCGATGAAGTCGAAGGCGTCGGCCGTGATCTGGTCGGGCCGATCGCCCGGGTGGCAACGCAGCGCCTTGAGCGAGCACTGGCCAATATCGATCCCCCACACGGCGTCACTCTTGGCCATGGCGCGATCCTCGAATCTCTGTTCCTCAACCGGGCGGAGTGTTGCGGGACAAGGCCGCGAGGCCGCGGCGGCAAACCCCAGCCCGATTGTGACCGACCGCAAGGACAAATTCAAGAAAAGAAAGTGTCGAAGACGCAAGCCTCTTCACACTTTATATTACCGAGGCAGCCGGCCGGGTGTCAACCAATTCGCCGGCGCGGCATCCCGTGGAGGGGACACCTTAATGGGTGTAGCGGGGTTGTCATAACCACCTTTTCTTCAACGTCTTATGCCCAATTCCGACGCATCGGTCAACAAGGCCGCGACCGACTGCCCGGATGCCGCCCCGCACTCGACGCCGAGGCCCCCGGCCGCTATCGTAAAACGCCGTGGAGTTCGGCCCAACCTCTTGGACTCCACCAGGAGGCGTTTCGTTCCTTCTGAAGATGACTGCGGGGGACCACCTTCGAACACCGCCGCAGTGGCAATCGCAAGGCAAAATATCACAATGAGTTACGACGTCTGCCCGCGTCGTGCCCTTCGTGTTTTCGTCCCTTCGTGTTTTCGTGATCCCATCGCCAGGAAGCGTTGCCAAGTGTCCTCGGTCGGGATGGCCGTGGCGATGTTGAGCGCGTCCCCGGTCAAGCCATGAAGCTCCGCGACGTCATCGTCTTGTTACCCTGCCACGTCATCGAGGATCTGTCGCTGGAGCACCCGGCGGACCATGCCGCGTCGATCCTGTCGGGCTGGTCGGCGCCGTTCCACCCGGCAGTGGTGGTTTCCGCCCGGAAGTCGCCCCGTTGGGTGAGCGCGCACCATCCCCCGGATGGCGAAGATCTCGACGGCGCGCTGGTGGTTATGCCCGCCGCCTGCGACGCGGTTGTGCCCAAGGGCTGGGTCGCCATGGCCGAGTCGGCCGGGGCGATCGTGGTGTCGGCGTCCGGCGATCGGCCGGCGGCGGTGGCGGCCCTGGTGGATCTGGTCGATGTCGAGCCCGGCTTCCCACCGCACGACGCCGCCGATCCCGACCAGGTGGCCGACCTTTTGGCCCTGGGATGGTGCTATCTTCAGGTCGAGCTGCTTACCCGCCGGGTGAAGTACATGAGCGGTCTGGACGAGGGCCTGTTTGAGGACGTCGTGGTCAAGGCCGCCGAGGCGATTCTCCGCGGGCAGGACGCGAACGTCCAGGAAAACCTCCAACGGGGGTTCGACCTTTTGGCCGAGGGGCGCGAGTGTTTCTACCCGGTCGAGACCCACCTGTTGGACCTGACGCTCACCGCGCCCACCACGTTGGGCGAGCCGCTTCGGCGGGAGTTGGCGGGGGCGCGGTCGGGAAACCTCCTGCTTACGGGCGAAGCCGTTGCCCGGTTGGCCCGAGACGAGCCCGACACGCTCGCGCGGCTGCGCGAGGCCGTCGAAGAAGGCCGCGCGAGGCTCGTGGGCGGGCCGTACCGCGAGCGCGTGTTGGGGCTCTTGTCGCCCGAATCGATCCTGGCCGAGCTCGGCCGGGGTCTGGCAGCGTACGACGCGCATCTTGGCGCGCGGCCAAGCGTTTTCGGATCGCGGCGGCTGGCGTTGTGTCCCACGTTGCCGAGCATTCTCTCGGGCCTGGGCATCCACCGGGCGATCCATCTGGCGTTGGACGGCGGGCGCGTGCCGACCAGCAGTCAGAGCCGCATTCGCTGGGAAGCGCCGGACGGCGCCGCGGTCGAAGCCCTGGCTCGCTCGCCGTTGGACGCGGCGGACGTCTCGGCCTATTTCAAGCTGTCGGAACGGCTTGGCGACGCGATGAACCTCGACAACGCGGCGACGGCCGTATTGGCGCATTGGCCCGGCCGCGCCTGCCCGTGGCACGACGACCTGAAGCGGATGAGCCGCTACGCGCCGGCCTTGGGCCGGCTCGTCGGGATCGACGACTACTTCGACCGGACGGAGGGCGCCGGCCAGGTCGTTCGGCACGGGGCCGACGCGTACCGTTCGACGTGTCTCGTGGACGACGCGGCGGCCGGCCGTCCCGATCCGATTTCCCGCTGGGTCCGCTACCACAACCGCCGCGTGGCGCTCGACGCGCTCGGGGGACTGGTTGTGCTTCGGCAGATGATGACCGGCCAGATCGACCCGACGGCAAGCTCTCGCGTGGACGCCTTGGAGGAGGAAATCGAGGATTGGGCAACCGACCCAAGGGAGCCGGAGTCGAATGCGCTAGACGCCCGCGTCTCCGAAGCGCTCGACGCGGCCGCGGTGGCCGTGGGCGACGCCATCCCGCGGCAATCGAGCGAGGCGGAGCCGGGCTGGCTGTTGCTCAATCCGTGGAGTTTCTCGCGGCGCGAGACGCCCGAGCCGGACGACGCGCCCGACGGCTCGGCGTTTGCGCCGACGACGCCCCGCGACGTGCCGGCGATGGGATTCGCCTGGGCGGGCGCGCATCCTTCGGCCGCCGACGTGCCGCTTGCCGCGACGAAGAAACGGTTCTTCTGGCAGCGCAAGGCCAAGCCCGAGCCGCCGATGGCCGAGGGCAACGTCCTGCGCAATGAGTTCTTCGAGATAACGGTCGATCCAATCACAGGCGCGGTTCGGGGGATAAACGACTACCACAGCCGCGGGAATCGGCTGGGCGTGCAGCTTGCCCTGCGCGCGCCGCGGCCGCGCCCGCGCGATGGCGACGTTGCCGCCGAGAGCGACGAGGAGAAGGACTACTCGGTCATGGCGGCCGAGTCGATCGTCGTGGCTTCGGCCGGGCCTTGCGTGGGCCAAATCGACGTCCGCGGGCGGTTGGTGGATCGCCACGGCGCGCGTCTGGCGCGGTTCGCGCAGACGCTGCGCGTCCGCCGGGCGAGCCGCGTATTGGAAATCGACGTCGAGCTCGAACCCGAGCAATTGCCCGAGCCGGCGCCCTGGCAATCGTACTACGCCGCGCGGTTCGCCTGGGGCGACGAGCTAGCGGAGCTCGCGCGGAGCGTGAACCTGGGTGGGTGGCCCACCGAGGCCGTGCAGCTCGAAGCCCCGCACTTCGTCGAGATCCGCTCGAAGGCGACCCGAACGACTCTCTTGACCGGCGGATTGCCCTATCATCGACGGGTGGGCTCGCGCAAGCTCGATTCGATCCTGATCGTCCACGGCGAGACCGCGCGGCGATTCCGGCTGGGCGTGGGCATCGATCTGGCGCATCCGACGGCCGCGGCGCTGGCGTTTATGTCGCCCCGGACGGTCCTGCGGCAGTCGGCCGTGCCGCCGACGGTTCCGACCGGGTGGCTCTTCCATCTCGACGTCCGCCACGTGGTGGTCACGCATTGGGCGCCGATCGCGGAAGGCCCGCGCGTCGTGGGTTTCCGCGCGCGGCTCCTGGAAACCCAGGGGCTGCACGCGCCGGTCGGCCTTCGGGCGTTTCGGCCGATTGTCCAAGCCCGGTGGACCGACCTGGCGGGCAAGCCGCTGGGCGAGTTGCCCTTCGAGGGCGATCGAATTGCGTTGGAGGTCCGTCCGCGGCAATGGCTGGCCGTCGAGGCCCGATGGGAGAACGCAACATGATCGTCACGATCGACGGCCCGGCCGGCGCCGGCAAGAGCACGGTCGCTCGGGCACTGGCCGAGAGACTGGGTTTCGCGTTTCTCGACACGGGCGCGATGTACCGGGCGGTGGCGTTGGCGGGCCTGCGGCGCGGGATCGACTGGGATCGGCCGGACGATCTGGCCGCGCTGGCCAAGGACTTGTCGATCGAACGGGACGAGGGACGGATCCTGTTGGACGGCGAGGACGTCAGCCAGGCGATCCGCTCGCAAGAGGTCACCGCCGTCACGCGGCACGCGGCCGACCATCCCGCGATCCGCGCGCGCCTCGTGGCGTTGCAGCGCCGCTGGGCCGCGGGGCGCGACGTGGTGACCGAGGGCCGCGACCAGGGTACGGTCGCCTTTCCCGACGCGGCGTGCAAGATCTATCTGACCGCGGGACCCGAGGAGCGGGCGAGGCGGCGCTTGGCGGACCTCCGCGCGCAAGGCGAGTCGGCCACGCTGGCCGACGTGTTGGCCGCGCAAACCGGCCGCGACGATCGCGACGCCGCTCGGCCGGTGGGCCCTCTGGCTAAAGCCTCCGACGCCGTCGAAGTGAACACCGACGGCCTGTCGATCGACCAGGTTGTGGATCGGCTCGCGGCGTTGGTTGAGCGGAAGCGGAAGCGCGGCGCACGGGGCGACCATTGACTTCGCCCCCCGGCGCGGGGCAGAATACATTCATGGTAACGCACGACGACGGACCCAATCGTGAATTCCCCGAAGCGGCCGAGCCGGTCGAGATGTACGGCGTGGCCGCGCCGGAGCCGAAGACGACGCCACGATCGTCGTTGCCGCCGGTGATTCCCCAGGTGGTGTGGGAGGACGAGCCCGCCGCGCCGCCGCCGTCGCCGCGGGCGTGGATGCAGTTCACGCTGGCCGACCTGTTGATCGTCATGACGGGCCTGGCCGTGATGCTCAGCGTCGCCGTGACGTTCCGGTGGAACTGGCCCGTGGCGGCGGGTCTGGCTGGCGTCGGCGCGTTCTTCGCGACCGTGGTCCTGGTGAACTTGGAGCCCGAACAGACCACCGCCCGGAGGGTGTGCTGGGGGATGCTCGCCGTCTACGTCTTCGCCTGCCTGACCGCGATTGTGACGCGGGGGTGAGGGCGCGCCACCGCCCTTTGGAGTGCGGCGACTTGTCGCCGCTATCGGACCGCTGTAAGACACAACGAAAAGAGACGCGCGTGTGCCACTGGCCCTGCCCGTGCCGCCTTGTCGGCGCCGCCACACTGGCAAAGCCAGTGGCACACATTCCGCTTCCTCTCTCTCCCTATCCCGCCTTTGGAGAATTGCCATGAACGCTTGCTTTCTCGCCGGGCTGTTGTGCTTAAGCGCCGTCGGCGCGGAGGAGACGATCGACGCCTTCGATTACCCGACGGACGACGCGGCTCGGGCTGCCTGGCGGGCCTGCGACGCCGACGTCGCGATCAAGATGGCCACGGTCGACGGCCGGCGCGAGCTGCGCCTCGAGGCCCCGTTTGCCCGCAGGCCGGATCTCGAACGCGTGTACATCGACCGCGACGTGAAGCTCGACCTGACCATCCCCGGCGAGTTCGTCCTTCTGGCGGGCGCCGACGCGCCGTCGGCCGCGGGCGACCTGACGCTCTATTTCCGCAGCGGCCCGGGGTGGTACGCCGCGGCGGGCACGCTCGACGGCTTGGGGCTGAAGGAAGTCCGCTTTCCCAAGGCGGCGTTTCGCACGGAAGGCCGGCCCGGCGGCTGGGATCGGATCGAGCAGATCCGCATTTCCGCCTGGCAGGGCGAAGCGGTCAACGCCACGCTGCGGATCGCCCGGCTCTCGGCGCCGCGGCGGGCGATCGCCGTGGTCGCGCCCGACGCGCCCGGAGACGAAGCCGCCGATGCGGCGCGGTACCGTGAGCGGATAATTGCCACGCTCGAGCGGCTGGGGCTGGCCGCCGACACGGTTCGCGAGTCGGACCTCGCCCGCGGCGCGCTGGCCGGCCGATGCGTGGTCATCCTGCCGCACAACCCCGGCTTGTCGGCCGAGGCGGACGCGGCGCTGGCCCGCGCGGCGGACCAGGGCGTCAAGGTGTTCGTCTGCTATCAGCTTCCGCCGAAGCTCGGCGCGGCGCTGGGCTTCGGTTCGCCCAAGTGGTTCAAGCAGGATCGTCCCGGCGAGTTTGCCGAGATCCGCTTCGACGCGGCCGATCTGGAGGGCTTTCCGAAATCGGTCCGCCAGGCGTCGTGGAACGTCGTCACGGCCGAGCCGACCGGACACGACGCCCGCGCGATTGGCCATTGGTTCGACGACCAGGGCAACCCGACCGGCAAGCCGGCCATGCTCGTGAGCCGGCGCGGCGCGTTTCTGGGCCACGTCTTGCTGGAGGACGACCCCGAGGGCAAGACGCGGCTTCTGGGCGCGGCGCTTGCGCGGCTTGCGCCGTCGATCGGAGTCGAGATGGCGCGATACCGGCTGGACGCGGCGGGCCGTGTCGGTCACTGCCCCGGCGCGGCCGAGGCATTGGAGTTCATCCGCGCCCAGGGCAAACCCAAGGCCACGGCCCTGGCCGACCGGGCCAAACAGACGCTGACCCAGGCGCGATCCGCGCTGGACGCCGGTCGCGCCGTGGAAGCCCAGCGGCTTGCCGAACGGGCTCGCGGCGAATGGGTCGAGGCGTATCTCCGCGCGCAGCCCAGCCCGAAACGGGAGGCCCGCGCGTGGTGGAACCACTCGGGCACGGGCGCGTACCCGGGCGATTGGGATCGCACGGCGCGGGAGCTGTCCGAGGCCGGCTTCAACATGATCTTTCCCAACATGCTCTGGGCGGGCGTCGCCCACTACCCCAGCGATCTGCTTCCCCGCAGCCAGACCTTCGAGAAACACGGCGATCAGATTGCCCAATGCGTGGCCGCCGCGCGCAAGCACGGCATCGAAGTGCACGTGTGGAAGGTGAACCATTATCTCTCGGGGGCACCGAGGGAGTTCGTCGCGTCGCTTCGCCGCGAGGGGCGCACGCAGGTGTCGGTCGACGGCCGGCCGCTTGACTGGCTTTGCCCTTCGCACCCGGAGAACTTCAAGCTCGAGCGCGACACGATGCTCGAGGTCGCGCGGAAGTACGAGGTGGACGGCTTGCACTTCGACTACATCCGCTATCCCAACGCCGAGCATTGCTATTGCGACGGATGCCGCGCGCGGTTCGAGGCCGATTCGGGCCGGAAGGCGCGAGATTGGCCCCGCGAGTGTCACTCGGGCGCGCGGGCGGACGAATACCGGGATTGGCGGTGCCGGCAAATCACCCGGCTCGTCGCGGCCGTACATGACGAGGCCAAAAAGATCCGTCCGGGCATCCGGATCTCCGCCGCCGTGTTCGGTTCGTATCCATCGTGTCGGCGGTCGATCGGCCAGGATTGGGTCGATTGGGCCAAGTCCGGCCACGTCGATTTCCTCTGCCCGATGGACTATACCAACAGCGACAGCGCGTTTGCCACCCTGGCGCGCAACCAGCTTCGGCTGGTTGAAGGGCGCGTGCCGCTTTACCCGGGCATCGGGGCCACGTCGTCCCACTCGGCGCTGCCGGTCGATCGGGTTGTCGGACAGATCCACCTGGCCCGAAGCCTGGGCGCGGGTGGATTCACGATCTTCAACCTCGCGCCGGCCACGGCCGAGTCGCTTCTGCCCGGTATCGCCCTGGGCGTCGGCGCCGAGAAAGCCGCGCCGCCGCACGCGCGGCCGGGGGATTAAGAGCCTATCCGAGAACCCGGGCAACGTCGTCATGCCGGGCGAAGCGAAGCACATGAACTCCCTTGACGCCAACGAGATCCTTCGCCGCGCTCAGGATGACGCGCGGTCCGGTCGCGGATTCTCGGATAGCCTCTAAGAACGTGTCTCGCCATGTCGAAGCGGGCGCCATGGCCCCGCTTGCGTGGCCGTGCATGGAGTTTCTCGGGAGAAGACATGCCCACGGCAAGCGTGGGCATGGCGTCCAAGACGCGCCTCCGGCACTGGCGGAGCCAGTGGCACTCGGCGCATCCAAGGCCAGTGGCACTCGGCGCATCCAAGGCCAGTGGCACTCAGCGCCTTATCCCTGCCGGTCGACCCAGGCGGCGACGCGGGCGGCGACTTCGGTTTCTTCGCTGAAGATGTCCGTGGCGCCGGCCGCGCGGAGGCGGGCGACGCTGGCCTGAAAGCGGCACCGCACCAGGATCGTGGCCGCGCGATTCGCGCGGCGGATGGCGGCGACGATGCGTCGGGCGGCGCGGTCGTCGGGCACGGTGACGACCGCCAGCGCGCAGTGGTCGGCGCCCGCCCGGCGGAGAATCGGCGTCTCCGACGCGTTCCCCACGACCGTGCGGAACCCCTGTTGGGCGAAAGGGTGCAGATTGACCGGGCTGAGATCCACCAGGCAGACGTCGTAGCCCTTGGTCTCGAGTTGCGATGCCGCCCTCGCGCCGATCGGCCCGATGCCGATCACCACCGCTTGCGGGATGTCGTCGTTTCGCGCGGGGGCAAGGATCGTGATTTCGTGTCCGACGGGCGATCCCGTCTCGGCCAGGCGCAGGCCATACTTGAGCAACTGCGGCGTGAGCACGAGCGTGGCGACGGCCACGAACAGGACGAGGTTGTACACCGCGGGAGTGATGAGACCCGCCTGCGCCCCGACCACCAAGAGGACGAACGAGAACTCGCCGATTTGCGCCAGCCCCAGGCCCATGCCCCAGGCGCCTTTCCAGGGCAGCTTTGCCAGGCGCATCGCGGCGGCGGCCGACGTCGTCTTGAGCGCCAACACGCCGGCCAACGCACCAAGACACATCCAGGGCATGGCGGCCAGCGCGTCGAAACGGATTAGCGTGCCCAGGCTGACGAAGAAGACGGCCGCGAAGGTCTCGCGGAAGGCAAGCAGCACGGCGTCGATCTGGCGGGTGAGACGGTTGCCGTTGAGCGCCAGTCCGGCGGCCAGCGCGCCGACCATGGGCGGCAACCCAAGCCCATAACTCGCCAAAGCGCTGCCCGACAGAACCACCAGCGCGAAGAGCACGACCAGCTCGACGCTCCGCAGCCGGGCGAGCCAGGGAGCGACCCAACGGATGATCAGCCTTCGCGCCACGGGGACGGCGACCAGGAACAGCAAGCTCGTGAGCCCCAACTCGGCAACCGCCAGGCTGATCGCGGCCTCGCCCTGGCCAGTTAGAAGGGGTATCACGAGGAGCAGCGGAACGACGGCGGCGTCTTGAAACAGGAGGATCGCGACGGCCCGGCGGCCGTGCGACGAGGCGGTTTGGCCCCATTCCTCCAGGGCCTTGAACACCAACACGGTCGAGCTGAACCCGAGGGCCGCGCCCAACAGCACGGCCGATTGCCAGCCGTGTCCGCGAAGGAGCAGGACGCCGGCGACCGGCCCGGCCACCAGCAGCATCTGCGCCGCGCCCCCGACCAGCATCGGCCGCAGGAGCCGCCGCAACTCGGCCAGGGAGAACTCGATCCCGATCGAAAACAACAGCAGGAGCACGCCCGCCTGGGCGAGGTATTCCATTTCGTGGGCGTTTTCGCCGGGCCAGCCGGGCACGGCCGCGCTGAGCACGGTACCCACCAGGAGGTACCCCACCAGCATCGACACCCCCAGCCGACGGCAGACCGCCCCCGCGGCAAGCCCCGCCGCCAGGACCACCAGCAGGCTCCCCACCAATCTCACGACCAAGTCATCCGCCATCCGCCGATTCCCTTGTCGTTACTCTCCGTTAACCACTTGGCGGTTGCAGCCCGTCATCCTGAGCGCAGCGAAGGATCTCGTTGGCACAAGCCGGATCCCCGGAGGTATTGGAGCAACGTTCGCCCCCCGTCGCAAGGGGTACGCCCCTGGCCTTGGTGCCCGGGTTTTCCTATACTATACGTCTCGCTTTGGGGTCGGCGGCTTCTCTTGATCGGCAGTTCCGCGCGGGTCGGCTTTTCGCCTGGGAAACGCACCATGGACCGGCGGTTCGTTGCGGCGGTGGTCTTGGCGACATCGGTGGTGCTCTGCGCCGCTTTTGCGCGGCCCGTCGCGGCGGGAACGATCCGGCACGACCGTGATTTCGACGTGTCGGACGAAAGCGTGTTCGACTACCGCGCCCTGACCGAGTCGCCGCGGTACGCCTGCGTCGGCAAAGTCCATGGAAGCGAGACCGGCAGCGGCACGCTCATCGCGCCCGACTGGGTTCTCACCGCGAAGCACCTGATGGGCTCGTCCGCCTCGTTCGAGGTCAACGGGGCGACGTACTCGATGGCGGCCGGCAGCGCCGTCAAGTATGAATACGAGGACGCCGCCCTCTTCCGCCTCACCCAACCGGTGCTCGACGTCGAGCCCGCCGTGTTGTATCCGCCGGCGCTGGGCAGCGAACTGGGCCGCGTGGGCACGCTCGTGGGATTCGGTCGCGTGGGCGACGGCTTGACGGGCCAGATCCTGCCCACGGGGGTCAAACGGGCCGGGCAAAACGCGATCGACGCCTACGGAAGCTGGATTGGATGGCCCGACCTTCTTCTGCTCACCGATTTCGACCATCCCGACGGCACCACCAGCAGAATGGGCGACACCGCGCCCTTGGAACTCGAAATCTGCGGGGCCTTGGGCGACAGCGGCGGAGGGCTGTTCGTCGACGTGGCGGGCCAAACCTATCTGGCCGGCGTCCTCGCGGCCATGTGGTCCTACGACGGGGCCGACGCCAAATACGGCGACGGCACCGCGAGCGTCCGCGTGACGGCGATGTACGACTGGATCCTCGCCGCGCTCCCGGCGGCGCTGCCCGGCGACGCCAACCGCAACGGCTGGGTCGACGCCCGGGACGCCGCCCTCCTCGCCGCGCATTGGCTCACGCCCAGCGGCGCCGTCTGGGACGAGGGCGATTTCAACGAGGACGGCCAGATCGACGACCTCGACCTGGCGATCCTTTCGGCGAATTGGGGCGCCAGGGCCGCCGCCGCCGTGCCCGAGCCCGCCGCCTCGCTCCTGCTGCTCACCGCCCTCGCCGCCGCATGCGTCCCGCGACGACGATCAACAGCGCGGCCGTGACCAGCGCGATCGTGCCCGGCTCGGGCACCGCGGGCGAGCCGGCGCCGCCTTGCCAGTTGGCGGCGAGGATGGCCAGATCCAGATCGTCCACGGCCCCATCGTCGTTGAAGTCCCCCTGACCCCAGCCGACGCCCGACGACGCAAGCCAGTTGGCCGCCAGAATCGCCGCGTCCGCGGCGTTGACCGTGCCGTCGCCGTTGGCGTCGCCGGGCGGGGGCTGGGGCGTCCACACGGTGAGCACCGTGTAGCCCGCCAGGTCGCCCTCGGTCAGATAGCCGAGCGAGTAATCCTCGCCGGCGGTGGCGCCGGCGAGGAGGGCCCAATCCATGACGGCGTCGTCCCAATAGCGGATGGCGTCCGTGCCCGAAACGAGGTTCAGGAAGGCGCCGAGTGAATGATCCGCGTTGCCCTTGAGGGCCAGCATTCCGCCGCTGGCCATGTTGATGTAACTGTTGCCGTCGGCATAGTCGTCGATGGTCAGAGTCTTCGCCACGCTCACCAATCCGCCGTTGGTGATCGAGAGCGTGCCGCTGCCGGCACAACCGACGTGGAGGTCTTTGCTGGTGGTCCACGTGGAGCCCGTTCCATCCACGGTCACGTCGCCTTTTGAACCAGAATGGTAACCGACGTAGCCGAGGGTCGAGGCGGCGTTCACGCCATTGCGGATGGTGAGCGACCCGATGCCCGTGTTGCCCGCGCCCAGGGAAGACTGGCCGTCGATGCTCAAACGGACCGTGATATTCTGTCCCGGCTGGCTGTTGTAGGTGAAGGACTGCGTCGTCAGATCGTCGGGCGTCTCGAAAACGAGATTTCTGTCGGCAATGAGGCCGTGCAGGATGATCGTCCCGGCGCCGGTCAGTCTCGTTTCGTCCGCGCCCAGCGTTCCGGTGTCCAGGGTTCCGCCGTCAAAGTGGATCGTGCCCCTATTTTCCTCGTAGATATCAACGGAGGTCCCGCCGGCCACGCGCACGAGCGCGCCATGGGTGATGTTCAATGTGCCGTCGCCGGAAACGCCGACTTGGAGTCGGTCGTGAATCGTCCAGGTCGAACCCGGCCCCTCGATGGTGACGGCGCCCGTCGAGCCGGGATGGCGGCCGATGCAGCCGTCGGTTGAGACGGCTTCCACGCCATCGCGAACGACAAGCGACCCGGTGCCAGTGTAGCCCGCGCCCAGGGGTCCCTGGCCATCGAGGTTCAGGCGGACCGTGATGTTCTGTCCCGGCTGGCTGTCATAGGTGAAGGACTGCGTCGTCAGATCGTCGGGCGTGTCGAAAACGAGATCCCTGTCGGCAACGATGCCGTGGAGGACGATCGTACCGGTACCGCTTAGCTTCGTCTCGTCTGCCCAGAGCGATCCGGTTTCCAGAGTTCCCCCATCAAAACGGATTGCACCCCGGTCTTTGTTGTAGATGTCCACGTAGGTGTCTTGTACCACGCGCACGAACCCGCCCTGGGCGATGTTCAACGTGCCGTTGCCGGAGTAGCCGACGTAAAGGAGCCCAGTAATGGTCCAGGTCGAGCCCGGTCCATCCACCGTGACCTCGCCCGTCGAGCCGGATCGCTCGCCGATGTAGTTGAGGGAGCTGCTGGTGACCGTGCCGCCGTCGTTGATGGAGAGCGTGCCGCTGCCGGAACTACCCACGCAAAGGCTCCCATTGTTGGTCCAGGTCGAGTCCGCCCCATCCACCGTGACTTCGCCCGTTGAACCGGATTGTCGGCCGATGTAGTTGGTATAGCCGGTGTTGTCGCTGGCGACCCCGCCGCCGTTGGTGATGGAGAGCGTGCCGCTGCCGGAGCTGCCCACGCAAAGGCTTCCACAGTTGGTCCAGGTCGAAACCGCACCATCCACCGTGACTTCGCCCGTTGAACCGGATTGTTGGCCGATGCAGTTGGTGGAGCCGCTGGAGACCTTGCCACCGTTGGTGATGAAGAGCGTGCCGCTCCCTCCGAGGCCGACAATGAACTCGGACTTGCAGGTCCACGTGGAGCCAGCCCCATCGATGTTGACCGTGCACGCGCCGGCATCGACGGAGTAGGCGACGTAGGCGTCGCGGGTGACAACGGCGCTGCCTTCGGTCAATGCCAGTGTGCCGGTGTCCGTTTTGCCGACGTAGGCGGGCGTGCTTGCGGTCCAGGTCGTCGGATCGGCCGGCTGGACGTCGCCGGCGGTCGTAACCGCGGCCGGAGAAGCCTGGGGATGGTGGCAAAGAATGCACCCAGCGGCAAGCAAAAAAGCAAGCACCGCGGCGCGGTGAGCGACGGTCGTCGGTAGACAGAGCACGGGAATCGCCCTCCCCCAAATGGCCAACCACCCTTGCCCTGCAACGCCAGCGTACCCGATGTCCTCCTTTGGGTCAACCCCCGCGTCACTGGCGGGGGGGGTGGGCGAGCTGATGGTTGGTCACCCACGCGGGCAAAGGGCGTGGGAGCCCCTTGCCCGGGTTTGAACGCTGACGCGAAGGCCACACCGTGCGGTCTGGCCGAGTGACGACCGCGCGTTCGGCGTCAAGTTCCCTCACCCCCGGCCCCCCTCCCGCACGCGGGCGAGGGGAGGGCAAAGACCCGCTACTCCAAACGCACGTTGTCCAAAAAAATCGTCCGCGGCTGTTTGAGGTGGATCGTGAACATCTGGAGGAAGCGGATCTGGCGGAGGTCGAGCGTGCGGGTGCGGGGCGCGGCGGCGACGTCGGACAGGGCAATCTCGATGCGATTTGGGCCGGGCTCGACGCGGACGCGGCGCTCGAAGCGGTCTTCCGTGGTAAGGTTCGAGGCGACGTCCTCGATCTTGACGATGAAATCCAGCGCGGGCCCGTCGTCGAGATGCACGTCGAAGACGAGCGTGTCGTGGCCGGCCCAGTCCCGCGGCGTCCAGGCCATGCCCACGCCGGGATATTTGCCGGGCGACAGCTCCGCGCGGAGCGACCACTGCCCGGCGGTGGCGTGTTGCCGGGCGCGCGAAAGCCGCGACTCCCACGCCTGCCAGCGGCCCATCTCCGGGCCGTGCTCGAAGGAGGCGATCGAGGGGAACTCGACGCGTTGGCGATGGATATCCACCAACTGCGACACGGGGCGGATTGACACCAGCGCGATCAGCAGGCCGCCCGCCGCGGCCAGGGGCCATCGCGCCGGGCGCGACGCGCGGCCGAGTTCCCAGAGGACGCCCGCCGTGGCCCCGGCGACGTCGGCCGACAGGTCGCCCAGGCTCATGTTCCGGCCGACCAGATGCTGGGCCACTTCCGTGCCCGCCCCGAAGAGGATCATCGCTGCCCAGGCGACGACGGCCGCGCCCGGCACGCGCCACTCCCGCAGCGCGCGATAAAGCAACACGGCGAACACGGCGAACACGGGCGCGTGCAAAAGGTCGCCCGCCGCCCCGCCCCACCGTCCGCCCTTCGGCAGCGGCACGACCAGGGCCGCGACCAGGGCTAGAGTCAGAAACAGGAGCCAACGCGTCGAGAGTTTCACGGACGGCCGTTGCGGAATGGGATCGGGAACCGGTGGATCGAGTGTACCATGCCGGGTTGTCTGGTGTCCATGAGGGACGGTTAAACATCCTTACGCGAGATTGTGGACGCGCCCGTGTGCCACGGGCTTCGCCAGTGCGTGACTCGCGGTGGCCTCGGGCAATGCGTTTTCCGCAACCCAGACGAGATCCTTCGCTGCGCTCAGGATGACGAGAGCCTGGTGTGTTACTGGCTTCGCCGCGTGTGCCACTGGCTTCGCCAGTGCTGATCTCTCCGTAACCCTGGCACTGGCTTCGCCCGTGCTGAATTCTCGACGGCCCAGGGCACTGGCGGAGCCAGTGGCACTCAATCAGCAGTCAGTGGCGCTCAAGGGACGAGGTCCGGGTGGACGTTTCGGCTGGCTACGGGCGCTTCTCGCGGACCACGGGCGGGCGCAACCGGCGGAGGGGCTGCCGGCGGCGCGTGGCTTTTGATTGGTAGATTTCGGCGATGAGATCCTGGTAGCCTTCCACCATGCGGCCGACCGACCAATGCGAGAGGACGCGTTCGCGGCCCGCGCGGCCCATCGCGCTTGCGCGATCCGGAGCGGCCAATAGCTCCGTCACGGCGGCGGCCAGGGCGTCGGCGTCGCCCGGCGCCGTTAGCCGGCCCACCCCGCGATCGACAACCACCTCCGGAATCGAACCCACCGCCGGCGCCACGATCGGCTTCTCCGAGGCCATCGCCTCGAGAATCGAGACCGGGTTGGCTTCCATTTGCGACGTGAGCAGGAAGACGTCCAGAAGCGACAGCACCTCGGGCACGTCGCCGCGCGTGCCGAGGAAACGCACGGCGTCGGCCAGGCCAAGCCGACCGGCGAGCGATTCGAGCCGCGGCCGCTCGGGCCCGTCGCCAACGATGAGGAACTGGACGCCGGGAACCGCGTTTCGGACTTTCGCGGCCACGTCGAGGAACACGTCGTGCCGCTTCTCCGGCCGCAGCGCGGCGACGATCCCGACCACCGGCGCGCCCTCGGGAAGGCCCAACTCGGCGCGGAGCTTTTTGTCGGGCCAGCGCGGATGGAAGCGGTCGGTGTCCACGCCGTTGGGCACCACGCGAATCCGGGCCGGCGGGCAGCCTTCGTTCTCGGCCAAGTACGTCGCCTGCGCCCCGGCCACGGCGATGAAGGCGTCCGTCAAGGGGGCCAAAAGGCGGTTGGGCAGCTCGACGCGGTCGGGCAGGCCCGTCGAGTGCAACGCGGAGCAAATCACCGGCACGCCGGCGCTCCACGCGGCCAGCCGTCCCCAGAACATCTTGTCGCCGCCCGTGCCGACGGTCACCACGGCGTCCGCCGCGCGCCGCCGCAAGAGCCGCCGCAGCCGCCCCAGAACCGCCACGTCGAACTTGTGCAAGAGCAGCCCCGACCAAACGGGCACTTCGCCGACCAGCGCGTCGCCCAGCGGCCCGCGGAACTTGAGGCAGCACAGTTCCGGCGCGAACCGCTGGCGGTCCATCCGGCGGAGGAGCTCGACCAGGAGCGTCTCGGCCCCGCCGACCGGCATGCACGTAATGACGAACACGACCCGCAGCGGCCCGCGGTCTTCAAGGGGAACAAGCAATCGGGAACGGCGGAACATGGTGTAGTTAATCAGATCAGATGGAATGCGTCAAGGATCGAAGGAGCAGGGAAGGGAAGAAGCCACAGATGAACACGGATAAACACAGATGACGGATCGGCCAGGATGGCAGGGGTATCTGGGGAATAATGTCAAAGGGATTGCCATTTGGATTGACTGTCGCACCCGCCAGACATCCGTGTGTATCTGTGTTTATCTGTGGTTCTCATCGTCATTCGTCGCGATCAAGTCAGGTTGCATATCGAAACCTTGGCACGTGGGCGTTGCGGGGGTCGATCGTGGCGCGGTTCTTCAGTCGCGCCAGCTCGGGGTCGCCGTGGATGCGCTGCAAAAGGAAGGGGTCGTCGCCGGGATAGTTGTAGCCGCCGTAGGCGGTGGCAAGCCCTCGGTAGCCCGCCCGACGGGCCAGGGCCACGGCCTCGGCGCTGAGGTTCACGTAGTGGCCAAAGGGCACCGCCAGATACCGCACGGGCTGGCCCAGGGCGTCGGCTAGCTCGCGTCCGGCCGCGACGATTTCGTCCTCCAGCCGCGCCGGATCGTGGATCTTGCCCAGGTCGTCGTGGTGGCGGCAGTGCGCGGCGATCTCGATTCCGCCGGCCGCCATGTCGCGAAGCTGCGCGAGTGTATTGGGCCGGCGGGGGTTGCCCAGCGCGACGTCGTGGGCGAACGGCTCGCCGGAAAGAACGTTGTGGAGCGTGACGAAATAGGTGCAAGGGATCTTCCGCTCGATCAACAGTGGGATGGCCGCGTCGTTGTTTTCGGCGTAGCCGTCGTCGAACGTGACGCACACGGCCGGCCGCTCGCTACGACCCTCGCGGAGCCGCCGCTGGGCGTCGTCGAGCGACAGCATTTCAAAGCGAGACTGAAGCCAATCCATCTGCCGGGCGAATTGGCGGTTGGAGAGCGTCCAACTGCCAAGCCCGTCGTCGGCCACGCGATGGTAGAAGAAGATGACGATCGGCACGCGTCCCCGCGCCGCCGCCCGCCGAAGCGCCCAGCTCCGATACGGCCGGGAGCCGTGGTAGTACGTGCTCAACAGTAGCGATTTCCAGGCAGGCAACATGGCGTGGCGCGTCCTTTGTTGTTTGCAGAGTTCTCGTTTGCGTGCGGGTCGTGCGAAGCCGCAAGCGGCTGCTCGAAAGCGGAATACGGAAAGCAATCGGCCCCCACTCCCCACTCTCCAATCCCCAATCCCTACTCCCCCATTCCCCACTTGATCCACTCGCGGGCGCCGGCGGCCACGAGCCAGGCGGCATGACGAAGCCGGGCGGCGGCATGGGGCGCGATGACGCGGATCTCGATGCTGGCGCGGGGCTCGGGCCGCCAGTGCGACTTGTACGGCTCGTTGCCCCGCATCAGGTCGTACGCCCGATAGCCGTTGGCGATGGCCCAACGGAGCACGCCGGTCATGGCGACGCGGCCGGGTTCCAGGTCCAGCCGCGTCGCGTCGATTCCGCCCTGGTAGCCGTAGACAATGCCGCCGCCGGCGAAGCCGTACTCGACGGCGGCCGGGCGTTTGTCGATCTCCAAAACGTGCAACAACAGTTGACCGGTCGAGAGCATTCGCCCGGCCACGTCGCGGTGGAACGCCGCGAAACGCGACGACGAAAAACAGCCCGGCTGGCCCAAGGCCGCTCGCCGGCGCTGGTGCAGGTCGATCAGGGCGTCCAGCGCCGCGGACAACTCGCCGGCCGACGCGACCAGGCGCAGCTCGGCGCGGCCCGAGTCGAACATGCGCCGCTCGATCCGTCGGAACTTCTTGCGGCTGTTGTGCGAGAGCGACGCGACGTACTGCTCGGTGGTCGCCGGCAGGGCGATTCGCCAGCAGGTGGGCCCCGGGCGCTGGTGCAGCGCGTTGCCTTGCGCGTCGAGCCGCGCGGCGAGCCGAGGCATCACCGGATCGGACGCGTCGATACCGGTCAGTTCGAGTTGATCCCACCGGGCCGAGGCGTCCTCGTCGGGATCGTCGCGATGCGCAAGGAGCCAGCGGGCCAGCTCGACGGCCACGTCGCGCTCGCGGCCCGGCTGGCAGAGGACGCCGAGGTAGTCGGGGTGCAATTCTCCCGCCCCGAGAAACCGCACGACGCGCCGGCCCGCGCGGGAGTGGTCCAAATACCACGGGGCCAGCCCGATCAATCGGTCGCGGCGATCGAGCAGGGCCAAGACGTACAACCGTCGGCGGTCGCCGGGCGTCGGTCCGTAGTGGCGCCACCAGGTCGCGTTCCACGTCCAGCCGCGAAACGGCACTTGCCCGGCCAGCCGGTCCCAACTCTCGGCCAACGGCGCCAACTCGTCGATGTTGGAGACGAGAACAACTTGCATGGGCAGTGGTGTTGGTTCAGTGAATGCAATCTCCCCTCTCTCTTTGGGAGAGGGAATCCCTCCGGAAATCTCCGTCAGGGCACGCGCCCAGGCAAGCTGTTTTCACTTTCTTCGCGAAGGAAATCGACGCGGCCGTTGCCGGGGGCAACGGTCGTGTTGCCGCGGGGCAACGTCCGCCGGCGGCTTTCCTCCGTGGCCGCCGGCCGCGTTCATTGTAAACCATTGCCAGGCAAGCATTTACGTCATCGCTCGGACGGTCCCTCCTCGCCGGCGGGCCTTGGCACCGGGTTTGCTCCCCTCGAGCCGCGTTTGCCGCGAGCCGATGTCGCGGCCTGCCGTCACGACCGATACAAACCGAACCGGCCCTCGTCCGACGCATCCCGCGAGACCCACGATGAACAACGCGACCGATTTCTCGTTCCGTCCGGCCGACGTGATTCGCCTTCTAGCCACGCATCGCACCCGCTGGATCGTTCCGGCGGTGGTGATCGCCGGCGCGACGATCGTCTTCGCCGCCGTGCGTCCGGCCACGTGGCAGGCCTCGCAGGCTTTGATCATTCGCAACGAAGCCTCGGGCAATCACGAAGGCCCGGGCAAGTTCGGCCACGCCGACCAGATGAAAACCTTGCAAGAGACCATCCTCGAGGTGGTTCGCAGCCGCGGCGTGCTCGAGGCGGCGTTGATCGAGGTCGGTCCGCCCGCCGGTTACCGTGGCGACGCGGAAGCCTGGCCCACCCCGCGCGACGTGGCCGATCTGCGCGACGCCGTCGAGCTGAAGCCGCCCAAGGGCGCGGAGTTCGGCCAGACCGAGGTGTTCTACCTGACGGCGAAGGACCACGATCACGACCGGGCGTTGGCCCTGGCGGCCGCCGTGTGCGATGAGCTGGATCGCCGTTCGCAAGAGCTTCGCGACGCCCAGGCGCAAAGCATGATCCGCGAGTTGGTCAACACGGTCACGCTGGCCAAGGCTGACCTGGACGAGTCGACCCGGCAACTCAGCCGGATCGAGCGCGAGGCCGGCAGCGATCTGGCCGAGCTGCGGATTCTCAACGACGCCACGACGGGCGACAGCGCATTGCGCCGCACGGAATCGGAAATCCGCACCGAGCTGCGTCAGGCCGAGGCCGCGCATCAGGCCAACGGCGAGTTGCTGGCCCTGTTGAAGGCGGCCCAGGACGATCCCGGCCAGTTGCTGGCCGCGCCGAACCGGCTCTTGGAGTCGCAGCCGTCGCTCCGCCGGCTGAAGGACGGGCTGGTGGACGCTCAGATTGAGACGGCGACGCTCAAGGGTCGCATGTCCGACGCGCATCCGGCGGTGCGGGCCGCGCAGGAGTCGCAACGCGAGATCGGCCGCCATTTGCACAACGAATTGCCCATCGCCGTCCGCGGGATCGAGGTCGAGCTTCGGCTGGACGCCGAGCGGATCGCGATGCTCGAGGGCCAGCTTGCCGACGCGACGGGCCGGATGAAGCGCCTGGCCGAGATGCGGGCGACGTACGCGAACCTGGTCGCCCAGACGCGGCACCGGAGCCAGTTGGTGGACGAGGCCGAGCAGAACCTGGCCCAAGCCCGCGCGAGCCAGGCCGGCGCCGGCGCCGCCAGCCTGATCGCCCGGATCGACGCCCCCGACGCCGGCACGAAGCCGCTCGGCCCGGGCCGCGCGACGATTGCCCTGCTGGGCGTGATCGGCGGCCTGGCGGTTGGACTGGGGATTGTGGTGCTGACCGTCACGCCCAATCAGACCGTTTCGTCCGAGACGGCTGCCTTGCCCGAGGCCCGCGAGGATCGCGTGGCGGATGCCCGGCGCGTGCCAACCCACGCGGACAAGGCCCGGCCGGTTTTTGACGCGGCTCCTTCGCTTTCGCTGACCGACGCCCTTCGCCGCCTGAGCGAGTCGCAGTCCAGCTCGCGGAACTAGGGCGTCGCAACCGATTAACTTGACCAAATGGCCGAATCGGCGCGCTGTAGCGCTGTAGGGAACGGCCTCCGTGCCGTTCCAAGCCCCGGGGAAACGGCTGTTTCGACCGCCTTGAAACGCCGCGGAGGGCGTTCCCTACAGGTGGAAATCGCTCACGGCTTTTTTGTTGCGGCACCCAAGACGTAGGCCCTCACCCCAACCCTCTCCCGGAGGGGATCAGACGTCTTTCTCGCCTTCCCGCGTCAACTCCGTGGCTTTGGCGACCCGGTGGCGGCCATCGGCCGGGTCGGAAGCGGGCACGCAACCGACTATCCGAGAATGACTTAGGCCGCTTGCCGCCGGGCCGATTATCTGGCCTTTACTCGGAACGGGCTTGTCGGCAGAATACCCGCCGTCGTGGGTGTGCTCATCACATCGCCTGGTCAAGGACGACCGACCGCAAACAGCAAGGAGCGCTGAAAGTGACCAAGTATCGCCTTTTCGCCGCCGCGGCGGCGCTCGTATTGGCCGCCACGTGCCTCGCCGTCCCCGCCCCGGCCCAGCAGGGGATTCCCGGCCAGCCCGTCATGCAGCAGGGTCCCGCGGGTCCCATCGGGCTGATCGACGTGAAGCGCGTCTTTGAAAACCACGGTCGATTCAAGGAGATGATGGATGGGCTCGATCGCGACATCCAGAATATCGAGCAGTGGATCAAAAGCGAGCGCGACACAATCCGCAAGATGAACGAGGGGCTCAAGGATTTCAAGGCCGGCACGCCCGAGTACAAGCAGCTTGAGCAGCAGGTTGCCGAACGCCTCAGCCGCCTGCAGGCGCAGGTGCAGATTCAGCAGAAGGAGGTCTTCGAGAAGAAGGCGAAGATCCATTACATCGTTCTGACCGAAGTCCGCCAGGAAGTGGCCTCGATCGCCGCCGCCCGCGGGCTCGTCGCCGTCATGCAATTCGACAGCACGCCGATCGATCGCGAGAACCCCGAGGACATGGTCCGCGATCTAAACAGTCTGCTGGTCTGGCACGCGCCGGGTGTGGACATCACGCAGGAAGTGCTGGGCAACCTGGCGCGGCGGATGCCCAATTATGGCCAGGCGCCCACGGGCAGCTCGGGCAATCGCGTCGGCATTCCGGCGCCGCCCCAACGATAAGCCGGCCCACTCAGGTTCCTCTCGGTCCGCGGTGGCAAGGAACGTCTCGCGGGTCGGATCGGAGGAGTTCCCCGCATCTTGCTCATGGATGACGTACCCCGTTGATGGATACGACGCATTCTCAATGCACGATCGCCGCGCCGGTCGCGGTGGAAGGCTTCGGCTACTGGAGCGGGCGGGACGTCCGCGTCGAGTTCCGGCCGGCGGACGTGGACACGGGACTGGTGTTTGTGCGGGGCGATTTGCCCGGCGAACCGGCGATTCCGGCCCGCTTCGAATACCGCGTGGACACGCCCCTGCGGACGAGTCTTGAGTCGGGCGGCGCGGCGGTCGAGATGGTCGAGCACGTGTTGGCCACGCTTGGCGGGTTGGGCGTGGACAACTGCCGGATTTGGGTCGACCAGCCGGAGATGCCGGGCTGCGACGGCTCGTGTCTGCCCTTTGTCCAGGCGATCGACTCGGTGGGCCTGCGCCGCCAGGACAAACCCTGCCCGCGGATGACCATCCAAACCGTCACCCGCATTCGCCGGGGCGCGTGTTCACTCGAAGCGGGGCCTTCGCCCGACGGACGCACTTGGCTGGAGTACCACCTGGACTACCCCGGCACGGCGATCGGACGGCAGTCGCTGTGCGTGGCGCTGTCGCCGCAGGTTTTTCGTCGCGGGCTGGCCCCCAGCCGCACGTTCCTGCTGGTGGAGCAAGCCGAACAGCTCAAAGCGCAAGGGCTTGGCAGGCGGGCGCGATTCGCCGATCTGCTCGTTTTTGGTCCCGACGGGCCGATCGACAACCTGCTGCGTTTTCCGGATGAATGCGTGCGGCACAAGCTCTTGGACATGGTGGGCGATCTGACGCTGGCCGGTTGGCCGCTGGTCGGTCGTTTTGTCGCCTCGCGGAGCGGACACCAGCTCAACGCCCAACTCGTGAAGCTCCTGGTGGATAAGGCGCGGACGATGGAAGCGTGCCGGCGCTGCGCGTAGCGGGGATCGCCGGGCCGATTGGAGTAACAAGTCAAGGAACCCCGCGATGGCGATTCAAATTGGCCAACACGTCTCGATCGATCCGCGGGCCGAGATCGCCGAGGACGTCCGGATTGGGCCGTTCTCGGTCATCGGGCCGGAGGCGCGGATCGGGCGCGGCACGCGCCTGGAAAACAACGTCACGCTGATGGGCCGCGTCACGCTCGGCGAGTTCAACCACGTCTATCCCGGCGCGGTGATCGGCGGCGAACCCCAGGATCTCAGCTACGCCGGAAGTTGCACGGAAGTGATCGTCGGCGACCACAACGTCATCCGCGAGTGCGTCACGATCAACCGCGGCTCCGAAAAGGAAGACGGCGTGACGCTCCTGGGCAGCCATAACTACCTCATGGCCTGCGCCCACGTTGCCCACGATTGCCGCGTGGGAAATCATTGCGTCATCACCAACAGCACGCTCTTGGGCGGGCACGTCCACGTGCACGATCACGTTGTGCTAAGCGGCGCGGTCGCCGTGCATCACTTCGCCACGATTGGCGACTACGCCTTCGTGGCCGGCGTCAGCGCCGTGCGGCACGACATTCCGCCGTACATGCTGGCCGAGGGCTATCCTGCCCGGCCGCGTTGCATCAACGTCGTTGCCCTGAAACGAAACAACTTCTCGCCCGAGGTGATCCACTGCCTCGGCGAGGCCCATCGCCTGCTCTACCGGGCGAAGGTCGGCCTCGAGCACGCCCGCGAAATCCTCCGCGGCAACGGCATGTTGATTGCCGAAGTAAACCATCTGCTCCATTTCATCGAAGGCCAGCAAGGGGGCCGGCACGGACGGGGCCGCGAAAGCCTCAGGAGAGCGGCGTGACACGGATTCGCCTGGCGGTGATCGGGGCCGGACGGCTCGGCGGGTTCCACGCCGAGAAGGCCGCGGCGCATCCCGACGTCGAGCTGGTCGGCATCGTCGATCCCGCGGAAGCCCAGCGTCAACGCGTGGCCGCCGCGTGCGGCGCCCGGGCGTGGGCGGACCACCGCGCGGTGGCGGAGCGGATCGACGCGGCCATCGTGGCGGCGCCCACGTCGTTGCACCACGCCTTGGGCATGGACCTTGCCCGACGAGGCGTGCATCTGCTCATCGAGAAGCCGCTTTGCCCCGTCGCCGCGGAGGCCGAAGAGCTGGTGGAAACGGCCCAGCGGCACGGCGTCGTGCTCCAGGTGGGACACGTCGAGCGGTTCAATCCGGCGTGGCAGGCGGCGGTCGCCCACGTGCCCAACCCCAAGTACATCGAAGCGGTCCGCGCCAGCGGCTTCACGTTCCGCGGCATCGACGTGGGCGTGGTGCTGGACTTGATGATTCACGACATCGACCTGGTGCTCTCGCTGGTCCGTTCGCCCGTGCGGCGCGTCGAGGCTCTGGGGCTTTCGGTTCTCGGCGGGCACGAGGACGTGGCCAACGCCAGGCTGCACTTCGAGTCGGGCTGCGTGGCCACGTTGAGCGCGTCGCGCGTCAGCCACGAACCCGCCCGGTGGATGAGCATCTGGTCGGCGCGGGGCCACGCACGGATCGACTTCGGCGCCTTGTCGGCCACGGTCGTTCGGCCTAGCGAGGCGATCCTCCGCCGCCAGTTCGATGCAACGGCCCTCAACGCGGCGCAGATCGATTACTACCGAGAGCACCTGCTGCGGGAGCACTTCCCGCGGGAATCGGTCGCGTGCGAGCGCGTGGACGCCTTGGCCTGCGAGCTGGACGACTTCGTCCAGAGCATCCGCGCGCCGCGGGCGCCCCGCGTGTGCGGTCGGGAAGCTGCCGCGGCCGTGGCCGTGGCCGAACGGATTCTGGAGAAGATCCACCTCCATGCCTGGGACGATCGGGCCGATGGGCCGATCGGCCCGCGGGCCGTTCCGCGTCCTGGCATCCTGCCGACGCCCCACTGGGCCCTCCCAGACGCCGACGTCCCCCAGCGCCGCCAGGCGGGCTAGCCGCGCGTGCCCGGCCGCGCTGGCTAGTGTAGCGCGTCATGCTGATGTGACATTATCCGCGCGTGCCACTGGCTCCGCTCCGCCGCGTTAGGACCCGGTCGTAGACCTCCGCGACGCCCTCGGCCATTCGCCGCGCGGAAAAATGCTCCGCGTGGCGGGCCAAGGCGCTTTGGCGGAGCGGGGCGACGTCGATTTCGCCGCGAACCACCCGGGCCAGCGCCTGGGCAAGCGCGTCGGCGTCGCCGGGCTCGACCACCAGTCCGTCCCGCCCGTCGCGGATCGTCTCCGGAATGCCCTCCACCCGCGTGGCCACGACCGGCACGCCGGCCGCCATGGCCTCGAGCACGACCATCGGCAACCCCTCGCCGAACAGACTCGGCAAGACGAACACGTCCATCCGCGCCAGCTCGACGTTCACGTCCTCGGTGAAGCCGATCCACTCGATCGCGTCCCGCAATCCGAGCCGCTCGACTTGCGACTCGATCGCCCGCTCGTACTCGGGCGTCTCGAATCCGCCCACGGCCAGGAGCCGCACGGGCAGTCCCTCGCCGCGAAGCTTGGCCAGCGCGTCCAGCAACACCTCCGTTCCCTTGCGCGGCCGGAACAAGGCGACCGTGCCCAGCGTCCACGTTCCTGGCATTTTAGCGGGGACTGTCCCGATTTTCGCGTCGGCGAAAATGGGAATGTCCCCTTTGCATTCCCCTTCGTACCCCGGCACGCCGTTGTGAACGACGTGGATCCGTCCCTCCGGCACGCCGAGCCGCCGGGCGTACTCGGCCAAACTTTCCGAAACGGCGATCACCGCCGACGCCCGCGGCAGGCCCAACCGTTCCGCCAGGGCGTTGACCGCGTTGCGAACCCGTCGGGTGGAGTCGCGCGACGTGGGGCTGTGCAGATGATAGACCAGCGGCGCGCCGGTCCGCAGCGAGACGAGCGCGGCCACAAGCAGCGTCCGCGGCGTGTGGGCGTGGATAATCTGGTAGTCCTCGCGGCGGACAATGCGTGTTAGTACGCAAACCGGCCGCGGATCGAACCGCCCTCGCATGGGCGTTTCATGGAGCGGGGCCTCCGTTGCACGGCGCGACCGAGGGAACCGGTCTGGCTTGATGCACGCGAACCCAACCTGGTAGCCCAGCCGCGGCAACTCCCCGGCCAGCAGGTCCTGCACCCGTTCGGCCCCCGAGTAGTGCTCGCCATTGATGACGTGGAGCACCCGCAGCGTCGCCGTCGGGTTGGTCCCGTCGGGTTCGCTTCCTTCCGAAACGGGTTCACTCAGGCACGTGGTCATCGTGTGCCGCCGTCGTTATCACCAGCGATTGACCCAGCATGGGCGAGGGGTGTCTTGCCCATCCGTTTGGGGCACTTCCCCGTTGTGTGGCTGCCCGATTAAATGTAGGGTCGGTCTGGTGTCCGTGCTTTTGGATTTTGCGCCGACCGCCGTCTCGGCGAATCCCCAACAATGCCCCCAGAATGTGGGAGTTTCGACATGAAGTCGCGTGGGAGCGTTCCGTGGCGAAGGGTTTTGAGCACCGTGGGGCTGGCCGTGGCGGGGATCGCCATTCTGGTTGGAGCGGTCGTCGTGGCCACCAAGGCGGTGACGATACAGTGGAACCGGCGGATCGAGCCGGCCGAGACGAGCCTGCCCGAGCGGAAGCTCGCCCCCGGCGACCGGACCGACAAGGTCCACGAAGTGTCGAAGGAGTATTTTGAGGAGGCCGTGGGCACGCTTCGGGCGGCCAGTCGGACGGAGATCTCCGCCCGGGTGATGGCGCCGATCGAGCGGATGCGAGTCCGGGCGGGTCAAGCGGTTGCCGAAGGCGATGAACTTGTCGTGTTGGATCGCCGCGCGATCGAGACCCAGCGGAGCCAGGTCGAGGCGTCGCTCGTGGCCGCCGAGGCCGCTGCGAATCAGGCCAAGACGCATTACGACCGCGTGGCGTCGCTTCTGGAGAGCAACGCGATCAGCCGCGAGGCGTTCGACGACGCAAAGGCCAAGCTCGAAGTGGCGCAGGCCAATTTGAACCACGCCCGCCAGACCCTGGCCGAGGCCGACGTCGGGCTCACCTACACGGTGATCCGCGCGCCGAAGTCGGGCACGGTGGTCGATCGGCTGGCCGAGGAGGGCGACATGGCGCGGCCCGGCCAGCCGCTCCTGGTGCTCTACGATCCCACGTCGCTGCGGCTGGAAGTGCCCGTCATGGAGAATCTGGCCGGAAAGATCCACACGGGCGACAAGCTCGCGGTGGTGATCGACGCGACGGGCAAGACCGTGACCGCCACGGTGGACGAAGTGGTGCCCCAAGCCGAGGCCGCCAGCCGCTCGTTCCTCGTGAAGGCGGCACTGCCGAAGTCCGAAGGGCTCTTCGAGGGCATGTTCGGGCGGTTGAAGATCCCCGCCGGCGTGCGGCTGCATCTGTGCCTGGCCACCGCGGCCATCGAGCGGATTGGACAGTTGGAGATGGTAGACGTCGTCGGGCCCGACGGCCGGCTCCAGCGGCGGATGATTAAGACCGGCCGGCTGGGCATGCCGGGCAAAGTCGAAGTGCTCAGCGGCCTCAAGGCCGGCGAAACCGTGCGGCTGCGGCCGGAGAACGCGTCGTCAAAAGAGCCAACCGGCGGCCATTGAGCCAAGGTAGTCGTTGACCAATACACCGTCATTCTGAGCGACGCGAAGAATCTCCGCGGGTCTACAATTCGAGATCCTCCGCTTCGCTCAGGATGACGTAGATCGCTCAGGGTAACCGCAAGCGGGTGTTTTCATTGCAATTTGCGCACTGGCGGAGCCAGTGGCACACGGCTGCTCGCGGTGCGGCGGAAGGAAGACTCGAAGGAATCCTCGCATGAACGACAGGGAAGCCAAGACCCCGATGCTGACCCGCGTGGTCGAGATGTTTCTCCGCGGCGACGTGGCCATCTTGCTCGTGGTCGTGTCGCTCCTGCTGGGCGTGGCGTCGCTTTGGGTCACCCCGCGGGAGGAGGAGCCGCAGATCGTCGTGCCCATGGCCGACGTGCTCGTCTCGGCCCCGGGGCTGTCGTCCGAGGAGGTCGAGCGCACGGTGACGACGCGGCTGGAGAAGCTGCTCTACCAGATCGACGGCGTGGAGCACGTCTACTCGATGTCGCGGCCCGGCCAGTGCGTCGTTACCGTCCGCTTCTTCGTCGGCGAGGATCGCGAAAACTCGCTGGTGAAGCTCTACAACAAGATCCAGTCGAACACGGATCACGTGCCGCCGGGCGTGACCGGCTGGGTGGTCAAGCCGGTCGAGATCGACGACGTGCCGATCGTCAATCTGACGCTCTGGTCCGAAACGCCCCGGTGCGACGACCATCAGTTGCGCCGTCTGGCCGAGCAGCTTCAAAACGAATTGCAGGCGATCGACAACACGAATCGCGTCTCCGTGATCGGCGGCCGGCCGCGGACCATCCGCGTCGAGCTGGACCCCGTGGGCCTTGCCGCGCGGCACACGTCCGCGTTGCAGGTGGCCGACGCCCTGCGCGCAAGCAACGTCACGCTTCGCGCCGGACGGTTCGAGCAGCAGGACCGCGAGTTCGTCGTCGACGCCGGCACGTTCGTCGAGGACGCCACGGAACTGGGCGAGCTGGTGATCCAGATCGCCGGCGACCGGCCCGTGTATCTCAAGGACGTCGCCAAGGTAATCGATGGGCCGGCCGAACTGGACAGCTACAGTTGGATCGGTTTTGGCCCCGCCGCCCACGGCCCGCGCCATCCACACGACGAGCCCGCTGGTCGCGACGAACGGGGCGGTCGTTCCGAGCGCAGCGAAGAATCCGCGAGGCGCAATGAGATCCTTCGCTCCGCTCAGGATGACGGTGGGGCAGCCTCACCGAAACCGGGACTCGCTCACGTCAATGGCTCGACCATCGAGCCCGGCGACGTTTTTCCCGCGGTGCATCTGGCCGTGGCCAAGCGGAAGGGGACCAACGCCGTTTGGGTGGCCGAGGCCGTGGACCGGCGGATGGCCGAGCTTGCGCCCGCCGTGCTGCCCGAGGACGTGTATTATCGCGTCACCCGCAACTACGGCGAGACGGCCAACGACAAGATCAACGAACTGGTCGAATCGCTGGCCATTGCCGTGGTGACGGTGATCGGGCTGATTGGCATGATGATCGGCTGGCGGGCGGCGCTGGTGGTGGCCGTGGCCATTCCCGTCTGCTACAGCATCACGCTCTTCGTCAATCTGCTGGCCGGGTACACGATCAATCGCGTGACGCTCTTCGCGCTGATTCTCGCGTTGGGCCTGCTGGTGGACGACCCCATCACCGACGTCGAGAACATCGCGCGGTATTTCGCCATGCGGATCCTCCCGCCGCGCGAGTCGGTCTTGCGCGCGATCCAAGAGGTTCGGCCCGCGTTGATTCTCTCGACCTTGGCGATTATCGCGAGCTTCCTGCCGTTGGTTTTCATCACGGGCATGATGGGGCCGTACATGGCGCCGATGGCGTTGTGCGTGCCGCTGGCCGTGGTCGTCTCGACGTTCGTCGCGTTCATGATGACGCCCTGGCTGGGCATGGTCGCCCTGCGGAAGATGTACGAGCGGGGCGGCCACGACGAACCGGCCTTCGATCTGACCCGCCGGCCGCTCTACCGCATGACCCGGGCCGTGCTCGGGCCCGTGCTCGCGCGGCGCTGGGCGTCGTGGGCCGTGCTCGGCGGCGTGGCGCTGTTGCTCGTGGCGGCCATGGCGCTGCCCGCGCTGCGGGTGGTGCCGCTCAAGATGCTGCCCTACGACAACAAGAACGAGTTCCAGATCGTCGTCGATCTGCCCGAGGGCGCCACGCTCGAACGCACCGACGCCGTGTGCCGGCGGCTGGGGCAATACCTCTCGGGCGTGCCCGAGGTCCGCGACTACCAGATCTACGCGGGGCTGGCCTCGCCCATGGACTTCAACGGCATGGTTCGCCACTACTTCTTGCGCTCCGGGGCCAACCTGGGCGAGATCCGCGTGAACCTCGCGCCGAAGCACCGCCGGGCGCAGCAGTCGCACGCGCTGGTGCTGCGGCTGCGCGACGACATGACGGCCCTGGCCCGCGAGGACGACGCGGCGATCAAGCTCGTCGAGACGCCGCCGGGCCCGCCGGTCCTGGCCACGGTCACGGCCGAGGTTTACGGCCCACCGGAAGCCCCCTACGAGGAAATCGTCGCGACGGCCGAGACCGTGGCCGCGCGGATGCGGCGCGAGCCGGGCCTGGTGGACGTGGACACCAGCGGCCAGGACGCCCAGACGCTGTTGATTTTCAAGACGGACAAACCCAAGGCGGCGCTTTCCGGCGTGTCGACCGACGAGATCGCGCGGACGCTGGAGTTGACTCTAAGCGGACTCAAGGCAACCGCGATCCATCCGTCGGGCGAGGTCAACCCGCTCTGGATCGAGCTGCGCGTGCCCCGGGCGCTGCGTTCGGCCACGGACGACCTGCGCGAGGTTTACGTCCGCGGCCGGCAGGGCCAGATGGTCCAGCTCGGGGCGCTGGGCGAGTTCGTCGAGGCGACCGAATACCCCACGATTTACCACAAGAATCTGCGGCGCATGGCCTACGTCTACGCCGAGGCCGCCGGCCGCCCGCCGGCCGACGCGATCATCGACATCCAGATGGACCGCGAGCCCGACGGCACGCCGACCCAGCCCGCCGCGCACGTCCGGCCCGTCGCGTCGCGGACGTGGCTCTCGCCCGGCGGGAATGATCCCTGGTCCACGCCGGCCGGGTTCACCGTGCAATGGGCCGGCGAAGGCGAATGGCAAATCACGCTCGACGTGTTTCGCGACCTGGGCCTGGCGTTCGCCGCCGCGCAGGTGGGCATCTTCGTCATCCTCATGTTCCAGACCGGCTCGCGGATGCTGCCGATCGTGATGATGCTGGCCATTCCGCTGACGATGATCGGCATCATGCCCGGCTTCTGGCTTCTGAACGTCCTGGTGGATCGGCCCGTGGGCGGATACGCCAACCCGGTGTTCCTCACGGCCACGGCGATGATCGGGATGATCGCCCTGTCGGGCATCGTGGTCCGCAACTCGGTCGTGCTGGTGGACTTCATCCACCACCAGTTGGCCGAGGGCCAGTCGCTCCACGAGGCCATCCTGCGGAGCGTCGCCGTGCGGACCCGGCCCATCCTGGCCACCTCCGGCACGGCTCTGTTGGGCAACTGGGTCATCACGCTGGACCCCATCTTCTCGGGCCTCGCCTGGGCCATCATCTTCGGCGTGTTCACCTCGACGTTGTTCACGCTCGTGGTGATCCCCGTCGTGTACTGGTTGCTTTACGGGCGGGGAGAGAAGGCGGAGTAGGGCTCCCCTCGTCCTTCGGCCAGAAGTCCCGTCATGCCGAGCGAAGCGAAGTATCTGGGCCCCCGCACAACGGCGCGTCCGAAGAACGATACGCGCGGGATTGACCCACGCCCGTTCGACGAGATCCCGTCGGGGTTTTCGTTGGGGGCCAGACCCTGGATCCAGGGCAACGGCGTGCCGCCGCAAGGCAGGGCCGACTTATCGCAAGCCCTTCGCGCTAGGGACGACTCTGCCCCGGCGCGGCGCGGTTCGATCGGGCGCTGGCGACGATCGCGCGTTTTCTCGGCGCGCGCCGTGAAGAACGCGCGGCGCGACCGCCGCGACGACGCCGGTCAGGAGGAGCACGCAGGCGAGCGGCTCGGGAACGACGACGATCGCGCGGGCCAGGGCGCGGCCGTAATTCGCGCCGATGGCGTCGAGGTCGTCCTCGTAGACCCCGGCGTGGGGACCGAATTCGGGCACGCAGGTGAACTCGGCCTTCAGGCCCGCGGCGGTGGCCGCCCAGACGTGCAGCATCCCCGGCTCGCCGACGAAGGAGACCTCGCGGATCGTCGGCTCCAGTTCGGCCAGGGCCGCCAGGAAGGGGCTGCCGTAGTCGTCCGGCGCGACGTAGCAGAAGTCCGACAATTGCGGCGAAAACATGCCGTGGAAGTCGATCAGGTAGTCCACGTCGCCGCCCGTGTCGAGGATCATCGCGTCGCGCACGGCCGTCATGTCGGTGAAGCCGGCAGGATTGTTCCAGAAGCGGTTGTAGTCCTTGCCGGGGTTTTCCGGCGTGCTGCGGTAATACCCCGCCTCGCGCCCGTCGGGGTTCACCTGCGGATAGACGTAGAACTCGGCCGCACCGCGGAGGGCGACCGCCTCGGGATCGTCGCTCAGAAGGAAGTCGATCATGCCTTCCAGAACGTGGTTGCCGATCGTCTCGCAACTGTGATTGCCGCCGGCGAGGACGACCTTTTGCTTGGCGCCCGTGGCCGCGGGATCGGTGATCCGGTAGCCGAACAGGTCGTGCTCCTCCACCGCGCGGCCGCAATCGTCGACGCCGCCGGCGGAACGGCCGACCACGAGCCCGCCGCCGCCGCTGGCCGTGGGCGCGACGAACGGGCTGGCCGCCACCCGGGCCACGTGCTCCTCGGTGCGCGAGAGGGGATAGGGCAGGCTGTAGGCGACGTACACGTCGTCGTGGTCGAAGGACGTGAAGTTGTAGAACGTATAGAGCCCCGTCGAGGAATTGACGCCGCCGTAGTCGAAGAATCGCCACTCGGTCTGGTCGTAGCTGTACACGAACCGGTGTGTCCACAAATCGGCCAGGCAGCTCGACGGGGAGATGGTGAACTTGGGTTTTTGCCCGTTCACGTCCGACGCGCGGAAGTAGATCCAACGGAAGTAATTGGCGTAGACCGGATCGGTCCAGTTTTTCCGACCCACCAGGCGCACGTTGCCGCCGACGATCGTGGTCGCGGCCACGTCGAGCGACCCGCTGTCGAAGTCCTGCGACAGCTCGATCGCCTCGGCCGGCGCGGCCAGCGCTCCGATCACCACAAGCCAGAACCCCCAGCGGCGCGTCATGGATGCAGTCTCCTGGAATACCTCGCGAAAGCCGGTGCGACGAGCTTCCTCTATCATAAACGCGTCAAAATCCAAGTCAAATCGGCGACAAGTCGCCGCACTCCAGGGGCGGGCTTGCCCGCGGTGGGGGGAACCGGTAGAAGATAAGGTCTGATTCGCGTCGATTCCCGTCACGGAAACGCGTTGGAGGGGGGACGCCCGCCATGGTGTCATTCGCGTCGATCATCGCTTTTTTGGAGCAGTTGGCTCCGCCGTCGCTGGCCGAGGAGTGGGACAACGTCGGATTGTTGGTGGGCCGGCGTCGCGGCGAGGCGGACCGGGTGATGACCTGCCTGACCATCACGCCCGCCACGGCGGCCGAGGCCATCCGCGCCGGGGCCGACCTGATCGTGGCCCACCACCCGCTGCCGTTTCGGCCGTTGACCAAGTTGACCGACGAGACGACGCCGGGGGCGCTGGCGCTCGATCTGGCGTCGGCGGGCGTGGCCGTGTACAGCCCGCACACCGCGCTGGATTCCGCGCGGGAGGGCATCAACCAGGCTCTTGCCGAAGGGCTCGGACTGCGGGGCATCGCGCCTTTGGAGCCGGGGGAGAATGGTCTGGGCCCCGGCCGGCACGGATGGCTCGCGCCGGCGGTCACGCTGGCCGAGCTTGTGGATCGCGTTCGGGCGTTTCTCAAGGTGGAACACGCGCATTGGGTGGGCGCGGCCGAGCGGTCGGTGCGCACGCTGGCCGTGGCTTGCGGCGCCGCGGGCTCGCTGCTGGAGGCCGCCTGCCGGCTCGACTGCGACGCGATGGTCCTGGGCGAGACGTCCTTCCACGCGTGCATCGAGGCCGAAGCCCGCGGCGTGGGGCTCGTGTTGCCGGGCCATTTTGCCAGCGAGCGGTTCGCCGTCGAGACCCTGGCCGCCCGATTGGCCGAGCGATTTCCCGACGTCGAGATATGGCCCAGCCGCGACGAGCGCGACCCGATCCAATGGGCCTAATACGATGATTCCGTATTGTGGGATCGCATGGAAAGCCGTCTTATGAGTGCCACTGGCTGTGCCAGTGCAAGCCATCGTGGGGAATCCCGCGCTGGCGGAGCCAGTGGCACGCACCGCGCCTGGCACTGCCGAACGAGCCAGCAGTGACACCGAATGGCACAAGACCTTTTAGAGCCTATCGGAGAACCCGGATCATACCGTCATGCTGAGCGAAGCGAAGCATCTGAACTCATGAAATGCCAACGAGATCCTTCGCTTCGCTCAGGATGACTTGCA
>JAFGDS010000046.1 GCA_016931995.1 Pirellulales bacterium
AATCGCGGGTAAGGGCCATGGGACACCGGACTCATGCCTTGAAAATCCCCGGGCGAAGCCCGGCGTATTCTCGAGCCGGATGAGCCTTTTTCGCCTGGAGATTCGCCTCCATCAACTCGGCGATCACCTCGTTCTTGTCGGCCAGCTTCTTCTGGAGCGCCTCGACCTTCCGCTCGGCCGAAAACGACCTACGCTCTTTACCACTCATGGAATCCTCCTTCGCTTCGAGTTATACCAACCCGCCGCGACAAGAATTCCAGTTCCAACTGGGGCGGGACACCGGGCAATGGAGAACGCCTCAGTGCGACAGCGGTTGGGCAAGGTCTATCTGTAAGCCCGACTGGTCAATGGCTCGCGTTCTGTGACGCGCCGACCCCTCTCCCGCGAGCGGGCGAGGGGAGACGCTTTTGGCCTGGGCGATGGCACGTCCACGCGGTCTGTTCGAGCGACCAGCCGCGTGCCGCCTTGAGTTCCAGGATCGCCACGGGATGCTCGGCGGTCACGAGGATCGTGCGGCGGGTGGGGTGGAGTAGATGGAGTTTGGCCTGCGGTCCATTCTACCCACCGGCGCCTGGCGCACACCGGAGCCCTCCGGAGCCCGTTTTTCGGGGCGGAAAGGCGGTTGTGAGGGTCGGGAAGGCTTGGTAGAATGGGGGTATCCCCCCTTGCGACGTATCCGCTTCCTCGATAATTCCTTCCTTTCCGATGTTTTCCCCGGAGGATGACCCATGAAGTTGCTCGCGACGAAGACGGCGGCGTGGATCCTGGCGATGTTGTTGGCGGCCGGCGCGGCGATGGCCGACGAGGGAGGCCTGACGCCGAAGGTCCGCAAGGGTCTCGAGGCCTCGCTCAGGATGGACCCGGCCACCAAGGCCCTGCGCAACGCGATCGTCGCCAACGACGCGAAGGCGATGGCCCTCAATCGCGAGATCGTCGAGAAGCACAACAACCTGTACAGCCACAAGCTCGACGTGAAGGGCATCACCAACCAGCAGGCGAGCGGCCGATGCTGGCTGTTCGCCAGCCTGAACGTGCTGCGTCCGGCCGTCATCAAGAAGCATAACCTGGACAACTTCGAGTTTTCGCAGAGCTACCTTTCCTTCTGGGACAAGCTCGAGAAGGCCAACTGCTTCCTGGAGGACATGATTGCCCTGGCCGACAAGGAGCCGTTCGATCGGGAAGTGGACTACTGGATGAAGGACCCCATCACGGACGGCGGGTGGTGGCAGTTCACGGTCGCCCTGATCGAGAAGTACGGCGTGGTGCCGCAGGCGGTCATGCCGGAGACGCTGCCCTCGAGCAACACGACCGTGATGAACGACGTGCTCATGCGGCGGCTGCGCGTCGGCGCGGCCGAGCTGCGCCGGATGCACGGCGAGAAGAAGTCGTTGGCCGACATGCGCAAGGCCAAGGACAAGATCCTCGCCGACGTGTACCGCATCCTCGTCATGAACTTCGGCCAGCCGCCGGCGGAGTTCACCTACCGCTGGGCCGACAAGGACAAGAAGCTCTCCGAGACGAAGAAGTACACGCCCCAGAGCTTCTACAAGGAATGGGTGGACGTCGATTTGAGCCAATACGTCGATCTGAACGACGATCCGACCAACCCGTACAACAAGCACTACCGGCTGCGGCGGATCCGCGACATCGTCGGCGCGCCCGAATTGCATTACGTGAACGTGCCGGGCGACGTCATCAAGAAGATCGCGCTGAAGGCCCTGCTCGACGACGTGCCCGTGCTGTTCTCGGCCGACGCGCGGACCGACATGGATCGCGCCCAGGGCATCATGGAGACGAACCTGTACGACTACGGTTCGATGTACGGGATGAAGCTGGCGCTGTCGAAGCGGGACGGCCTCATCACGCGCGACGGCGCGGCCAACCACGCCATGCTGCTGGTCGGCGTGGACGTCCGGGAGGACAAGCCGGTCAAGTGGCTGGTGGAGAACAGTTGGGGCAAGGACCGCGGCGACGGCGGCTACTGGGCGATGTACGACAAGTGGTTCGACGAGCACGTCTACGGGATCACGATCAAGAAGGCCTACGTGCCCAACAAGCTCCTGAAGCTGTTCAAGGAGCCCGCCGTCGAATTGCCGCCCTGGGCCCCGATGAACGCGCCGCTGCGGTAGCGAGACATGTCCTCCCCTCTCCCTTTTGGGAGAGGGGTCGGGGGTGAGGGCAGGGCTATTGACCGTGTGCCACTGGCTCTGCCAGTGCGGGCGTAACGGCAGAATGCCACACTCAGTAGTACCACGTTTTTCCGAAATCCGACATGGTCATTCCGAGCGGAGCGAGGAATCTCCCCGGCCACCGAGATCCTTCGCTCCGCTCGGAATGACTCGTGAAGGCAAACTTGGAACTACTGACACTGGCAAAGCCAGTGGCACACGCGTCGGTGGCATCCAGTCTCAAGACGCGCCCTCAAACCGGTTCGCCCCAATCGGCCACGAAGCGGTGGTGGCACTTCTTGCATTCCATCCGCTGGCCGAGGTATTTCCGCGGCATCTCCGTGGTCACGTGGCAGCCCGGGCACTCGACGCGGAAACGACGCTCGTCGTCGTCGAGCCGGTCCCAGACCTCCGCGGGCACGTCGGGCATCAGAATATCGTCGGCGTCGAACGTCGTTAGCAGCTTTTTGGTCAGCGGGGCGATGCCGATGACGCGGTTGGCCAACTGGCGGATCGCCACCTCGAACGCGTTGCGGGCCGCCCGCGCGTTCCCAAAATGCTCGTCCCGGTGGTCGAAGAGCCACTGGAAGCCCAAGAGGAGCTTGGCGCGAACCTTGGAAGGGATGCGGTACTGATTCTGTTTGCAGAAGATCTCGAAGATCCGTCCCAGCTCGACGGTCGAATAGTCGGGGAAGGCGATCTGGTAGCCGATCCGCGAGGAGATGCCCGGGTTGGTCTTCAAGAGCCGTTCCATGGGCTCGGGATAGCCGGCCAGGGTGACGACGAGCCGCTGCCGGTTGTCCTCCATGCGTTTGAGCAGCGTTTGGACGGCCTCGTTGCCGAAGGGGTCGTCGCCCGACTCGGCCACGAGGCTATAGGCCTCGTCGATGAAGAGGATGCCGTCGAGCGCGGCGTCGATGGTTTTGTTGGCTTTGGGGCTCGTCTGTCCGGCGAACTCGGCCACGAGGCCGGACCGATCGATCTCGACGATGTGCCCTTTATCGAGAATTCCGAGCGAGCGGAGTATGCGTCCGACGAGCCGGGCGACGGTGGTTTTGCCGGTGCCGGGGTTGCCCTCGAAAACCATGTGCAGGCTCAAAGCCGTGGTCGGCAACCCGGCCTGCTTTCGGCAATGTTGGACCTTGAGGAAGTTGGAGAGCGTGCGAACCTCCTGCTTAACGGATTCGATGCCGATCAGTTGATCGAGTTCGGCCAGGACGCTTTCGAGGGATTCCGGTTCGTTGCCTTGAAGTGCCCGATCCGTCTCCGGCAGTCGGCATTGATCGCGGACGCGGCGTGCGTCGGCGCACGTCTCCGCCACCATCCGCGCGCCGGCTGGCCGCGGCGACGAGCCCAGCCCGCCCGTCATGGGAATGGTCGGCTCGGCCGGCGGCGAGGCCCTGAAAGCGTCTTGGATCTCGATGAGATGGGCGTGAATCCGGGCCATGGCGGCCGTTTCGGCGGCGACCACTTCGCCGTCGGCCTTGGCGAGGATGTTGGCGATCCGCAGGACGATCGCCTCCAACTCGCCGATGCGGCTTCTCAAGGGCGGGATTTTGTCGAAGGGTCGCAGCAAAGCGTACCACTTCAGATCGGCCGCTTGGCGCGTCACGTGCCCAAGCGCGTTGCGCAACGCCTCGCCGGTCAAGCTCCGCTGCCAAACGTGCTCGAACAACGCGGAGGCGCACTGCTCCTCGCCGGGGCTCCAGCGCCCGTCGGCATTGGCCACCGTGACGAACACCTTGGCCAACAGTCCGGCGTGCAGATCGTCCATCAGTTGGACGAACTTGTCCGGGTCGCCCTCGACGCATTCCGGATAGTGGTCGACGCACCACCGGGCGCTGCCCACGTAGAGTTCGCGCAACGCGCCGAGCGATTGTCGGAAGAGCGGGGTCAGGGGCGAGGAGTCGGTCATGATTGATGCCTGCATGGACAATGAGTCCGTCGCGTGGAGTGCCACGGGCTCTGCCCGTGTGTCAACCGTCTACGCTACAGAAGGCAATTCCTGCATGGTATCGAGAGCTTCAGTGGAAATGACAGGCATGACGCTTGCCGGCTGAGTCGCATGTCTTTTCTCTAGCCCAGGCGTTTACGCCCGCGGTCGCGAATCGAAATACCGTTCCCTATTTTCTTCACCGGTCCCTTCAGGGGCAATGGGTTGATTCCGCGATGATTAAGTCCCCTGAAGGGGACTGTAGACAAAACAGATCCACAAGAGCCTCTCGATCCGCAGGCGTAAACGCCTGGGCTAGAGAAAAGGGGACCTGTGGGAAACCGAAAACGCTACGGACCGCAATTCCCGCTCGAGCGGGTCTTGCGGGCACCACTTGTTTCAGCTCAGGGAAAAACACTGCTGGACGAGCCGGCAGTGGCACACGGCGCCGAGGATCATTGGCTGCGCGGCGGTCAATAAGGTGCTTACTCCATCCGGTCAATCGCCTGGCCGAGCAGGTCGGGCAGGTTGGCCAGGCCGCGCATCGAATCGGCCAGACGCGGGTGGACGAAGACGCGGACCCGCTTGACGTAGTCGTCGAACTGGTCGCGGGCGAGCGTCCGGACGACCGGCGAGACGTGGTCGAGGGGGTAATGGCGATTCTCCTTGGAATAGTGGATTTCGACGTCGAATTGCACTTCGCGTTGGACGGGCGGGGCGTCGAAGAGCACCTCGTGCGGCGCCACGAACCGGCCCAGGGCCGTGCTGGCCACCGCGGCGAAGTGTTCCGCGCACGCGGCCAGCCAGGGATACGGCCGGCCGGCCAGGCGCTGGTAGAGCGGGCGATCCTCGAGGAAGCTGAACTGGGCCAGTCGCTTGTAGAGCCTGCGCGTGGGGCCAAATAAGCCGGCCAACAGCTCTCCGGCCGGCCCGTCGCCCGCCGCCGCGGCCAGCGCGGCGATCATGGGCTGTTCGGCCAGGCGGAACAGCGCGTCCAGTTCGAGCGAGCCGTGCAGCAGGTAGAACGCCCGCTGGAACATGGCCGTGGCCGCGCGGACGCCGTGGTGCCAGTAGACCTCGCTGAACATGACGTATCGCGCGAAGACCATCATCTCGGCGGCGGTTTTGCCCTTTTCGGTGATGGCCAGGGCGTCGCCCGCCTCGTTCAGGCAAAGACTGCCGATGAGTCGGGGCTGGTCGAAATTCCGTCCGTAGGGCACGCCCGCGTGCAGGCTGTCGCGGAAAAGGTAGTCCATCTTGTCGATGTCCACCGGCCCGGAGAGCATGCTCGAGAGGATCTTCGAGGCGGGATCGCGCGGCTTCTCGCTAAGGAGCGTGACCACGTCGCGCGGGTGGACGTTCCACTCCTCGCGCAACACGTCGGCGATTTCGCCTTCGAGCAGGTAGCTGTTGGCGAACAACTCGTGGCTGGGGACGCGGGCAAGGTGGAGGTCCTCGATCGGGTGGCAGAACGGCCAGTGGCCCAGGTCGTGCAGCAGGGCCGCGGCCAGGAATCGCTCGCCGTCCTCCGGGCCCACGACCTTGGCGAACCGCTCGTCGTGCGCCAGGCGCCGCAGAAAAAGAAGCGCCAGGCGGAACACGCCCAACGAGTGCTCGAATCGCGTGTGCAGCGCCGCGGGATACACGAGCGCGACGAGGCCAAGCTGGCTGATGTGCGCCAGGCGGCGGAATTCGGCCGTGTCGAGCAGTTGGCGAACGCGCGGCGAGAGCGGCACGTCCAGATCCGGCGGAATCCGCACGACGCCGTTTCGGGCGTCCAAGCCCGCGACTTCAGGAATGTCGAGCAGAGTGGACATGGGGACGAGATCCTTCGCTTGGGATGACGCGATCCATGCGAAGCCGCAAGCGGCTTGTTGGACGATGCGCTTAGCGAGTTCCAATCTCCCAGATCCAGCCCATGCCGGCGCACCAGCGCAGCAGCACGGTCGCCACGATGTAGAAACTGTAGTGGAGCGCGCCGCCGCCGAAGTCGAGGTCGAGCGTCGCGAGGGCGACGAGCCCTCCGGTGACGATGAAGGGCGGCGCGATCAGGAGCCAGCTCCAGGCGTCTTCCGTGACGACGAGCCCCGAGCTGTAGGCGAACACGCCCCAGAGCGCCGTGTAGGCCGCGGCGCACAGACCGGAGCGGATCGCCAGCACGCGCCCCCGGTGGGGCTCGAGATCCTGATCGCGAAGGAACGTATAGGCCGCGACGACCAGCGCGGGCGAAAGGACCAAAAGCGCGACGGCTCGGGCCGCGAGCGACTCGCGGAAGATCGTTCCCCCCCACCACGCGCCCGCCGCGACCAACGCGATGGCCCCAACGATGGCCGCAACGACCAGGGGCACGACCTTGGTCTCGATGCGGGTAATCGGCTTGAGGACCAGCGTACCCTTGGTGTCCCGCCCCCCGCGGCCGAAGTCCTCCGGCGCATGGACGGTGACCTCCTCGTCCTTGGTGGGCACGCGGATCATGGCCTTGCATTTGGGGCACGCCCCCGTGCGACCGGCGAACTTGTCGCTCACCTGGAATCGGGCGTGGCAACCGGGGCAGATGACCTGGATCGGCATGGCGCGTGGCGAATCCCGTTGTACGTGCTTTCAAACCAGCCTGGCCGACTCACTCCTCTTCGGTCAGGTCGCCTTCGGTGACCATCCGGAACCCTTTGCCGGCCAGCGTCTCTTGGGCCATCTCGATCGCATCGACCATCAGGGCGACCGCGGCCTTGCCGCGGGGACGAACCAGCAGCGGATACGCCTGGATGATGTTCACCTCGGCCTGCAAAAGGGCCGTGCAGATGGACAAAAGCGGCTGGGGATTCTCGGGCAGCTCGACCCCAATCAGATCGCTTTCGACGATGGCCAATCCCGCCCGCTCGAGGATCTCGCGACCCTCTTCCGGGTGGCTAAGTAACAGCCGCACGAAGGCGCATTCCGACGAATCGGTGATCGACAGCGCCACGATCCGCACCTGGGTGGACTCGAAACGCCGCACCACCTCGATGAGTTGGCCCACCCGGTTCTCGAGGAAAACCGTGAACTGCCGCATCGAGGGGTAGTTTCGTCCCCGAATCGTGGAGAGGCCGGACGTCTCGCCGCCGTCAATGCTCATGGGGTATTTGCCCACTTTCGAGCGGTACAGGCCTTGTTGAAACTATGCAACTATAGAGGCATTGTCGGGTTACGTCAACCGAATTCGCCGGGGGCCGGCTTTTCGGAATGCGGTCAATGGGTAAGATGATAGGGCCATGATGCTCCGGCAGCACGAGATCGACGTCCGCGTTCGGTATCACGAGTGCGACCCGATGGGGTTTCTCCATCATGGTCGGTTTTTCACGTATTTCGAGCTGGGGCGAACCGAGCTTCTGCGGGCGTCCGGGGGCAGCTACCGGCGGATGGAGGAGGCGGGCCTGTTGATCGTCGTGGTCAAGGCCGAGTGTCGGTACCGCCGGCCGGCCGGCTACGACGACCTGTTGACGATCCGCACCACGGTGGCCCGGGCGACCTCCGTGAAGATCGAACATACCTACGAAGTGCTCCGGGAGAGCGAGCTGCTGGCGACGGGTCGGGTCACCTTGGCCTTGGTCGATCGCCAGGGCAAGGTCCAGTGCGTGCCCGATTGGATGCAGGATGGGGGAGCCTAACGTGACGGACCGTCCGGCCGAGAGACGATGTCCCATTTGCCAGACCACGTTTCGTCCCGAGACGAGTCCGGCCATGCCCTTTTGCAGCCGGCGGTGCCGGATGATCGACCTGGGCCGGTGGCTGGACGAAGCCTACGGGCTGCCGTACGATCCGCCCGAGGAGGACCAGCCGACGGCGGACGACGAGGCGGACCCGGCGCGCAGGTCGGGGTAAGGCGCACGGGCGCCGCCGGCTTATCCAGCAGTTTATTCTCGTGGGAATTGGCTTTGCACCGCTGGACAAACCAGCACGGGCGATCATTTCCGAACACGTTCTTCACGGCAAGGCGGGTCGAGGTCGCGCGCCTTGTTGGTAGGGCCGCACGGGCCGATCAATTCGCATGGAAACCATCACGTCTCGGCGCGCCGAGTTGTCGCGACGGACCCCCAGGAGATAGGCTTGTTCGACTCGCTCCACGCTTGCGGGAGGCGGCCAAGCTTCTATAATGTCCCATCGAAACCAGGGAATGCAGGGAGACCCGCAAATGGCAGATCAGAACACGGAACCAAGCGTCGTGCGGTGGACGGAGGTCTTGCCGTGGTTGTTGTTGCTGCGGACCTTTCGCCTGGCGATTGGGCCGCGGATGCTGGTGCTCGGCGCGGCGGGCGCGCTGGCGATGACGTGTGGCTGGTCCGTGCTAGGGTACGTGTTCTCCGGGGCGGACGATCCCGTCGCGCACGAACAAACCCAGGGTGAAGCGGAGGTCGCCGAGGATGCCGCGGGGACGGAGGACGCCGCGCCGGCCAAACAAACCCAGGAGATGGCCACTTGCCCTTGGACGCGGCTCGTGACCATGGCGCCGGACAAACCCGTCCCCACCGACTGGCGGACGGCTTCGGGACCGATGGTCGTGGTTGCCCAGCAACTCAGCCGGCCGTTTGCTGGAGTCTTCAACCCCCAGGTGGGCGTGACCGGCTTCGTGTTCTGGCTCTTGTGCGCGGTCTGGGCCGTGGCGGTCTGGGCGGCGTTTGGCGCCGGCATCACGCGGACCGCCGCCGTGCAGCTTGCCGCGGGCGAAAAGCTGGGGCTGGGCGCGCTGGCCGCGCACGTCCGGGCGAAGTACGCTTCCTACTTCTTCGCGCCGCTGTTCCCGCTGTTGGGCGTGCTGCTGGCGACGATTCCCATGCTCGTGTTGGGCGTGTTCCTCCGCAACGGCGTGACCATATGGCTCGGCGCGATTCTCTGGCCGTTGGCCCTCCTGGGCGGATTGGTCATGGCCGTGCTCCTGCTCGGATTGGCCGTGGGCTGGCCGCTGATGTGGGCCACCATCAGCGCCGAGTGCAAGGACAGTTTTGACGCCTTGAGCCGGTTGTACGCTTACGTGTTTCAACGTCCCCTGCACTACCTGTTCTACCTTCTCGTGGCCGGCGTGTTGGGCATTCTGGGGTGGATGCTGGTCGCCGCCTTCGCGGCGCTGGTGATTCAGATGACCTACTGGGCGGTAAGCTGGGGCAGCGGCCAGCCGCGCATGGACGCGATCATCCTCGGCGAGGAATCGCTGGGCACGCTGGGGGCGGGCGGCGCGGCGGTGATCCGCTTCTGGGTCGGCTGCGTGAAGCTCGCGGCGGTCGGTTATCTCTATAGCTACTTCTGGACCGCGGCCACGGCCATCTACTTCCTCCTGCGGCGCGATGCGGACGCGACGGAGCTGGACGAGGTCTGCCTGGACGAGCAGGCCCCGTCCCATTACACGCTTCCGCCGGTCGGCGCGGATCGCCCAGACGCGGCGGACGCGGGCGATGAGCCGGCCGAGGGCGAAGACTCGGGCAACGGGGCTCCCGCCGGCCAGGACGCCCCAACGGAGTGACAACCCTGAGTGCCACTGGCTTAGCCAGGACCTTCTTGCGGGGAATGAATTGTGGGTGCCACTGGCTTTGCCAGTGCTTATGGATCAAATCGTCGTCGCGCTTTCACACTGGCGGAGCCAGTGCCACACATCTCACTGGCGGAGCCAGTGGCACGCGGGGCACGGCAAATGACGCATGCCCAACCGACGGGAAGACTGCATGAATCTGTTGATCCTTGGCAGCGGAGGGCGGGAACACGCCCTGGCGTGGAAGTTGGCCCAGAGCCCGCGGGCCGAGCGCGTTTGGGTCGCCCCGGGCAACGCGGGCACGGCCCAGGACGCCGAAAACGTCCCCATCGCCGAAGGCGACGCGCCGGCCCTGGTCAAGTTCGCCAAGGAAAACGCGGTGGGCCTGACCGTGGTTGGGCCCGAGGCGCCCTTGGCCGCGGGCGTTGTCGATGCGTTCCAGCACGAGGGTTTGCGGATCTTTGGCCCCAGCCGCGCGGCGGCCGAGCTCGAGGCCAGCAAAGTCTTCTGCAAAGACCTGCTCCGCAAGGCCGACGTGCCTTCGGCCGACTACCAGACGTTCACCGATCCCCGCCGGGCGCTGGCCTTCCTTCAGCAGCGCGAGGACGCGCCGATTGTGGTCAAGGCCGACGGCCTGGCTGCGGGCAAGGGCGTCATCGTCTGCGCCGGACGCGACGAGGCCCTCGATGCGCTGAATCTGATGGTCAACCAACGGGCGTTCGGCGACGCGGCCAACCGCATCGTGATCGAGGAACGGCTCCACGGCCAGGAGGCCAGCGTGCTGGCCGTCACCGACGGCAAGACGATCCTCACGCTCCAGCCGGCCCAGGACCACAAGCCGGCCCACGACGGCGACACCGGCCCGAACACCGGCGGCATGGGCGCGTATTGCCCGGCCCCGCTGGTGGACGACGAGAAGCTCCATTGGATCGAGGGGCACGTGTTGGTGCCCACGATCCACGCGATGTACCGCGCGAGGCGGCCGTTCTGCGGCGTGCTCTACGCCGGCCTCATGATGACCCATCAGGGGCCGAAAGTTCTGGAGTTCAACGTCCGCTTCGGCGACCCGGAATGCCAACCGCTTCTGATGCGACTCAAAACCGATCTCTTGGACGTGCTGGACGCCGCGGTGGACGGAAAACTCGACCAGCTCGCGCCGCTGGAGTGGGATCCTCGGCCCGCGGTCTGCGTGGTCATGGCCAGCGAGGGCTACCCGGGCGGGTACACCAAGGGTCACGTGATCCGCGGGTTGGGGGACGCCGCGAAAGTGGCCGACTGCAAGGTCTTTCACGCCGGCACGAAACTCGTCGAGGGCGCCGTGGTCACCGCGGGCGGGCGCGTCTTGGGCATCACCGCGCTGGGCGACAACATCGCCCGGGCGAAGCTCCAAGCCTACACCGCCGTCAAATGCATCCGCTGGCCCGGCGCCTGGTGCCGTAAAGACATCGCCGACAAGGCAATGATGCCCTGAGAGCGTGTTTGGAAATGCGTTTTGGCCGATATGCGGGTGCCACTGCTGGCTTGTCCAGCAGTGTTTCTCCCCGAGAATCTGCCCTGTCCTGCCGCGAGACTCGCCGGGCACTGCTGGACAAGCCAGCAGTGCCACGCTACACCGTTAACCTTGTTTTTGGGCAACTGCCAGGCACGTTGCCAGACATTTGCCCCGAAGGGGCCGCGTAGGTTGGCCCAGGGTTGCGGC
>JAFGDS010000047.1 GCA_016931995.1 Pirellulales bacterium
CCACCGAGAAGCAACGCCTTCTCGCCCAACAACTAACGCCCATAATGCTCAACACGATCCCACAATTCGGAATCACTACACTAGGGGACGGACGGCACGATGTCGCCCGCGGCGCGGGTGAACATGCTCGTGAACAGCTCGGGATCGATGTCCACGCTGAGCAGGTGGCACGAGCCGTCGCCGAAGGCGAACAGGGCCCCGCCCACGTGGAACGAGTAGATCTCGTTGCTATTATTGCAATTGATCATGCTCGTGCCGCGGCAGACGTTGTGGATCCAGAACCACGAGTCGGGGTTGGCCCATTCCGACGCCCCGATGGTGGTGGACTGGTCGACGCCCTCGATATAGTAGTAGGGTCGGCCGGCGTCCTCGACCATGAGGATCGACTGCGACAGGCCGTCCGTGACGTCGTCCGCCGAGATCCGGTCCAGCTCCGGAGGATGGTGCGGGCCGTTGATGAATCTGTACGTGCCGTTTTGCTGACGTTTGGCGTTGTCGATAATCGGCTGGAGGATGCTTCGCCAGTTCACGATGTCCTCGTAGCCCGCCCCGCGGTCGCGTATCGCTCCGCTGTTGACCAACGCCTGGATTTGTCCCGCCTCGACGCGCCAGATCGCCGTGCACGAGGCGTAATCGGTGATGGCGCCCGTGCGCCCGCCCGGCGCGCTGGGACAGATTAGGCAGGGAAGGTCGACCGAAACGGTCTGAAGATTGGGCGCCGCCAACGTGTTGGTGTCCCACGACGCTGCGGTCGGGGCCGTTGTGGCGGTGCCGCCGTATTCCCACACGTACCGGTCGTAGATCGACTGTTGCTCGAGCTGCGGCAAAATGTACGTGAAAATGTTGTGGCCCCTGCGCCAGTTGTTCCAATCCAACAGCCGGAACGCCGGCGGGAACGCCCGGTGGCTGCTCTCGTAGTTGGCGCAACCCAGGGCGATCTGCTTGAGGTTGTTCGAGCACGCCAGCCGTCGGGCGGCCTCCCGGGCGGCTTGCACGGCCGGCAGGAGCAGGGCGATCAGCACGCCGATGATCGCAATCACGACCAGAAGCTCCACGAGCGTGAACGCCGCCCTCGCGCGGCACGCCGACGCCGAATGCCCTGACTTCATCGCCCATTCTCCCTCGTGCTTGACCAAATGACGAAACCCGACCGACCAGATCGTCTCGACGAACCGGCGCATCGCCTGCCCGAACCCCGGCGGACGAACCGGAAGGAACTTCCAGCGCCCTCAGTATAGACGCAATTTGCGAGCAATCAATTTGATTTGCGCAATAACACGGTGAGATTATCGCGGCGTCCGGGCCGCGGATTGACTAGGTTTTCTCGGCGTTTTCTCGCGTTTGCGCGGGGGCGATCCCCCTTCGCGGTGGCAAACCGGCCTCGGGCCAAAGTGCATAAATATCCACTTTGCAGTGGGGGCCGCAATTGCAAAAAAGATGTGTGCATTCTGGACAACCGGCCCACAAGGGGATTAGAATAGGAGACGATAGAGGCATAATCCGGAGGTTCGTCAAAACCGGAACGGCTGGCTCCTCAACCTCGCGTTTGCCCGGCAAGGAGGGATTGGACCCATGAGGCGATGGATTGCGTCGTTTTGTCTCGTGTTGGCGTGTCTCGGTTGCGGTCAGAAGATCGGCGGCAAGTCGCGGGCCCAATGGGAAGCGCAACTGGCCGACGCCGATCCGGGCGCGCGATGCGAGGCCGTCCAGTCGCTGGGCGCCCTGGGCAGCTCTTCCGTCCCGCTTATCGCGAAGGCCGTCGACGACGCCGACGCGTCCGTCCGCCAAGCGGCGGCCCAGTCGTTGGGCCATCTCGCGGTCCGCTCGCCCGAGGCGATCGAGCCGCTTGCCAAGCTGATCGAGGACGCGGACGCGCGCGTCCGCGAGGCGGCGGTGCGGGCCCTGGGCCTGCTCGGCCCCGAGGCCAAGGGAGCATTGCCCGCGCTGGAAAAAGCGCTCGCCGCGGCCAAGACGCGGCGCGATCCCAGGGAACCGGCGCTCATTCAACAGGCGATTGGAGCGATCAACGGGCAAGGAAGGATGTCCGATGGGGCGTAAGGTGGACGGAGGAAGGCGCGGGCTGTTTGGAAAATAGGGTAGGTGGTGGTCTTGTTGACTTTTATACTGGCAAGCTTGATTCCAGCAAGTGGTTCAACCCCGATAAGGAGCGTCAAGATGAAAGCAAGTCGGCGCAATCGGCAGTGGATGGCCCGGTGCGCGTGGGGCGTGGCGTTCGCACTGGCCGCGGCAATGATTCTCCCAGCCGGCGCGCGGGCGGCAGCGCTGGTCGACAGCCCGTTTCTCGTCGGCTACGACGGCTGGACGGACACGTTCGACGGATTCCCCACGCCCACGGGGACGAGCAACCAGGTTCTTCCCCAATACGGCATCCTGCTCTACAACGACACGCTCGTGGAGCTCTCTGACGGCCGGCCAGACGACGGCGGCGGGACGGGCACGGCGGGCGGCACGTTCGGCGACGGGACGTATGTTCCCTTCGTGATGGTCAACAAGACGGCCATGACGCCCGCCACCTACGACCTCACCGCCCGGTTGTCCACCACGGACAACGACGGCATCGGCGTCGTTTTCGGCTACCAGGACAACGACAACTACTTCCGCGTTGGCCTGCGGCAGGAAGGCGAGGGCACCTACAAGTACGGATTCTTCGGCAACGGCCTGACGGTGCAGAAGGTGGTCAACGGCGTGATCACGCAGTTGGGCACCCCGTACCAGCTCCCGGGCAATCCGCCTCTGGATATCTACGATTGGGTAACCAACACGCCGTTCGATCTGGGCGTGAGCGTCAGCGGTAGTTCGTACAGCATCTCGCTCGACGGCATGCCGGTGGTCAGCGGCAACGACACCGACCTCCAGCCCGGCTACTACGGTATCCAGTCCTGGGGGATCAAGCAGGGCAGCACCGCGTCGATGCAATGGGGCATGCAGTTGCACTCGATGACGGTTTCCTCGGCCACGCTGAACAAAACCCACACGTTCAGCGGCCTGTGGCCCGTGGCCTTCCAGAAGATCATGATGACCAACTCCGACAAAAAACAAGGCGCCGAGGGCGAGGACCACGGTAATTTCCGCCTCGATTTTCGCAACGGCACCATCGCCGACGACACCAACGGCTACGAATGGGCCACGGCGGGAACACCCAACGTGGACTTCATTGGTCCCGCCATCATCGTCAGCGAATCGGGCGCCCAGTCGATGGGCGACTACGAGATGCGCGTGCGATTGACCTGCCGCGACGACGACGGCATCGGCGTGCTGGTCCGCGCGACGGACAACGGCTGGGGCGGACAAAACTTCTACCGGATCAACTTCACCAGGCAATCCATGGGCACCGGCGCCAGTCGCGCTCCCAAGGGAATGTCCGTCCAGAAGTACGTTGTCGACGATCTGGGGGCTCCGATCTGGACGGAGTTGTTCCGCGACGACCAAAGCGACCCGCTCTTTGTGTTCACCGACAAAATCAGTGGGAGTGAAATCAGCGCGACAAACCCGGCGCGCGACGAAATTCCCTTCGACCTTAAGGTCATCGTCGACGGCAACAAGATCTCCGTTCAGGTGATCGACGATCCCGACGGCGCGCACACGGTCATCAACTACCCCGACATCTTCGACAACGACAACCCGCTGTTGACAGGTACCGTGGGGCTGACCAACTGGGGCTCCGGCGACGGGGACAACGGGACGGTCTTTGGCGGCTGGGGCGGCAATCCCGACGCGCCCCTTTTGGTCGAGATCGGCACGTTCCCCGAGCCGGACAAGCCGGGCGACGCCAACAGGGACGGCAAGGTGGATAAGAAAGACGCGGCCCTGCTGGCGGCCAACTGGCTCAAGGGCACTGGCGCGGTCTGGGGCGAGGGCGACTTCAACAAGGACGGCGCGGTGGACGACCTGGACCTGGCGATCCTGGCGGCCAACTGGGCCCCCGGCGACGCCGCGACCGTGCCCGAGCCCGGCACGCTGGCCCTGCTCCTGGCCGCGGCGGCCTCGCTGGTCGTGCTCCGTCGGCGCAAGTAGCGCATGGATTTGGTTTTACACCTCCCCTCTCCCGCTTGGGCGGGAGAGGGCCGGGGGTGAGCGGTTTGGGACACCGGCAAATGACGTGAATAAATACTCGTTTGCGACCGCTGCTTTGGTCGTTTCCAGGGCAACCATCGCGGGGATTGTTTGACACGGAAATGCCGGTTGTCAAAATGTAGGGATAGGGGTGAATAGAACGAGTAGACGGCAACGGTGCGTCGGAACAGCGACTTGGCGGTGCCGGCGGCCCGGCCGCGATGGGCGGTCTCGGGCGGCGCGGGCATCAGCGTGTGGGATGGGTCTTATCCTTTGGCACTCTTTTCAAGACGGGCCTCAAGACGCAAAGGAGTCATCATCGTGAGAGCATCGAGTCGTTTTCCCGCGCCTCGCCTAGGCGGGCTGGCCTGCCTGGCGGCCGTTTGGATCGTCCTGGCCGCCGGCGCCGCCCCCGCCCAAGTCCTGGTCGGCGACGTCTTCGTCACCGGCTTCGACGGCTGGACGGACCAGTACTATCAACACGGCAGCGTCGGCGGCGGTCCGCCGAACTGGGGCGTCCTGCTGACGGACGGACAGACGCTTAGCGAGTCCTCCGACGGCCGTGCCGGAACGGGCGCTACCAGGGACGGTCAGTACAAGCCCTATATCATGGTCAATGAGAATTACACGACGCCGGAAACCTACACCCTTTCGGCCACGATGGGGTCGTGGGACGACGACGGATTCGGCCTCGTGTTCGGTTACGTCGACAACAACAATTACTGCCGCATTGGTTTTCGCGAGCAAAACACCGGCAGCCTCGGGTTCCCCGAGGGAGCGTCGCTGCAAACCATCAGCGGCGGCGTCATCACGTACGATACGCTCGACTGGTACGACACCTCCGGCGGCTGGCCGCCCTTCGACGGCACGCTGATGAACGTCTCGCTCTCGGTCAACGGCGCGACGGGCGCCTACGCCCTCACCGTGGACGGCAATCAGGTTCTCGGCCGGACCAATCCGGCGCTGGTTGGCAAGACGATCGGCCAGTACGGTGTGCATTCCTGGTACGAAATGCAGGACAGCGGCATCTCCAAACAGTATGGATTGATCGTGAAGGACATCTCGGTGGCCTCCGACACCTTCAACAAAACGACGACGTTCGCCGACGTCATCCCAACCGCCTGGCGGGCCCTCAACATGACGAACGCGAAAGGATTCGACTTGTGGGGGCTTGACGAGGATGGAGGCAACGCCGGCGAGGATTATGGCAATTTCCGCCAGGATTTCCGAAACGGGACGATCGTCGACGACAGCAATGCGTATGACTGGGCCACGGTGAATGCTCCCAACGTCGACTTCATCGGATCGGCCGTTGTGATTGACGAGGCGGGCAGCGCCGCGTGGACCGACTACGAGGTGACGGTCCGCGTGACCGCCGGCGACAACGAAGGCCCCGGCATTCTTGTTCGGGTTCAGGATGACAGCACGTTCTATCGGGTCAACCTCGCGTCGGAAGTGATCGGAGTGGGCGAGAATCGCGCGCCGCAAGGACTGTCGATCCAGAAGTGCGTCAACGGCGGCGAAGGCAATCCGCCGGTCTGGACCGAACTGTATCGCGACCCGCAGGGCGATGGCACGGAAGGCAACCCCGCCCCGCAGTTCCTCTACGGCGACGACGTCCCCTTTGATTTGAAGGTCCAGGTGATCGGCAACGCGATCACGGTCTCGGTGATCGATAATCCGGACAACATCGTTTACGATCCAGCGCGTCCGACGACGCTCTACACGTACGCCACGGTGTACGACAACGACGCCCCGATTTCGTCCGGTTCGGTGGGCCTGACCAACTGGGGCGGCGGCGACGCCGGCAACGGCATCGTCTTCGGCGCCTACGGCGGCGTCGAAGGCCATGCCCTGTTGACCGTCATTCCCGAGCCGTCGGTCCTGGTGCTGTTGGGTATGTTGGCCCTGCTGCCCTGGGCCCTGCGTCGGCGCGGCTAGACGGCGGTTTTTTTGACACCCTGAAAACCCTTCGCCGGCGGCCCCTCTCATGAAGGGTGGCCGCCGGCGTCATTATTTCCGTGGCGGAAGCGCCACGGGCGTTGTGCGTTCGCGGGGAACACGGCAAAGAAGAGGAGAAGAGCCATGGCAGTCGGTTGGCGGCGTCTCGGGGCGTTGGGGCTGGCGATTCTGGCGGCACTGGGCGCGCGGGCGGCCTGGGCCATCGAGGCCGAGCCCATCTCGGACGGCTCGTTTACCATCATCCTTCTGCCCGACACGCAAAACTACAGCACGTCCTACCCCGAAATCTACAACATCCAGACCCAGTGGATCGCCGACCACAAGGACTCGCACAACATCCAGTTCGTCCTGCACCAGGGCGACGTCACCAACAACAACAACGCGACGGAGTTCGCCCGGGCGAGAACCGCCATGAGCACGCTGGACGCCGCCGGCGTGCCGTATTCCATGGCGGCGGGCAACCACGACTACGGGCCCAGCGGCAACGGCAGCACGCGCGACTCGCTCTTCAACGACCCGACCTACTTCGGGCCCGGTTCGCCCTACGCCAGCCAGACGCACATTGGCGGGTTCTTCGAGACCGGCAAGACGGACAACAGTTACAGCACCTTCACCGCCGGCGGAAAGGACTGGCTCGTCTTCTCGACCGAGTTCGGCCCCCGCGACGAGGTCGTGGCGTGGATGAACACGGTGGCCGCCGCCCATCCGGATCACAACTTCATCCTCAACACGCACGCCTACATCTACAGCGACGGCACCCGCTACGACTGGGCCACCAAGGGAACCAATCAGACCTGGAACCCGCACAACTACACGTTGGCCGGACTGCCCGGCGGCGTGAACGACGGCGAGGAACTCTGGAACAAGCTGGTCAAGAACTACGAGAACTGGAAGTTCACGTTCAACGGCCACGTGCTGCACGACGGCACGGGTTGGCTGGCCAGCGAGGGAACCAACGGCAACGTCGTCCACCAGATTCTGGCCAACTACCAGATGTTGACCCCCGAGGGCGGCAACGGTTATCTGCGGATCATGGAGTTCCTGGCCGACGGCGACACGGTCAAGGTCTCCAGCTACTCGCCCCACCTGGGCGCCTACCTGGAGACGGCCGATCAGGAGTTCACCCTGTCGATGACCTCGTTTCCGCCCGACCCCGAGCCGATCCGCGGCGTGTCGTGCGCGAGCGTGCAGGTGGTCGACTCCACCAACGCCTGGACCATCGCCGGCACGGGTCCCGCGGCGTTTTCGGTCATCAGCCCGGCCAATCCCGCCGATGTGTCCTTCGCCTTGGACACCGCGACGCTCTATCGGCCCCAGGGCGTGCTCATGGCCAGCGTCAGCCAGAACAGCCGCGGCGGCAACTACGGCACCGTCGAGGTCTCGCAGAAGAATTTCTTCTCCGGATTCGATGAGAACATCCTCCAGATCGCCACGAGTTGGGCCTCCGCGGGCGGCGAGCACAACGTGAACGTGGCCACGGCGTTCTTCCCCTTTGACGATCCGTGGCGAGCGGCGCACGTCGAGAACAACGGGACGCTTCGCGAGCACGCCAACGTGGACGCCGGCAACGTCACCAAGACGGCGACCGGACGCTACCGATTGACTTTGCCCGACACGAATTCCCAGACCGACGGGATGCTCTTCGTCATCGGCGGCGAGAACGAGGACAACATCGTCTCCACGGCGCCCACGGCGGATGGCACGGCCTGGGATTTGGTGGTTCGAGACAACACGTCCACGGCGTTTGGCACATTCCAGGACAAGCGGTGGAGCTTCGTCTTCGTCGATTACGACGCTCCTGGCTTGGTGGGCGGGCGCGTGGCGGCCAATGGATCGCTCCTTCACGCGGAAGGCGGCTTCTCGCTCACGCACACGGCCGGCAGCGGCGCGTACCGCCTGCACATCACCGATTACACG
>JAFGDS010000048.1 GCA_016931995.1 Pirellulales bacterium
ACAAGGCTCAAATAACTAAACCATCACCGATAATTCCTTCACGGCCTCTCGGATATCTGGGCTACCCTACGAAGCCCCTTCGGGGCAAAGGGTCAGAGTCAAGCTCAGAGATTGCTCCAATCAAGGTTAACGGCGTAGGGCGGCACTCAATTCAGCCCCTTCCTGGCGGCGCTGGCCGTGCCTCTCACCTTGGCCCGACCGTCGAGAGGTCGAACGGCTCGAAACCGGCCAGGTTGGCCTTCGCGTCCGGCGGCAGGGTGAAGTCGCCCTGGGCGGGATTGGCGAATCGCGGGTCGGCGATCTTCGAGTTCTGGTCCATGCCGGCCTCGCGCCACTGGTCCCACGTGCGATCGGCAAAGCGGATCTCGCCCCCGCCGACGCGCCAGTACGTGTTGTGGTCGAACGCGACGTTCAGCTTCGACCAGTTGCCGGACAGAAGCGTCCCCCGGTCCCAGAGCACGACGTTGCGCTCGAACGTGAAGCTGCGGTGCTCCTCCAGCCGCGAACGCACGATTTGGGCGTCCCGGGCGAAGGCGATGATGTTGTTGCGGAAGACGTTTTCCTTGCCGTAGTGCTGGTGGAAGCCGCCGTGGGTGGTGTGGTGGACGAGGTTGTTTTCGGCCAGAATGCGTGACGTGCCCTCGTCGAAGTAGATACCCCAGCCGCCGTATTTCCGGCCGGCCACGTCGTGGAAGTGGTTGTGGCGAATGACGGTACCCTCGTGGTTGCCCAGCGTGTAGATGCAGCCCATGTCGCTTAGGAAGGGCTCGTCGCCGTTGTCCTTGACGCCGATGTGGTGAACGTGGTTGTACTCGACGACGTTCCGTTGCGCGGCGGCGGGCCCGTAGCCCCAGGTCCAGCCGACCGAGATGCCGGTGTACCAGAACCGGTTGATGTCGTTGTGCGCGACGACGTTGTGAGACGATTGGCCGATCCACACGGCCACGCAACTGGGGAACAGATGGCCGCCGTCGGCGATCGTGCAATCGGACACCTCGTTGCCGGAGGTCTTCTCATTGTCGGCCTCGCGGACGACGACTTCGCCGATCTTGACGCCGCCGGCGCCCAGGTCGTCGAGCGTGCAGCGGCTGACGCGGTTCTTTTGGCATCCGCCGGCCAGCTCGATGGCGTAGTTGCCGATGTGCGACACCTCGCACCGCTCCAGCGCGCAGGACCGCGCGCCCGCGGCCCAGATGGCCCCCGGCACGCCGATGGCCGCCTGCGAGAAGCCGCTGCGCGTGGGGTCGGGCGCGAATCGCCAGATGTCCGGGGCCAGCTTGGCCGCGGCTTCCTGCCCGACCAGCCCGTGGTCGAAGTACCACTCCGTGTGCGAAAACGTGATGCCACGGAAGACGACGTGCTCGACGAACCGGCCCGCCGCAGGCTCGCCCTCCAGCCGCAGCACCTGCGCCAGCCGCGGCGCGACGACCTGGGCCTGGTTGGGATCCACGCCGGCCGGCGGAATCAGGAATACGGCCTTCCCGCGGACGTCCACGTGGAACTCGCCCGGCTCGGTCAAACACTCCCGCACGTTCTCGATCCAATACGGATCGCCCGGCTCGAGGAGAAACACGCTCTTTTTCGTGAAGCGGATCGTCCGCGTCCGCGGGTCGATCGACGCAATCGGGAGGCGGGACTCGACCCAACGGTTGCCGACGATCGCCTCGCCGTCGGTCGCCGAGGGCCAGGCCGCTAGATCGCCTTCGGCATGGACAAATTGGTTCACGCCGCGATTCCACTCGCCCGCGGGCGCGTCGTCGCCCAGGCCGGCGATACCCAGCGTGCCCTTCTTGGGCCAGCGCGCCCGGGCAAGCCGCGCGCCGTCGAGCCACATCTCGCGGAACTCCGCCGGGTTGCGGTCGGCCGGCAGCGGCGCGGTCCACGCCTCGCGGTCGTTGATCGTCGTCTTGGTCCAGCCGGTAATCCGCTGGCCGCCGCTTATGACGGGCTGCTCGTCCTGATACGCGGTCCACACCACGGGCGCCTCGGGCGTGCCTGAGTCTTGCGGTTGGAGAACCAGCGGCTCGGCAAGCCGGTACGCGCCGCCGCGAAGACACACTTGGATGGGCCCGACGTTTTGTCCTTGATTCGTCTTGATTGCCCGGACCAGATCGCGGGCCTTCTGCGGCGTGGCCACGGGGCCGTCGGTCTTGCCGGCGTTCGGCTCGGCCAACGTGCCCGACCACGCGTCGTTGCCCTCCGGCGAGACGTAGACGACCGTCTCCTCCGCCGCCGGCGCGCCCGCGACGAAGAGGACGCACGCTGCCAACGCAATGCCGAGCCACGCAAGAACGGATTTCGCGAACATGATCTTCTCTCCTTTCGCGGGCACGGAGGCCAGCACGTAGGTCAGGCCGTGCCTGACGGAACCGGACGAAGACGTTAATTGAACCACGAAAGACACGAAATACACGAAAGGAGGTGGGAAGATGCGCCCTCCCGCGACGATTCTCAGCAGATCATAACAGCATCGTTTTCGTGTGATTCGTGTCTTTCGTGGTTCTCCCTTGTCGTTGCCGAGGAAGAGACACACTCTTGCGTTCGGCGGCACGGTGAGGGTTTGGAGGGAACTTCAGGCAGGGTGAATGGTGGTTGGCGCAGTCGGTCCTCGTCGCGGGACTCTCGCCAGGGCAAAGGCGACTACTGACGGACATTGTCAGCCGGCCGGTCCGGCGGTGTCAAGCGGCCGGATTCCACCAACAGGCGGAGGTAGCTGCGGCGTTCGCTGGCCGAAAGACCCAGTTCGGCGGCCAGCGCGGCGATACACACCCGGGCGGCGTCCAGCTCTTCCGCGTCGACAACCAACTCCAACTCGACAAACGCGCCGAGCCCTGCGACCTCGTCGAGCGAGACCTCGACCGTGCGGCCTTGCCAGGGCACGTGGGCCTTGCGCCGTCGCTTGCGGACCTCGCCCACCGGCGCGAAACCCAGAGCCGCCAGAAGCGCGCGCCACGCCTCGAACGTCGCCTCGCCCTCGGGAAGCGGCAGATCCAGCTCGCGCCGGGTCTTGGTGGTCGCGTCCACCTTCGGACCCTTGTACGTGATCCGATTGACCGACCCGATGCGTCGCAGCCGTAGGGCTTCGTCCGTCTGGGCAAAGTCGCGCGCCGGGTGGTTGAAGTAGAGATCCACCTCGACGCGGACCCCGGAGACCTCCGCCGCCAGCAACGCCAAACGCGCCTCAACCGGCTCCAGCCCCGCCACGGGAAATTTCTGCTCGACTTCGTAGGGCACGGCAAGAGACCTCGTCGGAAAGGAGCGCCACCCGGTGGTGGACCTACTTCACCTTACGGGTCGGTTCTCGGCTTCACGACATCGTAGCGGAAGCCGTGCCAACCCGCGAAGGCAAGAATTCCATTTCACGGTGAACCACGACAGGCCGACGGTTCCCGCCGACGTGCCACGGCGATACACCTACCCACTTCCGGTGGATGGGTACCCTCTGCTAGGCCGTCCGGCTCCTGTCAAATTGGCAGTCGTGCGGCATTTGGGGTAAGGGGCGGCATCGTGTTTGCGGCGTAAAGCCTTTCTCCGAAGTCACTTAGCACGTCCAGTGGATTTGGCGCGCGGATTGCGTCAAAAGGGGAAAAACTCGGCCGCGATGCACACTTTGGCAGCCGTGTCACGCCGGCCTTCCGATGCCCGGCACTGGGTAGGCTGCCTGGAAATAGGAAAAGATCCCTTCGGAGGTGACTGAGCCATGGCGAAGACGAAAGCCGCCACAAAGAAATCGACCGGGGCATTTCAACTCCAGCCGTTGGGCGACCGCGTCGTTGTCCAGCGGGAGGAGTCGGAGGAGGTGACTGCCGGGGGGATCGTCCTGCCCGACTCGGCCAAGGACAAGCCCTCCCGCGGCAAGGTCATCAGCGTCGGCAACGGCAAGCTGCTGGACGACGGCGCCCGGGGCGCGATGCAGGTGAAGGTGGGCGACCGGGTCGTGTTTTCCTCCTACGCGGGCGAGACGTTCCGGCTCCGCGATGAAGAGTACCTTCTGATGCACGAGGATGACATCCTCGCGGTCATCGAATAGGCCCGCCGCGGTCCCGCAAGCTGCGTCGCTTTCGACACAACCCAAGAGCCGGTGGGCACATCCCCACTCGACGAGAAACAAGGAGACCATAACTCATGGCCAAGATGATTGCTTTCGACCAGGAAGCCCGCGACGCGATGCGCCGCGGCGTCGCCAAGCTTGCCCAAGCGGTGAAGGTGACGCTCGGTCCCCGCGGGCGGAACGTGATTTTGCAGAAGAGCTTCGGCTCGCCCACCGTGACCAAGGACGGCGTCACCGTGGCCAAGGAGATCGACCTGGAGGACGTGTACGAGAACATGGGCGCGCGGATGGTCCGCGAGGTCGCCAGCAAGACCAGCGACGTGGCTGGCGACGGCACCACCACGGCGACGATCCTGGCCGAGGCCATCTTCAACGAAGGGCTCCGCGCCGTCGTGGCCGGCGTCAACCCCATCCAGCTCAAGCAGGGCATGGAAAAGGCCGTTGCCGACATCGCCGCGAAGCTCAAGAACATGTCTATCCCCGTCAAGAGCAAGACGGAAACTGCCCAGGTCGGCACCGTGGCCGCCAACAACGACCCGGAGATCGGCAACCTGTTGGCCGAGGCCATGGACCGCGTCGGCAAGGATGGCGTCATCACCGTCGACGAAGGCAAGAGCCTGGCCACCGAGGTCGAGTGGGTCGAAGGCATGCAGTTCGACCGCGGCTACCTCTCCCCCTACTTCGTCACCGAGCCGCAGAAGATGGAATGCGTCCTCGAGGACGCCTATGTCCTTATCCACGAGAAAAAGCTCTCGATCATCAAGGAGCTGGTGCCCTTGCTCGAGGCCGTGGTGAACGCCGGCAAGCCGCTTCTTATCGTCGCCGAGGACGTCGACGGCGAAGCGCTGGCCACGCTGGTGATCAACAAGCTCCGCGGCACGTTCAAGTGCTGCGCCGTGAAGGCCCCCGGCTACGGCGACCGCCGCAAGGCCATGCTCGAGGACATCGCCATCCTGACCGGCGGCACGGCGTTGTTTGAAAGCCTCGGCCGGAAGCTCGAAAACGTCACGATCGCCGAGCTGGGCCGGGCCAAGAAGGTGGTCATCGACAAAGACAACACCACCGTCATCGAGGGCGCCGGCAAGACCGCCGAGATCAAGGGCCGCATCGAGCAGCTCCGCCGCGAGATCGAAAACACCACCAGCGATTACGACCGCGAGAAGCTCGAGGAGCGTCTGGCCAAGCTGGCCGGCGGCGTGGCGAAGGTGAACGTGGGCGCCGCGACGGAGAGCGAAATGAAGGAGAAAAAGGCTCGCGTCGAGGACGCCTTGCACGCCACCCGCGCGGCCGTCGAGGAGGGCATCCTGCCCGGCGGCGGCGTGGCCCTGCTGCGGGCCTCCGCCGCGGTGAAGCCCGAGGGGCTCTCGACGGACGAGGAGGTCGGCTACAAGATCATCCTTCGGGCGTGCCGCGCGCCGCTGACGCAGATCGCGGCCAACGCCGGCCAGGACGGCGGCATCGTCTGCGAGAAGGTCGCCGAGGCGAAGGGCAACATGGGCTACAACGCGGCGACCGGCGTCTACGAGGACCTGGTCAAGGCGGGCGTGATCGACCCGACGAAGGTGGCCCGCACCGCCCTGCAAAACGCCTCGAGCGTGGCCACGCTCCTTCTGACCAGCGACGCCCTGGTGGCCGAGAAACCCAAGGAAGACAAGACGCCCGCCGCGCACGACCACGGCGGCGACATGTATTGATCCCCTTGGGGCGACAAGATCGTACTCGCTTCCCCGCCCGTCGGCTCCCTGCCCAGGAGCCGGCGGGTTTTCCATTGGCACCACTTCTATTGCGAAAGGCGCGCGGCATGGTCACTCCGACGGAACGTGGAGACGGCATTCTTAAAACGGCTCTATACAACTTCGAGCAGGCCGCCTGCCGGCTCAACCTGGGTGAGACGTTGCGGCACAAGATCCTGGCGGCCAAGGAGCGGATCGAGATGAACCTCACGCCGGTCCTGCCCGGCGGCCGCGTGCCCAGCGTGAAGGCCTTCCTCGTGCGGCACAACGACGCGCTGGGGCCGGCCAAGGGCGGCATCCGCATGACGCCGGACGTGACGCTCGACGAGGTGAACGGCCTGGCCATGGAAATGACTTGGAAGACGTCGGTCATTGGCGTGCCGTTTGGCGGCGGCAAGTCGGGCATCCAGTGCAACCCCACCGAGCTTTCCGAGGAGGAGAAGGAGATCCTCATCCGGTCGTTCACCCGGGGCGCGCGGCGGCACATCGGGCCGGAGATCTACGTGCCCGCCCCCGACATGGGCACCAACGAGCTCGACATGGCCCACATCCGCGATTGCATCTCGTATTCCGAGGCCACGTCGATCACCAACGGCTGCTTCGTGACGGGCAAGCCGGTCATCCTGGGCGGGATCGCCGGCCGGCGCGAGGCCACGGGCAAGGGCGTCGTGTACACGGTCCTGGCCATGTGCGAGCGGCTAGGGCTCGACCCTGCCCGGCTCCGCGTTGCCGTGCAGGGCTTTGGCAACGTCGGCTCCGTGGCGGCGACCGAATTGGTTCGCCGCGGCGCAACGCTTGTGGGTGTCGCCGATCTGTTTGGCGGCGTGACCCATCCCGACGGGCTCAACGTCGAGACGCTTGCCGAGCACGTTCGCCAGACGGGCACGGTGAAAGGATTCCCGGCCGGCGGCGTTCGGCCTATCGAGCCGGCCGACGTGCTCGAACTCGATTGCGACGTGCTCATTCCCGCCGCGGCCGGTTCGCAGCTTACGGCGGCCAACGTCGAGCGCGTGCGGGCGCGGATCGTTGCCGAAGGCGCCAACGCCCCCACCACGCCCGAGGCCGACGACGTTCTCAACCGGCGCGGCGTCCACGTGATTCCCGACATCCTCTGCAACGCGGGCGGCGTGTTCGTCTCCTTTCTGGAATACACGCAGGAGACGCAGCGCGAGCAAATGACCCAGGCCGAAGTGGAGAGCCGTCTGGCCGAGCGGATGACGCAGCGGTTTGACGACGTGTACTCGCTTGCCCAGAAGCAAAACATCTCGATGCGCGACGCCGCCATGAACCTGGCCGTCAGCCGCGTCGTCGAGGCCGTCTTCACCCGCGGGCTGTTGCCGTAAGAGACGTGCGGGCACCGGACTCACAGGTGCCATGGCCACGCTTGCGTGGCCATGCGGTGTGATTGCCCTGAACAACATGCCCACGACAAGCGTGGGCATGGCGCCCCAGCAGCCCACGGCACTGGCAGAGCCAGTGGCACTCATGCGCCACCGCTTGCCCTGCCCGTCTGCCCGTGCGACAATGAAAATCGCGTGAGGGGCGATTGTCGGACCGAAGGAGACAGTCCCCGGACGAAACACCGCACGACCCAAGAGGAATCTGATCCATGACGATGCGCACCTTCTTCACAACGCAGACCAGGGCTTTTCGAAACACTGCCTGGGCTCTTCAACGACTTGCCTCGGTGACGGCCGTGCTGCTTCTGTTCTTGTCCTGCTGTGCCACGGCCCTGGGCGTAGAAACCCCGGACGGGGCAACGGAAACGGATCCGGCGGTGCTGGCGAATCTGGAGAAGTTCCAGGACTTGAAGTTCGGGCTGTTTCTTCACTGGGGCCCATGCACGCAATGGGGGGCGCGGATCGCCTGGCCGCTGAGCGAGTCGCAAACCTGGGCCCGTCCGGACGATCTGCCCGCTTGGACCGAGCGAGGCAAGAACTTCGAGGTGTTCTCCCGCGACTTCTTCGATCTAAACAAGACGTTCAACCCGGTGCGGTTCGACCCCGACAAATGGGCGAAGGCCGCGGCGGACGGAGGCGTGAAGTACGTCATGTTCGTCACGAAATGCCACGACGGCTTCGCCCTGTTCGACACCAAACAATCAGCCTACTCGATCACCGATCCGTCCTGCCCGTTCCACGCCCACCCGAGGGCGAACGTCGCCAAAGAGGTGCTCGACGCGTTCCGCCGGCGGGGCATCCGCGCGGGCGTGTATTTCTCGATGCCCGACTGGCATCATCCCGACTTCGAAGACCCCGACCTGCCCAAGGCGCGGCTCTTCCGGCCGAACTACGACGTCCAAAAGCATCCCGAAAAGTGGGAGCGGTACATCGGCTTCATGCACCGCCAGATCGAGGAGCTAATGACCGGCTACGGACCCATCGACGTGCTCTGGCTCGACGGCGGCGTCGGCGACGACTGGAAGACGGACGAGTTGGTTGCCATGGCTCGTCGCCATCAGCCGGGCATCCTCTTCGTCCATCGCGGAGCCGGCGGGCGCTACGAAAACTACCGCACGCCCGAGCAGCAGATTCCGGCGCGGGCCCTGCCGTATGCGTGGGAAACGTGCCTGACGATGGGCGACCGCTGGGCCCACGATCCCCAGGACTACTACAAACCGGCCCGGGAGCTGATTCACCTGATCGTCGAGATCACGTGCAAAGGCGGCAATCTGCTGTTGGACATCGGGCCGGACGACCAAGGACGCCTGCCGGCCGAGTCCGTCGCGCGGCTTGAAGAAATCGGCCAATGGATGCGCGCGAACGGCGAGGCGATCTACGGCACGCGCCCCGTGGCGCCCTATCGCGAAGGCCGGGTGTGTTTTACCCGCAAGGGCGACGCGGTGTACTTGATTCACCTGGCCGAGCTGGCCCAGGTCCGGCCGCCGGCGACGATTGCCGTGTCGAGCATCCAGCCGGCCGAGGGCGCGGAGGTGACGCTCTTGGGCAAGAATCTTCCGCTCGAATGGGAGAAACGAGGAGACGGGATGGTCGTCCGCATTCCCGAGCGGATCTCGTGCCCCCTGCGGGGCGAACGGCCTTATTGCCGCCACGCCTGGACGGTCAAGATCAGTAAGGCCGTGGTTCACGGCGAGCCGCCGCGAGACGCAAACCGAACCAAGTAGGACATCGGGTGTCTTGCGCGGTCCCCTCATCCCGCGTGCAGCGGCTGACGGAACGAAGGCGGCGATGAATCGCCGCACTCCAGACGCCGGGTCGGTGAGCGCCTTTCCGGACGCCGCCCCCGGAGTCTCCCAACGCCTTGTCCCCCCAACGGACATTCCGTCCGCCCGTCTGCTTGACGGGGGGGCACGCCCTGGTACAATGGGCCCTGTGGCCAGACGGGGTAATCCTCGTATCCCTCATACCCTGGGCCGGTAGAAGGGCCACCGTTGTGACGCTAAGGGCAACCAGAGTCAGGAGGTTGTGTGATGCGAGTCGCACCGTGGATTCTTTGTCTCATTCTCGTTGTTGTATCGTTCTCCGTCTCGCCGGCGCTGGCCGGCGACGGGACGGCGCCGTCGTGGTCGTTTCAGTGGACCGGTTACCAAAGCCAGACATCTCAAACGGCGGTGGCCATGCGCGACGGCCAAACGTGGCCGGTCATCTTCGGCCGAGTCAAAAGCGCGGCCTACGGGTTCTCCGCGATTTCGCTTCTGCCGGTGAAGAACCCGGAGACGAACACGTATTGGCATCCCATCGCCACGGGCCTGTTCTCCGAATCGCAGGGAACGCAAATCTCCGCCAAGACAAGTCCCGGGCCAGACGATCGCTTTGCCGTGCTCCTCAAGCCGGCCTCCACGTCGCCGCTCCAGTATTCCGCCGCGGTGTTCGGCCCCGGTGGTAGCCGGACAACGCTCAACAACGTCAATGCCCTGGCGTTCGACTGCGAGGGCAATCTGCACACCGGCGACGAGGTGCCCGACAACCTTGCTTCGGGGTCCTTGATGCCCATCGACATCGCGGTCTCGCCCGCCGGCGACATCGCGGCGGTCGACCAACAGGAGTATTACTACTACAGCACGTGGACGGACGCCTGGTATTCCGAGCCGTTGCCGTCCATGTCGTTGGTGTCTCCCTACTCGATCAGCGTGGTGATGGACTCCGTCGGACGTCCCTACGTCGTCGGCGCCAGGTCGGGGGCCCTCGTCACCGGCGTGTTCAACATCGCGCAGGGCGGCTGGCAGTGGACCACGTTGGCGACAACCACGACCATGTCCAACACGAGCGTCGCGCTGGCGGCCGATGGCCAGGGCGGCGTCGGTCTGGCATGGGCCGAGGGGCTGCTCGGCTCGAATGGGGGCGTCCTCCGTTACGCGTACAACGCAACCGGTTCGGCGGATGGCTGGGACGTAAGCGCCGTGGCGTCCACCCTGACGTGGCCGGTCGGGGTCGGCCGTCCGGGCGTGGTGCATCCCGTGCAGTCGGTTGGGCTCGCCTTCGACGCGGCCGACAACCCCGTGATCTCGTTTGTCACGACCTCGGGTGACATCTGCCTGGCGTACGACCCGGTGGTCGCCGTGCCGGAGCCGGCGGCTTGGCTCATGGCCCTCGGCGGCCTGTCGATTCTGGCCCTGCGCCGTCGCCGGAGTTGAATACGGGAGGGCGAGGCTCCCGCCGAGCCGCTGGTTGACGACCGGTCGTCGCACACCGGGAGCTTCGCCCAGCTTGACGGCTTCGCCGTAGCCCACGGCAAGCCAGGCGTTTATGAGTGGGCAGTGGTGGGCCTTGATGTCCAGCCCGCCGCAGCCGTGGCGGCGCACCTCGGGCGCGAACGTGGCCCCGTCGCGGGGGTGGGGCCAACCCAGCGGTTCGAGGGCGAAGCTCCGCCGCCGCTCGCTCTGGCAGCCGCCGCGAGCGCCGGGTAGGATGGATGCCCGGCGGACATTCAACGTGACAAGGTCTTTCGTGGCGATCCTTGGGAGGAGACGATCATGCGCACTGCGGCGATGACACTTTCGATCGTGGCGGCCCTGGCGGCCGCAAGCCTTGCGGCAAAACCGGTTGCCAAGCCGGCGCATCCCGATTCGAGCGGCTGGAAGGATCTCTTTGCCGCCGATCTCTCGGACGCGATCCGGCCGGAGGGCGTGTGGACCTTCGCCGATGGCGTGCTCACGGCCAGCGAGGACCAGTGCATTTGGACCAAGGAGAAATTCGGCGACTGCGTCGTGGACCTCGAGTTCAAGACGGCCGACGGCACCAACAGCGGCGTGATCGTCTATTGCAGCGACACGAATAACTGGATCCCCAACTCGGTCGAAATCCAGATTGCCGACGACTTCGCGTCCAAGTGGTCGGAGAGCCCGAAGACGTGGCAGTGTGGGGCTTTCTTCGGCCATTTGGCCGCCAAGGAGCGAACGGTGAAGAAGCCGGGCGAGTGGAACCGGATGACGGTCACCTGCCGCGGCAAAATTATCAAGGTCGCCCTGAACGGCAAGGTGGTCAACCGGATCGACATGAGCCGGTGGACCTCGGCCACGAAGAACCCGGACGGCAGCGAGATCCCCTCCTGGCTCAACAAGCCGCTGGCCGAATTGCCCACCGAAGGCCACATCGGCCTGCAGGGCAAGCACGCCGGCGCCCCGATCTACTTCCGCAATCTGAAGATCAAGCCGGCGAAATAACGGCAGGATTTGGCGTGTCGCCTCGTTTTCGCGTATTTCGTGGTTCTCCCTAATCCTCCATGACCAATCCCGTCGCCGGCCGACGCGAGGCGTTCGCGGACGTGTATCAATGTCCGGGGTCGGACTGCCCGATCAGCCGGGCGGTGCATCTGGCGCGGCTGGCCGCGTACGATCCGGCGTGCCGGACGTGTCCGCGTCGTGGCGAGACGGCGGGCCTGTCCGACCGGCGACTGCGGCGGATCGAGGAAGTGGAATCCCGGCCGGCCGCGAGGCCGCTTATCACGTCCGCGGGGTTCGAGGGCGTGTGGCTCAGCGAGTTTGGCCCGGCGGAGTGCCAACAGGCGGGCAGGGCGTTTGGAATTGACCTGCGGCGGTTGGGCCATGGCATCGAGGGGGACAGTCCCATTTTCGCTGACGCGATAATCGGGCCAGTCCCCTGTGACGCATCTGGGACTGTTCCCCTCGGCACGTCCGCGGGCTCGTCGCGCGTGCTGCTGGCGGGAAACGGCGCCGCCCATGCGCCGGAGGCGCTGGCCGCGCTGAGCCAGGGGCTTCGTTGGGCCGGATGCGACGTGGTGGAGCTCGAACCGGTCACCGCCGGGGCCATCGCCTGGGCCGTCGGGCGGCTCGACGCGGACGGGGGCGTGCTCGTCGGCACGCCCGGCCACCGGGCGCACGTCGCCGGGCTGACGTTCTGGCGGCGCGGCGCGGCGGGCCCGCTGGCGGGTGAATCGCTCGACGCGCTTGCACGGCTCTACCACGCCGCTCTCGATCGACCGCGGCGGACGTACGGCGCGCACGGCCGGGCGTCTGTCGCCGAAGACTACCTGGCCGGCTTCGCCGGGCACTACCACGCCCTGCGACCGCTTGCGATCCTTCTGGACACGCCTTGTGGGCCGCTGGCGGACTATCTTCAGACGCTCACCGCCACGAGCGCCTGCGCGATCCGGCGGGATCCCATCGACGTGGAGATTGGCCCGGGCGCCGCCGGCGGCGATCGTTTCCATTTCGCTGCCCGGATCGACGGCAACGGTTTCGCGTGTCGCGTCTGGGACGAGCGCGGCGCGGCGGTTGACGTCGATCGACTCGCCCGTGTTATCGCCAACGAGCGTCCTCGTCCGGCATTGCCCGCCACGGGCACGCCCGACGCCCTGGTGACGCTCACGAATCTGCTCGCGCTGTTGAGCCGGCGCGACCGTCCGCTGTCGGAATGGATGGACGTGGCGGGGTAGACGGAACAGAAAGGGTCCCTCCGACTGAAGGGTGCGCCGCCACAAGCCGTGATGCCGCCGCGGCTTCGCCGCAGGATTTTTTTAGGCATGCTGAGCGAAGCGAAGCATCTCGGCGCGCCTCGCGCGCATCACGGCAGCCCAACAGCCCGCGTAGTCCCTCGGGCACGTCCAACTCGCCCAGGCGAGGGTCGCGGCGAAGGGCGTCCAACACGGCGTCGAGCTGATCCTCGGGGCCGGCGGCCAGATCGAGGAAGACCCACTTGGCTCCGTTGATCTCGCATCCCCCCGCGCCGCGTCCGCCGAGCCATTCCTGGCGGATCCGATAGCCGGCCTGACCCGCCAGACCCAGCGCCGCTTCAAGCAGATCGACCGTGTGCATGGTGGATTCCTTTCCGGTCATTCCCAGCGCCGAGTGCCACTGGCTCCGCCAGTGTGTGAAGCTGGACATTCTAACGGCTCTAGGAACGTGTTTTGAAATTGGGCGCCACTGCTGGCTCGTCCAGCAGTGCCGGCGAATCCTGGGGGAGAAAAGGGCGGATTCCGGGGGAGAAACACTGCTGGACAAGCCAGCAGTGGCACCCCCAAAGCGGCCGTAACGCATTTCCAAACACGTTCTAAAAGCTCAGCATCCGTTTGTATTCTTCCATGCGGCGGTCGAGGTCGGCGCGCTGGATCTGCTGGAGTCGGTCCAGACTGAAGGCTTCCACGGTGAAGCTAGCGGCCAGCGTGCCGTAGGCCATGGCTTTTTTGAGCGTTTTGGGATCGACGTTGCCCTGCTCGGCCAGGTAACCCATCATCCCCCCGCCGAAGCTGTCGCCGGCCCCGGTCGGATCGACGACGTTGGGCGTGGGGAAGGCGGGCAAGACGTACGTTTCGTGCTGGCTGAAGAACATGGCGCCGTGCTCGCCTTTTTTGATGACAACAAAGCGCGGGCCCATCTCGCGGACCTTGTGGCCCGCCCGGACGAGGTTTTCGTCGCCGGTAAGGAGCTTCGCCTCGCTGTCGTTGAGCACCAGCCCGTCGATCCGACGCAACAGCTCGGCCAGCTCGTCCGCCGCGCCGCGGATGTACAGATCCATCGTGTCGGCCACGCGCAGGTCCGCGCCCTTGCACTGATCGAGCACCCGCATCTGGATGGCCGGCGGCCCGTTGGCCAGGAAGAGATACCGGCACCGGGTAACCTCTTCCGGCAGCACGGGATCGAACCGGTCGAAGACGTTCAACTGGACGTCGAGCGTTTCGCGGTCGTTCATGTTGGGCAGGTACTTGCCCGTCCAGCGAAACGTCTTCGCCCCGGGGACCACCTGCAAGCCGGTCGTGTCGATCTGGCGGGCGGCCAGGAGCCGGGTGTGCTCCGCCGGCCAGTCCTCGCCCACGGCGCTCACGAGATGCACGGGCGTGAAGAAGCTGGCCGCATAGGCGAAGTACGTGGCCGAACCGCCCAGCACGTTGTCTCGCGACTCGGTGGGCGTCCGCACGCTGTCCAAGGCAACCGATCCGACGACCACCAGTGGCATGGGGTCTCGTCCTTTCGTGTGTCACGGGGATTCTGGAGACTGCCCCAGGATGATCCTCGCGCGAGCGGCGCCATCCTGGTCGCGGCGCATGTCCTTACGGAGTAGAGTATCAGCATGTCGCTGGCGCGCACAAGGGCTGCCAGGACGGACCGAGCCCGTCCCTCCGACATCGCCCCGGGATCGCGGGACGGCCGCCAGCACCATCGCGAGGGTACGTCACCCCGGCCCGGCAACCATGTCGCCAGAGTGCCACGGGCTCCGCCAGTGCGACACTCTCGGTGGCCCAGGGCACTAGCAAAGCCAGTGGCGCCCAAACAGCGATTCTCCGAGTAGGACGCACCACACGGAACGGGGAAAGACGCTCGTCCGCCGGACTACTGCGAGTAGCTCGCGGGGGCCGAGTTGCCGCAGGGGAATCCGCCCCAATCGCACAGGTTCGACCCGCCGCAGCAACAGCCCGCCACAAGGCCAAGGCCCGCCCACACCACGACGCACAACAGAAGGCGCCTCATCAGACCAACTCCTTCGGGTGGAACGGCCGGCGGAATGGCCGGATACCCCACCCATGAGGAAAGACATCCCCCTCGAAACAAGCCGCGAGATTCTAGCGACAACGGCCGCGGGATTCAATACGATTCTTCCGCCCTCGCCGGGTCGAAGAGATCCGGGGAAGCTGCGGAGCACGCACCCCCGCCACTCCGCCAGGGACGGGGTCCCCCTCCGTTGCCGAGATTCTTCGCTTCGCTCAGAATGACACCACGTTTCGCCTGCCCAGAACGTCCCGCTTTGCTCGAAAAAACCCCCCAGGAGTCGGCCATGTCCTCTGATAATCCCAACAACGCCAGCGGTCCGCTCGACTTCGTCCGCCAGATCGTGGCCGACGACCTCGGGACCGGCAAGTACCAGGGCCGGGTGCACACGCGGTTTCCGCCCGAGCCGAACGGCTATCTCCACATCGGCCACGCCAAGTCGATTTGCCTCAATTTCGGCATTGCCGCCGAAAACGCCGGGGGACTGTGCAACCTGCGGTTCGACGACACGAATCCCTGCAAGGAGGAGGTCGAGTACGTCGAGTCGATCAAACAGGACGTCCGCTGGCTCGGGTTCGACTGGGCCGACCGCGAGTACTACGCCTCCGACTACTTCGACCAGCTCCACGAATGGGCCGTGCGGTTGATCCGCAAGGGCAAAGCCTACGTTTGCGACCTGTCGGCCGACGAGATCCGCGAGTATCGCGGCACGCTGACCCAGCCGGGCCGCAACAGCCCCTACCGCGATCGGTCGATCGAGGAAAACCTCGACCTGTTCGCCCGGATGAGGGCCGGCGAGTTTCCCGACGGGGCGCGGACCTTGCGAGCCAAGATCGACATGGCCGCCGCCAACGTGAACCTTCGCGACCCGGTGATGTACCGCATCCTGCACGCGACGCACCATCGCACGGGCGACAAGTGGTGCATCTACCCGATGTACGATTTCACCCACGGCCAGTCCGACTCGATCGAGCGGATCACGCATTCCATCTGCACGCTGGAATTTGAAAACCACCGGCCACTTTACGATTGGTACATCGACGCCTTGGAGATCTACCATCCGCGGCAAATCGAGTTCGCCCGGCTGAATCTCACGTACACCGTGATGAGCAAGCGGCGGCTGCTCGAGCTGGTCCAGGGCGGCCACGTCCGCGGGTGGGACGACCCGCGGATGCCCACGATCAGCGGGCTGCGCCGCCGAGGGTATTCGCCCGAGGCCATCCGCGGCTTTTGCTCCGTGGTGGGCGTGGCCAAGTTCAATAGCACCGTGGACATCCAGCTCTTGGAACACTGCCTGCGCGAGGAGTTGAACCGCACGTCGCCGCGGGTGATGGCCGTGCTAAGGCCGCTGAAGCTCGTGATCGACAACTATCCCGCCGATCTCGTGGAGGAAATGGACGCCGTCAACAATCCCGAGGACCCGTCGGCCGGCACGCGCAAGATTCCGTTTTCGCGCGAGCTGTGGATCGAGCAGGACGACTTCATGGAAGACCCGCCCAAGAAGTACTTCCGGCTGGGGCCGGGGCGCGAGGTGCGGCTGCGCTACGGGTATTTCGTGCGGTGCACGGATTTCGTGAAGGACGCCGCCAACCGGGTGGTCGAGGTCCACGCGACGTACGACCCGGCCACGCGCGGCGGCGAAAGCCCTCCGGACGGCCGCAAGGTGCAGGGCACGATCCACTGGGTTTCGGCCGCGCACGCCCGGCCGGCCGAGGCGCGGCTCTACGATCATCTCTTCACCGTGGAAGACCCCGGCGACGTGCCCGAGGGCGGCCACTTCACCGACAACCTGAACCCTCGCTCGCTCGAAGTCGTGCCACGATGTTGGGTCGAGCCGAGCCTGGCCGCCGCGCGGGCCGGCTCCCGCTGTCAGTTCGAGCGGCTCGGCTATTTCTGCGTCGATCCCGATTCGACGCCCGAACGGCTCGTCTTCAACCGCACGGCGACGCTGAAAGACACCTGGGCGAAGATCCAAAAGCGGACGTAGCAGCGCATGCGTGGGGCTGTGCCGGTCGGCGTTCGGCGACGTGTTGCGTTGGCATTGTCAGGACGCGGCTGGTGGCATTCGCGCGGGTGGACGGCGGCGGCGCAGATAGAGCTGCTCGACGACGCTGCGTTGGGCGTCGACGGGATCGAGCAAGTCCCGCCGCACGATGGCGGCGAGCTGTGCGCGGTCGGTCGCGAGCAGCTTCTTCCTCAGCCGGGCCGCCGCGCGACGCACCGCCGCCGGCGTGCGGCCCAGCAGGGCGGCGATCTCGTGCGTCGTGCAATCCAGCGCGATGAGTCGAGCGACCTGCCGCTCGGTCGCCGAGAGCCGGGGCTGCCTGTCGCGGCCGACCGCCAGAAGCCAAACCAGGTTTTTCCGCAAGGGCCACGGGCGCGCCATACCCGAGCGTAGGTCGCCGCCGCCGCCCAGTCGGAACCCCACGAGAGACTACAGCCCCCCCCGGATGCCGTCGCGCGAGGGAAAGGCAGTCTTGGGGGCAAAGGGCAATCTCAATCCCCCTTGATGACCGAGGGCCCTTCGCCGCAGGTCTTTTCGTAGTGACCCCCGCCCGCCCGTTTGTACTGCGTAAACCCTTTGTTGGCAAGGTTTTTCGGGCTGAGCATGTCCCGCGTGCTCTTGATCGCCGCAAAGGGGGCCAACACCCGATGGCACGCCGCGCCGCATTCAGGGCATTCCGTCAGCGGGGTCTCGGCCACCGGCTGCAACACCTCGAAGCCGTTGCGGCAGAACGGACACCCCTCGGCGTCCGGCTGATACTGGTAAAGCGGCATCGCAACCTCCCGCCGTGCAAACCGGGCAATCCTGACACTCTCCAATCCTACATTCTTTGCAGGCTCCCTCCACCGGACAACTGCCCAGTCCCCTCTCCCTCTGGGAGAGGGTTAGGGTGAGGGCATCTGCCACCCGGGCAAACGGCAGGGATGTCGCCTTCACCGCTCGTCCGCCGCATGGAACCAGCATTCCAGCGTGGGCTCGTAGGCGTGGATCTCGTCGGGTTTGAAGAAGATCGCGATTTCTCGGGCGGCGGCCTCGGGACCGTCCGAGGCGTGGACGAGGTTCATCTGGTGGCTCGATCCCAAGTCGCCGCGGATGGTACCCGGCGCGGCCTTCAGTCCGTTGGTCGCCCCGACCATCTCCCGGACCACGCGAATGGCCTCGGGCCCTTCGACAATCGCCGCCACCAAGGGGCTGGCGGTGATGAAGGCCTCGAGATGCGGGTACCAACCCTTCTGGACATGCTCGGCATAGTGCCGCCGGGCCAGCTCGGGCGTGACGCGCAAGAGCTTCATGGCCATGAGGTTGAAGCCTTTCTCCTCGAATCGGGCCAAGACGCGGCCCACCAGACGCCGCTGGACGCAGTCGGGCTTCAGCAGGACAAGCGTGCGTTCCATGGAGCATATCTCCCGTCATTCGGATTCGTAAACTGCGAATTATAGCCAGCGCGTGCCGGTCGCTCAACGACGGCGGGCGCGGATAAATGGCGAACACAGGCGATTTGATGCCGGGACCGCTCGACCGATTGGCAAAGAATACCCGATTTGCCGATGGTTCCCAAGGGGTAAGCCGTATGGGTGAGACGGCCGAGTGCCACTGGCACTCGGGTGGTAAGGCGGCTGGAAGACGGAACGCACGATGAGACCATCCCCTTTGCCGATCGGGCGGCGACTTTTCGGCGGGCTGCTGCTGGTGGGCACGCTGGCGGCGGCGCTGCCCGGCGCGCGGGCCGGCGATCCGGTCTTCTGGCCGAGCGTCGGCCGCGACGCGTTGCTGATGCGGACGCCCGGCGCCCCCGCGGCGCCCATGGAACCGCTGCCGCAGGCGCCGGTGGCCCAGTCGTTGCGCCAGATCGATGCGGCGCCGGTAGTGCTCGATCCCGCCCCGCCGCTTTGGTATCGCCGCGCATGGCAATGGCAGGTCCTGCCCGAGGGGCTTCTGTATAAATCCTATCTGGCCGGCGTGAAGGAGTCGCGGTTCGCCGCGCAGTGGGCGCACGAACGCAACGAGGGGTGGATCTGGGACATCGCGCTGGGCGGTCGCGTGGGCGTCCTGCGCTACGGCACCGAGGGTCCCGTCGATCCCGAGGGCTGGCAGATCGACATGGAAGGCGCGGGCCTGCCGCGGCTCGACCTCGGATCCGAGATGGACCTCGTCGCCTGCGACTACCGTTTCGGCGTGCCCATCACGTACGCCCGTGGCCAGCATCAAACGAAATTCGGTTACTACCACCTCAGCTCCCACCTGGGCGACGAGTGGATGATCCGCCATCCTGGGCTCGCGCGGATCAACTACGGCCGCGACGCCCTGGTGCTGGGCCACTCGATCAACGTGGGCGAGGCGGTCCGCGTGTACGCCGAAGCGGCCTGGGCGTTCCAGACCGGCGAGGGCACCGAGCCTTGGGAGTTTCAGTTCGGCGCGGAATACAGCCCCCGGCGGCCCACGGGGCTGCGCCCCGCGCCGTTTCTGGCGATCAACGGCCACCTGCGCGAGGAAGTGGACTTCGGCGGCAACGTGACGGTTCAGGCGGGCTGGCAATGGCGCGGCGCAACCGGCCACCTGTTCCGCATGGGCTTGCACTATTTCACCGGGATGAGCGATCAGTTCGAATTCCACAACCGCTACGAGAGCAAGATCGGACTGGGGATTTGGTACGATTATTGACGTACCGATCGACGTCGCTTCCCACACTCCCCTCGCCCGCTCGCGCCAGAGGGGTCGGGGGTGAGGGCATTTGGCAAACGCACGAGGCGTCTCGGCGGCGTCATGCCGAGCGAAGCGAAGCATCTCGGCTTGGGCAACGCCAAAAAAATCCTTCGCTGCGCTCACGATGACGGGCGATTTCGCTCAGGATGACGGGCGATTTCGCTCAGGATGACGGGCGATTTCGCTCACGATGACGGGCGATTTCACCCGCGTTGGGCGGTCTTCCAGCGGGATTCGGTCGCTCAGTCTTCGCCGGATCGTGAACCATCCAGCGGCGGCATGGGAAAAAGCTCGCTGGGCACGCGCTCGGCGGCCATGATGCGGCGCATCCGATCGACGACCTCCGGGTGCTCGGCGGCCACGTCGCGGGTTTCGCCCGGATCGTCCTTCAGATTGTAGAGTTCGATGGCCAGCGGGTTGGCGTTGCCGGGCCGAAGGATCCGCTGGCGAACCGCCTTCCAATCGCCCCGGCGCACGGCCTGCTGGCCGCCGTAGCCGGTGAACTCCCAGTACAAGTGCTCGTGCCGCTTCTGCCGATCCGGCCGGTCCAAGAGCGTCGGGGCGAAGCTAATGCCGTCGCTATCCGCCGCCGGCGCGGCGCCGGTCAGATCCGCGAGGGTTGGCATCACGTCCCACGCCGCGCACGGCAGATCGGCCGTCGTTCCCGGCGCGATCCGACCGGGCCACCGCGCGATCATCGGCACGCGGATCCCGCCCTCGTACAAACTGCCCTTCAAACCCCGCAGCGGGCCGACGCTTCCAAAGAACCGGTAATCGACCTCCTTCTCGACGTGCGACGTGCCGTTGTCGGACGAGAACATCACCAGCGTCTGGTCGTCCAGCCCCAACTCGCGCACGAGGGCCGCGATCCGTCCGACGTCCTTGTCCAGCCGGCTGATCATGGCGGCGTACGCGGCCCGGGGCGTCTGGTGCGGCGTGTAGCCCCGGCCGGTGAACGGCTTCTCTTTCCACTTGCCCAGATAGGGCGAGAGCTCCTCGTCGGGCACGTGCAGGGCCAGGTGCGGTATCGTCGATGGGAAGTACAGGAAGAACGGCCGGTCCTTGTTCTGGCGGATGAAATCGAGCGCGACCTCGATCATGCGGTCCGGGGAGTAGTCGGTCGATTTGAATGCCGCGTAGCTGGCCGGATCGTTCGGGTCGGCGCCCGGAGGAAACGGGGCGTGTCCCGGCACGGGCGGGTGGTTATCCAGGAGCACCTTCTCATCGTTGCGCCAGAGATAGGCCGGGTAGTAGGTGTGCGCGTGCGTCTGGCTGTTGTAGCCGAAGAAGAGCTCGAAGCCCTGCCTGTTCGGATGGCCCGTCGTGCCCACGTTCCCCAGCCCCCACTTGCCCACCGCGGCCGTGGCATAGCCGCGCTCCTGGAGCATCTCGCCGAGGGTCCGCTCCGCGTCGGGGATGGGCTGTTCGCCGGGAAAGTCCAGCCCGTATTGCTCCACCACCTCCGGCGCGAGCCGGGCCCCGCGGTTGTCGCGAATGAACGCGTGGCCGGGATGCTTGCCGGTCAAAAGCGCGCATCGCGACGGCGCGCAGACCGCGTTGCCGCAGTAGAATTGCGTGAAGCGGATGCCTTCGCGGGCAAGCCGGTCGACGTTCGGCGTCTGGATCTTCTCTTGGCCGTAGCAGCCCAACTCCGCGTAACCAAGATCGTCGGCCAGGATGAAGATGACGTTGGGCGGCCGCCGGGGCGCGTCGCCCTGGGCGTGCGAAGTGCATGCCGCGACGACAAACGCCACCCCAAACGCGCCAAGACGCCCTATACATTTTGTCATCGAATCCTCCTCCCTGCCGGCGCGGCGGCCGGCGGTTCGTTGCGTCGAGTGCCACGGGCTATGTCAGTGCTTCATCGCGCCGCGTGCCACTGGCTTCGCCAGTGCTTCATCGCGCCGCGCGCCACGGGCTTCGCCAGTGCCTTGCCACACGGACGACTGACCACGGCACTGGCAAAGCCAGTGGCACGCGGTCAAAGCCGGCGGCACACACGCGGCTCGGCGGGAGCCTCACCCGCCGGTCATCCTGAGCGAAGCGAAGGATCTCGGTGGTACGACACAATGCCAGATGCTTCGCTTCGCTCAGCATGACCTTTACTACTTGGCAAGCAGCTCGCCAAACAGATCCTCAAGTTGCGCGCGTTCAATCGGGCGCGGGTTATCGTGCAAGGACGGCGTGGTGCCGTCGATCGCGTTTTGAGCAAGACGCGGGGCCAAAACACTGGCCGATTCGTGCGGGACGAACGCCCGATCGGGCAGGCCCACCGACGCCAATAGGTCCACGATCCGCGCGACGAACCGATCCGCTTGCTCGGCGGGCGTCGCGCCGCCCAGGCCGCAGACGTCGGCCAGCCGGGCGTATTGCTCGGCGCACGCCGGGGCGTTGTACCGGAGGTTCACCGGCGTGGCCATCGCCACGGCCTCGCCGTGCGGCACGTGCAACAGCGCGCCCACGGCATGGGCCAGGGCGTGGGTCACGGTCACGCCCGCCGACTCCAGCGCCATTCCCCCCAACACCGCGGCCAGCGACAGGGCGTGCCGGGCCTCGCCGTCGTCGGGCGAGGAAACGGCCCGGCCCAGGTGCCCGACGACCAACGCCACCGCCTCATGGCCCAGGGCCGTGGCCAGCGGGTTGGCGCGGCGGCTCAGGCACGCCTCGATGGCGTGGCCCAAGGCGTCGGCCCCACAGCCGGCCGTCAGCCGCGCCGGGCACGAAAGCGTCAAGTCCGGATCCACCAGGGCCACCCGCGGCGCCAGCGCGGGACCGTAAACAATCGTCTTGACCGGCGCGTCCGGCAGGGCCCCCACGCCGCGCTGGATGATGATGGAAAGCGAGGTCACCTCCGCGCCGGTGCCCGCCGTGGTGGGCACGGCCACCACCGACAATGCCTCGGCGGCGGGATACGATTGCGGGTTAGTCTTCGTGCAGTCCCAAAGCGTGTCGCGACCGATGGCCAACAGGGCAATGGCCTTGGCCGCGTCGAGCACGCTGCCCCCGCCCACCGCGACCACCACGTCCGCGCCCGCCTCGACCGCCTGTTGGGCGCCGGCCGTCACCGTTTCCGCGTCCGGCTCGGGTACGATCTCGAGAAAGGGGACTACCGCGAGACCCGCCGCCTTGAGCGATTCGGTCGCCGCGGCGTAAGCCGCTTCCAACGGTGGCGAATCCTTGTAGCCGACCACCAGCGCGGTTTGCCCCCAGGCGGCCGCCACGCGCCCGACTTTACGGAGTCGTTTGGGGCCAAATTCGATTTGCGTGGGGAGAAAGAAGGCCCAGGGACGCGACATGGCAGGCTCAATCTGTTGCGAGGAAGACTGTCTTACGCGTCCTCTCCCGCCTTCGGGAAAGGGGCCGGTTTGCTTATTCGGCTCGCGCCGCGCCGTATGCCACTGGCGTCACGCCGTGTGCCAGAGCAAGGAAATGCACTGGCGGAGCCAGTGGCACTCGACACTGCACTGGCGGAGCCAGTGGCACTCACGCGTCGGTCGTCACGGATTCGACCTGGACCGCGTCGCCCGCCAGGGGCCAAGGCGCCGCGGGCCGCGGGACCGAGGGCTCCGGGGCGTGATCGCCCAACTCCTGTTGGATGACGCGAAAGTCGTCGAAGCAGGCCTCGAAAGCCTCGACCACCACGGGGTCGAAATGGCGGCCCGACTCGATCAGGATCATTTCCTTCGAGTCTAACGGAGAGAAGACCGGTTTGTAAGGCCGGGCGGACGTCAGGGCATCGTAGACGTCGGCGACGGCCACGATGCGGGCCGGAAGGGGGATGTCCGTGCCCGCCAAACCGGCCGGATATCCCGTCCCGTCAAACCGCTCGTGGTGGTACCGGGCGATCGTGGCCGCCATGGCCAGGAATTTTCCCCCGTGCTGCTGCCACACCGCCTCGTCCAGAATCTGGGCGCCGAGAATGGTATGCTCCTGCATCCGGCGGAACTCGTCCGGCGTGAGCGGGCCCGGCTTCAACAGGACGGCGTCGCCGATGCCCACCTTGCCGACGTCGTGCAGCGGGCTGGAACGGTACAGGTCGTCGAGGAATCGCTGGTCGATCTGGCCGGCATAGGGACTCGCGCGACGGAGTTGCTCGGCCAGAAGCTGCGAGTATTCCCGCATCCGCACCAAATGGTTTCCCGTCACGTGGTCGCGGCATTCGGCCACCTTCGCCAGGACGAACACGGCCGCGTCCTGCGCGGCGGCCAGCTCGCGCTGCTGGATCTCCGCGATACGCTGGGCCCGGGTCCGTTGGGTCTCGATCTCCGCCTGAATCGCCGCCGCGCTGGCCAGCGCCGCGCGCAAGCGGAAATGCAGGTGGACGCGCGACCGCAGCTCGATTGGATTGAACGGCTTGACGATGTAGTCGTCCGCCCCGCAATGGAAGGCGTGCGTTTGCTCGCTGAACGACGACTTGCCCGACACGACAATCACGTGGATCGTGTCGCCGGCCGGCTTCGCCCGGAGCAGCCGGCAGGTGGCGTGCCCGTCCAGGCCAGGCATCATGATGTCCAAAAGGATCAGATGGGGTCGGAACGAATCGACCTTGTCCAATGCTTCGCGACCGCTGGCGGCCGTCTCGACCTCGTACTCCGTGTTGAGCGTGTTGGCCAGAAGCGCGCGAACGGACGGATCGTCGTCCACGACCAGGATTTTGCCGGACCTATCCACCACGATTCATTTCCCCCGGCCACACCCATTGCCGCCAAGGGAAATATAGCAGCCGCGCCAGCCGCCGGCGGGGATTTCCGGTCCGATTGTGCGGAGAATGCCGGGTTTTCGGCCCCCCGTCGAGCCGCTCGCGGCTTCGCAACCAAAAGCCAAGCGAAACGCGCCACTGCTAGACAAGCCAGCCGCGGCACCCGCCAAGCGGTTATTCCGACTTGCCCATCCGGCCGCGGAGATACTCGGCGGCTTCGCGATGCCCGCTGTTGTGGGCCAACTCCAGGGGCGTTTGGCCTCCGGCATTGACGACCCCCACGTCGGCGGCGGAATCCAAAAGCGCGGCAAGCAGGTCCATGTTGCCGTCGGCCGCCGCGAAATGGCAAGGGGTCCAGTCCGACGCGGTTCGGGCGTCCACGGCGGCGCCCCGCGTCAAAAGGAGCCGGACCACCTCGGCGCGACGGCCGATCACGGCGGCGTGCAGCGGGGTGCCCCCATCCTCGCCATTCGGGGCGTCGATCGCGGCCCCGCGGTCCAGAAGCAATTCGACCAGCTCCCGGTGGCCCTCGGCGGCGGCGTAATGAAGCGGCGATCGGGCCCGGCCCCCGTTCGGATTGGCGCCGCGCTCCAGGAGCAGTCGGGCCGAGGCGAGCTGACCCCAATACGCCGCGTACTGCAGGGGAACCATGCCCATCACGTCCTCGGCATGAATGGCCTTGGGCTCGGCCGCGAGCAGCTCACGCAGCCGCTCGACGTTGCCGAAGGACACCGCGCGATGGACCGGACCGGTGCCCCGTCGGACGTACCGCCACGCCAGGAACACGACGGCGAGCACCGCGACCAGGGGTATCAAGGCAATCAGCCAAGGTGGAACAGCCATATCGCCTCCCGCCGCTTGCGAACGGTGCCCCTGGAATTGTACCTGATCCTCACCTTTTGGAGTACCGCCAATGCCGCAAAATGGTTTGCTTGCGTGAACGTCCAACCATCATTACCCTTCTTGTGGGTATAATATACCCCCGTATTGGGTTTTTCGGTTCTTGTCACACGCTGCCGCACGGGGAAGAGGCTTGTCACGACCCAAAAGGGTGGTTGCCCGCATGGCGCCCAAGGTGTTCTCGTCCCGCGAAGCGAGGCGGACGATCCCCAATCCGGCAACACCATCCTTCGCTGCGATCCGATTGACGGGGGACCCAGGCGAAGACTCCCAAGATCTGTCGCCGCGCGCTTTGCACTTGCCGCCCCCCACGGTCTGCCTCATACTTTTGTACCTGTTTCCTCCAAGTGATCGCGAAGGTCCAGCCGAGATGTCTTCTTCTCAACCAACGGCGGTCCCTTCGCGAGCGCGGCGTTGGATTGAACTCCTTCTCCTCCTCGCCGCCCTGGGCGTGCGGGCCGCGATGGTGATCGAGTGGCCGGGGGCGCTGGTGGAGGATCCGGACGGATATCGGGCGCTGGCGCGGAACGTGGTTGAGCACGGGACGTTGGGGCGGGGCGACGTGGCGTCGGCGTATCGGCCGCCGCTGTACCCACTTACGTTGGTCCCCTGCGTGCTCGTCGAAGAGTACGCCCGGCCGGCAATCGCGGTCCTGCACGTTCTGCTGGGCACGGCCACGGTCTGGATCGTGTTTCGCCTCGGCTGGGCGTGCGGGCTGGGCTACTGGGCGGTCCTGGCCGGATTGCTCGTGGCCTGCGACCCAATCCTGTTGGGCCAGTCCACGCAAGTGATGACCGAAACCCCGGCGGCCCTGCTCACCGCGCTGGCCCTGTGGCTTCTCGTGCGAACGGTCCAATCGCCCACCGCCGGCAGGGCCGCCGCGCTGGGCGCCGTCCTTGGTCTGGCGGGACTCACCCGGCCCGAACTCTTGCTCTGGGCGCTGGCCGCCGCGCCGATGCTCCTGATCGTTCTGGAGCCCTGGGCGGTCCGGGCGAAGGTGCTGGGCGCCGCGACGGCGGCGATGCTCGTGGTGATTGCGCCCTGGGCAGCGCGAAACCAGGCGCATTTCGGGCGGCCCCTCGTCACCACGACGCACGGCGGCTATACGATGCTCTTGGCCAACAACCCCTCTTTTTACGAACACCTGCGAACCGCCGGCTGGGGCAGCGTGTGGGACGCCCAGCAGCTCGGCCCGGCCTGGGGCGGCAAGGCCCACCACGCCGGGCCCGCCGACGAATGGGCCGCCGACCGCCGCGCGTACAATGCGGCGTGGAACGCCATCGCCCAACAGCCGCGAACGTTCGCCTGGGCGTGTCTCGTCCGCACCGGGCGACTTTGGGCCGTCTCCCCCCACCGGGGAGATGAACGTCTCCGCTGGGCGGTGGCCGGATGGTATGTGGTCGAGTACATCCTGGTTCTCTTGGGAATATGGGCGATTTGCCGCTCCCGCAGAGACCCGGGCGGGTTGTGGCTTTGGGGGATCCTCCTGGTGGTCTGCATGACGGGGGTGCATGCCGTCTATTGGAGCGACATGCGGATGCGGGCCCCGTTGACGCCGGTGCTGGCCCTGGCGGCGGTCGCCGCCCCGGCGTGGTTGCGGCCGAATCGCCTGGCATCTAAGCGCAATGAGAAAAGGGATTTAGACGAGTTCATTGATCTGTGAACCCGCCTTGATCCGGCCGGGCCACACACCTATAATCCCGCCCGCCGCGGAATGCCGCCACGGACCAGGAGGGTCCGCTCCTCGATTGTTGCGTTCCAAGCGCAACGCCGGCTCCCCGCGCTTCCCGCTATTAGGCAAGGACGCCACGCTGCTTCGACCCGACCTCGCGACGAATCCGGCCACGGGGCGCTGCGCGCATGCAAGATGGCGCGCTTGCGGGGTCGCATTGCGCGCCGCGGCAATCGCGGGCTGGGCCATCGTGGCCATCGCGGCCGGCGCGAGCCTCGCGCGGGTCGAGCTGCCCGAGGCGGAATCGAGAGCGTCCATCGCCGTATCGGCCGACTGGGCCCAGCGATGGATGCAGGGCTCGTACGAAGTCTGGGTGCTGCGGGGGAATTGTCGGATCCAGCAGGGGCTCGATGTGGCCCAGAGTAAAGAGGCCGTGCTCTGGGTGGACCGCTCGGGGCCGATCCCGCCGGAGGGCCAGAACGTCATCGCCTATCTCGAAGGCGACGTGCTGATTCGCCGCGAGGTGGAGCGTCAGAACGTCACGCTGACGGACGAGACGTGGTTTGGGCGGCTGCGGGGCAACGGCGTGATGACGCGCATTGCGCAGGTTGCGGGGCCGCCGGAGGTCCCGCCGGCCATCTACCGTCGCGGCATGGCCCGCCGTATGCCCGAGGTCAGCCGCGCCATCCGCCACACGCAATACACGCAACTCGACACGCCGCCCGAGCCCGTGGCGCCCGGAACGCCGACGGGCGCGACGCGGCGGATCCGCATCCTGCCCCGCGGCAATTCGCGGATGCAGGCCGACTGGACGCCCGGCCCCACCGGCCGCGACGCGATCGGCGTGATCAACTCGGGCGTGAACCTGATCGTCGACGGTCTGCCCGGCTGGGGGACGATCGACGTCGAGACCGACCGGCTGGTCATTTGGACCGTGGGGCCGGATGAGCTCCGCGCCCGCAACGAAGCCCTGCAAAGCGAGGACCTTCCGCTGGAGATCTACATGGAAGGCAACATCGTCTTCCGGCAGGAGCAGCGGGTGGTGTACGCCGACCGGATGTACTACGACGTGCGGCGCAACGTCGGCATGATCCTGGGCGCGGAGATGCTCACGCCCGTGCGGAAGTTCGAGGGTCTCTTGCGCCTGCGAAGCGAGATCCTCCACCAGACGGACGCCAACCACTACTTCGCCCAGAACGGCTTCGTCACGTCCAGTCGGATGGGCAAGCCCGGCTACCGCGCCCAGATCGGCGACGTCGAGGTCGAGGATTTCCAGCGGCCCGTGTTCGATCCCGTCTCCGGCGAACAGGTCGGCACGGAGGCCGATCAACGGGTCACGGGCCGCAATACGTTCCTCTTCCTGGAAGACCTACCCCTCTTCTACTGGCCCATCGTCTCGACCACGCTCGAGGAACCGACCTTCTTCATCCGGCGGGCCGTCTTCCGCAACGATCGGGTCTTCGGCACGCAGATCCTCACCAAGTGGGACGGCTACCAGTTGCTCGGCGTGAAGAACAAGCCGGAGGGCACCGATCTCGACCTGACCCTGGACTACCTTAGCTACCGCGGGTTCGGCCACGGCGCGAGCATGAGGTACAACCGCACGGGACTGTTGCGTGTCCCGGGCCGCAACGCGGGACTCGTCGATTACTGGGGCATCAAGGACCACGGCCACGACAATCTCGGTCGCGACCGGCGCAACCTCATGCCCGAGAAAAGCTATCGCCACCGCCTCTTCTGGCAGCATCGCCAGGAGCTCACTTCCGACTGGCGCGTCTCGGCCGAGGTCGGGTGGATCAGCGACCGCAATTTCCTCGAACAATACTACGAGCGCGAGTGGGACGAACTGAAGGACGAGGCCACGGGCGTCGAGTTCAAACGCCGCGCGGATAACACCACCTGGAGCATTACCGCCGACACCCGCCTCAACGAGTTCTTCACCCAAACCGAGTGGTACCCCCGGGCCGACCACTACTGGCTCGGCCAGCCGCTCTTCGGCGACGCGCTGACGTGGCACGAGCATTCGCAGGCCGGCTATGGACGCTACCGCATCCTGAGCACGCCGGAAAACCAGGCCGATCAAGACGTGTTCGCGCCGCTGCCTTGGGAAATCGCCGCCAAGGGCGAGCGGCTCGTCACCACGCACGAGCTGGACTGGCCGCTCCAGTTCGGCCCGGTCAAAACGGTGCCCTATGCCCTGGGACAGTTGGCCCATTGGGGCGAGGACCTGACGGGCGAAAGCCTCAATCGGGCGTATTGGCAGGCGGGCATGAGGGCAAGCCTGCCGATGTGGCGGGCGGACCCGAGCATCGAAAGCGCGCTGTGGAACGTGCACGGCCTGGCGCACAAGATCGTCTTCGACGCGGAATTCTCCGTGGCCGAAGCCAACCGCGACGTCGAGCGGCTGCCGCTTTACGACGCGCTGGACGACGACTCCGTCGAGGCGTTCCGCCGCCGGCTGGCCTTTTTGACGTTCGGCACGCCCACCACGCCTGTCACGCCCCAATACCCCGCGCAGTTCGATCCCCGCTACTACGCCCTGCGGTCGGGCCTGGCCGGCTGGGTCACCTCGCCCAGCGCCGAGGTGCTCGACGACATGATGGCCCTGCGCCTGGGCATGCGCCAACGCTGGCAGACGAAGCGGGGTATGCCCGGCTCGCGCCACATCCTCGACTGGGTCACCTTCGACACCGGCGTCGTCTGGTTTCCCAACCCCGATCGCGACAACTTCGGCACGGCCCTCGGCCTGGCCAACTACGACTTCCGCTGGCACATCGGCGACCGGCTGACGCTGGTTTCCGACGGGCTGTTCGACTTTTTTGACGAGGGCCAGCAGATCGTCACCCTGGGCGGGTTTCTCAGCCGGCCGCCGCGCGGCAACCTCTATCTGGGCGTCCGCTTTCTCGAGGGCCCCATCAGCAGCCACGTCCTCACGACGTCGTACAGCTACCGCATGAGCCCCAAGTGGATCTCCGCGTTCGGCATGTCGGTCGACCTGCGCGACGGCGGCAATGTCGGCCAGCGGCTCGCCATCACGCGGGTGGGCGAGGCGCTCTTGTTCAGCGTCGGCTTCAATATCGACGCCACCCGCGGCAACTACGGGGCGACGTTCATGATGGAACCGCGGTTTCTTCCCAAGTCGCGACTGGCCCGGGCCGGCGGCGCGTACGTGCCCGTCGCGGGCGCGTACGGACTCGAATAGGCGGTCTTGCCATGTTTCAGGACGAGCGCGAACGAACCGAGAGGCTCTGGAGCGAGAAATTCCGCGACGCCTTCCGCGGTCTGAAGCAGGGCGTCCGCGGCCAAAGCAGCTTCTTCGCCCATTTCTTTCTCGCGGCCGTGGTGATCGTGGCCGGTTGGACGCTGGGCGTCAGCCGCGCGGAGTGGTGTCTGTTAGCGCTGTGCATCGCCGGCGTGTTTTCGGCGGAGATGTTCAACAGCGCGCTGGAGTCGATGGCCAAGGCGATCACCCACGAGCACAACCCCCACGTTGGCGGCGCGCTGGACATCGGCAGCGCCGCCGTCCTGATCGCGTCGATCGGCGCCGCGGTCGTCGGCGCCGCGGTCTTCCTCCACCGCGTCGGCCTGCTGTTCGAGTGGTGGCCCGGCGCGAAGACGTGAGCAAAGGGATGGAGATCACCACGGAGACCCGGAAGCCCTTTCTTTGGCCCAGGCTGGAGAAAGGACACGAAAGCGCCTGGGCCAGAATTCTCGGACGGACGCCAAGACGTCATCCTCCGTGTTCTCCGTGTCTCCGTGGTAAATCCTCCCTATTCCTTCCGGCAAGCGCCACGTAGCGGCCGTCGTCCAGGGCGACAAAAACGCGGCCCTGGGCGTCCAGGGCAAGGCCCCATTGGATCGGCCGGTCGGGCAGGTCGTGCCGCCAGAGCACGCGGCCGTCGTCCAGCGCCAGCGCGGCCACTGCATACCGCGACTCCGAAACCGTGCCGGCCACGACCAAGGCGTTCTCCCCCAACGCCAAGGCCAGCGGCTCGGCGAAGTGGGTCGATACCCACGCGATCCGCGGCTTTTTCGCCGGATCGGGGTCGGCAACGATCCGGAATAGGCGGTCGTCCACGCCGCGGATGACGGCGGCCTCCGAATCGGCCTGCACAAGCCGGCGGCAGAAGTACCGGCCCGCCCAATAGTCCTTGGGCGCGTATAACAATCGGTCGAACGCCACGACGCGATCGTTCACGACGAACAGCTCCCGACCGCGCGGCGCCTTGTGGTGCCATTCGGGTCCAAGCTGGGTCAGGCAGCGGCCATCGTCCAGATCGTACACGGCGGGCGAGGCGACGTTGCCGCCGGCCAGATAGAGTTGTCCCTTGTGCAACAGCAGATGCCCCTGCACGCTCACGCCGCTGGCACGCTGATCGTCGTCGAGGCAACCCGAGCGGTTGTTCTGCCAGTGGATCCGCCCGCTCGCGGCGTCCAGCGCGACAACGTGCGTGCCGTCGTAGCTGGCGATGCCGGCGGCGGCGTAGACCGTGTCGCCCTCGGCCAACACGCCCGAGGCCACGGGCCAAGTCGAAACGAGCCGGCCGTAGACGGGGATCTTCCGCTCTTGGGGCGCGACGCGGAACCGCCAGAGCGGCTTGCCCGAGGACGCCTCGAAGGCGTACACGTTTCCGTCGCCGCTGCCGATGAAGAGCCGTCCCTCGCTGACCGAAGGCGGAAACGCGATGGGCCCGCCCGTGTGGACCGTCCAGCACGGCGCGCCGCTGGCGGCGTCCACCGCGCGGATCGCCCCGTCCGACCCGCTCAAGAAGACCATTCCCCCGGCGGTGACCGGCGCGGCGGCGTCGCGAGGGCTGGGCGGCACGTACTGCCAGGCGGTGGCCACCTCGGAGCGGATCGCCACGGGGCTCGATGCCCGACGGCGGTTGTCCGCCCGATACGTCGGCCAATCGCCCGGCGCGGTCTCCAGCGGCGCGAGCGGCTCGTCGGCCGCCGCGAACGTCTCCAACCGTTCTTCCTCGACCGCGTCGCGGTGGAAGCGGAAGTCGCCCGCCGGACCGAGACAGATGATTCCCACCAGCGACAAGCTGCAGTCGCACATCCAGGGCCCGAAGTAGAGCATCCCGCCGGCCACGATCACGCCGTCGTGGCAATCCGGCCGCATCAAGGCAATCCGTTCGGGATGGCGGTCGGGCAGGGTCAGGCGGAGCGTGCCGCTGTTCTCGTAGGCTCGGGCGAAAATGCTATCCGCCGTGCCCGTCGCGCGGGTGCAGTTACCCCGAGGCACCGGCAGATCGGCCAGCACCCGGCCGGTGAGCGGCTCGAAGAGCTTGCTTGGCCCGGTGCGGCCCAGGGCAAAAAGCCCCTCGTCCCGAAGGACCAGTTGAAGGTTGCCGTCGGGGTGTTGCCAGAGCAGCCGGCCGTCTTCGGTCGAAGCGGCCACTAGCCGCGTCCGCTGCGGTCCAGCAAAGTACAACGCTCCCTCGCCGCACATCAGGTACGTCTGGGAGGAGAACCCCTTGTTGTAGAGCTGGGCCCGATCGTGCGGGCCGATGGCCTTCAGGAGTTCGGAGTCCGCCGTGCGCCAAATCTCCTTGCCCGTGGCCGCCTCGCGGCAGGCCAGCCAGTTCGGATGGGAGTAGAAGTAGATCCGTCCGCCCCGCATGGCCACCGCCCGGGCGTCGATCGGCTCCTTTTCGGTGTGCAGCCAGCGGACCTCGCGCGTGGCCAGGTCCATGGCGAACATCGTGCGGCCGAAGCCCCAGGGGTAGTCGGGCCGGTCGTAGCCGGGCGTCATGGGCTGCCAGGGCCAGCCCGCGTGCGTGCTCGCGCCGCGCAGTGTCGCGTCCCGGAGTTCTTCCCCGCCGACCACCGCGTACAGCACGCCGTCGTCCAGGGCCATCCACTTCCAGACCGGTCCGTCGGCCTCCTTCGGCGCGACAATTTCGTCTTTCACCTCGCCCGTGGCCGTGTCGATCAGCTTGCACGAGCGGCTGTCGGCCACGTACAGCACGTCGGGCGTGGCGACCATCGTGTTGCGATGGATGTTGAAACCCTCCTCCAGCGGCCGCTTCCACAGCAGCGTTCCGTTGTAGCCGTTGAAGGCCACGAGCGTGTTGAGCCACGGCCAATCGCGCTTCTTGAAGCCGACGTGGCCAAACGCTTTGAACACGCGACCGGCCGACGTGACCGTCACCTCGGGAAACGGCACGTAAAACGGCTCCGCCAGGAACTGCGTCAGGTAGGGCGCGCGGGCGAGCTGGTCCGACGACTGCGTGTTGTTGTTCGGACGGCGGTACGGATGGGTCCAATCGTCCGCCTCGCTGGGATACGGTTTGACGACCTCCTCGGAGGCGAGAATCAGCTTGCCCAGCGGCCGTATCGCGCGGAGCAGCTCGGCCTTGTGGGTCGAGGCGTCCGCAACCCGCTCGGGCAAGACCACCACGGCATCGGCCAACTGGTCGGCAAGATGGATGGGCGCCCAGGGCCCCTCTTCGACGAACACGCGCGTTCCCAGTAGGCCGAGCTTGTCGAGACTCGCCCGGGCCGACTCGACCACCTGGCGATCGGGATGCTGCACGTGGATCGTCAATTCGCTCCGCGCGGCCAGCGCGGCGGCCGGCTCGGCCGGCGCGTCGGCCAGAAGCACGCAGATGCCCCGCGGCGAGTCGAGCCGCTCCAGAACGGCGTCGGCGTCGAACGGATTCTCCTCCGCCCCGGCACGGGCCGCGAGAATCGCCATCACCGCCGCCATCCAACACCACACCATGGGTCTGTGTTGCAACATCCCGCACCTCCCGAGTCAATCGCGTGGCCAAGGACCGGTTCGCGCGCCCCCCGTAGGCTACCACTTCCCGATGGATAGAGGAATACCCTGCCCGAAGGCGCCCCCCACGTCTGGCCAAGGCCGGGCGGATCGTGGTAGAGTGAACACGCTGGATGGGTGGGAGCCGTATCGATGCAACACAATCGCGAAAACGGCGACGAGTCGCCGCACTCCAAAGAAGGGAGAAGCCTCATGATCGTTCGTCGCCCGGCGCTGGCGGTTGTCGCTTTGGTCGGCCTGCTGGCCGGCGCGTCGTGTTCCTCGGCTCGGGCCGTCGAAAAGCTCGCCGGACGGCTCGAAACCCGCCAGGGCGTGTCCATCCTGTTCCTCCACGGCACGCCGCGCGAAAACGGCTACGCCCAAGGGTATCTGCTGGCCAAGCGGGTCACGGTCCTCTTCGAGAACGCCTTCGAGCGGATTGGCGATTTCGCCGCGGGCGTGAACTACGAGCAGCTTTCGCGGTTGACCCAAGTGATTCTCAAGACCTCCGAACGCGAGCGGGCCGAGGCCGAGGGCATCATCGCCGGCATCCGCGACCGGCTGGGACCGGATGGCTTGAAGAGCAAGGCGCTCGGGCGGGAACTCTCGGCCGACGACGTGCTCAACGCCAACGCCCTGCCCGACCTCGGGCGGATGGGCTGCTCGTCGTTCGCCGCCTGGGGTAGCCGCACGGCCGACGGCGGGCCCATCGTGGGCCGCAATCTCGACTACTTCGGTCGCGAGGTGTTCTCCGGCGCCCACGTGCTCGTCGTCCGCGCGTCCACCGAGCCGAATCGCCGCGGTTGGGTTGCCCTGAATTTCGCCGGCGGGATCGGCGTCGGCACCGTGATCAACGACGCCGGCACGATGGTGGCCACGCACGACAGCGGCGGGCTTCGGGCGATGCCCGCCGGCCAGATGCGCTGCCGCGGGTTCATCGTCCGCGACCTGGTCGAGTCCCTCTCGGGCTCGGGCGACGTGCCCGACCAGGCCGCGCGATTCTGCCGACGAGAGCCGACTTCGTTCGCCACGAACCTGCTCATTGCCCCACCGTCCGGGCCCGCCGGCGTGCTCGAATACGACCAGGACGTCGCCAACCAGCAGGGCGTCACCCTCCGCCGGCCCGCCAAGGGCGAGGACTGGATCGTCGTGACGAACCACTACCGCGACCGCGCCGCGCCCTATGAGTGTCCCCGTTACGAATCGCTGGCCGAGCCTTTGGCCGCCGGGCGAAAGCTCGCCTCGACCGCCGACGGCTGGGACCTCATCACCCGCGCCTCGCGCGACGGCACGCTCCAAACGGTCGTCTACCAGCCCTCGATGCACAAGATCCTCCTGAGCTTCTCGACCGCCACCACGCCCGCCCACAAGGTGAAGCCCGTTGAGTTTGACATCGAGGAGTTGTACAAGGAGGCCAAGGCCGCCACCGATGCTGAGTGACTTTCGCGCCTTTGGAGTGCGGCGACTCGTCACCGCCTATTCGGGACTGCGATGATCCACGACGACGGTTTGGACGGCATTGTCGTGGCAACACGTTCCTGCCCGTTCTCCGCGCTAATGAGCAATCGTGCTGCTCCCCAAGTCCATGTGGGGCATTGGAAGCATCCCCCTGTTGGGTGTATCCTGGCGATTCGAATAATCAATCCACATCTTTCAAGGTGGACGCCGGCCGGAATGAAGCGGTATTCTAGCGGTGGAGGCCCACGAATGCCGATGATGCGCCATATGCGCCCATTCGTGGTCACGTGTCAACCGACCTTCCCTCGCGCGTAAATACGTTTCTGATATGCGCCGGCTAATGGCGTTGCGTCACTTGCTGATCATGCGGTCCGTATAATTAGCTGGGTTTCGGTCGACATCCGGCCCATCGCTGTCACCTTTTGCTGCAATGCCAACGATCGCCATCAAACCCGAACTCATCCGCTGGGCGATTGATCGCTCCGGTTTGCCGGTGGACGAGCTTGCGCAGAGGTTTACCAAGCTCGAGCAATGGGTAACCGGTGAGAAGCAGCCAACCTTTCGGCAACTGGAGGATTTTGCCAAGAAGACGATGACGCCGTTTGGCTTTCTTTTTCTCGACGAGCCGCCACAAGAGCAGCTTCCCATACCGGACTTCCGTACAGTCGGTGATACGCCGATCGACCGGCCGAGTCCCAATCTCATTGAGACAATCCACACGATGCAACGTCGCCAAACATGGATGCGGGATTATCTCATTGAAGAAGGCAATGAGTCGTTGACGTTCGTGGGCAGCGGCAAAGGTGCAAATGACATCGTCGGGCTTGCTCGGCAAGTCCGACGGACATTGAACCTCGACGTTGACTGGGCTGAACGGCTCGCCACGTGGGACGAGGCGCTGACAACGTTAAGACGCGCCATCGAACGAATCGGCATTCTCGTTTTCAGCAACAGCGTGGTCGGCTTGAACAACCGCCGCAACCTCGATCCCGAAGAGTTCCGTGGATTCGTGCTGTGCGATTCCCACGCGCCCCTGATCTTTTTGAATTCGGCGGACTCCAAGTCGGCTCAGATGTTCACTTTGGCTCACGAGCTGACTCACGTTTGGCTTGGCACGGACGGGTTATTCAACCTCGTGAGAATGATGCCGTCGAACAAGGGTGCGGAACAGTTCTGCAATCGCGTAGCGGCTGAATTTCTGGTGCCGGGCGATAAGCTGAAGGAACGTTGGGATGAGGCCAGCGAGATTGATACGCCATTTGACGTCATTGCACGGCAGTTCAAGATTAGCCCCCTTGTCGCCGCTCGCCGCGCGCTCGACCTACGACTAATCGACCAATCGGCGTTCTTTCGCTTCTACGAGCAGTATCGGGAAAGTTGGCTACAACGAAAGGACGAGCGACGAAGGGAGGCGAGCGGCGGCAACTTCTATCGCACAATACGGTCTCGGTTGAGTCGCCGTTTTTCGAGCGCCGTGGTCCGTGCGGTCCGTGAAGGTCGCATCCTTTACCACGACGCTTACCGCCTGACTGACCTCAAAGGCGAGACCTTCAACCGCTATGCCCGCCTCGTTCTTGGAAGGGATACGGAATGAGCGGTCGTAGATGTTATGTTCTCGATGCCAACGTCTTCATCGAGGCAAAAAACAGGTATTACAGCTTCGAGATTTGTCCAGGTTTCTGGAAAGCACTGGTCGTGCAACACCAAGCAGATCGTGTTGTCAGTATCGACAAAGTGCGCGAGGAACTTGTCAAAGTGCAAGGCACAACGGAAGACAGCGACGAAGAAGATCGTGATCTCTTGAGTGACTGGGCGCGTGACAGTGTTCCAAGCATCTTCTTCAAGAAAGTACAAGACCCCGCCGTGATTGAGGTCTTTCAGGAGATGGTTCGCTGGGTCACCTCTCAGGAACAATACACGCCAGCGGCCAAGGCCGAGTTCGCATCTGTCGCCGACGGTTGGTTAGTCGCTTATGCCAAAGCCAATGGGCTTGTTGTCGTAACGCGCGAGGCATACCGCCCCGATGCCAAGGCGTCGGTTCCCATACCGAACGTTTGCCACGAATTCCATGTTGAACACGTCAACACTTTTGAAATGCTCAAGGACCTCAATGTGAAATTCATCCTGAGCACCAAGCGACGGCGACGATGAGTCGCCTGCAACCGTTGCTTTAGGATGTCGCTCACAATGCCAGCGCTTCCGGTCCGGCAGAACACGACGTTCCGTCATTCGGAATTGCCGTTTCATCCCTCTATCAACGTCAAGGGAAACAATGTCCACTAAGAAACACAAGCCGGCCGGCGCCACCCGGCGCGAATTCCTCAAGGCCTCCATGGCCACCGCCGCGGTGGTCGGAGGGCTGTCGATCGCCCGCGCGGCCCACGCGGCCGGCGACCCGACGATCAAGATCGGCCTCGTCGGCTGCGGCGGACGCGGCTGCGGCGCAGCGGCGCAGAGCATGGCGGCCGGGCCCGAGGTCCGGCTCGTGGCCATGTGCGACCTGTTCGACAACCGCCTGCAAGCCGGGCGCAAGGCCCTGGCGAACGCGTGCCCGAAGCAGGTCGCCGTGGACGACGACCACTGCCACGTCGGTTTCGATGGGTATAAGAAGGTGATCGACGCGGCCGACGTGGTGCTCATCGCTTGCGCGTCGAAGTTCCACCCGTTCTACGCCGAGGCGGCCGTGAAGGCCGGCAAGCACGTCTTCGTCGAAAAGCCCCACGCCATCGACCCCGTCGGCGTCCGCCGGATGGAGGCCGTCTGCGATCTGGCCAAGGAAAAGGGCCTTAGCGTCGTCTCGGGTCTGCACAGCCGGTACAACGTCGGCTGGCAGGAGACGGTCAAGCGGATCCACGACGGCGCGATCGGCCAGATCGTTGCCATGCAGTCGATGTTTCTCCGCGGACCGTACCGGCTGGAGCCCCGCGATCCCAACCATAACGAAATCCAGTATCAATACGCCAACTGGTACCACTTCCGCTGGCTGTCGGGCGACGACGTGCCCCAGTCGCTCGTGCATAACGTGGACCGGATGCTCTGGATCCTCAAGGAGGAGACGCCCACCTGGGCGTTCGGCCTGGCCGGGCGGTCGTCCTCGTTCGGCGAAATCTACGGCGACATGTTCGACCACCACACGGCCGTCTACGAGTTCGCCAGCGGCGCGCGGCTCTACGCCCTGTGCCGCACCCAGCTCGGCTGCTACGACAACGCCACGGACGTCGTCATGGGCACCAAGGGCACCTGCCACCTGGGCGACTGCAAGATCGAGGGCGAAACGAAGTGGCGATTCCGAGGGCAGCACAACGACCCCTACGCCGCCGAGCAGAAGGCCCTGATCGACTCGATCCGCCAAGGCCAGCCCATCAACAGCGGCTACCACATGAACAAGAGCACCATGGTCGGCGTATTGGGCCAGATCGCCTGCTACACCGGCAAGGCCGTCGCCTGGGACGAAGCCCACGCGGCCAACCTCCAATATGGCCCCGCGCCGGACGACTCGAACTTCGACACCCCACCCCCCACCACCCCCGACCCCACCGGCAACTACCCCCTGCCGCTGCCGGGCATTACGAAGCTGTTGGGGTAGAGCGAGTCAGCGTCGGGTGCCACTGCTGGCTTGTCCAGCAGTGTTGAGCGTGGGTGGGATGATGCGGCCTGGGGTTGCGGGGTGGTCAAGAATTTGCCTTGAACGCCGCGCGCCGGCGCGGTAGAACGCACCCGTGAGATGACCGCCGTCGGACGCGGATGGCCAGGTTCAGTAGTTCCAAATTCGCCCCGCAAGTCATCCTGAATTCGCCCCCGCAAGTCATCCTGAGCGCAGCGAAGGATCTCGGTGGCAAGGGAGATTCTTCGCTTCGCTCAGACTGACGGTATCGATTGCCTCCGAGATTTGGAACTACTGAGGCTCTTTTTTGGTGGTTTGTTCCCATGAAGCGATTCCCCCATTCGGTTCCCCGGTCGAAGCGTTCGTTTCGATCGCTGTTGGCCGCTTCGGTTGCCGCCGTGTTGATCGCGGCGCTCGCCGGCGCCGCGGCAGCGGCCGAGTCGCGCCCCAACGTGTTGTTCATCATGGCCGACGACCTGAACAATTCAATGGGCTGCTACGACCACGCGCTGGTCAAAACGCCCAACCTCGATCGGCTCGCCCAGCGAGGCGTCCGCTTCACGCAGGCGTACTGCCAGTTTCCGTTGTGCGGGCCGAGCCGAAATTCGATGCTCACGGGGCTCTATCCCAATAGCACGGGCATTCTCTCCAACGGGCAGATCTTCCGGCAGACGATCCCCCGGCACAAGAGCCTGCCGCAGGCGTTTCGTTTGGCCGGCTACTTCGCCGGTCGGATCGGCAAGCTCTACCACTACGGCGTGCCGCGGTCGATCGGGACCAACGGCCACGACGATCCCGGCTCGTGGGAGCTCGAATTGAACCCGGCCGGCTGCGACCGGCTGATCGAGGAGCCGGACATCTTTTCGCTCCGCCCGGGCCAGTTCGGCGGAACGCTCAGTTGGCACGCTTCGCCGCGGGGCGACCTGCTGCACACCGACGGCCTTTTGGCCAGCGACGCCGAGTGGGTCCTGGATCGCTGCGCCCGACGCAACGACCGCCCGTTCTTCCTGGCCGTCGGTTTCTACCGACCGCACACGCCCTACGTCTCGCCCAAAAAGTACTTCGAGGGCTACCCGAAGGAGCGGATGCCGCTGGTCCAGGGCGTCAAGGAAGACCAGAGGGACGTTCCCGCGCCGGCGCTGGCCAGTCGCCACGTGGAACAAGATCGAATGACCGACGACCTACGGCGGCAGGCCATTCAGGCCTATTTCGCCAGCATCACGTTCATGGACGCGCAGGTGGGCCGCGTGCTGGACGCGCTGGATCGGCTCGGCCTGGCCGACAACACGATCGTCGTCTTCACCAGCGACCACGGCTACCATCTCGGCGAGCACGGCCTGTGGCAGAAGATGAGCCTGTTCGAGGAGAGCGCCCGCGTGCCGCTGATCGTTGTCGCCCCCGGCGTGACCAAGCCGGGCGGCGTGGCGCGGACGCCGGTGGGCCTGGTGGATCTCTATCCGACGCTCGCGGGACTCTGCGGCGTCGACGCCCCGGACAACCTCCAGGGCCAGAATCTCGCGCCGATCCTGGCCGACCCGTCGCTGCCCGGCCGCGGCTGGGCGTTGAGCCAGGTCACGCGCGGCGGCGCGAAAAAGACCACCTTCGGGTTCACGCTGCGCACGTCCCGATGGCGCTACACCGAATGGGACGAGGGCCGCCGGGGCCGCGAGCTCTACGACCACCAGAACGATCCTCGCGAGCAAACGAACCTGGCCGACGAGCCCGCGCACGCCGACCGCGTGGCGGCGCTTTCCACCCAACTCCGCGCCGCCGCGGCGTCCACCCTCCCCGACTCAGGAACGATCCCCTCCGTGCGTCCCGGCCTCTGGCTGCCGAACCTGACGAACCCGTGATGGTCGGCCGAAAACGCTTATTCCAGGAGACAGCCATGAAACGCTCCGTGTTCCTTTTGGCCATGCTCTTCGGGGTCCTCTGTTCTTTGGGGCAACTCGAGCCGGCGCATGCGACAGTCACTTGGAGTGGCGATCTCAACCCGGCGGATCCAACCGAATGGACTCTCGGCACGTACGGCTACGTTGGCGACCGCGGTAGCGGCGCGCTGAGCGTTACCAACGGCAGTGGCGTGATGACGGGCTACGGCCATATCGGCAGCTCCCCTGGCGCGACGGGTCTTGTCGCCGTGGAGGGCGCCGGCTCGACGTGGATGAACAGTCGCGAACTCCACGTCGGCAGGTACGGCAGCGGCATCTTGAACGTCACCGGCGGCGGCGCGGTCACCAGCGGCGACTTCAGCTACGTTGGCGTCCAAGCCGACTCGACGGGGCAGGTCACCGTGGATGGGGCTGGGTCGACCTGGACGAACCAGGGTAGTCTCTACGTGGGTTGTTCGGGCTACGGCACACTGACCATCACCAATGGCGGCGCGGTCCGTGATCTCCGCGGCTTTGTCGGTGATAACTCCGGCTCAACGGGCAACGTCACGGTCGATGGTATCGGTTCGACCTGGACAAACGACCTGAGACTGTACCTGGGTTATCATGGCAGCGGCACGCTGAATGTCGCCAACGGAGGACTCGTCAGCGTTGGGGAGAGAATGAGCATGTACTACAACGGTGGTGACGGCGGCTTCGTGAACATGTCCACCGGCGGGGTGTTGACGCTGCTCGGTGACGCCGATGACTCCTTGGCCAGCTTCCTCGACTTGATCGTGGGAACCGACGCGATACGGTACTGGGATGACTCGATGCGCAATTGGGCCAACATCACGAGTGCGACGCCCGGTGTCGACTACACGCTGACCTACATCGACGATAGCAGTAGTGACTTGTACGGCTATACCGCGCTTACCGTCGGGACGGTTCCAGAACCCTCAACTCTCGTTCTCATGGGCTTGGGCGCCGCTGGGCTTCTCTTCCGGATTCTGGGAAGGAGAGACAATAGCGGTTCTCTCAGAAATCCGTGGGACTGTTCGCTCCGAGGCAGGAACCGACTCGGCCAGCGCGCGACTCCATGCAATCGTTCTCGCGGGGAGGGGGAATGAAGGTCTCGTGTCGTTAGACCTTGTCTCATAACAGGTTAAGGTCTGCCCGCCGCGTGGCGGCAGCTCGTTTTCCCGCCGGCGGAGGGGATAAATCGGGTGGGTGGGGCGGGGGGAACGTTTGCGTTGCCCAGATTGCCTAATTAGAATTCAAGTTACGGCGGATCGTGGACCGGCCACGCTGGGGTGGCCGGCCGGTCGCCGGCACATCGGCCAAAAGACACTCCCGCCCGGCCTGCTCGCGCGGCTGGGTGGGAGTGTTACCGGAATTCCCCCGGAAACCAGTGGAGAAGCAGCTCATGCGTTGGCAAGTTGTCGGTTGGGTGGCGGTCTGCGCGTTGGCCGCCGTCGTGTTGGCGCCGGCGGGCGCGCAGGGACAGTTTGTACCGGCCGGCGTGGTGGTCGACGCCCAGGGCGTGCTGCACAAGCAGGTGGTGCGGGATCCGGACGGCAGCCTGACGCGCCAGCGCGCGGCGGCGGCCTTGGCCACCCTGGATCGCGACGTGGCCGCCGTGAGTCCGGATCGCAAGATCTCGCTCACGCGGCTGGAGGCCCAGTTGCGCCGTCAACAGGGCGTTCCCACCGAAGCGATGCGCTACCTTGCGGGGCTGCAGCGGGTCCGCTACGTCTTCTACTATCCCGAAACCAAGGACATCGTGATCGCCGGCCCGGCCCAGGGCTGGATGACCGATCTGACCGGCCGCGTGGTCGGTCTGAAGAACGGCCGGCCGACGCTCCAGTTGCAGGACCTGGTCGTGGCGCTTCGAGCCTTCGGCCCGGACGGCAAGGAAACGCCGGAGATCGGCTGCTCGATTGATCCCACGCCGGAAGGCTTGGCGGCTTTCCAGCAGTTCCAGCGACGGATGGTGGTGGAGTACCAGCGGCGGGGTCCCGCACGGACTCTCCCCTTCATCGTCGAGGGGTCGCGCGAAACACTCGGCATGCACAACGTCACGGTCACCGGCGTGTCGCCCAACACGCACTTCGCACAAGTGCTGGTCGAGGCCGACTACCGGATGAAACTGATCGGCATCGGGCTCGAGCAGCCGCCGATTCGGCTGGCCAGCTACGTGGATCGCGCGTCGCCGTCCCACGCGGCCAGCAACGCCCTGCAGCGATGGTTCTTCACGCCGGACTACCACTGCGTCCGCGTGGGCGAGGACGGTCTGGCCATGGAACTGGTGGGTGACGGCGTGCAACTGGTCGGCGCGGATGAGATGGTCGCCGGCGATGGCGTTCGCCGTCAAGCCTCGCGGGCAGATCGGGCCAGCCAGGCATTCGTCACCGGTTTCACCAAGAAGTATCCCGAGCTGGCCGACCGCTCGCCCGTCTTCGCCGAGCTGCGCAACCTGATCGACCTGGCCGTGGCCGCGGCGTTCATGCAACAACAGGGTTACTACGAGAAGGCCGGCTGGGACCTTGGCTTGCTGGGCAACGAAAAGGATTTCGCCGCCGAGGTCTATCAGGCGCCCAAGCAGGTCGAGACGATCATCAACGTGGTGTCCAAGGGCAACAGCGTGATGACGCCCATCGGCGGCGGCGTGCACATTGAGCCGACGCAGGCCCTCGACGCGGAGAATCTGCTTGAAGACGAGGGCGGCAAGGTGGACGCGGCCCGCAAACAAGTCAAGATCCAACTGGCCGAAGGTCAGTGGTGGTGGGATTGACCTCGTCGGCGGGCGCCTCGACGAGCGGTTCGAGATACCGGCCGAGCATCGCGCGGAAAGCTTGCTGGTTGATCGGCTTGGTGTGATATCCGTTGCATCCGGCGGCCAGGCACTTGTCGCGGTCGCGTTGCATGGCGCTGGCCGTCAGGGCGACGATGGGGCCGTCCCAGCCAAGCTGGCGGAGCATCCGCGTGGCGTTGTAGCCGTCCAGGGCGGGCATCTGCATGTCCATCAGGATCAGGTCATAGGGCCGATCCTCGTCGGCCGCTTCGGCCACCCGCTCGAGTGCCACGCGTCCATTCTCGGCGACGTCCACATCGAGGCCGGCCTTCTCCAGCAGGATCGAGATGAGCCGCTGGTTGTCGATGCCGTCCTCGGCCAGAAGGCCGCGGAGCAGCCCTTGGGGCGCGGCGGCGGCCGGGCGGGATGGCGTCTTGGCCGTGGGACGGGACGGCCCGTTGATTCGCGGCACTCCGTCGAGCTTGCCGGGATCGATCGAGAGGGTGAACGTGCTTCCGCGGTCCGGCTGGCTCTCGACGCGGATGCCGCCGCCGAGGGCCTCGGCGAGGCGTTTGGAGATGGCCAAGCCCAGACCCGTCCCGCCGAAGCGGCGCGTCGTGGTCGAGTCGGCCTGGGTGAAGGGTTGGAAGAGCCGAGCGGTGGCCTCGGGCGTCATGCCGATGCCCGTGTCGCTCACGTCCACGCGCAGCGCCGGCTTCCCGCCCTCGGGCTCGTCCAGGGCCATTTCGACGCGTACGTGCCCCGTCGTGGTGAACTTCACGGCATTGCCCACCAAGTTGACGAGAATCTGCCGCAGCCGGTTGGAGTCGGTGCAAATGGTCTCGGGAAGGGGAAAACGACCCTCGATCTCCAACCGAAGGCCCTTGGCCTCGGCCCGGGATCGCATCAGGTCGTCCACTTCCTCAAGGATTTGCCAGGGCGAGCAGTCAACCTGCTCCAGGGCCGTCTTGCCGGCCTCGACCTTCGATAGATCGAGGATGTCGTTGATCAACTGGAGGAGGATTTCACCGTTGCGCCGGATGGTTTGCACGTGGGCGTGGCGTTTGGTCTCGGGCAACCCTTCCTCGCACAACAGATCGGCGTAGCCGAGAATGGCGGTCAGGGGCGTTCGGATCTCGTGGCTCATGTTGGCCAGGAACTCGGTCTTGGCCTGGGTGGCCGCCAGGGCCGCGTCGTTGAGCCGCTCCAATTGCGCGTTGGCCTCTTGCAGGGCGGCGGCGTATTGGGTGAGCGCCTGTTCGCCTTTCAGGCGTTGGGTCACGTCCTGGAGGATGCACAGGACGGCCGGCTGGCCGGCGACGGTGAGCCGTTTCAGGGTGGCCTCGACGTCGATCGGCGTGCCGTCGAGCCGCTGGACCCGCCAGTAGCCGTGCTGGGTTTGACCCTCCACGGCACGGCGGAGCGCGACCTCGACCTTGGCGGCCGACGCCAGACCATCCGGCTGGAGGGGCGGGAAGAAATCGGCGGGGGTTCGCTTCAGAAGCTCTTCGCGCGGACAGTCCAGCAACTCGCATATGTATTCATTGCAGTCGACGATCCCGTCGCGCAGGAGCACGAAGCCCTCGGTCGAGTCGTCGAAAATGGCGCGGTAGCGTTCCTCGCTTTCCTTCAGCGCGTCGGCGACCCGGGCGACTTGATCGTAAGACCGCTTCACGCGCAGCGCCGCGCGGAGCCGGGCGATCAGCACGCCGGGAGCGAACGGCTTGGAAATGTAGTCGTCGGCGCCCGCGTCCAAACCCGCGATGATGCTCTGCTTGCCCGTCAGGCACGTCAACAGAAGCACCGGAATTGATTGTGTCGCCGGGTCCGCTTTGAGACGGCGGCAAACCTCGATGCCGTCGACGTCGGGCATCATGACGTCCAGGAGGATCACGTCGGGACGTTCCGCGCCGCAGACGCGCAGCGCCTCTTCGCCGCTGGCGGCGGTGAGCACGTCGCAGCCGCGGTCCCGCAGCTCGTCGGCCAGGATCGCGACGTTCAACGCCGTGTCGTCGACTACAAGCACGCGCGCCCCAACCAGCACGTCCTCGACGCGCGGCGCGCCGTCGACCGCCGGCATGTCGTGTTTCATCGGTTTCTCTTCCACTTGGCTCACAAGGCAAGACCGCGGTGAAAGGGTGGACGGGGGAAGGCGAGGCGCCGGCCCAGCCACGCAAAGGGAACGTTGGCCCGCGGCGCGGCGGGAGCCTCGCGATGGCGGCCTCCCGGCGCGCGTGGCGTCCTGTTCCACGCCGTGTCGGCTGCCCCGACAATTCTAGGATGCAATGGGATCCGCGGCGCCCTGGACCCGGCCAGCACAACCGATACGGCCGGCGCAATCGGCCCGGCTCGGCAAGTCATCCTGACCCTGAGCGAAGCGAAGGATCCACGAGCGTAGCCGTTTCGCCCAGAAAGACCAGGGCGCTTCGTTCACGACGGCGAAGGCCCGCGGAAACGACGCCAGTTGACGCCGAGCTTGCGCATGCGGGCGCGAAGCGTGTTGGGGTTGACGCCCAATCGAACGGCCGCGCCGTGGGGGCCTTCCACGCGGCCGGCCGTGGCCGCGAGCGTCGCCTCGATGTGGGCGCGGATGACGTCGTCCAGCGAGGCGCCGACCGCGGTCGCCGCCGCGCTGCACCCGGAAGCCGCCGCCCGCGGCGACGCCGGCGCCGCGGCGCCGACGCCGAGGGCCTTGCCGACGTCGAGCGAGACGCCGTTTCCCAGAATGGCCGCGCGGTCCATCACGCTGGCCAACTCCCGGATGTTGCCCGGCCACGAGTACGACGCCAAGAGCCGGATGTCCGCCTCCGAGGGCAGCACGACGGGCAAACCAAACCGGCGGGCCGCCCGCTCGGCGAAGTGCCGCGCCAGCTCGGCAACGTCCTCCAACCGCTCGCGCAAGGGCGGCAAAACAATCGGAAAGACCGCAATGCGGTACCACAGATCGGCGCGGAACTCGCCCCGGCCGACCATGTCGGCCAGATCGCAGTGCGTGGCGGCGACGATCCGCACGTCGACGTGGATCGGCTGCTGTCCGCCCACGCGCTCCAGCCACCCGTCCTGGAGAATCCGCAGCAGGCGAACCTGCGCGGCGGGCGGCAGCTCGCCGATCTCGTCGAGGAAAAGTGTGCCCCCGTCGGCTCGCTCGAACCACCCCTTGCGCGATTCGACCGCGCCGGTGAACGCGCCGCGCTCATGGCCGAAGAGTTCCGAGTCGATCAGCTCGGTCGGAATGGCGCCGCAGTTGACGCGCAAGACGGGGCCCTCGGCGCGCGGCGACCGCATGTGGATCGTCCGCGCGATCAGCTCCTTGCCCGTGCCCGTCTCGCCGAAGATGAGCACCGGCGCGTCGGATCGGGCGACGAGATCGACCCGCTCGATGACGGTCGCCAGCCCGGTGCCCGTGCCGACGATGGTGTCGCCCAGGCTCTGCCGGCCCAGACGGAGCAGGAGCGACCGGTTCTCGGCTTCCGCCGCCTCGCGGAGGGAGGCCATCTCGCAAAGCTGATGGTCGTTGGCCAACGCGGCGGCAAAGGGATCGAGCAACACCCGCGCCAGGGCCTGGTGTCGGGCGTCGAAACGGCTCTCGCCCGCGGCCACGAACACGAGAATCCCCCGCGAGCCGTCCGGTCCGGCCAGCGGGCCGGCGAGGACCTCGGCGTCGGTCTGGAACGGAACCGCCAGTTGCAGCTCCGCGTCCAGCGGGGCGCCCCGTTGTCGGTGACGGAGGGTCCCGTCGGCGCACCACGTCCCGATCCGCCGCAACTGGGCGGCCGAACATGGCGTCGGCACCGCCGAGATCCGCTCACCCTGCTCGGGCAAGCCCACGGCCGCCGTCTCCAGGCACGAACGCCGCGGATCCACCCGGCGGATCACCAGTTGCCCCAGGGGCATGTCCGACACCAGCATGGGCGCAATCGTCCCCGCCGACTCGGCGATCTCGATGTGTCGGCACGCCTCCTGCCAAACGCGAAGCAGCAATTCCCGGGATTTGTCCATGGGCTTGTCCACCAGAAGACACGGTTATTCTACCATATATAGTGGCTGTTTTCCACCAAATACGGTCGGATCGGTGGCTGGGTACCGTGGCCACGCTCGCGTGGACGCAACGGCCGGGTGCCACTGGCTCTGCCAGCGCGTGAATCCCCGCATTACGAAGCACTGGCAAAGCCAGTGGTACCCGGCAAGAGCCCCAAGCCATGGCGTATTGTGCAAGAACCAGGCCAAAGCCGGGCGTCGTCGCCGTCTACTTGTACAGAATGGGATTGGTCCGCCAGTCGTTGGCCTTCTCGTGGCCGTATTGCTCGACGCGGGGGCGCCGCTCGCGGAGCCGGACGGACTCCAGCCCAAGGAAGTAGCCTTCGGACGCGGCGCTCTTGCCGACGCATTCCAGCCGCAGCGTGTAGCGGCCCGGCTCGGGCCAGAAGTCCAAAAGGTGGAACTCCCAATCCTTCAACCCCGGCGAATAAAAATCCAGCGGCCCGCCGAGCTTCACGCCGTCCAGATAGGGCTGATACCGGCCGAAGTCCGCCGAACACGTTGCTTTCAACAGCAGCCGTAGCGGCTCCTTCCGCTTCACCTCGAAGGGGATCTCGACCCAGGCGTCTTCGGCCTTCTCGGGGCAATACAAGAGCTGCGGCTGGTCGAACAGCTCGGGCAGGTTCTGAACCTCGGCGGCGCCGGCGCCGTGGTATTTCGGGTCGGTGAAGTCCTTGCCGTAGGCGACGACCCGCTCGATGTTGGGCAGCCGGCGCTGGGCGGCGTCCGGCGCCCGGGCGGTGAAGGTGGGCGTGCCGGTCTGATACCAGAAGGCTACGCTCGCGTAGTCGTCCTGCCGTTCGTTCCAGCTCATCTTCTTGTAGTCGGGGTTTTCGTCGGGCGAGATCCAGCTCTTGTGCTCGAGAGTGACCTTGATGCCCTTGTTGAAGAGGATCGGATCGGCCAGGTACCAGCGGTAGGCCGCGGTCATGCCGCCGACGATCTCGAACTGGTCGAAGCACGGCACGCCGAAATAGGGCGTGCTGGCGGTGGCCAGCCCGTAGGCGCAGCCGAAGAATTCCTCCGTGCCGGTGCCCCAGATGGACGGCTGCCGCTCGCCGTCGATGTAGATCTTTTCGTCGCCCTCGCCGTACCACAGCGGGCTGCGCGTGCGGATCGCCAGCACGGTGCCCACGTAGTGGCCTTTGCCCTTCGTGTCGAGGATCAGGTAGTCCTTGCCGCCCTCGGCCGGATATTCCTGGCGATACTGGGCGTGGAAGTAGGGCGTGTCCTCGCTGATCGAGTCTTTTTTGACCCAGTCGACGTGATAGTACAGCCCCTGAACGGGCTTATCGCTCTGGTTGACGATTTCGATCCGCGCGGACTTGCGAAACGGCATGTACCAGTAGCAGTTGTACGAGTCGCCGCTTTCGACGACGACGGGGATGCTGTTCACCTCGCGGCGCTTGCCGAAGCAACTGGCGAAGAAGTCGCCCAAAGGCGCCTCGACGCCGGGCCGCTTGCTGCCGTCCCAATAGATCCGCAGCAGCATCTCCTGATGATTGGCCCCGCCCGGCCAGCCGAACGTGAACCACATGTGCGTGATCGCGCCGGGTCCCTTGGCGTCCAGGGCGACGTGGGTTTCGCCCGGCGCGACGCGGACGTTGTCGAAGTTGCTGGCCTCCGCGTCGTCTCCCTGGGGCGGCGCGTCCAGGCGGTGCTTTCCGCCCACCCTCGCCGCCGACGACGCCCTCATGCTGCGTCCCTCGATGGGCCGGGCGAGCCCTTCGAGGAGCGACTGCCCCCAGGCCGTGCCGGGAAGGAGCGTGAGCGCGGCCAAGACAGAGAGCCAAGCGCGGTGTGCCACCGGCTTTCGCCCGAGTGCCACTGGCTTTGCCAGTGCCCCGGACCGTTGGATCGTGACTCGGTTGAGCCCGGCGCCGAGTGCTCTCGCTCCACTTGACGCACTGGCGGAGCCAGTGGCACGCGTGATTTCGGAGATTACCAACCAACCAGCAGGTGTTTTCGTCATCGTGGAACTCCGTGGTGAACGTAGCGTTGTGGTGTAAGCGCCACCCAGCCGCGAATCGCGCGCTACTCGGCGGGCGATTTGGCGCCGGGCGGGGGCAGGGAGGTCGGGGCGTCGTCGAGGCCGTCGTTCCAGTCGAGCGGGGCGAGGTAAAGGCCCTTTTGGCCCCAGCCGCAATGGGTGACGTACCATTTGCCGTCCACGTCGCGGACCACTTCGGCGGCGTGCGACGCGATGTGCCCGACGTGGTCGTCTAGCGACCAGCGCAGTGGGTCGCGGCTGCGGAAAACGGTCGTGCCGACGTATCCTTCTCGTGGGCCGCAAAACAGGTAGTAGTATGGGCCGCGACGGACCACGAACGGCGATTCGGTCGGCCCGCCGTATTGGCCCACCGACGGATCGCGCAGGACGATGGTCCGTCCCCGCCAATGGACGAGATCGTCGCTCGTGGCGGCGACGACCACGTGGTTGCCGCCGTCGGGGCGGAGCGTTGCCGTGTAGTACATGACCCATTGATCGGGCAGGCGGAGCACGAAGGGATCGCGGGCGTCGAATCCGTCGATAATCAAGGGATTGGCCGGATGCCGGGTCCACGTCTTCAGCTCCGGCGACGTGGTCAGATGGATCCGATAGCGCGTGTGGTCCTGGTTGCCCGCGCAGTAGTACATGTAATAGAGTCCCTTGTGCCGGACGACGTGCGGCGCCCAGAGGTGCTCTTCGCCGGCGGCCGGATCGACCGTCATGGCGAAGGGCAGCTTGTCCCAGGGCGATTGGGTGAGCTTTCGCGCGGTGGCATGGGCGAAGTTGTCGGCGTCGAACGGGACAAAGGGCTTCGGGTGCGTGATGCCGAACATGTGCCATAGACCCTGCTCGTCGCGGACGACGCAGTGGTCGTTCATTGCCCACTCGGTGTCCTCGCCGACCGATTGATCGAAGATCCTCTCGAAGGGTCCTGCCTTGACCATGTCGGGCGGAGCGGCCTCGTCCGCCGGAGCGCCGGCCGCCCATCCCAACGCCGCGCCCAGCACGACGGTCTTCCACCCCACGGGCCCCGCGACACCCCAAGCCATGGTTCGCACCTCCCGATCGAGTCGTGGTCAAAGCACTGGCGGAGCCAGTGGCACACAATGGTTGAAGGTCGGACTCACCGCCGAACGAGGAACCGACGGTAACGAACCATTCTATTGGCCAACTGCCGGGCCGGTCAAGCGACGGGGGCGCCGTCGGATTCGAGCTGGTCGCCGAACGAGACCGGGGCGGCCAGGGCGTCGGCCAGACGGGCGAGGTAATCGCGGCGCGGGATCTCGATCGCGCCCAAACGGGCGGTGTGCGGCGTGAGTTGTTGGAGATCGAGCAAGCGGTAGCCGCGGCGCCGAAGGTGCGCGACCAAATGTGCCAGGGCCACCTTCGAGGCGTCGCGGACCCGATAGAACTTCGACTCGGCCGAAAACAGCCCGGCGATCGCCACGCCGTAGAGCCCGCCGGCAAGACAGCCTTCGTACCAGACCTCGACGCTGTGGGCGTGGCCGAGCCGGTGCAGCCGGGTGTACGCGTCGATCATCCGCAGGGTGATCCACGTGCCGTCCTCTCGCCCCGGGCCCATGGCGCAGCCGGCGATGACGCCGCTGAAGTCGCGGTTGCACGTCACCTGGAACCGTCCACCGCGGAGCGTGCGGGCCAAGCGGCGGCTGATCCGCAGCCCATCCAGCTCGAGAATCGCCCTGGGATCGAGCGACCACCAGAACATGGGCGCGCCCTTGGGGCCCAGGGGCCACGGGAAGACGCCGTGCCGGTAGGCGTCCAAGAGCCACGCGGGCGAGAGCGACCCGCCCACGGCCAGCAGGCCCTCCTCGTCGGCCATCTCGGCCGGCGGGAAGAAACGGGATGGGGGCAGCGCGGACATGGTGGTTTTTGCCGCGGGGGCGCGCAACGAGCACACGGAGGCAATGAAACGCCAAACTGTCGTCGGACGAGGAAGATCACCACGGAGACACGGAGGGCACGGAGATATGAGTGGGACGGGTTCGACAAAGCCTCATCCCAGAGCCCAAGCTGCGGCGTCATGCTGAGCGCCGCGAAACATCTCACCTCCAGCAACTTAACCGAGATCCTTCGCTTCGCTCGGGATGACGTGTACCTTGCTCAGGATGACGTGCTGTTGCGGCAAAATTCTGGGATACGGGCTACTCCGTGCCCTCCGTGTTTCCGTGGTGAATCTTGCCCCGCAATGCAACGACGCCTGCATTGTGCGGCGGCGCGGCCGGTTTGGCAAGGTGCGGAAGGGCATAGTCCCATTTTCGCTGGCGCGCAATTCGGGACAGTCCCCGGGGCGCGAAAATCGGGACGGTTCCCCGGGCGGCTCAATAGAAGCCGAATTCGTAGGCGGCGTCGTAGAGGGCGACGATGTTCTCGGGCGGGACGCCGGCCTGGATGTTGTGGACGTTGTTGAAGACGTAGCCGCCGCCGGGTTTGAAGACCTCCAGATGCCGGCGGACGTGGCGGCGGATTTCGTCCGGCGCGGCGACCGGCAGGACGTGCTGGGCGTCGATCGCCCCGCCCCAAAGGACCATCTCGCGGCCGAAGCGGCTCTTGAGCCCGGCGGGGTCCATTCCCGCGGCGCTAATCTGCACGGGATTGAGCGCGTCGATGCCGATGTCGGCCAGATCGGGGATGTACTCGGTGCACGCGCCGCAGGTGTGGTACCAGAGCTTGGCCTTCGTCCGCGAGCGGATGTACTGCGTGAGCCGCTTCTGCCGCGGTTTGACCAGATGCCGATAGAGGGCCGGGCGGAAGAGCGGCCCGTCCTGCCCGGCCAGGTCGTCGCCGAGCATGATCACGTCCACCAGATCGCCCACCTCGTCCAAAAACGCGCGGAACCAGTCGAGCCAGAACTGAAGGACGCGGTCCAACAGGGCCTCGCAGAACTCGGGCTGCGCGAGCAGGTCGACGTACCATGCCTCGAGGCCGCGCATATACCAGCACGTTTCATAGATCACGCCGGAGATACCGCTCACGACGGCGTAGGGCGTCTCGCGGCGCAGGCGGAGCGCTTCGGCGCGCAGCCCTCGGAATCGGCCGGGATTGTCGCCCCGGGGAAACGGGTAGCTCTCGATGTCCTGGACCGTCGCGTCGGCCAAGGGGTGGTGGGAGACGTCCATGTACAGCGGCTGGTCGTCGGGCATGGACCAGCGGACGCCGAACTCGTCCACCAGATCGTGCCATACCCGGCCTTTGCGCTCGTTCACCTGGATCGCGCCGTCGAACCCATCGGCCGCGCCGGCCGCGATGTAGCGCGTATCGACGCGAAACCGCTGGAGCAATTCCTCGCACGGCCGGGCCAACTGCTGCACGGCGTCCATGATCCGTACGTCGTCGCCGATGCCGAGGTGCTTCACCAGGGCCTGGTAGGCGAACTTGTGGATGCCCGTCTGGTTGCCGCCCAGGTCGATCGGCACGCGGTCCGGCCGCTTATGGTCCAGCGCCGCCAGCACGCGCTGGCGCGGCGTCATGGTTTCCTGTTGTACGAGGGCGTCAAGCGACATCAGTTGGGATCCGAACGTAGTAGAAGATGTGAGACGTCTGGTTTGTTGTGTTGTGCGGGCGCCATGGCCACGCTTGCGTGGTCATGCACGGTGTTTCTCGGTAAAACATGCCCACGGCAAGCGTGGACATGGCGCCCGGCGCTTTGGGATGCCTCCGCGGCGTTTTGAGACGCCTCCTCGGGGCTTTCCTTCTCTTTCGCGGCCAGGTAGTTGCCCCAGCCGACGACAATCGTGGAGAGCACGAGCACGACGATGCCGGTCCAGAGGAGCTGTTTGGTCCGTGGAACGACGCCGCGCCACTCGCGGAAGCCCAGTCCCCAGAAATTGCCGAAGATAATGATGAACGCCATGTGGATGGACCAGCTCGAGAAGTCGTATTTGCCCATCCGCGTGGTGCCCATCCCGTAGAACATGAATTGCAGATACCAGATGGCGCCGGCCAGGGCGCTGAAGAGGTAATTGAGCAGGAGCCGCTCGCCGCCGGGGCGGAAATAATCGCCGGCCGAACGGTTGCGGACGTTGAGCCACGCGCACCAAAGCAGGTTCACGGTGAATCCGCCGGCAAAGGCCACGACGAACACGGGCGTGTTCTTCCACAACTCGGGCGTGCCCAGCTCGGCGGCCCGATCGGCGATCGGCTTGCCCGAGGCGATGGCGAACGCCATGCAGGCGCTCATCACGCCGGCGAAAACGGCCACCGTGGCGCCCTTGGCGAAGTTGAATTCGCGAACGGTTTTGCGTTTTTCCTCGTCGGAAAGGGCCCGCTCCTTGGCCGCGCCCGCCGCGCCGCAGACCGCGATGCCGGCCAGACAGACGGCCACGCCGGCCAGCGTGGCCAGCCCCGCCGCCGTGGAGAGGATCTCCGCGCTTTGGCCCTGGGCGATGGGGGGAATGAGCGTGCCGAAGGCCGCGCAAAAGCCCAACGCCATCGCGTTGCCCAGCGAGATGCCCAGGTAGCGCATCGACAGGCCGAACGTCAACCCTCCGATCCCCCAGAGGGCGCCGAAGCCGTAGCACCGCGCCAGGCTCGCGACTGGAGAACCGGCCAGAACGTCGAGCAATCCCGGCACGACCGCAAGGCCCACCACCCAGGGCGCGACGATCCAACTGAAGAACCCGCCGACGATCCAATAGCTCTCCCACGACCAGCCTTGCACCCGACGAAACGGGATATAAAAGCTGGCCGCGGCGAGTCCACCGATCGCGTGCAGAAAAACGCCGAGAAATGGATTGGCCGTCATGCAGGCGGTCTTTCGATCACGGGGAATACTGTTTCAACACAAACGGCTCGAACAATCCATAGCTCAGCGTGCTGTAGCTTTCGCCAGGCGGAAGCGACTTCGGAGCTCCCCAAAACGCCGAGGGCCACGCCGAGCCGACGCACCGGCCGTTGTGGTGCGGGCCGAGCGTGTTGCGAAGCGTGCCGATCACCGTCACCTCGACCGTGTTGCGCCCGGCGCGGATCCACTTCGTCGCGTCAAGCTCCCACGGCGCGTGGGAAATGTAGCCGGCCGGCTGGCCGTTGACGGTCACCCGGGCGACGCTGCCGTGCCAACGCCCCAGCGCCACGCGGTACGCGCCCTCGGGCTTCGCCACCGAGAACGTCTCGGTGTAGGCTACTCCTTGGGAAAAGAAGGGGCAACCCTGCCGGTCCCAGCCGCCGACGTCCAGGCCGCTGCCGTCCACCAGGTGCGCCGCGGCGCGGTCGAACGAATCGCCCAGCTCGCTGGAGCGCGCGGCGATCGTCGCGCCTGGGATCGGCTCGTTGCCGCCCGCGCCCTTGGCGAAGAACTGGACCTCGGAGAGGCCCACGAAGGCGTTATCCACGCTGGCGTCGCTCGTCGGGAACGTCACGCCGGCGTGATTCGACAGGATGTCGAACCGGACGAACCGCGCGCCGGCGCCGCGGACGCGCAGGGTCCGCGGGAACGTGGGATCGACGGTTGGGCCAATCGATCCGTCGCGGGCCTGGTCGAGCGTGAACGTGCCCAGTTCGGTGAAGCTGTCGGGCTTGCCGGTCGGGGAGGCCAACACGCGGAGCTGCTTCACGCCGCGCTGGGTCAGGTTCACTTCGTTGTAGTTCCAGATCTTGATGATGGACAAATCAACCGGCCGGCCGAGGTCGAACGTGACCGACGGCGCGCCGTCGTTCTTCGACGCGTCGCCCCCGTGGCGGCCGATCCCGGCGGTGAGCCACATCGTGCCGTCCGGCGTGGTGGCGTGGCTGTCGCGCTGGGTCATGTCGAGCGGCTTGGGTGGCTCGATGACGAAACCCGCGTCGGTCGGCCGCAACGAGAACTCGCCCAGCACGTAGGCCGGCTCGAGTTCGTGCCAGATGGTGAATGGCGCGACCTTCACGGTCACTTCGTTGGCCCCGGGCTTTGCCACGCCGGCCAGATCGATGACGCCGAATGCCCGGTCGAGCCACCACTGGTTTGGCGCGGCCGAGACCGGCTGGCCGTTGCACGCGATCGTATACAGATCGGGCCGTTCGATGACGATCGAAAGCCCGGCCGGCACGTCGCCCTCGATCGTGAAGCGATACGTGGCCTCGAACCCGCTTTCCGGCGGAAATGTCTTGGTAATCAGCGAGTCGCGAAGCTGGACCTCGTTGTCCCACGGGTTGCGATCCATGCCGTTCTTGCGGAAGGCAAACTGCTGCGCCTCGCGGAAGTAGACGTTTTGGAGCGACTCGCCCCCGGCCGAAACGTCCACGTAGTCGAGCGTCAACACGTTGGGGCCCGCGCGGCGGATGGCGGCTGGTTTGGTCGGGCGGAGCGTCTTGACCACCTTGGGCTCGGCCGGGCCCGGTGGGCAGGGCTTATTCGAGAGGAACACCAGCAGACTGCCACAGGGCGGAAGCGTGAAGTCCGCCTTGACCCCGGCCTCGCCGGTGGCGAACGGATAGCCGCGGATATCGCCGGTTTCCAGGTCCCATTGCTCGAAGCCCTGGGCGGCCGATTCGATCCGGCCGGCCGTCGGGTCCGTGATGCTCGTGTTGACGAGGAACAGAATCTCGCCATCGTCCAGCCGCCGGCGGTGGTGATGGAGGATGCCGCGGTCGCCCTCGGCACGTTGAATCGTCAGGCCGTCCGCTTGCGTCCGCTCGACGGCCGCGGCAACGGCTTCGTCCACGGTGGCCAGCTTCCACGAGGCGGCCTCGGCCAGCTTCGCGCCCTGGGGCGACTCGCGACCGTCCACCCACGCGGGCGACGGACCGCACGAGACCACGCGTCCGCCCGCAGCGACGTACTTCTCGAGCAACTCCATCGTCTCGGCGTTGAGAGTCTCGGTGAACGGCGCGAGAATCACGAGGTCGTACGCCCGACGGCCAACGACCAGCGCCGCGCGGCCTCCTTCCGCGCGGACCGAGCCCTCTCGGGCCAGGATGTTCTCGCAACCCATGTCGTACTCCGCCTGGACGCGTTCCAGCCGGTTGACGAGGTCCTGGAACGAGTTGCCCAGCCGATGGATCTGCCCCTGGGTCGAGCCGTCGTGGCGGTAGAGCCACGCGGTCGTCGTGGGCTCGATGAGCAACACGCGGTTGATTTGTTCGCCCTCGCTGAGGGTCAGCGAAAGCCGGGTGAAGTAGGACGCCATCGTGTGGTAGGCTTCCCACCACGGCGCATGGTACGAAAACGACTGCGGATGGTCTCGCTTCCGCGCGCCCCGGACCGTGACGTACGACAGGTGTTCGTTGAGCGTGTTCACGCCCAAGACGTAGAGCCAGTCGCCAATCCGCTTCATGTCCTCCAGACGCAAATCCCAGCCGCCGGCGCCGTAGGCCTCGCAGAGCGTGCGCCGCTGGCCGCACTGATTGGCCACGCTGCCGAGTTCCTTCACCATCCGCGCGTTGCCGAACTGGGCGTTGACGCCTTCGGCGTATTGGTTCATCAGGCAGTCGATCGCCGGCCGCTGCGGCCAGGCGTACATGGCCATGTCGTCGGGCGTCGCGCCGCCGCCAGGCCAGCCGTGCTCGAAGTAATGGCCCGTGAACTCCAGATCGTGCGCGTCGCAGTAATCGCGATACGGCTTGCACCAATGCGCGATCATCTCCTCCAGAAGGAACTGATCCCAATCGTGCCGCACGCGGCGCCAATCGCCCACCGGACGGACGATGCTGGGCAAGTTGTCCAAAAGATCGTATCCCCAGCGGGCGGCGAACCGCTCCGGCATGTTCGCGCTCCAGTGCAGCCCTCCGGCCGGCTCAAGGTGCGGCTCGTCCGTGAACACGCCCGGCACGCGCTTGCCGAAGTGCTCGGCAACCTCGCGCTCGTACGCCCCCATCGTGATCTCGAGGAACTTCTCCGTCACGCCGGGGCGAATCAGATCGACGTAGAACTTGCCGCCGTACCAACCGCTGGGCTGGGCCAGCCGGATCCGGCCCGCGAGGTACCGTCCCGCGGGCAGCGTCTCGCCGGAGCGAGCCTTGGCCGTGACGTTCTCAAAGCCGCCCTCGGTCAATCGGTAAAGGGCCACGTAATCGGCGTTCTTGGGCGGGCCGTCGATTTCCTCCAGATGGAGCCCTTGGCCTCGCGATTCGGGCATGGCCTCGGGCACCAGGCCGCCGGCAAAGCCCGAGGGATAGGAATTCTCGTCGTAGATCCACACGTTCATATCCAACCGCTCGGCCTCGGCCAGCGCGCGGCGCCACAGGCGGAACCAGTCCTTCTCGAGATACGGCGTCATCAACCCGGGCCGCGGATGCACCCAAACCTGCTTGACCTGCTGGCTGGCCAGGTCTTCCATCGTGCCGACAATTTGCTCCTCGGTCAGCAGGTCGTTCCAGGTCCAAAGCGGCCCGGAGCTGTAGTCCCGCGACGGGTGGGCGAACTGGGCCTTGACGCTGGCCGAATCCGCGCCGCGGGCGGGGATGCCCGCCACGACAGCAAATAGAACGGATATCAGCAAGAACGCGGCGCACACGAAGCGGGAGCGGATCATGGCGGGGCTCCTGAACGGTTGACGGGAGGAATGGTTGGGAGGGAAAGCGTGGTGACCGTAGGGTGGGTCGAGGTCGCGAGAGCCTGGGATGGGGCTTCGGAGATCAATCACTCCGCATGGGACGTTCAACGCGACGCGCCAAACTGCCGCGACCGAAGCTCCACCGGCCAAACTCGATTGTATGTCAACCACCCCAAAACGAGAACCCCGCCTGACCCAAGTCTCATTCCGGCAATGAGAAACGTCCTCGCCTCGCCAGATCGCCACCATTGTCAATTTCGGGGCCTCGTTGCTCACAACGAGCGTGCATCAACGGACTGGCCGTCTTGTCGGTTGCCCAGGAGACCGTGCGTCACCGGGTCGATTTCGTAGCTGATCTGCCGGACGCTGCCGTCGCACATGACCATGTTGCACGAGGCGGGATGCGCCGAACCGAAGAGCAGCCAATTGTTGTATCCTGGTTGATCCTGCATCGGCGGATAGCCCGGCCCGGCCCAGCGGGTGATGTCGCCGTTGTCGCCAATGTACAGGCTTTCGTTGTCGCCCATGTCCCTCGCGTTTTCGTAGTAGTCCGGCATGAGGTACTTCTCGCCGAACATGTAGGTGTTGGCGGTTCCGTCGGGAATATCGTTGACGGAAATCTCGCTGCCGGGATAGAAGACGCCGTTGATCACGGCGGCAATCGCGTTCCAACTCGCCTGCCCCGCCGCCGACTCGGCGGCGGCGATTGAGTCGGGCCCGTAATACGCGAACGCCGAGTCATTCGTGCTGGGGCATGGATTGCACGAGGCGTCCGTGGGATCCGGCCCGCCGCTGGCCGCGTAGTCGCTCCGCGCGACCTCGTCCGTCCTATCCGAGAAATTCGGCGTGGCTTCCCGGGCATCCACCGTGCCGATCGGGTAGAGCCGGCACGCGCGACGGCTCGGACAGTTGAAGATCGGAAGCGGCTGCTGAAGCATCACTTTCGCCGAGGCCGTTCGCGCCGCGCCCGCGAGGCCCCGCTGCAATCCGTGAATCTGCCCCTGCTCGATGTAGGGCAGCAGGTTGAACATCCAGCCGCCCGGCTGGTGGCGGTCCACGCCGCGCTCCGGGTCGCCGATCCAAAGCCATCCCCAGCCGTTGGTCGGAAAGTGCCCGTGGGCCGCGTGGTGGCTGTGCGCCGCCGCGCCAAGCTCCTTCAAGTGGTTCGCGCATTGCAGCCGCCGGGCCGCTTCGCGCGCCGCCTGCACGGCGGGCAACAACAACGCAATCAACACGCCGATGATCGCGATGACCACCAGCAGCTCGACGAGCGTGAAGCCCCGGGACGTCCGTCCAACCTGGCTAACGGCGATTCGGTCCATGACGAATCCACTCCCGTGAAAAGGGCCGCGCCGCGCGAAGCCGCCAGCGGCTCGGCCACAAACGCGATTTTCCTTCGTTTCCGCACGGCGCTTCAAATCCGACGACGCAACAGACCCATGGCCAATCCGGCCAGGCAAAGCGCCAGCACGCACGGCTCGGGCACGGCCGCGCCCGTGGGCAAACCCGTACCCCAGTTCGCCGAGAGAATCGCCAGGTCCAGATCGTCCACCTTGCCGTCGTCGTTGAAATCGCCTTGGCTCCAGCTCGCGCCGGTGGCCAGCAGCCAGTTGGCGGCCAGACGCGCGGCGTCGTCTTTATCCACGTCGCCGTCGCGGTCGGCGTCGCCCGGCGGATACTCCACGGGAATGCCGACGTAGAAATCCACCTCGTTCAGGCCCACGAAGTTGTTGTCTCCGCCCAGCCCCGAGAGAATGTCCAACTTGACGTACTGGGCCACGACGCCGCCCAGATTCACCACCTGGCCGGGATTGGCGCCGTCGCCGGTGGCCTGGCTCAGTTGGTACGTGCCCAGCGACGTGAACGTGACGCCGTCGGTGGACGTGAAGACCTCGATCTCGCCGGATCCGCGGTTGGTGAGGTCCATCGGCGGATCCCAATATGGATAGTTCTCGTTGTAGTTGTACACGACCATCTTGGCCAACGGCCGCGCTTCGCCCAGATCGAAGAGGATCCAGGGATCCAAGTCGTTGGGCGCGGCGAAGGTGCCGTTGTTGAGCCACATGCCGTCGACCTGGCCCGAGACGCCGTCGGGCCACGTGGTCCCGCGTCCAACGCCATCGGTCGTGTTCGCGGCGAATCGCATAAAGCCGCCGAGGAGTTCCGTGGACGCCGTGGCCCCGACGCCGCGCAGCGGAAGCTCGTCCGGCAGCGTGCCCACGCCCACGTCCAGCGGCGTCTTGGTCTGCGCGGCCAGCTCGGCGATTTGCGCGGGGGTGAGCATGTCGTTGAAGACCGCCACGTCGTCGACGCTGCCGGTCATGCTGCCCCAAACGTCCTCGCCGCCCACCCAGGCCCCAATCGTCAGCGACGTCGTCGGCGAGATGCTCAGGCATTCGCCCGGCAGCGTGCCCTGCGAAACGCCGTCCAGAAACAGTTCGCTCACTCCGGTGAAGTGCGGCTGGAACGTCACGGCGACGTGGTGCCAGGTGTTGTCGCCCACCGGCGTCGTCCCGGTGATCGTGGGCAGGATGCCGGACGAATTCCACGTGACTCCCGCGGCGGCTGGGTCGGCGACGCTCAGGGAAATGAGGTTGTTCGTGAAAACGTCGTTGCTTTGTCTTGCCAAGACGGTGCCGTAATGGCCGTAATCGCCGTACAAGCCCGTCTGCGGGCCGGACCACTTCACCCATAGGCTGATGGTGCCGACGTACTGGCCGTCGAGCCCTCCGCCGCCGGGAATCTCGATGAAATCCGGCCCGGCGCCGTTAAACGCCATCGCGCCGCCGGGAACTCCGTTTCGGTCGTCGGTGGCACTCGGGCCGGGGAGACCCCACGGGTTGCCGTCCGTGCCGACCGTGGCCGTCGCATTGCCGTCCAGCGGCCAATAGCCAACCAGGTCCGCCCGGGCCGACCCCGCCAGCCACAATCCAACGACCGCCGCGGCCGCGCTCCACGCCCTTTTGGCCTTCGTATCCATCGCTTGGTACCTCACGAAAAGAGACGGACAAATCAAAGTGATCCGGCAACGCCTGTCTCACGCTCAACCGCGAACCCTCCGCGCGTCCCAGACCGCCGGAAGGCGTTGGAGGCGGGAAGGCGAGTTCCCGCCTCCGACGCATGGGGTGTCCCGCCGGCCGCCTCGCCACGGGCCGGCGGGACGGAGGTGTGCCTCCGTCCTAGAACCGTTGTCTCCTTCGCCAGATCGCCACCATCGACAACCCCCCCAGCGCCGCCAACAGGGCGGCGGACGGCTCGGGCACCGCGTAGAAATCGACTTCATTCAGGCCGACGAGGTAAAAATCACCCGCCGCGTCGCCGTGTCGCGAAAGGACGTCGAGTTTCACGTACCGCGCGACCAGACCGCCGAGATCGACCGCCTGGCCAGGGTTGTTCCCGTCGCCCGTGGCCGGGTCGAACTCGTGGATCCCCACCGAGGTGAACGTCACGCCGTCGGTCGACGCGAGGATCTCGACCTCCTTCACGCCCCGAACGACGAAGCTACCCCAGTCGGGATAGCTCTCGTTGTAGTTGTACAGGACCATTTTGGCCAAAGGCTGTTCCTCGCCGAGGTCGAACGTGATCCAGGGATCCAGATCGTTGGGCTCGGCGAACGTGCCGTTGTTGAGCCACATGCCGTCGACCCGGCCCGAGACGCCATCCGGCCAGGTCGTCCCGCGTCCGACGCCGTCGGTCGTATTCGCGGCGAAACGGCTGAAGCCGTTGAGTTCCGACGACGCCGTGGCGACGACGCCCCGCAGGGGAAGCTCGGCCGGCCGCGTGCCCGCGCCCACGTCCAGCGGCGTCTTGGTCTGCGCGGCCAACTCGCCAATCTGCGCAAGGCTCAGGATGTCGTCGAACACCGCCACGTCATCGAGACTGGCCGTGGCGCTGCCGTAGAAGCCGCCGCCGTTGCTAACCCAAGCCCCGAGCGTCAGGGCCGTCGTCGGGAAAAGACTTAGGCACTCGCCCGGCGCGGCGCCCTGCGAGACGCCGTCCAAAAACAGCTCGTTCACGCCGGTGAAGTGCGGCTGGAAGGTGATCGCGACGTGATGCCACGTGTCGTTGCCCACGGGAGTGGCCCCGAAAAGGGACGGTATCACTCCCGATGACGACCAGTTCACGCCCGCGGCCGCCGGGTCGGCGCCGCCCAGCGAGAGCAGATTGTTCGAGAAGACATCGTCTTCTTGCCGGGCGAGAATCGTGCCGTATTGGCCGTAATCGCCAAACACGCCCGTCTGCGGGCCGGACCACTTCACCCACATGCTGATCGTGCCGACGTACTGGCCGTCGAGCCCTCCGCCGCCGGCCACGGAAACATACTGCCCGATCGCCGCGTCGAACGCCAGCGCGCCGCCGGCCGCGCCGTTGCGGTCGGCCGCGGCCGTCGGGGCGTTCACCGGGACGCCGCTCGTGCCCACCGTCGCCGTGGCGTCGCCGTCCAACGGCCAGTACGCGACCAAGCCGGCCTGGGCCGACGCGGCAAACAGAAAAGCCGCCGCCATTGCACAACAAAACGCTGCCGCCGTTTTTCGCCTGCGCATCTCGAAGCTCCCCTACGTGACAGAAGAAACCAGTAGACAAGGATCGGAGGAGTCAGCCCGCCTGATAGTCCATGGTAAAAGCCCACCATTGGAAGTACACAGCGTTTCGCGACAGTTTTCCGGCATTTTGCGACACGGTGGGAGGACACGTCGGCAAGCGGAAATCGCGTCCGGAAGAAGGACTTGCACGACGGCGGCCATTCCCGCCAGCAATCCGTTAATCCTAGTGTAGTGATTCACGCTGTTGGGGTCTTATTCAGTGAGTGCCACTGGCTCCGCCAGTGCGGGATTCCACGGGATTCCCCACGGCGGCTCGCACTGGAAAAGCCAGTGGCACTCAAAAGACTGCTTTCAATACGATCCCCCAATTCGGAATCACTACACTAGTCCTAAAACAAGCGAACGTCTGGGGCGTTTGGAGTGGTTTTTTGGTGAAGATATCGAGTGGCCTGCTCCCCAAAAGCTGATCCATGTGTTATGAGAGTCCAAGAGCCCCTGGAGGGGGCGAGGAGGACTTTCGGCACGCCGAAGGAGAAGCATCTGCTCAGCGCCTGGCCCGCTTTTCCGCTCCGCTTTTCCGCCCAACCCCGAGTCCCAACCCCCTCACCCCCGGCCCCTCTCCCGCTTTCCGGGAGAGGGGAGACGCGGTGGACCGTCAGACGTCCTCCGGCACCGTGAACGGCGCGCGGTAGAAGCCGCGAGCGATACGGTTGGCTTCGGGGTGGTCCTTGAAGCACTCGTTCTCCCGGTCCACGTCGAGCCAGGGGCCCAGGGTGACGCTCTTGGACTCGAGGTCGATCTCGTGGGCCCGCAGGTGGTCCAACAGGCGGTCGTACATCTCGTTCAGGACGGGGATATCCTGGACCTGGCGGCGCATTTCGCGATGGTCGGCCGGGGCGCCGACGCGGTAGGAGATGTTGCCCACGTGGGTGACGGACGTGGAGAGGTGCCCTTCGAGCACGTCGGCATTGAGCAGGTTTCGGTCGCCGGCGCGGACGGCCTCGATGAAGTTCTCGAAGTGGCGTTCCGGGCCGGTGAACTTCTTGACGAGTTTGCCTTCGCGGTCGTGGACCGACCCGCCGACGCTGGCGTAGTTCGAGATCATCGCGTGGCCGCCCTCGCACTCGGCGCATACGCCGGTCGCCAGGCCGCGGAAGTTGGGCACGTGCTTGCGCATCAGGTCGAAACTGGTCATCCACTTCTTCGCGGTGGGCAGATTATGTACCTCGTAGAGAACCGGGGCGGAAGGGAAGTCGTAGTAGGCGATTTGCGTGTTGGGCACGTTGCCCGCGTCGTCGAAATTGAACCGGCCGCCGATGCTCATCGCGCGGCGCGGGAGCAGGGGCTCGTTGAGGAGCCACCGGGCGATGTCGATTTCGTGGACGCCCTGATTGCACGACTCGCCGTCGCCCGTGTTCCAGTCGAAACTGCAATCGTACTGGAGCTTGGGTCGGTAGACGGGCTGCATGGCCGCCGGACCGCACCAGAGGTCGTAGTCAATGTAGTCGGGAATGACCAGCGGTTCGCTCAATTTGCCGATCGGCTGGCGAAGCTTGTTGGCGAAACCGGTAACGTAGCAGATCTTGCCGAGGTTGCCCGCCTGAAGCCACGCGATGACGTCGATGATGGCCTTGGTGGATCGGGCCTGGGTGCCGGTCTGCACGATGCGGTTGTACTTCCGCGCCGCTTTGACCATCTGCCGGCCTTCCCAGATGTAATGGGAAAGCGGCTTCTCGCAGTAGACGTGCTTGCCCGCCTGACAGGCCCAAATCGTGCTCAAGGCGTGCCAGTAGTTTTGCGTGGCGTTGGCCACGGCGTCGATATCCTTCCGCTCGAAGAGCTGCCGCATATCGACGTGGGTATCGACCTTGCGGCCGTATTGTTTTTCGAAGGCCTCGGCCCGCTGGCCCAACAGACGTTTGTCCGACTCGGAGACGGCCACGACGCGGACGCCGTCCTGGCGCTCGAACCGCGGGACGTGGCACCCGAAACCGCGGATGCCCAGGCCGACGACGCCGACGGTGATCTCGTCGTTGGCGCCGAACGCCCGCCGGGAGACGAGCATCGGAAGACCCAGCGCGGCCGAGGCGGCCACGGAACGCTTAAGAAACTCACGACGGGTGGAGGACATGGCGGAGGCTCCTTGGGCGAAAGGCACGGATCGAGGCAACCGGAAAGGGTGGGTGGTCGTCCGGTGGCTCGATCCCTCGTGTGGCGGGTTGTGTTCTTGCCGGTTGCTCGGACGGTTCGGACCGAAAACGTCCGGAAACCTGGCCGAACGGTCCAGCGGCAGGCCGGAATCTTGCCCCGGCGGACCATCCTGGTTAAGTTGAATTGTAATCGGTTCTTAAGCGCCGTGCAACCGCCTAGCTGTCTGGCAGTTCACCGTGCCATCCTGATTGCTAAACCGTCATCCTGAACGCAGCGAAGGATCTCGTCGGTTTCGAGATCCTTCGCTGCGCTCGGAATGACGGACCTCGGAATGACGGACCTCGGAATGACGGACCTCGGAATGACCGGCGCGATTGCGTTGAGGCCGCGGCGATTGCATGAGACGATCCCTGGATCATTGACCCCATGAAACACTGCCTTGTCACCGGCGGCGCCGGCTTCATCGGAAGCCATCTGGCCGAGGCCCTGCTGGCCCGGGGCGATCGGGTCTCCGTCATCGACAACGAATCGACCGGCTCGATCGACAACCTGGCGGCCGTGCTGGACCATCCGAACTTCGACTACACGAAGGGCTCGGTCGACGACGCGGACCTGGTGCGCCAAGCGCTTGCGGAAGTGGACGAGGTCTACCATCTGGCCGCGGCGGTGGGCGTTGAGTTGATCGCCCGGGCGCCCATCCACACGATCGAAACGAACGTCTACCCCACTGAACTGATTCTCCGCGAGCTGAGCCGGCAGCATGAGGCGGGCCACTCGGTCCGACTGTTTCTGGCCAGCACGAGCGAAGTGTACGGCAAGAATCCCAAGCCTCGTTGGGACGAAGACGACGATCTGGTGTTCGGTCCCACCACGCGCGCCCGCTGGTCCTACGGCGCCTCGAAGGCGATCGACGAATTTTTGGCGCTGGCCTATTGGCGTCAGTCGCGTTTGCCGGTGGTGATTGCGCGATTCTTCAACGTGGTGGGTCCGCGCCAGAGTGCGGCCTACGGGATGGTGTTGCCGCGATTCGTCGAGGCGGCCCTGGCCGGGCGGAAGCTCGTCGTTCACGACGACGGCCAACAGACCCGCTGCTTCGCCCACGTGGCCGACGTCGTGCGGGTCGTGCTCCGGCTCATGGAGACGCCAGCGGCGCTGGGGCGCGTGTTCAACGTGGGCAGCGACGCGCCCGTGCGGATTCTCGATCTGGCCCGGCGCGTGATCGATCTGGTCGATCCGTCGTTGGGCGTCGAGATGGTTCCCTACGCGGAGGCGTACTCGTCCGATTTCGAGGACTGCCGCCATCGCGTGCCGAATCTGGACCGGCTGCGTCTGGTGCTCGACGAGCGGCCCCAATTCGACTTGGACGCGACGATCCGCGACGTGATCGCGTGGAAGCGCGCCGAAGCGCGTCGGCGGATCGTCGCGCCACCGCGGCCGGCCGAAACGACGCCGTCAACGCGTACTAGAGCACATCCCGCGAAATCGTAGCGGGCGCCATGGCCACGCTTGCGTGGCCATGCGATGGTCTTCCCGGGAAAACATGCCCACGGCGAGCGTGGGCATGGCGCCCAACACGCCACGTCTATCCGTGATGCGTTCTACGGGCCAATGCTCCGCGGGTTGCGGGCGAGGAAGTCGCGAGGTCCGCGGGTGGTGTAGTAGGGGTAGGTGATCGCGGCGCTGGCCGGGCCGGGATCGACCGCCGGACGTCCGCAACACAACCGGCAGCCGCGCCCCCCGCATTCCTCGCAGCAGTCGGTTGGGCAGGCTTGGCACGTCTCCGGGCAGTCGTCGCAATGCCCGCAAGAACCGTCGATCAGGCAGCGGCCGTGGGGCGACATGCAGCGATCCCGCGCGCACCCGCTCAAGCCAGTCGCCACCACGGCGGCGAATAGGACGAAAAGGGCGGATCTCATTCGTGCGATTCCTTTCTGTCGAGATGGGGTCCCTCAGAGGAGACATCGGTCCCGGCAACCTACCCAGTCCAGAAAATCGTCACGACTGGCTCGTTCGGAAGAACCCGCCCCCCCCGTGGCGGGCAGCTTCGCGACTCTTCGTACCCCCTGGAGGCTGGACATCCACCTTCGGCCCTGCTATCGTAACAGGACCATGGTTGCGTCGATTCAGTACATCCAGCGGATCGTCGACACCTACGCCCGGGCGGCCGAGGCGAACCTCAAGACGCCGGGCCGCCGCAATGGTTTGGTCGTGCTCGACCGCGAGTTGGCCGACGAGGTCATGGTCACGGGCGACCTGCACGGGCACCGCGAGAACTTCAATCGGATCCGCCGCGTCGCCGATCTGGGCAACCATCCGCGCCGGCATCTCGTTTTGCAGGAAGTGTGCCACGGAGGGCCCACCTATCCGGAGAACGGCGGCTGCAAGTCCCACGCCATGCTCGAGGACGTTGCCCGGCTCAAGACCCAGTATCCCGCCCAGGTCCATTTCCTGCTGGGCAACCACGAGCTGTCCGAACTGACCGAGTATCCGATCCAGAAGAACAAACAGATGCTCAATCTGATGTTCCGCCTGGGTCTGCAATTCACGTACGGTCCGGCCACGGAGAAGGTCCGCGAGGCGTACTGTCCGTTCCTGCAGAGTTGCCCGCTGGCCGTGTCCCTGCCTGGCGGAATTTTCATCTCGCACAGCCTGCCGAAGGACGTCGACGCCGGCGGGTTCGACAAAAGCCTTTTGTCGCGGGAGCTGGAAAGCGGCGATTTCTGGGACCGCGACGGCGGCGTGTTCGACCTGGTTTGGGGCCGCGACCACCGGGCGGAAAACGCCCGGGCGTTCGCCGATCTGGTCGGCGCGACCGTTCTGATTCACGGCCACGAACCTTGTCCGGACGGTTTCTGCACGCCCAACGACGTGCAGATCATCCTCGACTGCTGCGGCGACAACGCCTCGTATCTCATCGTGCCCGTCGGCCCCGCTTTGACCCAGGCCCAACTCGTCGAGCGGATCCAGCGGCTGGGGTGAGGCGGCGCGATCCTAGGAATAGGGATTCCAGTAGTTCCAAATTCGCCCCCGCAAGTCATCCTGAGCGCAGCGAAGGATCTCGGTGGCGAGGGAGATCCTTCGCTTCGCTCGGACTGACCGTGTCCGGTTTCGGCAAAACCTGGAACTACTGGATTTCAGATTCGCGATGATGGTGTCCGATGCGACAACAGAAACGCGGCGGCTTTGAACCGCTCCTTTTCAGCTTGACGCTGCTTGCAGCGACGGTATTGTACATTGTCACGGGCGCACCCCTCCTGGCCGCGGTTCTGCCCTGTATTCATGGCGGCTGGCACACGTTTCGCACCGGACTCTGGCTCCTGCGAACCGACCCCTGCCGGCCTCGGGCACGAATATGCTTCGCATTCCACTTGGCCGCCGCCTTCTGGAAAGCCGCGGCCGCCGCATTGACGACAGTCGCCGTTCTGGCGATTCTGGCCATGACACTCGGCTTTCAGCCCAACATGGACGATTTCGCAGCCACCATGTTGACGTTGTTGGGGGGCGTGGTGGTCAACACACTTTTGGGACTCGGCGCGATGGTCGCCGCGTTGGCCTTTAGGCTACGCGTCTGGGTGCATCCGCGTCTCCTTGCCATGACTCACGGCAGTCTTTCCGCAATTGCGGTTCTGACACCCCGTCAGAGCGGTTTCAACCACGCCGTCTTCGTCGTTGCCACGGCATTGGTGTTTCCGGTTCTCGTTATGGGCGCAGTGGTTTATGGGGCTTTGACCGTGGGCAAGGATCCGGACAAGATCAACAGCGTTCCCATCCTCATTACCGGATTGGGAATGCTCGTCGTCGGCCCCATCGCGATGATCCCGTGCTACGCCTGGGTGTCGTCGCGAATCATCGCTCGAGCGCCTCAAGACTGCTGGCCCGACATGGTGCTTCGGCGGCGGTAGTGAATCGTCCGGGTCGCCCGCGCACCAATCAACCTTGCGTCCATTGTTTCGGTGCGTGCAACCGCACGTTCAATCCCCATCGCCAAACCCCGCCTCCCGCGCCGCCGGCGTTAGCCGAAATACGCCGCGAACCCGTCCTCCTCCGGCCAATCGCGGATCGCGCCGACCGTCTTGCGCAGCAGGGGATCGACCAGCGCGGCGAATTGCCGGCCGCGGGCGTCGGCGTCGCTGTTGAACAGGACGATCCAATTCACGCGGTTTGACTGGCACACCAGATTGGTCGACGAGCCGGCCAGAAGGCCGCCGTGCCACTTGGCATATTGAGCCGGCGAGCGGGCGTCCGGCCGCACGTTCCAGCCGCAGGCGTAGTAGGTCGGCCGGGGCGAGCCGTCGGCCTGGTGGCCCACCGGGCCTTCCGGCGGCGCGAGCATCGCGCGGTAGGTCGATTCCTTCATGAGCGGGCAGTGCGCCGGATCGTCCAGGGCCGCGGCGAATCGGGCCAAGTCCACCGCCGAAGCGATCCAGCCGCCGTTGGCGTCCATCGTCTCGAGGCATTCCGCGCCGTAGGGCAAGGGGGCGGACTGGCCGATGTTCGGCCCGGAGATCGCGCGGCTCGTGCGCTTCGCGCCGTCGTAGTACGTCACCTCGCCCGGCGCGCGGTCCTCGAAGAGGTTTTTTCCCAGCCGCATCCGGCGGATGCCCAAGGGCGCGAGGATTTCGTCCTGGACGAACTCGCGGTACGCCTTGCCCCCGCGGCGCTCGATCACCCGACCCAAGAGACAGTAGCCGAAATTGGAATAGGCATAGGCCGTGCCCGGCGCGGTGTCCAGCGGCTGGTCCAGCATGAAGCGGATGATGTGCTCCGTGGTGATGGGCATTTCGACGTCGAGACCCCGGGCGATGTGGAAGCACGTCTCCGAGGCCATCGGGTCGATCGACTTGCCGCGGTCCCATCCGCCGGTGTGCTGCAGGCAGTGCCGCACCCGCACGTCGCGCAGCCGCGCGTCGGTGGCCGGATGTTCCTCGAGATACGAAGCCAGCCCGAGCACGTCGAACACCTTGTCGTCCAGCGAGAGCTTGCCCTGCTCCACCAGCCGCATGACGGCGGCCGAGGTGAACGGCTTGCCGAGGCTGGCGATGCGGAAGAGCGACGTCGCCTCGACCGGCGTCTTTTCCTCGACGTTGGCCAGGCCAAACCCCCGCGCGTGGACCAGCCGGCCCCCGCGCGTCACCGCCAGCGCCGCCCCCGGCGGCCGGTGCTCCTTCATGAACCGGTCCATCAACTCGTCGAACGCGGCGAGCTTGGCCGATGCAGGCGACTGCCCGCGGGCCGAGCGGCCGATGGCGAAGCCGGCAATCGCGGCCGCGGCGGTGCCCAGCATCTCGCGTCGCGTGGTGCGCCGAACGGGGTATTGTATTTCGTTTTGCATGGCATTTGCTCCGCAGTCACGCCCCAGGGTATGGCCCCGTTTGCGAAGAACCCGCGCCATGCGTCAGCGTAACAGCGAGACGAGCGACGTGCCAGCGGAATTCCTTGCGAAGCCGCAAGCGGCTTGTTCACAATGCGGCCGGGGCATACGCACCGGCACCGGAATTCCGAACCCCGCCGGCGTCTACTGCCTTCTTGGCTGGGATGCAACGAGCAATTCTATATTTCCCACCCAAAGGGCGAAATACGGCCTCTTCGCCCCGCGGCGGCAGAGCAGGATCAAGAAGGGTTTGTCGAAGATCAAGTTCCGCGGCTTTGGCCCGAGTGTCACCGTTTCGGCCATTCCGAGCCCGCCGACAACTGCTTCCGATTTGAGCACGGCGCCGCGCTCATCTAAACGGAACCGAATGGATTGCACCATGGCCAGCACGGGTCCCGAAATCGCTGAGTTGTCCGATTTGAGATTTCGCATGTGAAGTTCGCCGTACTCCCGCATGACGTCGAAATTCAACACGGGCACTAGCAGCGTGTCTCCGGGCTGCAGCCACTTTGGCTCGGCACGCTCGACACGACGACGGATGGCATCGATCGTATCCTCAAGTGTGCCTTCCGGCGCCACCTTGGCCAGAATCAGGCGGTCATCCTTCGCCTTGGTGTGAAGCTCCACGATGAAATCATCGTCGCTGCGGTAGTCCAGAACGCTCACTTGTTCCGCGATAATGCTATTGTTTGACACGTCAGGCGACGACGGTATCAGGCCAAACGCTTCCACGGGCTGCCCGTCGAACTGCAAACGATCCGCCCAGCGGCCAAACTCGCACTCAAACGGAAGGTTTTTGAACAAATACGCGTAGGCAAACCAATCAACAAGTTCGTGCTGCGCCATCGCATCCAACAGAACCGGGCTGGCTTGGCTGGAGAACTTCTTCTCCAATTCCCGGCGGATCTGTTCGAAGATGCCGTCGCTCGCCAAGCCAGCTCGCGCAACGTAGCTGGCCGCGTCGAGGTCCTCTTTCGAGGCGGCTCGTTTGTTTAGGATGGCAACCATCGGGTGGTCCGGCACGAGTTGGACCGGGCCTCCGGAAAGGTCGCAAAGCTCGTTCCACGCCAGCGCCAGCGTGTTGCACCACAGGACGTTCTTATCCGGCGCGATGGGCTCTTCCGTGTGAGGCGAGATTACCGTCTTCTTGAGTTGCTCGGCCGTCACCTTAAGGTGGGCCTTGCCGGCTACGTCATCGTGCGAGAGGGGCCCGACAAGCGGCTTGGAGCCGGGAACATGATAGGGCTTCACCGGCCGAGGACGAACCGGGAAGGGGCCGTCCGGCGGGACCGGCGGACCGACCTGGCGGAGCCGGGCGAGCAGTTCCGCGATCCGTCGGTGTATTCCATATGTCTGGGTGATAACAAACATGCCCACCTTGGAACGGGAGAATCCTCGGATCTGTCCTGGCCCCCCATGCACCTCGGCCCACGTCTCGGGACAAAGTGTCTCCGTAATCAGGTCCCACAGCGGGTCGAAGTCCTGCCATCGCCGGCCTTGCTCGTCCTGGAAGGTGACCAGGTCTGTCACGTCGTAGACGCGCGTGCTCATCCAACACTCAAGGTCATCCGTCGAAGAGATCAACACTGCCTCGTTTGTGACAGCATAGTCCAGTTCGAGATCCTGGACGATCCAACGGAGCGCCGAGCGAAGATGTATTTCCGAGGCTTCGCACGTGATCGGCGCATTCGCGTCGATACCCAAGGCCTCCAGGGTCCTGCGGCGGATGATGATGGGGACCTTGTGTTGCTGGCTAAGCTCTTCCACCAGCTTGGCCAGTGGCGTCTCTTTGGCCGCGATGGTGATTGGCCCGTCCAGCGCCGCCTCGATCCGCTGCTCGGCCTCGCGTTGCCACGGGTCGCCCCGCGTGCCCAACGGGCTAGGCTTGCGCAAGTCGGCAAGGAGTTGGGCCACCTCACGATGGGCGGGCTGTGTTTGGGTAATCACCAACGCGCGCACATTGCCTACAACGCACCGGCCAATCCCTCCTGGTCCGCCATGTGTCTCCAGCCAGCTTTCTGGCCAGACTGTTGCCATGACCACCTCGATCAGCGTACCGAAATCCTCGCCCTTCGGGTCAGATACGTCGCCGATCACGACCAGATCCGTCACGTCGTAGACCCGAGTTTCGAGATCATCCTCTACAGCCTCGGGCATCGTTATCATTAGTGCCTCATCCCGCATGAGATACGTCACATCGATCTCGCCAAGCATCAACTCCAGCGCCGAGCGGAGCCGGACGCCGGCGATCTTGAAGGTGATGGGCATGTCGCCGTCGATGCCCAGCGCCCCCATCGCCCGGCGGTCCATGCGGATGCGGATGCCGTAGCGCTGGCTCACTTGCTTCATCACCGCATCGAGCGGCACGTCAACAAGGTCGAACGTCGCGGGCTCGTCCAGGGCCTTTTCGATCCGCAACTCGGACGCCGGGCGTTCAAGAAGCTTGAACGCCTCGGACGGGGGTGCAGCCCCTTGGCCCACGCCGGGCGGCGTCTCCCCGGCGACCGAGAACCCCGCCACCACCAGAACCAGCCCCCACGCGCAGAACGGCTTGAACATGGCACGTCCCCTTCTCGAAGAAGAAAAGCAATCCGAGGACCTCGACCGGCGGCGTTCCGAATTCCGCCGGTCACCATGCCTGGAGTATAGCCGGCCCCCGCGGCGACGGCAACGAGCGGGGGCCGGGGGATGGAGGACGAGGGATTTGGGGATTTGGGGATTTGGGGATTTGGGACGCGGCGAAACATCGTCCGAGCGGCGGGTTTGCGAAGCCGCAAGCGGCTCTGGCACTCTCCAGGGATCCCGTGCCGAACCATCCCCCGATCCCCGAGTCCCGATCCCCGAGTTCCGATCCCCGAGTCCCGAATCCCGACTCCCTACCGCCGGTCCAGCTCTTCGCTCTGGGGGAGATCGTCGAGGCTGGCAAGGCCGAACAGGTCGAGGAAGCGGTCGGTCGTGTGGTAGACGGCCTTTTGGGAACGGTCGGCCGGGCGCTCGATCCGCAAGAGGCGGCGGCGGACGAGTTGGGCCAAGAGATGGCCGCTAGGCTTGTCGCGCAGCCGGGTCACCTCGTCGCCGGAGAGCGGCTGGCGGTAGGCCACGATGGCCAAGACGTCGATGGCCGCCTGCGACAGCCGGGCTTCGCGCACCCGGCCGTGGAACCGATTGCGCAGCCCGTGGAACTCCGACCGCAACTGCATCCGGTAGCCAGCGTCCTCGCTGACGACCTGATACGGGCAACGGTTCGCCCGATAACGCTCGTTGAGCCGCCGGACCAGCTCGTGGATCTCCGATGGCTCGACGCCCCGCATCAGCTCCGCCGCCCGCGAGGCCGCAAGCGGCCGGTTCTCGCTATTGTCGACGAAGAGCATCGCTTCGAGAATCGTCATCGGCCCGATGGGGCAGGTCTCGTCGGCCTGGACTTCCGCGGGCGGTTCCTCCCACGCCTCGTCCGGCGCGGGCCTTTCGGCCTGGGCGACCGGCTCCGCCTCGCGGGCGTCCGCCTCGGGACCCACGCGCCCGAGCGCCTGGGCAAACGCCTCGGTCAGGCTGCGCAGCGAGATCCCCTGCTCGCGACCTTCCTCAAACGGCGGCTCGGCTGAAGGCTTCATGCCTGGACTATAGGACGTTTGGCGAATCGGGGCAAGAGGCGTTTGTCACTCCCCCTCCGCCACGGGGGCCGCGCAGCGGAAGCCGATCGTCGAGCAGCGGTCCAGACCCGGGTGCATCAGGAGGAACTTGGCGTGGGAATCGATCGGCTGCTCGCCGCCGGGGAAGTACCAGCCGGAGGTCTTGGCGTCGTACCGGCAGCCGCCGCGGAGCATGACGAAGCGGTTGTGCCCGTCGTCGCGCAGGCTCTCCGTCCATTCGCGCAGGGCCTTCCGCTCGAACCGCTCGCCATACTGCCCGGCGGCGGCCTGCCACTCCCACTCGGTCGGCAATCGCCGGCCGGCCCAGGCCGCGTACGCGCGGGCGTCGTCCAGATCGACGTACACGACCGGCTCGTCGCGGAGCCGCTCGGGGCATCGCGGCCGGTCGTTCCACTGGCCAACGCCGGCGATCACCACGCCCTCGGGCGGCTTCGGCGTGCCCCAATGCGCGAGGAACCGATCGGCGCACTTGGGCCGGTAGCCGGTCGCCTCGAGAAACGCCTCGAACTGGCCGTTGGTCACCAGCGTGGGCGCGACCGCGCACGGGCCCATCCGCGCGACGACGCGGTGTTCGATCGTGTCGGTGAAATGGTCGCCGGTTAGAAACCGGTCCCACTCGTCACGAGGCGTGTCGGGATCCGGATAACAGCCGCACTCGCGCCGCTGGTGTTTCACGACGAACTCCCGCGAGCCGCCAGCGAGCCGAAGCCAGTCCTTCACCGCCGCGGGCCGCACCACCGGAGCCGATGTCCAGCCCACCGGCTCGATCACCGACGCGGCCCGCACATGAGGATCGTCTTGGCCTTCCGGCACGGCTCGCGCGGCTTCGGCCGCTTGTCGGGCCACCAGCGGCGCGACGGCGGCGGCCGCTTCATCCGACCGGACGGCTACGATCGCGCCGTGGCGATCCAGCGGGATTGTCAGACGCAGCTTGCCGCCCGCCCGTTCCGGTTCGATCGCTCGGCCGTTCCACAGATCGAAAAACCGCTCGCGCAAATCGTCCATCTCGAGCACCGGCCGGTCGAGCTTCCCCGCGTCTTCACGCAGCACGAGCCAGAGCCGCACGTTCTCATCGCTCCATCGCGATGCGTACGTCTTCGGCGCGAGGGTGGCGACGTACGGCGTCCAGCTTTCGCCGGCCAAAAGATCGGCGAAGTGCCGCCAGACGGGCGCCATCCGCCGCAGCGTCGCGCGGTCCTCGGCGTTCCAGGGGTTCCAACTCCCAAAGATGTTCTCCCACACGAGGATCCCGCTGCCGTTGATCCACGCGGCGGCGAGCTCGCCCTGACGCGAACGGTTCCATCGCTGGATCTGATGCTGCATGTGCCGCGGCTCGATCCACTTCAGCCGCGGCACGCCGACGCCTTCAAACGACTTGAACCACTGCGCCCACGAGCCGCTTTGCGTCTGCAACTGATCGACGGTCGGGCTGCCCTCCGGCTCGAAGACCACGCCCGGCCTGCGGCGGTCGATGGTCTCGCGCAGCGCGTCCGGCGGGCGGTACATCGTGTCGAGGAAGATGCCGTCCGCGTCGATCCGAGCCACGAGATCGGCCAGGGCCTCTTCGTCCGAAACCGTCTCGCGCCGCGTGCCCATGTCCCAGGGATTGTACGGCACGAACACCTTGACGCCCCGCCGGTGGAATCGCTCGACCACGCCGCGTACTCCGTCCAGTCCGCCGGGCATGTCGCGGAAGAAGTCGAACTGATTTCGCTCGTCGGCCCCGATCCGCGGATACGCCTGCCACAGCACGACGGAATCGAACTCGCCGAACTGGGCCTGGGCATCGTCCAGCAAGCTCTCGACGCGGTATTGTTGCTTCTCCAGGTCCCAAAAAGCCCGATCGAAGATGAAGACGAATCCGCAAACGAAATTGCGGGTCATCCACCGGAGGTCGTCGCGGCGGTAGAGGGCATCGTCGAAGGCGGTTGGCTTCGGCTTGCCTGGGACGACGGATGGCTCGCGGATCTGGTCACGATACCTATTGATCGCGTCGAGCCATTTTGTCCGATCGGCGCCGGCGGCGGGCGGGGCGAGGTAGGCGCCATTGTGCTCCAGGCCGAAGTCCGCCGGGCTGGCGGGCGCGGGCGGGGGTTCGCCCTCGGCCGCCCAGGCTAGAGTTGACACCATCGCAATTAACCCGGCCGCGAGCGGCCACGCGACGATTTGCAGGGGATGTTTCATGCACAGCACTATAGGCGATCTGGGCGGTCGAGACAAGCATTCGTTCCACACCCGGCCACCTGATCTTGACCCGATTGGGGCGGTTGCCTTAGGCTGTGGCGCGCTGGGCGGCGTGTCCGCGCGTGCGCGAACGTGTTGGCGTTGGAGATATCGAGTGCCACTGGCTCCGCCAGTGCGCCGGGGGACACGGAGCGCTCCGTACTGGCGGAGCCAGTGGCACGCGGCATATGGGCGGAGCCAGTGGCACGCGTCCTTCCGCCGATTCAGGAGACGCCATGGCTACCGATAATGAATCGAAAACAATCCAAGGCTGGCTCCACCGGGGGCGGCTTCGCGACGTGGTGATCGTGGCCAGCGTCGTTTCCGTGTGGTTATTCGACGCCGGGCCCGTTTTGCGGGGCGCGGCGCTGGCGTTGCTCTTGCTGGGCTGCGCGCTGCACGTCCTGGTCAAGGGCCAACTGATCCGCAACGTGACGCTGTGCAACGAGGGAACGTACGCCGTGGTGCGGCATCCCTACTACTTGGCCAACTACCTGATCGACACGAGCTTCTGCCTCGCAAGCGGCAATATCTATCTCATGGCCGCGTATCCGTTTCTCTTCTTCTGGGCGTACGGGCCAACACTCCGCGAAGAGGAGACGCGTCTGGCGGGACTCCATCCGGGTCCCTTCGCGGCGCACCAAGCTACCGTGCCCCAGGTCTTTCCCGATCGAACCATCTGGGCCGGGCTCCGCGCGATTGCCGCCGACTTCTCCTGGCGGCGGGTGACTTCCGAGGAATGGAAACGCATCTCGCGTTTCGGCTACGTCGGCACGCTCTTGCCCCTATTGCATGTCGCGAAAACGGACGGTTTCGGGAGCCTTCTCGTTTGGCGCGGCGCGGCCGGCTGGGGCGCGATGGTTTTGCTGGTCCTCTGCGGCGCGTTCCTTCTGGCCACCCTCCTCGTCCCCCGCGGTCGCGAGGCCGAGCCGCCCGTTGCGGCCGAATCGCGTCACCAAGCCGCGTGAGTTGACATCGCCGGCGGCACGGGGTATCAAGGAAGGTCCCCTTTGCGGATCGCCGGGATCGCGCGGGGACGGCACTTGCCTCATGCGACGATAGGACCAGGAGGAGACGATGATTCGACAACACACCCGCGGCATACCGTGCCTTTCCGCGTTTGTCTGCGCGGTCGTTCTCACGGGCGCAACCGCCTTCGCCAAGACGCTCGACGTCACCGAGTTCGGCGCCCGGGGCGACGGGACGACGCTCAACACGAAGGCGATCCAGGCGGCCATCGACCAGGCGCACCAAGACGGCGGCGGCACGGTCCTCGTGCCCGCCGGGCAGTTCGTCACCGGCACGCTCGCGCTCAAGAGCAACGTGGAGCTGCATCTGGCCCACGGCGCGGCGCTCCTGGGCAGCAACGACCCGGACGACTACCCCATGCTCTCGCGCGGCGAGTACGCCTCGCGGATGGACCGGGGCGGCTGGACCGCGCTGGTGTACGCCCTGGAGGCCGAGAACGTCGCTCTGACGGGCCAGGGCACGATCGACGGCCGCGGCGCCTTTCCGCTGCAAAAGTCGGGTCCCAAGGCCAACGACGAATCCCGCGCCCGCAACATCCTGTTCATCTCCTGTAAGCGCGTCCGCGTCACGGATCTGTCGCTGCGCGACAGCGGTTTCTGGATGCAGCACTATCTGAATTGCGAGGACGTGCTGATCCGCGGGCTGCGGGTGTGGAACCAGCTCATGCGGAACAACGACGGGATCGACCTGGACGGCTGCCGCCGGGTGACCATGAGCGACTGCATCATCGACTCGGACGACGACGGCCTGTGCTTCAAGAGCGAGGGCCTGGCCGCCTGCGAGGATATCGTCATCACCAATTGCGTGATCAGCAGCCACTGCAACGCGATCAAGATGGGCACCGGCAGCATGGGCGGATTCAAGCGGGTCACCATCTCCAACTGCGTCGTCAAGCCGAGCCTCGACCCTCGCTCCGTCTTCAAGCACCTTAGCCCGGGCGGCATCTCCGGTATCTCGCTCGAGCTGGTCGACGGCGGCGTGCTGGAGAGCGTGAGTATCGACAACGTCGTCATGCAGGGCGTGAAGGTGCCCATTTACATCCGCCTGGCCCACCGCGGCGCCCGGCCCAGTCCCGATTCGCCCAAACCAGGGGTCGGCACGCTGCGCAACGTCACCCTGAGCAACATCACCGCCTACGAGACGGGCTCGGTCGGCTCCTCCGTCACCGGCATCCCCGGCCACTGCGCCGAGAACGTCACGCTCCGCAATATCCACATCTTCCCCAAGGCCGCCGTCGCCGCCGGCCAGTACAAGACCGACGTGAAGGAGCTGGCCGACAGCTATCCGGAAGGCACCAACTGGGGTAACCTGCCGGCCAGCGGGCTTTTCGTGCGGCACGTCCGCGGGCTGCTGGTGGACGGCTTCCGTCTGCACCTGCCGGAGGGCGAGGACCGCGCGCCGATTTGGGCTGACGACGTCGAGGACCTCCGCGTCCGGGACGCCTGGATCACCGGCGGCGCGAACCCCGACCGCCCGTTCGTCCTCACCCGCGATGCCAACGGCCTCGACGTCCAGCCGCCCCACGGCTGGTCCGGCAAGGCAACCGCGCCGGTGGAATGACTTAGAGCCTATCCCAGAACCCTCGCCCTCGCCGCAAGTCATCCTGAGCGAAGCGAAGGATCTCGTTGGCGTTTCAGGAGTTCAG